>NZ_JBITHR010000023.1:0-127004 GCF_044458185.1 Streptomyces sp. NPDC050485 | reverse complement strand
CCCGAGAGATCTACCGGCTCATTGTCCCCGCAAACCCGGCGGCAGATCCCACAGGACCAGCCCGAGACGCGACTTGACATCCATAGGGGCATCAAGCTGAACGGGGAGCAGCTCGCCGAGCTCCGACCCGACTGGGCGGACCCGGAGCGGGCTCCCTTGCTGAAGAAGTTGACCAGCGCGCGTTCGCCCCGCACAACAAGACCGACCTGGACGCCGTGGTGTTCACCGAGCTGACTGTTCGGGCGACTCCTGGACGCTGAAGCCCGACGGGAAGCCCGCCACGGACCGCCTGAAGCTGCGCTCGGGAAGCGTCGGGGTCGGCCGCCTCCGGAATGGTGATGCAGGCAATATCGTCCGGGCCGGAGAGGCGGCCGACTACGGACGGCGTCCAGGCCGATGTACTGGCTGAAGTCTCTGGTGGCGGCGCGGCCAGGCGCGCCCAGCGTGGCGGTCAGCGCCAGGGTGCGGCAGGCGGAGACGAGGGCGCGCCATCGGATTCGTTGCCAATGGGGACACGGTGATGGGCTCCGGGCATGGGGATGACGCTCGGTTCGTCGTCCGGGGCGCGCAGGTCCAAGCCGCGGTGGGCTCGCCCGGCGTTGCCGTGCTCGGCGTACTCGCCGAGCACGGCGCGCAGATGGCGTTCACCAGCGATGAGCAGCCGGTCGGTGCATTCGGCGCGCACGGTGCGTATCCATCGTTCCGCGATGGCGTTCGAGCGCGGGGCTCTGCGGCGGGATCGGAATCACGGTCGTGACGTTGCCGGCGAAGACGGCATCGAAGGCGGCGGTGAACTTCGCGTCGCCGTCGCGGATGAGGAACCGGAAGTCGCCGGCTCTGTCGCCCAGGTCCATCAGCAAGTTGCGGGCCGGCTGGGCCACCCACTTGCCCGTGGGGTGGGCTGTGACGCCGAGCAGGTGGACGCGCCTGGTCTTGATCTCCATGACGGAGAAGACGTACCGGCGCTGGAGGAAGACGGTGTCCACATGCATGAAGTCGCGGGCAAGCAGCGTGTGAGCCTGCGCGTGGAGGAAGGTCCGCCGGCTTTGCTCACAGGCGCGCTGGGGTGCGGGCGGCAGGCCGAGGCGGCGCAGAACTCGGCGGATCGTGGCAGAAGCGACCCGGTGGCCGAGCCGCCGCGGCTCGCCCTGGATCCTGACACAGCCCCACCTCGGAGGGGGTGGGCGCCGCCATCTGTTGGACGCCGTACAGCTCGCCGTCGGCGCTCCGCTAAGGTTTCTCCATGGCACCACGAGCCTCGATCCCTGATTCCCGCCCGCGCTCACGCTGGGCCGCGGGGCTTCCCGCAGTCACCGCCGAGAAGATCGTCGACCAGGCGCTGATCCTGACCGAGACGCATGGTCTGGACAACTGGACGGTGCGCCAGCTCGCCACCGCGATCGAGGCGTATCCGACCGTGGTGTACCACCACGTCGGCGATCGGGAGGCCGTGGTGAACGCGGTGCTCGATCGGGTGGTCGGCATGCTCCCGGTGCCGCCGACCGCGCTGCCGTGGCGCGACTGGTTCCGTGTGCTGCTCAGCGGGCTGCGCGGGGTGCTGCGCCGGTACCCGGGGGTGGCCCGGCGCCTCGCCGCGCACGGCCCGGGCGTCGAGCGGGCCGCACCGATCATCGACCGGGGCGTGACGCTGCTGCAGGAGGCGGGTTTCGGCAAGGAGAGCGTGCTCGCCTACAACGTGCTGCTGAGCACCGCTTGCCAGCTCGTGGCGATCGAGGACGACCGCGAACGCAGTCCCGAGCTGCGCGCCAAGATGTCGGAGCTGTACGCACAGTCGCGCACCCGCGAGGACCTGCCGGGTCTGGCGGCGATGGGCGCCTTCGTGGAGGAGGTTTCGGGGCAGCCGGATCAGCTCGCCGGGTTCTACGCGAGCTTCTACGACTACGCCGTGGAGCGCACACTTGACGGGATAGCCGCCCGCTTGGAGCAGATCCGGTCCCGTTAGCGGCCTCGCCGCGCATGCCCGCGCGTACGGGGCTGCGGTCATGACCGCAGCCCCGTACGCGCGGGCGCCCCATCCGGTCCGGGAAGGCCCTATGCTGCCGGCACGTGCCATTCACGAGCCCGGGCCTGCGCCGCCCACATGCGGGCGTAGCGGCCGCCGGGATCGGCGATCAGCTCGGTGTGTGTGCCTCGCTGGGCGACCCCGCCGTCCTCGATCACCAGGATCTGGTCGGCGCCGACGATCGTGGACAGGCGATGGGCGATCACCACCACGGTCTTGCCTGCCACCAGCGCCTCGATCGCCTCCTGGACGACGACCTCCGACTCGCTGTCCAGCGCGGCAGTCGGCTCGTCGAGCAGGACGACCGGGGCGTCCTTGAGGATCGCCCGGGCGATGGAGATCCGCTGGCGTTCGCCGCCCGACAGCGCGGACCCGATCTCGCCGACCCTGGTGTCGAACCCCAGCGGCAGCCCGGCGATGAACTCGTGCACGTTGGCCGCGCGCGCCGCCGCCTCGATCTCTGCCTGGGTGGCGTCCGGGCGGCCCATCGCGATGTTCGCGCGGATCGTGTCGTCGAACAGGTACACGTCCTGGAACACCACGGCGATATGACGCAGCAGTTCGTCCGGATCCACGGCGCAGACATCGATCCCGCCGAGCCGCACCGTGCCCGACGTCGGGTCGGCGAACCGGGTGATCAGTTTCGTCACCGTGGTCTTGCCCGAGCCGGACGGGCCGACGAGCGCGGTCAAGCTGCGCTCGGGGACCTCGAAGGTCACGCCCGCGAGGGTGGGCTCGGACTGACCGCGGTAGGTGAACTCCACGTCCTCGAAGCGGATGTCGAACGCCTCGGGCAGCGTTCCGCCCGGCTTGACCGGCAACGGTTCGACGGCGAGCACGTCACTGATCCGGCTGAGCGCCGCCTCGGCCATCTCGAACAGTTGCGTCATCGCGGACGCGAGCGCCAGCGGCTCGGCGAACCGGGCCGCGGTCACCGTGATCGCCACCAGCAGCGGCAGTGACAGGCTCGCGTCCAGCACCAGCGCCGCACCGGCCGAGACCAGCGCCACGATCGCCGCCTGGACCAGCAACTGCGCTCCGGCGACCGGGATCGACGCCGAGCGGGTGGCCGCCGCCTGGGCCTCGTGCTGGTGCCGCAGCGCGGGCAGCAGCCGCGGCGAGTCCGCCCCGGCCTGACCGGTCGCCTTCAGCACCGGCAGGCCTTGTACGTACTCGACGATGCGGTCCGACGCCGCGGCGTCGGCGGTGTTCACGCCGCGGTACCCGGCGTTGGAGCGCCGCTGCACGGTGCGCACCAGCGGGATCGCGGCAAGCGTCGCGACCACGAGAACCGCTCCGAGCCGCCAGTCCAGCGCCAGCACCAGGATGCCGAGCAACAGCGGAACCGTGATCAGTCTGACGAACAGCGCCGCCAGCGAGGAGATCGCGGTGGCCGCGCTGGTCACGTTGTGCCCGACGACCGTGGTGAGGTCGCCGGCGGCGCGCCGGGACAGTTCCTGTTGTGGCATCGACCGCAGCGAGGCGCCCAGTCGCAGCCGCGCGTCCTCGGTGACCAGATGCCAGTAGTCGTACGTGAAGCCCATCTCGCGGATCCGCAGCACCGCCTCGGTGACCACGAGCGCCGCCAGTACGCCCACCCATATCCAGGCGCGCCCGCTGTCCACCGGGTCGGTGGACAGCACGGTGAGCAGGGGGACGAACACCGCGTACGCGGCCGTCTGCACGGCGGTCGCGGCGAGCGAGACACGCAGCGTCGCGCGGAACTGCGGGGCGTAGGGCCCCGCCGCGGTCAGCATGAGACGCAGGATGCGAGTCATCGGTTGGCCTCCATGGTCCGGTTGCCCGACAGTCCCCAGGCCGACGCCTTCGCGTGGCGTTCCCACAGTGCGGCGTAGCGCCCGCCGGCTGCGGCGAGTTCGGCGTGCCGGCCGCGCTCGACGATCTTCCCGCCGTCCAGGACCACGATCTGGTCCACGTCGGTGATCGTGGAGAGCCGATGGGCGATCACCAGGACGGTGCGGCCCTGGGTCAGCCGGCCCAGCGCTTCCTGGATCACCGCCTCGTTCTCCGGGTCCGCGAACGAGGTGGCCTCGTCGAGGATCACGATCGGCGCGTCGGAGAGGATCGCCCGCGCGATCGTGATCCGCTGCCGCTGGCCGCCCGAGAGCAGGCCACCGCGCTCGCCCACCACGGAGTCGTAGCCGTCGGGCAGTTCGCCGACGATGAAGTCGTGCGCGGCCGCGGCGCGCGCGGCCGCGTGCACCTCGTCATCCGTCGCGTCCGGCCTGGACAGCCGGATGTTCTCCGCGATCGTCCCGCTGACCAGGAACGGTTCCTGGAAGACCAGCGCGACATGTCGCAGCAGCACGTCGCTGCGGATGTCGCGCACGTCGACGCCGCCGACTCGGACCGAGCCTTCCTGCACGTCGTAGAAGCGCGGCACGAGCCGCGCCACCGTGGACTTGCCGGAGCCCGACGGGCCGACCAGCGCGCACACCGTACCCGACGGGATGTCGAGGTCCACGGTGTCCAGCGCGGGCCGACCCCGGTCGCCGGCGTAGCTGAACGTGACGCCGCGCAGCGAGATCGACGAGTCCTCCGGCACGCACGGGCTCTGCGGTTCCGGCAGCGGCGGGATGGCCAGTACCTCCGCGATGCGCGCCGCGGCCGCCTTCGAATCGTTGAGGTAGCCGTTGAGGTGCATCAGCGGGGCGATGGCCTCGATCGGCATGGCACCGATCAGCAGGGCCACCAGCAGCTCGGTCGTGGTGATCCAGTGGGCCGTCAGCATCGGCACCGCGGTGGCGGCGACGATGAGCAGCGTGGGCAGCGGCACGATGAACAGCTGCGTCACGATGCCGGAGGCGCGGGTCGTCGCGATCCAGTCCCCGACCGCGACCGTGAAGGACCGGACGGCGCCGGAGTACCGCCCGAACGAGGTCCGGCCGTCGTCGAAGGTGCGGACCACCGGCATGCCCTGTACGAACTCCACGACCGCGGCGTTGACGTCCTCGTTGGCGCGGTTGTAGCGGTCTCGCTGCTCGGCGTAGTCGCGGGTCATGAAGGACATGCAGACCATCGCGAGCGGCACGATCAGCAGCACCGCGGCGAGCAGCCGCCACTGCACGATGCCGAGCGCGACGAGCGCCGCGACCGGCTGTGCCACGCTGGACCCGACGAACGGCAGCGCGTCGGCCACGACGCTGTGCAGCGCCTTCACGTCGTCCTGCATGACCTTCTTCAGCCGTCCGGATCCCAGCCGGTGCACCTCGCCGAGCGGCATCCGGGCCAGGGCGTCGGCTAGCGTGCGGCGCAGGGTCACCTCCAGTTCGAAACTCGCCTCGTGGGTGGTGCCCTCGGCCAGCCACCGCGCCCCGAACGCGCCGGCCAGGCCGGCCAGCGCACCCGCCGCCCACCACCCCACGACCCGGCCCGACGGCGCCGGGTCGAAGAGCTCACCGACCGCGAGGCCCAGGCAGACGAATCCGGCGACACCGGCGATGCCGGACAGCACGCTCAGCCCGGCGGCCCTGGTGAGGCCGGCGCGAACCGGAGGCGACAGACTCACCAACTCCATCACCTGGCGCAGGCCGTTCGGTGTCCGCGGTGCGTTCCCGTCCTCCTCGGAACTGCTCATCGTTTTCTCAGTACTCCTCGGTTCGGCGTGTGGTTAGGATCAGACTCAACCGGCTTGGACAATGAACAAGAAGTTAGCCTGCCCTAACTAATCTTGTCGAGCACTCTTCAGGAGGACCGCTGATGCTGCCTGGATTCGTCGAGTGGCCCGGTGATCTCGCCGCCCGCTACCGCGAGCGCGGGTATTGGCGAGGGACCACGCTGAGCGCGATGCTGCGCGAGTGGGCGAAGGCGCGGCCAGACCGTGTGGCCGTCGTCGACGGTGAACGGCGCTGGACGTACGCCGAACTCGACGCGCACGCCGACCGGTTGGCCGCCGGTCTGGGCCGGCTCGGACTCGGCCCGGGGAACCGCGTCCTGGTGCAGCTGCCGAACATCGGCGCATTCATGCCGCTGTGCTTCGCGCTGTTCCGGATCGGCGCGGTGCCGGTCCTCGCGCTGCCCGCGCACCGGCAGACCGAGATCGCCCACCTCGCGCGGCTGTCCGAGGCGGTCGCGTACGTCATCACCGACACCCACGTCGGCTTCGACTACCGCCCGCTCGCCAGGACGGTGCGCGAGCAGGTCCCCGGCCTTCGGCACGTGATCGTCGTCGGCGAGGCCGAGGAGTTCACCGCGCTGTCCGAGCTGGAGCGCGGCGACCGCGCGGTGGACCTTCCGGAGCCCGATCCGTCGGACGTGGCGCTCCTGCTGCTGTCGGGCGGCACCACCGGGCTGCCGAAGCTGATCCCCCGGACGCACGACGACTACGCCTACAACGCGCGAGCGAGCAGCGAGGTCGCCGGACTCGACGCAGACACCCGGTACCTGGTCGCGCTGCCGATCTCGCACAACTTCCCGCTGGGCTGCCCGGGGGCGTTCGGCACCCTGCACGCCGGCGGCACGGTGGTGTTCTGCCCGACGCCCAGCCCGGACGACGCGTTCACGCTCATCGAGCGCGAACGGATCACCGTGACCGCGCTGGTCCCGCCGCTGGTGCTGCTGTGGCTGGAGGCCGCGGAGTGGACCGACGCCGACCTGAGCAGCCTGGAGCTGCTGCAGGTCGGCGGTTCGCGGCTCAAGGCCGAGGCCGCCGTACGCGTCGGGCCCCTCCTGAACTGCCGGATACAGCAGGTCTACGGCATGGCCGAGGGACTGCTGAACTTCACCCGGCTGAACGACCCGGACGAGCTGGTGCTCGACACCCAGGGCCGCCCCCTCGCCGAGGACGACGAGATACGCCTCGTCGACGAGAACGATGCCGAGGTCGCCCCCGGCGAGGTGGGCGAGTTGCAGGTGCGCGGCCCGTACACACTGCGGGGCTACTACCGGGCCGAGGAGTACAACCGAAGCGCGTTCACCGCGGACGGCTTCTACCGCAGCGGCGACCTGGTGCGGCGGCTGCCCAGCGGGCACCTCGTGGTGGAGGGGCGGATCAAGGACGTGATCAACCGCGGCGGGGACAAGGTCCCCGTCGAGGAGGTGGAGAACCTCGTACTCGGCCATCCCTCGGTGCACGACGTGGCGATCGTCGGCATCCCCGACGATGCGCTCGGCGAGCGCAGTTGCGCCTGCGTCATCGCCCGCGGAACGCCGCCGACGCGCGCCGAGCTGACCACCTATCTGACCGGCCTCGGCCTGGCCGCGTTCAAGCTGCCGGACCGGATCGAGGTGCTGGACTCCTTTCCCCGTACCGGTCTGGGCAAGGTCAACAAGCGCGCGCTGGCGGCGCTGCTGTCGCGGTAGGACCGTCACCAGGTGACCGGCATGCGCCGGGGCCCGCGGAAGAACGTGGCGGTCTTCCACTCGATGTCGCCGTCGATCCGCAGCCCCGGCAGCCGGGTCACCAACACCCGCATCGCCTCCGTGAGTTCCACCCGGGCCAGCGAGGACCCGATGCAGTGGTGCATGCCGTGGCCGAACGCGAGGTGTGCGCGCGCGTCACGGTCGAGGTCGAGCCGCTGCGGCTCGTCGAACCGCTGCCCGTCCCGGTTGGCCGCACCGATCGATACGAACACCGGCTCTCCCTTGCGCACCAGCGTGCCGCCCACCTGGACGTCCTCCAGCGCGTAGTGCGGGAACATCGCGCTGGAGGCCAGCGGGACGAACCGCAGCAACTCCTCGACGGCGCCGGGCATCAGGTCGGGGTCCGCCCTGAGACGCGCGAACTGCTCGGGGTGGTCGAGCAGCGCCACCACGAAGTTGGGGATCTGCGAGGCGGTCGCCTCGTAGCCGGCGATCAGGATGGCTATGCACAGTTGCACCATCTCGATCTCGGTCAGCCGGTCGTCCACATCGCGGGCCTCGATGAGCGCGCTCATCAGGTCCTCGCCCGGCTCGGCCCGGCGCTTGGCGATCAGCCCCAGGATGTACTGCGACAGCTCGCCGAGGTTGCGCCGGGTCTGCTCGGCGGTACCGGCGCCGGTCGACAGCAGGGAGTCGTTCCACCCCTTGAACTTCGGCTGGTCCTCGACGGGGACGCCGAGCAGCTCACAGATCACCGACATCGGGATCGGCAGCGCGAAGTCCCGTACCAGGTCGGCGGGTCGGCCCGCGGCCTCCATCGCGTCGATCAGCTCGCCCGCGAGCCGGCGCACGTGCGGACGCAGCCGCTCCACCTGCCGGGTGGTGAACGCCTTGGTGACCAGGTTGCGGATACGGGTCAGCTCCGGCGGATCCATCATCACGATCCCGCCCGCCGTCCGGGGCATGGCGCGCGGCGCGTCCCGGTCGGCGGCCTCGGCGCGACTGAACCTCCGGTCGGAGAGCACCAGCCGCGCATCCTCGTAACGGGTGACCAGCCAGGCCGGTTCACCCTGCGGCAGCTTGACCCGGGTCAGCTCCGACGCGGACAGCGCCGACGCATACTCGGGCGCGAGCTCGATGCCGTGAAAGTCGTTGAAAGGGTAGGGAATCGGGGTGCTCATGCGTGATCGTCCTCTCGTTCGGTGGGGAAGCCGGCGGCGCGGGAGTCGGCGGGGCGGGGCGCGCGGGCGGCGAAGACACGGTGGCCGAGCCGCTGCAGCGGGTGGCTGGGGGTGGGCAGGCCGAGGACCCGCTCAAGACCGGCGTCGTCGAGCACCCGGTTCCACTGGGGCAGCGTGAGAAACGTCGAACCGGAGTCGGCCCGCTCGTCGTCGGCGGCCGGCAGCATGAACGCCTGCGAGGCCATCACCCAGAACTCCTCGACGGTGGGTTCAGTGATCACCAGCCACCCGCCGGGCTCCAGCAGTTCGGTCAGCCACCCGACCGAGGCGTCGGTGTCACGCGCGGCGTTCAGCACGCCGCCGCCGACCACGACGTCGAAGGAGTGCGGTGCCAAGCCCTGTTCGCGCGGGGGCTCGTCGATGTCGAACAGGCCGGTACGCACCCATGGGTAGGGCGCGAGGTACTCGGCCGCGGCGTCCAGGAAGTACCGTGACACGTCGGTGTACAGGTAGTCGACGTCCATGCCGGACAGGGCGGGCAGCAGCACCTCGGACGTCGCTCCGGTACCGGCTCCCACCTCCAGGATCCGCAGCCGCCGTCGCGATTCCCTCCCGACCCCGCTCACGAAGGCGCTCACCGCCCGGTGCTGGTAGCGGGCGGTGACGCTCTCCCGGTACAGGGCCCTGGCGAGGTCGGTACGCCCCTGCGGGAACAGCAGCAGCACCGCCTGCACCGCCCCGGTCATCAGCTCCGGCAGGCGTTCGGCGTTGCGCCGCGCGTAGTCGAGGGTGCCGGCGGCACCCGCCGTGGCCAGCCAGGCCTGCTCGACGTCCTTCCAGTCACGTTCGAGCGCGGTGTCGGAGTAGTACTCGGCGTCGATCGCGGCACACAGCCGGTCCCCGTCGCGGTGGATCATCCCCTGCTCGGCCAGCACCCGCAGCCAGCGGCGGATCAGCGGCCGGTGCTCAGCGGCGACCCGCGCTCCGGCGAGCACCTCGTCCTCGGTGTGTGCGGCATCGGGCGAGGTGAACAACCCGTTGCGGCGCAGGGAGTTGAGCATCGACAGCAGGGCGGTGGCGCCGAGCCGTTCCACGGCGGCGACCGCCTCGGCCAGGTCGATTCCGGCGAGCTCGTCGTCGGCCGCGGCCGCGGTCTCGGCGGCCAGTCGCGCCACGGTCCGTTCGTCGAGCCCGGTGTCCACGCCGACGGTCTCCGCGTCGAACACACCGGCCACGTCGACCGGTCCGCCGTCGTGCACCACCCGCCGTACCGCCGACAGCTCGGTGATGGTCGCGGCCGGGTGGGCGACCAGCTCGCGCAACAGGGCCGCCGGGAGCACGGCGCGGTCCGCAGCGGTGTGTTCCAGCAGCGTCAGTGCCTCGGCAGGGGTCAGTCCGTCGCCGAGGTGGACCGTGGCGCCCGAGCTCCAACTCGCCAGCGCCGCGTCACCGCCGAAGCCCGCGGGTGGTGCCGCGATCACGACCTTCACCGGATCGTCGCCGAGCGCGGCGCGCAGCACAGCCAGGGATCCGGAGTCGCGGCCGTCCAGGGCGGCGGCCAGGTGGGCGAAGAGCGCCTCGGGTCCGGCGGAGCCGGGCGGCCTCGGGCCGGTGAGGCGGGCCTCCTCCAGCACGTCCGCGCCCGTCCACACCCGGCCCTCGTACACGAGGGCGGGGCGGTCGGCGAGACGTTCGAGGCCGTCGATGATGGGTGTCGTCAAGGGGGCTCTCCTGATGGTCAGCTCGCGGTGGCGAAGAACAGGTGCTGGCCGGCCACCGCGAGCGGCGACCGTGCGTCAGGGAGGACGAAATGCGGGACGAAGCCGGCGGCGACCAGCTCCCGCCGCCACCCCTCGGCGTCGACGAAGACCTGACCGGAGCCGGCGCGTCGGTCCTCGCTGCCCACGCGCGGCCGGCCCGGCGGGGCGGACAGCAGGAACTGCATCGAGGTGAGGACCGCGTCGTTCTCCCGCGTCGACTCCGTGAACACCAGCCAGCCGCCCGGCGCCAACGCGCGTCGGATCCGGCGCAGTGTGCGCCCCACGTGCATCGCGTTGTGCAGCACGTTCCCGGCGAGCACGACGTCCGCCGTCGCCGGAGTCACGCCCTGCGCGGCGAAGTCTGTGTCGACATCGATCAGCCCGTAGCGCAGCCCGGGGTGGTCACCGAAGCGCTCACGCGCCGCCACGGTGAACATGCGGGAGACGTCGGTGAACAGGTAGTCGACCGCTTGGCCGGACAGCGACCGCAGTGCGGCGCCGGTGCTCAGCCCGGCCCCGCCGCCGAGTTCGACCACACGCAGCGGCCCGCCCTCCGGGCGCGGGCAGCGGGCCAGCAGGTACCCGCACGCGGTGTTCAGATACCCGGTGAACACGTTGTCCTGGTAGGCCGACAGCGCCGAGAGCACCTGCCCCTCGGCGAACAGCACGTGCTGCACCGCCACCTCGTCACGGACCAGCCGGGGCAGCTCGTCCAGCGCGGCCTCGTGGAACCGCGCCATGGCGGGCGGGAACCCCAGCCTCGCGTAGGCGTCCCGCATGCCGTCACGGGTGCCGACCGGAATCGCCTCGACGCGGTACCGGCCGGACTCCTGGAGGAGGACGCCTCGTGAGGTCAGTGCGAGCAGCCAGCGCCGCACCAGCCACGCGTGTCTCGGTGCCGCGCCGAGAACGGCGGTGATCTCCTCCTCGGTCCTCGCCTCGTCCCCGGGCAGCGCCTTGGAGAGCAGGTCGGCCACGGCGGCCAGGCTGATCTCTCCCAGCCGCTCCATGGCCGCGGGAAGGCCTGCGATGGCTTCCGGATCCGGTACGCCGGTGAGCCCCGCCTCGTGCGTCTCAACCGCCGTGGGCAGTTCGTCCGGGAGTGCCCGGGCGTCCTCGTCCGCGGCCTCGACGGCCGCCGCTGCGAGCTCGGCGGCCAAAACGCCGACCGTCGCTGCCTCGGGCGCCGGACCGAGCGCGGCCAGCACGTCCTCCCGCAGCCGGCAGCACGTGAGTTGCTGCTGGACGTCCGAGGCGGCCGCACCCGACCCTCGCACGGCCTGGGCGAACGCCCGAAGCTCGGCCTCCACGGCAGCTGTCCAGTCATCCCGGCCGCCCGGATCCCCGAGCGGTACCCGCTCCGTGCCCGAGGTCCAGACCACTGGACCGCACACGCTCGTCAGCGCCAGCTCACCACCGGCGGCGCCCAGCACCATCTCGATGTCCGGCATCGCACCCGGCGGCCGCTCCTCCCTCACCCGCAGGGAGATCGGCACATCCGCCAGGCGCCCGCCGAGCACGCTCGACGTACCGAGCGGGTCCGCCAGGGTGTCGAAATCCCATGGCCGCAAGGTGCCGAGCACGTCGCCGAGCACCCGCACCAGCGCGGGCAGCGAGTCGCGGGCGCACGACGCCGCCACGTAGGCGATCGGCGCCCGCGCCCGCAACGCCCGCGCGGCACCGGCGAACCGCAGGACCGTGGGAAGCCGGGACAGCGGATCCGCGAGCCGGAACACCACCCCCGAGCGGTGTGCCTGCCGCACGCATCCGGCCAGCTCCTCCTGCCCCATCGGCTGCTCGGCCAGCACCGCGATCCCGCGCCGCAGCAGCTCGGCGGCGACTCGGGACCCGGCCACCCAGCAGGCGCCGCCGTCCGAGGGTTCCTCGGCGCGGTCGAGCCCCGCCCTCCCGAGCGCGCGGCGGTGAACGGAGCCGAAACCGTCGCCGTGCAACGCGATCCGCAGGGTGTCCGTCACAGCACGCCCTCCTCGACGGCGCCCAGTTCCTCGATCGCGGCGTCCAGCACCGACAGCTCGGTCACCGCACCGCCCGCACGCAGCCGGTCCATGGCGGACACCGGGTCAAGTGCCCCGGCCGCGAAGTGCCGCCCTGCCGGCACCTCGCCCCGGTCCACAGCAAGCGTGGCGGTCGCGGTGACGGCACCGGTCAGCTCGCAGTTGCGCCGACCGCGCAGGACCGCTGTCGCGGTGACCTGCCTGCCCTGCGACAGCCCGTCAAGCTGCGCCAGCAGCACCACATAGGGCTCGCGTCCTGCCAGGTCCAGCAGGCTGCCGCGGCGCAGTGCCGCCACCGCGTCCCGCCGGTCCAGGGCGCGCACCCGGTCGAACGCGGCGCGTACGTGCTCGCCCGCCACCACCGTGTACCAGTCCCCTCGGGTGATTCCGAGCGCCCGGGCCAGCCGCTCGCCCTCGGTGGGCAGTTGGGGCAGCAGCGTCGCCGCGCCGGGATAGCACGGCACCCGGTCTTCGGTGCGTCGGCGCAGCGCGCCCGGCCTTCGCCGGCCGTCGCGCCAGGCGGCCAGGGGCTCGCTCACCCCGTCGGCGGCGCCCTGGAGGTAGTCGTCCGCGGCCACCTCGGTGAAGTGGTCCAGCAGTCCGAAGTAGCAGGTCATGCCGTGCACCTCGGCGAAGCCCCGGGCGGCGGCCCAGCGCGGCAGGAGCCCGGTGAGCCCTGGGCTCAGCCCGGCCGACAGCACCGCCGCCCGCTCGGACCAGGCGTCCGGGTCGAGCGCGGCGAACAGCGCGTCGTCGCCGGCCGCGTCCACGTAGTGGGCCCCGGCCCGCAGCGCCGCACGTGCCGCGCGATCGGCGACGGCGTGGGACGGGCCGGCGCAGTTGACCAGGATCCGGCAGCCGTCGGCGAACCGCTGGAGTGACGCCTCGTCGGTGAAGTCGACGGCCTGGGCCACGGCCTCTGGCGTACCGAGCCCGGCGACGAACCGGCGTCCCGCCGCGAGGTCGCGCCCGCCGACGCGCAGCGGACCCAGCCCGAGCCGGACCAGCTCGCGCGAGGCGCAGGCTCCCACATCGCCGTAGCCGCCGAGGACACCGATCACGACTCACCCCGCAGCGGCCCGGCCAGGTGCTCGGCCACCACCTGGACGTGTGGCGGCTCGATGACGCTGAAGTGGTTGCCCGGCACGTCCACGACGGTGAATTCGCCGAGGCAGGTGTCCGCCCAGAACGGGGCGGCCAGGTGCCCCACCCCGGCGGTGATCCCGAACGACTGCTGCTCGGTGCAGCGCAGGAAGGTCATGTCGCCGACGTACGGCTCGGGGTCGAACCGCGCGGCGCGCATGCTGTGGCGGCAGACCCGGAACAGAGCCGGTACCAGCTCCGGTCCCACCGGCACCCCGGCCTGGTTCGCCGCGGCCCGCGCGTAGGCCGCGAGCCGCTCGTCCTGGCTGATCCGCGACCGCTCGCGCACTGCGGCGGCCACGGCCTCCAGGCCCAGATCCCCGGTCAGCCTGGCCATCGCACCCGCCGGCACCTTGCGGTCGTAGTCCGTCATCAGCTTCTCGATCGCCCGGTACACGTCGGCGTGCTCGACGCCCGCGCCGAAGACCGTGGTCACCGGGTCGAGGTTCAGGTTCGGCACGAAGATCGACTCGAAGGCCAGCTCCTCGTCGGTCTCCACGAACATCGGGATGCTGTCGACCAGCGCCAGGTCCACGACGTCCATGCCGCGCTCCTGCAGCCGCCGTGCCACCTCGGTGGCAAGCAGCCCACCGAGGCAGTAGCCGACCAGCTGGAACCGGGTGTACCCCTCGTCGACGAGCCGCTGGGTGTAGTCGTCGGCGACCCGGTGCACCAGGTCCTTGGGCTCGATCGCCAGGTACTCCTCGGTGTCCGCGACGGCGAACCCGACGACCGGGCCGAGGTCCTGCGCGGCCATCGCGCGGCCCAGGTGCTGGAAGTAGTCCAGGGTGCCAAGGGCCGCGTGGAACATCACCCGTACCGGTCCGTCGCCGCTGCCGCCGAACGGGATCAGCAGCGAGTTGCCGCGCTCACCGCGCCACGAGGACGGCTCTGCGGCCGAGGCCGCTGGTCCCGTCGTCCCGGGCACATCCTGCGCGGCGGTGCCGGAGCGCAGCGAGCGGGCGAGCGCGGCGACCGTCGGCTCGTTGAGCATCTGGCGCAGCAGGGTGTCGTAGGCGACCGGCTCCGCCTCAGGTATCTCCTCGCGCAGTCGGCCGGCCACTCGGGCGAGGATCAGCGAGTCGGCCCCGCGGTCGTAGAAGTTCTCGTCCCGGCCGATCCTGGCGATGCCGAGCGCGTTCGCCCACAGCGCGCACAGCCGGCTCTCCAGCTCGTCGGCCGAACCGCCCTGGTCCTGGTCGGCCGCCGAGGTGATCGCCGGCCGCCAGCCGGACAGCGTCCGCCGGTCGATCTTCCCGTTGCCGGTGAGCGGAAGCTCGTCGACCACCTGCATGTGCGCCGGGACCATGTGCGACGGCAGCCGCTGCGCCAGAAAGGCGGTCAGCTCCTCGGCGGTCACCGGCCGTCGGTCGGTCTTGAAGCGCGCGGCGAACGCGTGGATGCCCTGCGCCGCCATCGGGTGGTCGTCATCGGGCAGGCTCAGCACCAGCTCGCCGCCCGCGGCTTCGATCACCTCGCGCCACCGCCGGCGCGAAAGGAACTTGGTGCCACCGTGCGCGCGGTCACCGCCCGCCGGATCCATCATGAAACCCTGGGTGAGCAGCACGTGCGGGTGATCCTCGGTCGGTTCCGTGAACACCAGCCATCCGCCGGGCGCCAGCAGGTCCACGGCGGCCGCCACCGCCGCCTCGACGTCCTGCGTGCTGCTGAGCATGCCGGCGCACAGCACCACGTCGGCAGAGTTCGGTGCGAGGCCCTGGGCCCGGTGGTCGGCGTCCAGGTCGAACAGGGCGAACCGCAGCCACGGCCGGTCGCCGAAGCGTTCGCGCGCCTCGGCCAGGAAGAAGGCGGTCAGGTCGGTGAACAGGTAGTCCACCTGATGGCCGTCGAGCACCGGGAGGACCGCGGCGGTGGTGGCCCCGGTGCCCGCGCCGATCTCCAGCACCTGCAGCGTTGCGTCGTGCGCGGCGGCGATCCGGTTCAGCAGCGCGGCGACGGCCTGGTTGTTGTGCCGGGCGATCGAGTCGTCGCGGTAGACCGCGTGCGCGACCTCCTGGCGGCCCTCGGGGAACAGCAGCTCGAACGGGTTCTGCTCGTCGGCGAGCAGCGCCGCAAGCCGGTCGACGTGCTCACGGTGGTAGCGCACGAACTCCGGCGTGCACAGCCCCTCGGCGGCGCGCTGCTCGACCCGCTGCCACGCCTCGCCGACCGTCCGGTCGTCCACGTCCCGCACCCGCCGGTACCGCCGGGTGTCCGCCTCGGGCTCCAGCCATCCGGCGTCGGCGAGCAGTTCGAGCCAGCGGCGCACCAGCCAGTGGTGACGCTCGCTCACCTTCGCCGCGGCCAGCACCTCCTCGGCGGTGTGCGCCCGCCCTTCGGCGAACAGGCCGGCGGAGACAAGTACGTTGAGCATGGACGCGAGCGCGGCCCGGTGCAGGTCGCGCACATGCCCGGCGACGTGGTCGGTGTCGAGATCGCGTACCTGCTCGGAGGCGAACCGGCGCACGATCGCACCCAGCCGCGCCGTGTCCACCTCGTCGGTACGGGAACCGCGGGCGGCTTCGACGAATCCGAGCAGTGCCCGGTCGGAATGCCCGGTCCCGGACACCACCGCGGCGGCCGCGCCCACCGCCGGGTGGGCCAGCAGCGCCGCCTCGACCTCGCCGAGCTCGATGCGGTGTCCGCGGATCTTCACCTGCCCGTCCTCGCGGCCGAGGAACTCGATCTCTCCGCCCGGCAGGTAGCGCCCCAGGTCGCCGGTGCGGTACATCCGCTGCCCGTCGACGGGGTGGTCGAAGAACCGCGCCGCGGTCAGCTCGGGGTCACCCAGGTAACCGGCGGCCAGGCCGGCGCCGGTGATGTACAGCTCGCCGACCGTCCAGACGGGGGCGTCCCGCAGTGCCTCGTCGAGTACCCGGAAGCCCTGGTTCACCAGAGGGGTGCCGTAGGGGATGCTGGTCCATGCCGGGTCGACGTCGGTGATCGGGTGGTGGATCGACCAGATCGACGCTTCGGTCGCGCCGCCGAGAGAGACCAGCGTCAGGTCGGGTTCGAACCGGCCGATCTGGGCGGGAAGGGTCACCGGGATCCAGTCGCCGGACAGCATCGCCAGTTGCAGCGAGCCGACCGCCACGGGTTCGGTCTCAAGGTAGTTGGCGAGCATCTGCAGTTGGGCGGGCACCGAGTTCCACACCGTGACGCCGTACTCGGCGACCAGGCCGGCCCAGTGCGACGGGTCGGCGCCCCGGGCCGGATCAGTCAGTACCAGCGTCGCACCGACCGCGAGCGGGCCGAAGATGTCGTACACCGACAGATCGAAGCCGAGCTGGGCCAGACCGAGCACCCGGTCGTCGGCGGCGATTCCGAAGCGGGCGTTGATGTCCACGATGGTGTTCAGCGCCGCCCCGTGGGTGATCACCACACCCTTCGGGTCGCCGGTGGAGCCGGATGTATAGATCACGTACGCCGGAGCGTCCGGATCGCCCGCTTCGACGGCCGGCGGCTCCGTGGCCGGCGCCAGGGTGTCCACCTCGGACGCCCGCAGGTCGGCGGGGAGCGCTGTGCGGGCCAGGACCCACGACTGGGTGAGCACCTGCCGGACCCCGGCGTCGGCGAGCACCTTGTCCCGGCGCAGCTGCGGCTGAGTGGTGTCCAGTGGCAGGTACACGCCACCGGCGAGCAGCACGCCGAGCACCGCGACGACCTGCTCGATGTCCTTGTCCATGACGATCGCGACCCGCTCACCCGGCGCGCAGCCCCCGGCGCGCAGGACTTCGGCAACCGAGGCGGCGCGCAGCACCAGCTCGTGGTAGCTCAGCGAGCCGGTCGCGCCGACCACGGCCGTCGCGTCCGGCGTGTGCGCCGCCTCTCGCAGAATCCCGTGGTGCAGCAGGGAGTCCGGCAGCGGGGCGGCGGTGTCGTTGACCCGGGTCCGCTCGCTCGTCTGCCACTGCGGCAGCGCGACCGGCTCGGTCTCGTCCCACGCCTCGTCACCGTCGGCCAGCCGGCCGAGCAGGGTCCGTAGCGCGGCGAACATGTCCTCGACGAGCCCGTCCGGGAAGACCCCCTGTCGCACGTCCCAGTTGACCGTCAGGCCGTCGGCGTCGTCGGTCACCTGGCAGTCCAGGACCACCTGCGGCGTCTGCGTGATCCCGATGCCGATCGTGCCGCTGCCGGGGCCGGCGCCGAGACCGATCGCGCTGGTGAACACCACCGGCATGAGCGCCGCCTCGCGCCCGCGCCGCCGCGCGATCTCGCGCACCACCTCGACCCCGGAGAACAGCCGGTGGTCCAGGTCGGAGAACAGCTGGTCGGCGATCGACGCCGCGTGCGCGGCGAAGGTGCGCCCGTCCGGCGCCGCGAGGTCGAGCAGGCTCACCGAGGTGAAGTCGCCGACCAGTGCGGGCACTTGGGGGTGCAGGGCCAGCCGGTTGAGCAGCGTGAGGTTCAGGCAGAAGCGGTCACGCCGGCTCCAGCGCCGCAGTACGGCCGAGTACGCCGCGAGCACGGCGACCGAGGGGGTCAGACCTCGCTCACCGGCCCGCCGCCGCAGCGCCGCCCAGGCGTCCGAGGACACCCGGGTGTGGTGCCGGGCGAACCGCACCGGACCGCCGGTCTCCGCCTGCACCGAGGGAAGTTCGGGGGCGGGCGGCAGGCCGTCGGCCCTGGCGAGCCAGTAGTCGCGGTCGCGCCGGTAGCGGCCGGTCTCCCGCAGCCGCCGCTCGGCGATCAGGTAGTCCCGGAACGAGATGTCCAGTGCGGGCAGTTGGTCCGCGTGCCCGGCGAGGACCGTGTCCAGTTCCCGGAACAGCACGCCGGCGCTGGCCCAGTCGGCGATCAGCGCGTCGAGCGAGAAGTGCACGATGTCGCCGCCGTCGGTGCGGGTCAGCCGCAGCTCGAACAGCGGCCAGGTGTCGGTCTGGTAGATCCGGTGGCCCAACTCGGCCCGCACCGCCTTGAGTTCGGCCTCGACCTCGTGCTGCGGCGCGTCCCGCAGGTCGGCGGCCCGGACGACGCATCGGGGCACCTCGGGCAGCACCCGCTGGTAGCCGTCGCGTTCGACCACCGCGCGCAGCATGTCGTGCCGCTCGATCAGCAGGTTCCACGCGTCCTCCAGCGCCCCCTGGGTCAGCGACGGGTACGTCACCTCCAGGTAGCCGTGGCAGGCGACGCCGCCGTAGCCGAAGGAGTCCTGGCGCCCCAGCAGGTACGCCGTCTGCACGTCGGTGAGTGGGAACGGCTCGTGGCGGGCGGCCGGGTCCGCCGTCACGGTCACCGTGTCCGCGTCGGCGGCCAGCAGCTGGACGATCTGCGCCTTGTGCGCGCGCAGCGTCGCCCGCCGCTCGTCGGTGAGCAGGCCCTTGGGGGCGCGGAACTTCAGCTGTCCCGCCTCCTCCCAGAGCTCGACGCCGAGCGCCCTCAGGTCGGCGATGATCTCGGCGGCGGTTGTGGTGGTGGTCATCTCGGTGCGGCTCCCCCGTCAGGTCCTGGTATGTCGGTCATGGGATCAGGCGATGTCGGGCACGGTCCGAACGGGCTCCAGCACGGCGCCGTGCCGCAGTGCCGGATCCAGCTCGCCGCGCAGCCCGGCGAGTTCGATGCCCAACACCCTGGTGGTGTGGGCGGGTTCGACGAGGAACGTGGGGTCGTCGCCGACGATCAGACGGAACGTTTCGGCGTCCTCGGCGCGCACACCCATGCGCACGCGGTGCAGTTCGGTTGCGCCGTTGGCGTGCTCGGCATGCGCGGGGTGCTGCGGCGGGTCGTACGGCGTGACAATGAAGGGCAGCCGGTCATTGCGCGGGTAGGCCAGCCGGAACGTGGTCTGCTGCCCGTCGGGCTTGGTCCGCCGCCACCGCACCGCCCGCCCGGTGGGAACGCCGGCCGCGCGCAGCGCCGCGAGTTCGCCGATCAGGTCCTGCGCCTCGGTGACGACGGCTACGTCGCAGAACCCCTCGCCGCCCTGCGGCCAGCGGACCATGCGCGCGCCCGAGCCGCGACCGGCGATCAGGTCGATCGGCCACTTGAAGTACTTGGCCGTGCTCGGCGTGGTCAGCAGCTCGATCACCGGCCCGTTCGTGAACCAGATGTGCGCATGCCGCGCCTTGTCCTTGGCGGTCGCGTAATCCACCGTGAAGCCGAGCCTGCGGTAGTCCCGCACGGCCTGGTGGAGATCGCTCACCCACAGCAGGACGTGGCTGCACGTCGTTTTCATATTCCGTCTCCCGTTGCCGAACTCACGCTGATAGCTTGGGTTTTGACATGTTCTGCACCGATTGGCCTGTTATGGGCCCAGGAGGGTCGCTCGGCGACTCGAAGAAGGGGGATCCGTGACACACGCTCCACTGCGCGTGGTCGTGGCCGGCACCGCGTTCGGCCGCATCTACCTCGACGCGGTCAGGTCCGCGCCGCAGGAGTTCACCCTCGCGGGGGTGCTCGCACGCGGCGGTGACTACTCCGTGAAGCTCGCCGCACGCCACGGCGTGCCGCTGTTCACCTCCGCCGAGGCCGTGCCCGACGACATCGACATCGCCTGCGTCGTCGTCCGTTCGGGCGCCACCGGCGGACCGGGCTCGGAGCTGGCCCAGGCGATGCTGCGGCGCGGGATCCACGTGCTGCAGGAACATCCGGTGCACTCCACGGAGGTCGCCGCCTGCCTGCGCGCGGCGAAGCAGGGCGGCGCGGCCTACGCGGTGAACACGCTCTATCCGAACCTGCGCCCGATCCGGCAGTTCCTGGCAGCGGCAGAGTTCCTCCGCGCGCGTCAGCCGATCCGGTTCCTGGACGCGGCGTGCAACAGCCAGGTCGCCTATCCGCTGCTGGACGTGCTCGGCCGGGCGGCGGGCGGCCTGCGCCCGTGGTCGTTCGGCGAACCCGCCGACGCTCCCGAGAACACCTCGACGCCGCAGCCCTTCCTGAACCTCAACGCGGTGATCGGCGGGGTGCCGGTCACCGTGCGGGTGCAGAACCAGGTCCACCCCGGCGACCCGGACAACCACTCCCTGCTGATGCACCGGATCTCGCTCGGCTGCGACGCGGGGGTGCTGACGCTCGCCGACACCCACGGGCCGGTCCTGTGGAACCCGCGGATGCACTCCCCGCGCGACGAGACCGGACGCCTGGTGATGAGCGGACCGGGCACCGAGCGACTTGCCGTCCCCAGCACGTCCGTCCTCGGGGAGGCGACCACTCGCAGCTACCACGAGGTCTTCGCCCGCACCTGGCCCGACGCGGTCCTCGTCGCCCTGCGCGGCCTGGTGCGCGATATCGCCGAGCCGGGCCGCCGAGCGCGCAGCGGCCAGTGGGCGCTCGCGGTCACCCGCGCGTGGAGCGACCTGACCGCGCGGATCGGCATGCCCGAGCTGGTCCGGCCGGACGAGCCGGAACCGATCGCGTTCGACGAGCTGGCCGCCGCGGCCGAGGTGGACTGACAGGGTCACGAAGGCACCGCCGAGGGCTCCTCGGCGGTGCCGGGCTCCCCGGCCTGCGCCGGGACGTGGTTGTCCTTGGCACGGATGAGGACCAGGCTCGCCAGCCCGGACAGCACGCCGGCTATCCCGCCGACCAGGAAGATCGTCGACAGTGCCCCGGTGTACCCGGCGCGCGCCAGCTCCAGTACCGGTTCCGCCACGGACTTCGGCACAAGACGGCCGGCCGCGTCGAACTGACCGGTGTTCACCAGAGCACGCAGTGGCCCCGCCGAACCGGCCGGCACACCGGCCGCGTTCAGTGCGTCGTCCGACATCGTCGAGTCCACCCGGGCCGCGAGAACGGCGCCGAACGCCGCGACGCTGACCGAAGTGCCGAGCGGGAAGAAGCTGTTCACCGCACCGGACGCGGTGCCGGCTCGGGACGCGGGCACCACGGCGACCGCGACACCGAGCAGTTGCGGCATGGCGAGACCGCCGCCGACACCGATCAGGATCAGCATCGGCACGATCGCGGTCCAGCCGTCGTGCGGACCGATCCCCACCGCGGTGAACATCCCGACACCGCACAGGCCCATGCCGATCGCCATCACGGCCGACAACGGCATGACCTTCGCCAGCACCCCGCTCATCGGCGCGCCGACCATCAACGCGGCCGACTGCACGAACAGCACCAGGCCGACCTTCAGCGGCGAGAAGCCCAGGATGCCGCCCAGCCAGAGGATGACGAACGGGAACATGCCGAAACTGACGATGCGCGCGGCGAAGCTGAGCAGCATCGCGCCGGAGAACGACGGGATGGCGAACAGCCGCAGGTCCAGCATCGCCCGTTCGCCCAGCCGCCACTGGACGACCACGAACACCACCGCGAGCACCGCTCCGGCGACCAGCGCGACCAGTACGTCCGGCCTGGACCAGCCCTTGTCCGCGCCGGTCACCAGGCCGTAGTTCAGCGAGAACAGCGCCAGCACGGCGAGCACCGGGCCGACCAGATCAAGGCGGGCGTCACGCACGCCGGCGCTCTCCGGCACGCGGCGGACCGTCCCGTAGATGATCAGCAGGCCCAGCGGCACGTTGACTGCGAACAGCAACCGCCAGTTGAGCGAGTCGACGACGACACCGCCGATCACCGGCCCCATCGCCGCCGCGGCGGCGCCGCCGGCGGTGAACAGCGCGACCGCCCGTTCCCGCTGCCCGGCCGGAGCACCCTCGAAGGCGCCGGCGATCAGCGCGAGGGAGGTGCCCATCACCATCGCACCGCCGATGCCCTGCACCGCCCTGGCCGCGATCAGGAGCTCGACGTTCGGCGCCAGCGCGCAGGTCGCGGACGCCAGGGTGAACACGATCACGCCGATCAGGAAGATCTGGCGGCGGCCGAGCCGATCCGACAGGGCACCCGCGGTGAGCAGGAGCGCCGCGAACACCAGCGTGTAGGCGTTGACCACCCACTGCAGGCCGTCCAGCGTCGCGTGCAGATCCGTGCCGATCTGCGGCAACGCGACGTTGAGCATCGTGATGTCCAAGGTCATCAGCATCGCCGCGAGGGCGGTCACCAGAGTGGTCCACCGCCTGTTCAACCGCGCATCAACCATTCGGACCGTCATCTCCTTGGTCGTTCGAGCCAACTCGTTGAACCAGGTCCGGCGTCTCGCCTCGGCGGGACTCGCCGGTCTCCCGGGTGGGACTTGCGGCCGCCGCGGGGACCACGAACGGCGCGACGCTGCTCAACTTCTCGCAGGTCTCCTCGTGTTCGCGCACCGGAGTGGACGCGGCGACCACGCCCGCACCGGCCCGGAGCCAGGCGCGGCCGGTGCGCTGGTACACCGCGCGCAGCACCAGGGCGGCGTCCAGTTCGCCGCCGCTGCCCGCCATGAGTACGGCGCCGGCGTACAGCCCGCGTGGCCCCGACTCCAGATGGGTGATCAGTTCGTACGCGGGGCTCTTGGGGATGCCGGACGCGGTGATCGCCGGGAACACCGCGGCCAGTGCGTCCCACGCCGTGTACGGCTCGGCAAGCGTCGTGTCCACCCGCGACCCGAGATGCTGGACACTGCCGCGTTCCTTGACGGCCAGGAACTCGCTCACCCGCGTGGAACCCTGGCGCCCCACGGTCTCCAGCTCGTCGAACGCGAGCTTCACCGAGGTGGCGTGTTCGAAGACCTCCTTGGGATCGGTCTGCAACTCGGCCCGTAGAGCCAGGTCGGCGACCGGGTCACCGGTGCGCGCCCGGGTGCCGGCCAGCGGCTGGGTGGACACGGCGCCGGAGGCAGCCACCTCGACCACGGTCTCCGGGCTGAACCCGGTGACCTGCCAGCCGCCGAGGTCGAGCAGGAACGACCGGGCCGGGGTGTTCGCCTTGCGCCCCGCCACGTAGGTCGCGCGCATGTCCACGTCGAAGGGCACGTCAACGCAGCGCGACAGCACCACCTTCTGCAGCCGGCCGCTGCGGATCTGCTCCACCGCGTGCGCCACGCCGGCGAGGTAGCGCCCGTCGAGCGTTCGCACGTCCACCGACTTCGGCTCGCCATCGAACGCCGGGGTCCCGGTGCCCACCGCGGATCGGATGGGGTCCACGGCCGCATCGTCGAGCGACCGGATCAGCAGCCGCTCCTCGCTGATCTCCAGCTCGACACCCGGGATCATCAGGTGCGCCAGGACATCCGGTGACGCCTCGGCGTCGGGACCCGCGAGCTCGAAGGACGCCCAGCCATAGGCGCGCCACTCCTTGAGCGGGGCCCGGTACAGCGCCTCGCGCACCGCCCGCCACGGCGAGCCCGACCAGGGTTCGGCGAACTCGCCCCCGAGGGTCGACCGCACCTGCCGCGCGTCCACGATCACCTCACCGACCGGGTCGCCGGCGACGAACCACCGGCGATCGCGCTCGTAGACCACGTAGTCGGCGAGTGCTCCGGAACCCACCACCGCCGACACCACGGCCAGCGGGTCGAAGGGGCCCCCGACGGCGGTCTCCCGGTAGTGGACGTGCTCTCTTGTCCCTGACATCACAGCGGCTCCCCCGGTCATCGTGAACACTTCTCGTGTAGTCGTCTCGACGGCAGCTGGTCACAGCTCGCCCTCCTCCAGGTCGGCCGCGGCAGCCTGTTCCTCGGCCAGCAGGGCGGCGACCGCACGCAATGTCGGCCCCGCGAACAGCCGCTTCAGCGGCAGCGCGACCCCGAACCGTGCCCGGGCCGCCTCGACGAACCGGACGGCAAGCAGGCTGTCTCCGCCCAGTTCGACGAAGCTCTGCTCACGGCCGACGCCTGGCACTTCCAGCATGTCGGCCCACATCGCGGCAACCGCCTCCTCCAGTTCCCCGAGCGGAGCCTGGGGCAGGTCGGTGGTGTCGATCGTCGCGAGCAGGTCGGCGACCGCCTTGCGGTCGACCTTTCCGTTGGCGCTCAACGGCAGGGCGTCCATGCCCTGGATCCGCTCGGGCACCATGTGCGCGGGCAGCCGGGCTGCCGCTTGCGTCCGCAACGCGCCGAGCTCCACAGCGGATCGACCGGATGCGACGACGGCGGCGGCCAGCCGCCGACCCGCTTTCCGGCCCACGACACACACCACCGCGTGCCCGACACCCGGACAGGAGGCCAGCGCCGCCTCGATCTCGCCGAGCTCGATCCGGTGGCCGCGGATCTTGACCTGGTGGTCGGACCGGCCGAGGAACTCCAGGGTGCCGTCCGGCCAGTACCGGCCGAGGTCACCGGTGCGGTACCAGCGCTCGCCGCCCTCGCCGGTGAACTGCCGGGCGGTGATCTCCGGCGCGCCCCGGTACCCACGGGCCACTCCGGCGCCGCCGATCCGCAGCTCGCCGGCGACCCAGTCCGGGCAGTCCCGCCCCAGCGGGTCCACCACCCGGAAACGCTGGTTGCGCAACGGGAATCCGTACGGCACCGACACCCAGCCCGGGTCCACCTCGGCGACATCGAAGGCATTGGACCAGATGGACGCCTCGGTGGCGCCGCCGAGCGCGACGAACCGGCACCCCGGCGCGACCGCGGCGAGCCGGCCGGGCAGGTCGAGCCCCACCCAGTCACCGGACACCAGCGCCACTCGCAGCGATTCCGGGTACTCACCAGCGCCCTCCGCCACGACCAGCAGCATCTCGAGGAGCGCGGGCACCGTGTTCCACACCGTGACCTCATGGGCCCGCACCAGGTCCAGCCAGACGCGCGGGTCGCGGCGGGCGTCCTCGTCGATGACGGCCACCGCGCCGCCCACCGAGAGCGGGCCGAAGATGTCGTACACCGACAGGTCGAAGTCCAGCGCGGACACCGCGAGCACGCGGTCCCGCTCGCCGAGCCCGTAGCGGGAGTTGACGTCCGCCACGGTGTTCAGCGCCGAGGCGTGGGTGATCTCCACTCCCTTCGGGTCGCCGGTCGAGCCGGAGGTGAAGATCACGTACGCGAGCTCGCCGGGGTCCGTGTCGAACGGACGGTCTGCGGGCTCGCCCAGGTCCGTCATCGGGACCTGGCGACAGCCTCGCCAGTCCCCCGGCGCGTCCGCCTCGGTGACCGCGAACCTCGCACCCGCCAGGGAGAGGATTCGGTCCCGGCGCGCCACGGGCTGGTCCACGCCGACCGGCAGGTAGGCCGCGCCGGCGGCCAGCACCCCCAGCACGGCGGCCAGTTGGTCCGGACCCTTCGGCAGGCTGACCGCCACCGGTTCACCGGGCGCCACCCCGTGCTTGGCCAGCAGCCCGGCCACCCGGAGCGCGCGGTCGGCCAGTTCGCCGTAGGTCAGTGTCCGGGTGTCGGCGATCACCGCGATCCGGTCCGGCCGCTCGCCCGCGAGGCGGAAGAACTCCGTGTGCAGCAGCCCGTCCGGCACCGGGCCGGCGGTCGCGTTGATCCTCTCGCGCACCTGCCGGGAAGCCTCGGGCAGCAGATCCGGCGTCGGGGCGGTCCAGTCGGCGCCGCCCACCCAGTCCAGCAACCAAAGGTAGGCGGCGAACATGTCGTCCACCATCCCGGGCGGGAACAGCTCCTCGACGACGTCCCAGTTCAGCGACACCCCGCCGTCGACCTCGACGACCTGGTGGTCCAGCCACACCTGCGGGGTCTGCGACACCCCCCACACCTGACGGCTGAACGGGCCGGACCGCGGCGCGGCCGTGCCGCCCGGCACCCCCAGCGCGCTGGTGAACACGACCGGCATCGACACCTCGGGATCGCCGGTGCGGCGGGCGAGTTCGCGCAGTACCCAGACAGTGGACACCTCGCGGTGGTCCAGCGAGCGCCACAGCTGCTCCTGCACCGCCCGCGCGCGGTCCAGCCAGCTCTGCCCCGCCTGCGGTTCGACGGACAGCGGCATCAACGAGGTGAAGTCGCCCATCACGCGGTGCACGTCGGGGTGCACGTCGGGGTGCACGTCCCGGCGGTCGAACAGGGTGAGGTTCAGGGTCAGGTCGGGGCGCGAGCTCCACCGGCCGAGTACCTCGGCGAACGCGGTCAGCAGCACCGCCGACGGCGTGATGCCGTGCTCGCGCGCACGGTCGGTGACCGCCCGCCAGCGCCGCTCATCCACCCGGCCCTCGTGCCGGACGAACCGCGGGCGGTCCACCTCGGACGGATCGACGGCGAGCGGCAGGCGCGGCGCGGACGGCAGGCTCGCCAGCCGCCCGGTCCAGTACTCCTGTGCCGCGGCCAGGGCGCCGGATTCGGGTGCCGCGCCGAGCACGTAGTCGCGGAAGGACAGCCCGACCGGCGGCAGTTCCGCGTCCGGGTTCTCGTAGAGCGTGCCCAGTTCGGCATAGAACGTCAGGATGCTCAGCGCGTCGAGAGCGATGTTGTCCACCCCGATGCCGAGCCGGGTGGTGCGACCGGAGCGCACCCCCTGGATGGCGAACAGCGGCCAGCTGCCGGGGTCGAACACCGCGTGCGACGCGGTGTCGCGCAGCAGCGCGAAGGCTCCGTCCTCGTCGTCACCCGCCTCGGTCACCGGGATCACGTACGGCGGCACCGACGGCAGGATCCGCTGGTCGCCGCGCTCGTCGAACACCGCGCGGAGCATCTCGTGCCGCGCCACCAGCGCGTTCACGGCCGACTGGAGCCGTGCCACATCCAGGTCGGGTACGTCGTACTCGCGGTAGAAGTGGCAGCCGATCCCGCCGAGGGTGAACTCCTTCGACCGGCCGAGCCAGTACGCGCGCTGCACGTCGGTCGGCGGGAACGGTTCATGCCGGTTCTCCTCGTCCGCCACCAGCACCGGCAGGGCCGGCTCGGCCGCTCCCAGGCGGAGGGTGGCGGCGAAGGCGGCCAGCACCGGACCGGCGAACAGGTGCGCCAGCGCCACCCCGGACAGCCCGGCCGCCCGCAGCCGCCCGACCAGCCTGGTGGCCAGCAGCGAATCGCCGCCGAGGGCGAAGAAGTCGTGCTCGCGGCCGACCTCCGGCACCCCGAGGATCTCCGACCAGGCCGCGGCGACGCGCCGCTCGACCTCGCCGCTGGGCGGGGTGACCTTGGCCGCCGCCCGGGTGTCGGCGGCGGAGAGCAGGCAGCGCAGGGCGGGCCGGTCGACCTTGCCGTTGGGTGTCAGCGGCACCGCGGGCAGCAGCGCGATCAGTTCGGGCACCATCGCCGACGGCAGACGCTCCGTCAGGAAGGAGCGTATTCGGGCGCTGTCGACCGGCTCCTGCGGCCGGATCGGCGTGATCGCGGCGGCGAGCCTGCCGTTCTCACCGACGACGGCGACGGCCTGGCCGACACCCGGGTGGGAGGTCAGCGCCGCCTCGATCTCACCGAGCTCGATCCGGTTGCCGCGCACCTTCACCTGGTGGTCGGCGCGGCCGAGGAACTCCAGTGTCCCGTCCGGCCAGTACCTCGCCCGGTCACCGGTCCGGTAGTAGCGCAGGCCGTTGACCCGCACGAACCGGTCCGCGGTGCGCGAGGGATCGCCGCGGTAGCCGAGAGCGACCCCGGCACCGCCGATCCACAGTTCGCCCGCCACCCAGTCCGGCGCGTCCCGCCCGAGCGGGTCGACCACCCGGCAGGTGACGTTGCGCAGCGGCGTTCCGTACGGCACGGAGTTCCAGTCCGCCCCGACCTCGGTGACCTCGCAGATCGTGGAGTGGATCGCGGTCTCGGTGGTGCCGCCGAGCGCGACGAACCGGCAGCGCGGCGCCACCTCGGCGAGCCGGCCCGGCAGGTCGAGGGTGACCCAGTCGCCGCCGAGCAGCACCACTCGCAGCGGCAGCTCACCGCCCTCCGCCGCGGTGAGCACCATGTCCAGCAGTGCGGGCACACAGTTGAGCACCGTGGCGCCGTGGGCGCGCAGCAGTTCCACCCATGCGGTGGCATCGCGGCGCTGTGGCTCCTCGACGCACACGATCGCACCGCCAGCCGACAGCGGGCCGAAGACGTCGTACACCGACAGGTCGAAGTCGAGCGCGGACACCGCGAGCGTGCGGTCGCGTGTGCCGATGCCGAACCGGTCGTTGAGGTCGTCGATGGTGTTCATCGCCGCGGCGTGGCTGAGCTCCACGCCCTTGGGTTCGCCGGTCGACCCGGAGGTGTAGATCACGTACGCCAGGCCGCCGTCGTCGCCGATCGCCGGGCCGTCCAGAGCGGCGGTGCCGGAGGCGACCGTCACGTCGTCGAGGACGTACCGCACCCCGGCTGCCGCATGGATCCGCTCGCGCCGGGTGTCCGGCTGGTCCACTCCCACCGGTACGTAGGCCGCGCCGGCGGCGAGCACCGCGAGCACGGCGAGCACCTGGTCCGGGCCCTTGGGCAGGGTCACCGCGACCAGGTCACCCTGCCGCACGCCCTCGGTGCGGAGCCGGCCCGCCAGGGCCAGCGCCCGCCGGGACAGCTCGCTGTAGGTGATCGAGCCCTCGGGGCCCCACAGCAGCGCCGGGATGTCGGGATCGGTCGCCGCGCGGGTGAAGAAGCCCTCGTGCAGGCGGCGGCCGCAGCGCTCGCCCGCGGTGTCGTTGGCCCGTGCCCGTACGGCGAGCTGACCGTCCGGCAGCATGGCGGGCAGCGGCGACGTCCAGGCGTCCGGATCGGAGACGAGGGCGTCGACAAGCGCGCTGTACGCGCCGAACATCGCGTCCAGCACACCGGCCGCGAACGCGTCCTCGCGCGCGTCCCAGTTCACCAGCAGTCCGCCGTCCAACTCGGTGACCTGGGCGTCCAGCCATACCTGCGGGCCCTGCGAGATGATCCAGGCGGGGTCGCCGAAGCACTCGCGCACCGCAGGCGGGAACAGTTCGCCGAGCCCGAGCGAGCTGGTGTAGACGACCGGTGCGAGGATCTGCTCGCCGTGCAGCCTGGACGCGTCGCGCAGCACCTCCACCCCGGAGCAGCCGGAGTGCTTGGCATCCTCGTGGAACCGGCTCTGCAACCGTGCGGCGCGCTCGGCGAACGTGCCGGGGGTGCCACCGTCCCAGGCCAGCAGGACCGACGACGTGAAGTCGCCGACCAGCGAGCCCACGTCCGGATGCGCGGGCTCGCGGTCGAACAGCGGGAGGTTGAGCAGAAAGCGCTGCTCGGAACTCCAGGCGGTCAGGGTCTCGGCGAACACGGCGGCGAGCGCCATCGCGGGGGTGAGCCCGTGCCGCCGGGACAGCTCGGTGAACGTCCGTACCGCCGCCGCGTCCAGCAGGCAGTGCCTGCGCACCACGGTGGTGGCGGCGACCTCCCGGTCGTGCCCGGCCACCGGCAGCTGCGGAGCCGCCGGCAGGTCGGCGAGCCGGCCCGCCCAGTGCTCGCGGTCCGCCCGCAGCGCCTCCGCCCTGGCCGGTGCGGTCCTGGCCGCCTCCCGGTCCCGCAGGTAGCGCGGGTAGCTGTACGTCAGGGGCGGCAGCGGGTTCGCGGGATCGCGGTAGTACGCGGCAAGGTCGGCGAGAAGCACGCGCAGGCTCAGCGCGTCCGCGGCGACCATGTCGAGGTTGACGTGCATCCGGGTGCCGCCGTCCCGGATTCCCTTCGGCAGGAGGGAGAGCTGAACGTCGAACATCTCCCCGGCGGTGATGTCCATGCTCCGGTGGGACAACTCGGCCCGAAGTTGCGCCAGTCGGGCCTCGGCGTCCACGGCGGACAGGGCCCGCAGGTCGTGCACCCGCAGACCCGGCCAGGGGCTCTGCGCAAGGATGCTCTGCCTGCCGTCGTCGTGCACCCGGGCGCGCAGCATCGCGTGCCGCGCGATCACCGCCCGCACCGCGGACTCCAGCCGCGCGGGATCGGCATCCGCGCCGTCGAACTCGTTGTAGAAGTGCGCGGCAACCCCGCCGAGGCGCTGCCCCTGCGCCCGGCCGACCCAGTAGGCGTGCTGCATCAGCGCCAGGTCGAACGGCTCGCTCTCGTCGAGGACTTCGGCCGCCTCGCCGGTGTCCGGCGCGGCGGCGAGCAGGCCGCCGCAGAGCCCGGCGATCAACGTCCGCCAGGCCGCGAGCGTCGGCTTCTCGGCGAGCTCGGCGAAACCGATGTCCAGACCGGACCTGCGGCATCGGCCGGCGAGCCGCATCATGGTCAGCGAGTCCAGCCCGAGCTGGATGAGGTTGTCCTGCTCGCCGATCTCGGCGGCGGGCACCTCCAACGCCTCCGCGACGGCCTGCATGAGCTCGGCCGTCATCTGCTCCTGTGGGATCACGGGTACCTTCCTGTGCCGTGTTGGTCTGATGCCCTTGCGCCGCAAGGGGCGTGCCGCGAGACGTGGCGGCCGGCCGAGGGCGGGTCAGTGGCGGGACGCGCCGACCGGTGAGCCGGAACCGGTGGTCAGACCGCGCTCGATCAGCCGGTGCACCGCCTCGGCCTGCTCGACCAGGTAGAAGTGCTCGCCGGGCAGTCCGTGCAGCGCGAACGCCGCACTGGTGTGCTCGCGCCACCGCCGCGCCTGTGCGGCGGTGACCTCCGGATCGCCGGTACCGATGACCGCCGTGATGGGGCAGTCCAGGACCGGGCCCGGCAGGTGACGGTAGGTCTCGGCGAGCGTGTAGTCGGCGCGGATGGCCGGCAGGAACACCGACCGGATCTCGGCATCGCGCAGCAGCTCGCCGTCGGTGGCGCCGAGCCGGACGAGCTCGCGCACCAGCGCCTCGTCGTCGAGCAGGTGCACAGCCTCGTCGACCACCTCGCCCGGCGCGTGCCGGCCGGAGGCGAACAGGTGGACCGGCGCTGTCGCCGGGTCCCGCTGGAGCAGCCTGGCCACCTCGTAGGCGACGGCTGCTCCCATGCTGTGGCCGAAGAGCGCCACCGGAATGCCGGCCAGGGCCGAGATCGCCGGGGCGATCGCCCTGGCGAGCGCCGCCATGTCCTCGATGCACGGCTCGTTGATCCGGTCCGCGCGCCCCGGGTACTGCACCACCCACACCTCGATGGTGTCGGGCAGCGCGCGGGTCCAGGAGGTGAAGAAGCTCGCCGCACCCCCGGCGTGCGGGAAGCACACCAGCCGGACCTCCGGGGCCACCCGGGGTAGTCGGCAGCGGAGCCAAGGAGTCGGCGTCATGTCGACACTCGACGGTCAGCAGGCAGGCAACATCGCGAACGGTCCATGTCTCTCTCCCCGTGAGAACCTTTGCACAACGTACAAGCGAGGCCTTCGGCCTTGGCGTGGAAGCCTCTTCATTCCTAGCATGTCTAACCAGAAGTCGGCCAGTAACTATTGACCAACCATCAACTGGTGTAGTTAGCCTAACCTTTGTTGACTCGGCCTCCTCGACGGAACAACACCTTATGCGATATGAAAGTCATTACCAATAACCTCGTCTGAACTTCTTCGGAGGCCCTCATGTCGCCAACCCGTCGTGACCTGTTGCGAGCGACCGGATGGGCGCTCGGACTCGCCGGCGCGGGAGCGCTGATCGGTGGATGCGGCGGCGGGGCCGCGGGCGGGGCCGTCGCGCAGACGACGTCCTCGACCCCGCGGCGCGGTGGAACCTTCCGGGTCGTGCTCACCGGCGGAGGCGCTGCCGAGTCTCTGGACCCGTTCGCCGGCGGCTCGCCGAGCGACTACGTGCGCAACGACGTGATCTACGAATCGCTGTTCACCCTCCACGACGGCAAGCCGGCACCGCTGCTCGCGCTCACCGCCCAGCCCGCACCTGACGGGAGGTCATTCGTGCTGCGGCTGCGCGATGGCGTGCTCTGGCACGACGGCTCTCCGTTCACCGCAGCCGACGTCGCATACAGCCTGCGCTACATGAGCGACCCCGCCAGGCCGTATCCGAGCGAGCTGTCGTCCTACCTGGACACCAGGGGCGTCACCACGACGGACGACCACACCCTGCGCGTACCGACCAGACAACCCGTCGGCGATCCCGCCGTGATGCTCGCCGCGTTCCCGGCCAAGATCATCAAGAACAACGCGGCGAACTTCGCGCCCACCACGGCGGTCGGCACCGGCCCCTACCGGGTCGAGGCCTTCGAGGCCGGGCGTGAAGCACGCCTGGTGCGCTTCGACCGCTACTGGGACGGCGCCCCCCTCGCCGACGCCATCGTCCTGTCGAGCCTCGCCGACCCGCAGGCCAAGGTGAACGCGGTCCTCACCGGGCAGGCCGACTTCGCCGCCGACATCCCGTTCACTGCCGCCCGCACCGGAACCAACAGCTCCGCACTGGAGATCCGCCGGACCGACGCACGCCACCGGACCGGCTTCGGCTTCGTACTCAACGCCACCCGCCCGCCCTTCAACGACCCGCGGGCACGCAGGGCGATCCGGCTGGGCATCGACCGGAAGGCCCTGGTCGACACGGTCCTGCTCGGCAACGGGAGCCCTGGCAACGACCTGTTCGGCGCCGGCAGCGAGTACTTCGCACAGCGCGAGCCCGTCGCCAGGAACCTCGACGAGGCAAGAAGGCTCGTCAAGGAGTCCGGCGCCGACGGCGCGGAGATCAGGATCCGGTCGGCGGAATGGGAGATCGGCTACAACTCCTCCACCCAGCTCTTCGCCGAGCAGATGCGGGAGATCGGACTGAACGTCAAGCCGGACATCGTCTCCGTCCCGACCTTCTTCGACGTCAAGGCGCTGGCGCAGGCGCACGGCATCGTGTTCTCCATGGGCGCGCTGCCCCTGCCGGTGATCTACGGACGAATATCGGCGTACCCGTCCCTGGCCATGCCGGACGCCGCGATCACCAAGGCGGTGTCGACCGCGATCGGCGACACCGACGAGGCGCGGCGCCGGAGTTCCTGGAACGAGGTACAGGACGCCATGTTCGATCGCGGTAACACCGTGGTCTGGGGTCTGGCCGACACCTTGTCGGTGGCACGGAAGAACGTCGCCGGAATCGGGACCAGGGTCGACGCCAAGTACCCGTACCTCGGCAAGGCGGGGCTGGCGTGACGGCATCCGCCGTTCCCCTGCTGCGCTACCTCAGCGGCAGGCTCGCCACCAGCGTGCTGGTGCTCGTGCTGCTCTCGCTCGTGGTGTTCGTCGGAGTGGACCTGCTGCCCGGTGATCCGGTCGCCGCCCGCCTCGGTACCACCGCGACACCCGAGCGGATCGCCGAGGTCCGCGCACACCTCGGGCTGGACCGCCCGGTGCTGCAACGCTATGCCGACTGGGGCACCGCGCTGCTGCGCGGCGACCTCGGAACGTCCGCCTCGGGCCGACCGGTGGGGGCGATGCTCGGCGACCGGGTGGGCAACTCGGCGCTGCTGGCGGGGCTCGCGATGACCCTGCTCGTTCCGGTCTCGCTCGGGCTCGGCCTGCTCGCGGCAGCGCGCCACGGGCGCGCGACCGACCGCGTGATCACCACGGCGTCACTGCTGCTGGTGTCGGTGCCCGAGTTCGTCGTCGCCGGTGTCCTCGTGGTGCTGTTCGCGGTCGGCTGGCGCCTGCTGCCCGCGGTGTCTCTCATACCGGCGGGCGCCGGCCCGCTCGACTACCCAAGGACGCTGGTGCTGCCGGTGTTCAGTCTGTTCCTGGTCGGCTTCGCCTACTCGCTGCGGGTGATCAGGGCAGCAGCGGCGGCGGCCTGGCGTGCCCCGCACGTGGAATTCCTGCGGCTGTCCGGGATTCCGAGCCCGACGGCACTGCGGGTGGCAGTGCTGCCCGCGGTGGTGCCGGTCGCCGTGCAGGCGTGGCTGGTCACCGGCGTCGGACTGATCGGCGGCGCGGTTCTGGTGGAGAGGGTGTACGGATACCCCGGCATCGGAGAACTCCTGGTGACGTCCGTTCAGACCGGGGACCTCCCCGTGGTGCAGGCGCTGGCGCTGATCCTCGGCGCCGCGATGCTGGTCGCGCTGACGCTGGCCGACCTCGCGGTGCGCCTGGCCACCCCACGGCTGCGTACGGCGGGTGCGTCGTGACCGCCCGCGCACTCGTGATCGCCCGCAGCGGCGCCGGTGTCATCGTCCGCAGCGGCGCCGCCCGCCTCTGCGCGGTCGTGCTCGCGTTGTTCCTCTGCGCCGTCCTGTTCGGCCCGGAGCTGGCACCGCACCGGGCGACGGAGACGGTCGGCGTGCCGTACGCGCTGCCCGGCGAGGTCGGCCTGCTCGGCACCGACCACCTGGGGCGCGACGTGCTGTCGCGGCTGCTGCACGGCGGCCGCCCCCTGGTGCTGACCAGCTTCGCGGCGGCGGCCGCCGGATCGGCGGTGGGTGTGCTCGCCGGGCTGTCCGCCGCGCTCGCCGCCACCGGAAGACGGTGGCTCGCACCGGTGATCATGCGCCCGCTGGACGCGGTCGCCGCGGTTCCATCGATCCTGGTGGTGCTGCTGATCCTCACGGTGCTGCCGAATCGCGCCGGTCTGATCCTCTCCATCGCGGTGACCAGCGTGCCGCTGTCGGCCCGGGTGGTGGCCGCCGCGGCGGCCCAGGTCGCCGGGCGCGCGCACCTGGAGGCCGCGGTGGCACGCGGCGAGCGATGGCCGTGGATCCTCGGCCGCGAGGTGCTGCCGCTGATCGCCGGGCCGGTGATCGCCGACTTCGGCATGCGCTTCGTCTCCGCGGTCTACCTGGTCGCCGCCGCCGGATTCCTCGGACTTTCCACCTCGGATTCGGATTGGGGTCTGCTGGTCGTGGAAGCACTTCCGGGCGCGGAGTTGCAGCCGTGGGCGCTCGTCGCGCCGATGGCATGCGTGGCGGTGATCGCGGTCGGCGCCAACCTGGGTTCCGATGCGGTGGCTCGCCGGTTCAGAGGGGTACTCTCGTGAGCGAATCGCCCAACACCTCAGCACTGCTGGTGGAGTTGAAGGATCTGCGACTGCACGCGGGGAGCGTTCCGGTGCTCGACGGGGTCGACCTCACCGTGGCCGAGGGCGAGACGGTCGGCATCGTCGGCCCGTCCGGCTCCGGCAAGACCACCATGGGGCTGGCGGTCCTCGGGCACCTGCGCGAAGGCATCCGGCACGCGGGCGGCCAGGCCCGGGTCGACGGAGTGCCGGTACTTCCCGTGCCGCCGAAGGGACTTCGCGGCGGGACCGTCGGCTACGTGGGCCAGGACCCCGGTCTCGCGCTGAACCCGTACGCCCGCGTGTCGTCGATCCTGCTCACCGCCGCCGGCAGGCGCGGCCTGCCACGCGCGGAGCGGGCCGACCTGGTCGCCGCCCTGCTCGACCGGGTCGGCCTGCCGGGAGAACTCGCCGGACGTTACCCGCACCAGCTCTCCGGCGGCCAGCAGCAGCGCGTGGTGCTGGCCGCCGCCCTCGCCCGCGAGCCACGGCTCCTGGTGCTGGACGAACCGACCACCGCGCTGGATCTCCTGGCCAGGGCAGAGGTGCTGACCGAGCTTCGGCGGCTCAAGGAGCGCGGCGTCGCGCTGCTGTGGATCAGCCACGACCTCGATGCCGTGGCCACGCTCGCCGATCGGATCGTCGCCGTCGAAGCCGGCCGGATCACCACGCCGCGGGCGCCGGGCCGAACGCTGGTCGCCGCACCGTCCGTCGGCTCCACCGACCGGGAGCGAAGCGAGCCGGTGTTCAGCGCGACCGGGTTGGTCGCCGGCTACGGAGCGAACCGGGTGCTGCACGGCATCGACGTGACGGTGGCAGCCGGCGAGTGCCTTGCCATGCTCGGCGTCTCGGGAGTCGGCAAGAGCACGCTCGCACGGTGTCTCGCCGGGCTTCATCGGCCGTCGTCCGGCACGCTGGCGCTGTTCGGGGCCGAGCTGCCGACGGACGTCCGCAAGCGGAGCATTCCGCAGCGCGCGGCGGTGCAGTTGGTGGCGCAGAACCCGGCCGAGTCGCTTCACCCGCGCCACGACATCCGGACCACGCTGTCCCGCCCGTTGCTTCGGCTGCGCGGCATGCGGGACCGGGCCGAGCGGAACGCGGAGATCGACAGGCTGCTCGACGCGGTCGCCCTGCCCGCCGATGTGGCCGACCGCGTGCCGGGCGAGCTGTCCGGTGGGCAGCGCCAGCGGGTCGCCTTGGCACGGGCGCTCGCCGCCCAGCCCGCGGTACTGATCTGCGACGAGGTGACCGCCTCGCTCGACTCCGACACCGAGGCCGGGATCGTAGAGCAACTGGGCAAGCTGCGGGCCGAGTTCGCAGTGGCGATCGTGCTGATCACGCACGACGCCGACGTGGCCGCGGCCGCGTCCGACAGGCTCGTGGTCCTGTCGGGAGGCCGCATCACCCGCACGGGTGCGACCCACGAGCTGCTGCCACTCGGCGAGGCCCCCGACCGCCTGGCCGCCGCCCTTCTCGGGTACGCCTCGCAGCCCGCCTGACGGCACCGGCCGGACGCCGCGTCGGTCGGGACGGGCGCGGCGGGCGGCTCTCTCGGCTCGGGTTCGTCACCGACGCCGTCGTCACCGCGGCAGGAGCCTGACACTCCATCACCCGGCTGCCGATCGGCGGTGCCACGGACGCTCCCCCGGTGGCACCGCCACGTTCCGGCGGCCGGAGCCACCGGGCCGTCGTGCCGTTCATCTCCCCGTCCTGTCCATGCTCGGCCCGGCAGGGCAGGACATGGGCAGCTCCGCGATGGGGCGTGTGAGACGGCCCGTACCCGCGTTACCTCCTGCCGTGGACGAGGTAGCCCTGGGGGACGCCGGGGGTGCCCCGGGGAGCATCCGGGAACGGCCAGCGGCCCAGGGCATGGCCGGCTTCGCCGATCCGGGTCACCTCGGGCCGCCAGTGGCGCTCGGTGAGCAGAGTCTCGGGTTCCTCGATGCCGTAGCGCCAGGCCGCACCCCAGTCGGCGAGCAAGGCCAGCATCGGGCGCACGGAGGGGTTGTCGAGAAGGGACCGGCCGACGAAGTCGGCCAGCAGGTGGCTTCCCGGTGCGGAGAGCTCGGTGATCCGGTCGAGCAGTCGGTGCACATCGGCTGCCTCCAGGTACGGCGTGAGGCCTTCGGCCAGCCAGCAGGTGGGCTGATTCGCTCGGAAGCCGGCGGTCCGGAGCGCGCTCGTCCAGTCGGCGGCGAGGTCGACGCCGACCGGCCTGCGGGAGCAGCGGGGCGGCGCCGCTTCGGCGAGCAACGTGCCCTTGAGCCGCAGCAGTTCCGGCCGGTCCAGCTCGAACAGCGTGCTGTCGGCCGGGAGGTGGAGCCGGTGGGCGCGGGTGTCCATGCCGGCGGCGACCAGCACGATCTGCCGGATCCCGTCGTCGGCGGTGAGGCGGGTGATGGCATCGTCGTAGAACCGGGTGCGCACCGGGATCGTGGGAACCTCGCCTATCCGGTCGAGCAGAGCGCGCCCGGGATCACCCGCCAGCCTTGCGGCGAGCGGGTCGTCGAAGAGCCGGTCGGGGCGCGCCGACTCCCGAGCGCGCAGGGCGGCGGTCAGGCGTGCGGTCGCGGCCACCGGGTCGAGCCCGGCAGTGGTGGGCGTGTTTGTGGGCGAGGTCATGGCCGCTCCGGTCCGGTCGGTCATCGAAGGAATCCGTCCTCTTGTCATGCGCGTACTCATCGCTGCGGGCCGAGGTCTGTGTTCCCAGGCTTCCTCGCCCAATGCCCGCCAGGCGTCCAATCCGGCTCTCTTCGACGTTTTCCGACGTCGGGATAGCCTGGACTGGTGGATTCGGACACTCTCGACGCTCTCGACCGGCAGCTGGTACATGCCCTGCAGATCGACGGCCGCGCGCCGTTCAGCCGCATCGCCACGGCTCTGGGCGCGTCCGACCGGACAGTCGCGCGTCGCTACCACCGTCTGCGTTCGGCGGGCGCGCTGCGCGTCGTCGGCCTGCCCAACGCCCGCAGGCTCGGGATGGTCGACTGGTTCGTGCGCATCCAATGCACCCCCGACGCGGCCTTGGCAGTGGCAGCGACGTTGTCGGGACGTGAGGACACCTCGTGGGTCGGACTGGCCTCCGGCGGTACCGAGATCACCTGCATCACGCGGGCCCCTGGCGGCTCCCACCACGACAGCCTGCTGCTGCCGAAGTTGCCACGGACCTCACGGATCACCGCTGTCACCGCGCAGTGCCTGCTGCGCGCAGTCGCCGGGACGGCGGGCTGGCACGGACGCACCGCCGCATTGAGCGCCCAGCAGGCCGAGGACCTGCGCCGCCCCGAGCAACCTTCAGGGGACTCCTCGGCCGCACCGGCGTCACGGGACGAAACCCGGCCGGTCGAGCTCAGTGAGGCCGATCGTCGACTACTGCCCGTGCTGGCCAAGGACGGCCGTGCGGATGTCCCGAGCCTGGCCACCGCGACCGGGTGGTCCGAATCCACCGTCCGGCGCCGGATGGAGGAGTTGCGGCACGATGGTGTGCTGTATTTCGACGTCGAGATCGACCCTGTGCTGTTCGGTTTCAGCTGCGAAGCCGTGCTGTGGCTGACCGTCGCATCCGCCGAGCTGTCCAGGGTGGCCGGAATGCTGTCCGGCCACTCCGAGATCGCCTTCGCCGCGGCCACCACAGGCCCCAGCAACATGGTGGCGTTCGTTGTGTGCCGCGATGCCGACGCGCTGTACGACTACCTCGCCACCCGCATCGGTGCGTTGAGCGGCGTACTGCGGGTCGAGACCACCTTGGTCACCCGCCACGTCAAGCGAGCCGGCACCCTCCTCCCACCACTGGCCCGCTGACGGGTCGTCACGCCCGGTGCCCTGATCAGCAGATGCTGACGCCCCGTGGTCTCCGGAACATGGACCGTCTCGTTCCATCCAGGCTCGGCCACCGGCTCCAGAGCGATCGAGGCTGCGCCCACGTGGCCGGCGAAGTGCTCCATGACGACTGCGGTAACCGCGAACTCCATCGGCTTTCTCCGCCCTGGCCAGCCCGAAGCTGAACGTCGACTTCACCCAGCTCCGCGAACAGGAGCCGACCGCCTCCGGCTTCGGCACAGCTGCCTCACTCGGCAGAACCGGCCTTGGGGGCCAGTGGAGCAGCCGATAGCGGCTGCTCCACTGGCCCCCAAGGCCGGGGCCGGAGTAGGGACGCGGAGGGCCCCGCACGGAACCGGGAGGCCGGGGGCTCACGTGCGGGGCCGCGCTCACGGGGTGGGGGCCGTCAGACTCCGGTCAGGGTGTACGTACCCGTACCGTCCTGCCTGCCGCTGGAGTACTGGCGGATCAACTCCCCGTCCGCGTACCGGTCGTGGCCCATCATGGAGCCGGTGTACTTGTTCTGCACACCGATCTTCGAGCTGCCGGGTACGTCGCGGTAGATGTAGAACCGCTGGAGGTCGTCCTCCCCGCAGGTGGCCGTCGTCAGGTAGGCCTGCTCCTGGTTGGCGATGTCCGCCGGGATGGTCGCGCATCCGCCGTTGCCCCAGTTCCACAGGGACGCCTCGAGGACTCCGTTGTTCTCCGTCACGTTGCACAGGCGCCAGTTGTCCAGGTGGGCGCTGAAGAAATTAGATTCGCGCAGCCGGATGCCGTCATTGGCCAGGAGCGGTGCGCTCCAGTTCAGGGGCTTGCCGGGGACGTCGATCTTGTAGGCGCCGGGCTCGCAGTTGAGCGCGGCCTGCGCGCTTCGCCCGGTGGCCTTGGGCTGCCCGGCGGACGTGCCGCTGGTGGGAGCCGGGCGCTGCACGAGGCGGTCCTGCGTCTGCTTCGCTGTCGGGGCCACCGCACCCGCCGGGTGCTCGGCCCGCGCGGCGGGCGAGCCGCAGTCGAGGAGGCCCTTTGCCTTGGCCATGATGCTGTTGGCCGGCACCGTGTCCTCGCAGCGCACCGCGCCTTCCTCAAGGGTGGTGTAGGTGGTGAAGCTGCCGCTGCCGGGCCCCTCGATCCACTTCAATGCCCAACCACCGTCGCCCTGTTGGATGCGGTTGCAGTTGAGGCTTCCGTACGTGCCGGTGACCTTCTTCGTGCCCTTGTAGACGCCGTAGTAGCCGGGCCGGGAGAAATTCCACGTGACCGTGTTCGACTCGCTGCTGGTGGAGGAGTAGTTGACCTGAACGTTCAGGCCCAGGCTCGCGCCGACGGTGCCGAGGGTCTCGACGGCGAAGCTGCCCTGGACGTTGCCGTTGAGGCCGACGGAGACCGAGATGGTGGTCTGGGTGCTGGTGGTGACGCTCTGGTAGCCGGTGGTGCCCTGGGTGACGTACCAGCCCTTGAAGTGGGTGATCTCCGGAGTGACTTCGGTCGTCTTGATGTACGGGTGGCGTGTGCCGAGGTCGGCCGCCGTGCAGACGTCGCCGGGTTTGACCTGCGTGGCGGCGGCGGACTTCGCGGGTGCGGCCGAGGCCGGTGAGACGGCGAGGCCCACGGTGGCTACAGCGGCCGAGGCAGCACAGGCCATGAGCGCTCTGCCTATGCGGCTGACGGGTCTTGTGGGGCGCATCGTTGCCCTTTCCCCCTGGTCGTGTGTGTCTTGTCAAGGGGTGAACGTAGCGGCCACGGGGGTGGTGATGTGAGCCCGCAACGGGCCAAAATGATCACGGAGGGGCTTATTCCGCCCCTGGCGCGCACGGGCGCCGGACCGGTTCCATCCCTAACGGACCCGTACGCCACCGAACAGGGGGACCACCCTTTGAAACACGTCATACGGCTGCTCGCGGCGATAGCCTCGCTCGCCCTGACCGCAGTTCTCCTCGCCCTGGGCGTCTCACCGGCCGCCGCCGCACCGCTATCGGCGGCTCCCGAGGGCCACGGCACCTGCACGGCCACCACCCCCGGCTCCAAGCTCGCACGCCAGGGCGCGGCATGGACCTGCATCAAGGAGCGGCCCGTCACCGCCGGGGATCTCGCCCGTATCCGCGCCCGCACCGCCGCTGTCCCCGGGGTCGCCGCTGCCCCCCGGGACGGCGTCGACCCCGGGGACGACCCGGATGCCAGCCCGGAGGCGCTGTGCACCTCCAACAAACGCCAGGATGTCGTCTCCAACCGCCACGCCTACTGCATGCGGCACGGCATCGTGTACGCGCTTGAGAACCGCGCGGGTGACACGATCGGCACCGCCGAACTCCTGGTCACGGCCCGGTCCGCGCTGGACCCCAACAGCGTGAAGTGGCAGGAGAACATCGCCGTCTACTCTGGCAAGTACGACGGTGTTTCCGCTGTGAGACTCGCTCTGTCGTCGTCGTGCACCGCGTGCATACCGGGGCCGCCCGCCTGGGGCGGCGGGGCCATCGAGCTGCGCGCGGGCGAGGAGGACCAGACCGGACACCTCTCCTACGAGACCACTACCCGGGGCGGCGGCGAGCGCTCGCGCAGCATGATCGCTTACCAGAGCCAGACGGAGAGCCCTGACGCCGAGTACCCCATCCTCAGCTATGGGCAGTGGGCGGGCCCCTCGGTGGCCTGTGACGGTCTGGTCGGCAATACCCCCGGCTGCATCGCCACCGATAACCTGGCCAGGGTGGTCCTCAGCAAGTCCCAGTACGGGGCCGCCGCAGTGGCCTACGAATGGGCGCAGAACAACCTGAGCGACAACAACGCTATGGGCACCGCAAAAAGGCCGCTCACGCGTGACAGCGACAAGAGTCGGGCGGCCAGCAGGAGTTACTACACTTGCAAGGCTCCCCCGAAGCCCTTCGCAGCCGACCCCACCGTCGTGAACGATGAATGTGACGAGTTCCCCTTCGCCAGGACCAAACAGGGCGGCACGCTCGGCTCCCTGTGCGCGGAGATCATCCCCCGCTACCTGGGCGGCGGAGCATGGCGGGTAGATGTCGTACGTGACCAACCGGTCGCGCCCTGCATCAGGGCCCATGTCCCCTCAGACCAGAACCAGAACGCGGGGCGGTCCGTAGGCCGTCAGGTTCAGTCCGAGCGCATCCTCGAAGGCGAGGCGTACCAAGTGGCCATCACCCCCTAGGCGCCGCGCTTCCCTCCCCGGGCACCCGGGGAGGGAAGCCCCTGCTCGGTGAGCGATGTCGCCGAAGCCGTCGGCATGGAAGCCTCCGCCTGCTCCCGCCAGCTGCGCCTGCTGCGCAACCTCGGACTGGTCACCGGCGAACGCCACGGCCGGTCGATCGTCTACGCGCTCTACGACGACCACGCCGCCGAACTCCTCGACCAGGCCCTCTACCACGTAGAGCACCTGCGGCTCGGCGTGCGTGACGTCCCCGCCGCCGAAGCGACCCCGACCGCGGCCCGACGGTAGTTTCCCGTACCTCAACTACGCATGTCCGTCTGCCATCTGCGGCGGTGCTTGCGGGGGTTGTCGCCCGGTCAGCGAATGCAGGGCAGCGCCTTGTCCGGGTGTGCCGTGTGTACGTACTTCACAGCGATCTTGGGGTGGATGCCGAAGAGCCGGGCGAAATGGACGGGGTCGGCGCTTTCCTGGGCTTCGTAGAGGATCCGGTCGGCCCATACCTGGCGGGGCAGCAGGCCTATTTGGTCGAAGGCGGCCCGCAGAGCGCAGTAGCTGATCTGCACCGATGCCGGGTGCCGGTAGGTCTGTGCGGTGATGAGCAGGTGGGGGTTGGTGGCATGGGGCCACCGGCGGCGGCGCTCGCGTAGCCAGTCGGCCACGAGGCGGGTGCTCAAATCGTCGAGGTAGGCGGTATGGATGTGCTCGCCTCGGTGCACTGCCAGGGTTCGGCGGGCGAGATCGGCGTGGGCCAGGCCGAGACGGGCGACCTCGACCGCGCGCACGGCGTGGATGGCGACCAAGCCGACGATGAGCCGGGCGGCGGGCCCGTTGAGACGGTCCAAGGCTCCGGCCAAGCGGTCGCTGGACAGGGGCAGAGGCAGGTGGGTCCCCGCCGCGGCCTGTATGCCGGCGGTGGGGTTGCGGAAGATCAGCCGTTCCTGCTTGAGGGCGCGAAAGACGCTGCGCAGCACGCTGAGCAGTCCGCGGGCCACGTTGCCCTGGCGCTTGTCGAGTTCGGCCTGGATGTCGTCACTGGTGATCTGCCGCAGATCCATTCCGGCGGCGGACCAGGAGGTCAGAGTGGGCCAGGCGATGCGTAGGTAGCGGCGGATGAGCCGGAGGCCAGCTGGGGGGTGCGCGTAGCGGCCCCGGCCGCGCATGACTCGTACCCAGGCCCGCAGCTGGTCGGCCATCTCCTCGGGCAGCTGCGCGATCCGCTCGTCCAGGGCGCGTTCGTCATGGCGGTCGCGTCGCTCCGCGCCCAGATCCACGGCGGGGAAGTGGGCCGGGCGCTGGACATCGGTGAGCAACTGGGCGGGCGTCTCGCGACTTCGTCCGCCTCCAGCAGGGCGTGCTCGTCGAGAAGGGAGATCACTCTGCGGGTCGCGGCGGTTCCGGCCGTCACCGTGCCGGCCAGGGAGCGCACGTCCCGCTCGGGGATCGGTGTACGCGACCCCAGCCTGTCGAGCAGCGTGTGCAGGACCTGGGCCGCTCCTGCTGAGGTACTGCGCTTGTCGGCGGGGCAGGATCGCGGGTAGCGGGCAGTGAAGGCGTCCAGCAGCTCTTGCGCCGACGCCGGAAGTGGAGCCGTGACGGTGGCGACGAGCTGTTCGCGTTTCCACGTGCGGGCCATCGTGAACAGCGCCAACTGCCCCGCGACGACTGCCGGAATCTCCACCTGCTCCATCGGGGCGGGCGTCGTCAGGGGCCGTGAGCGAGCGCGCGAGAGTGGTCCCGACCGGTTGTGTACGACGAAGCCCAGCTCGCCGGCCCGCCGCTTGAGCTGATGCGCGAGCGCCCCGGCGAAGGCGAGCTGGGTGAAGGACGTCTCGGCTCTTCCGGCGCCGCACTCCCGCACGAAGGCAAGGCAGCCGCGACAGAGCCCCTCTTGACGTAGCGGCAGACCCTCTCTGTGGCAGCGAGGACAGTAGCCCATCGAGTAGCGACTGGTGTTGTGCCGCCATTCGCTACACCCGCGGCACCATGCTGTGGTGATACCCCAGCACCCGCAGTCCGCGCAGGCTCGGACCGGCCACAGCGTCGGCGGCGGAGCTGTACATGCGCGCAGCATCTCGGCCTGGGCAAGGAGTTCGGTCGCGGCTGCCTTCAACGGCAGCCGCACCTGGTCGAGCATCTCCGGCGCGACCAGATGCTCGCCCTCGGCATCCCGGATCGCCAGCGCGCACCGGATCAGCTGCATCACCATCTGCGGCCACGCCGCCGACAGCCCCGCACCTTCCGCCCGCTGCTCAGCCAGTGCGCGCAGGACCGCTTCCTCGGGCCAGGTCCGGGCACTGATCCGCCGGGCGTGGGCACGCTCAATACGCCGCCGGACGGCGAACAGGACCTGCTGGCCGGGCATCGCCGCCGGACAGATGCGCGGGTCGTCCACCAGGCGCCTCGCCTCGCGCGGCCCCAGGTACGGGAGGTCCGCACCACGCGGGCGAGGGAGATTTCGCGCTCCTTGCTGTCCGAGGCCGAGCACGTAGACGTGCAGCTGAACCGGGCCCGGGAAGACGGCGTCGATCCCCGCCCTGATCTCCTCGCGTACCGCGATCACACACGGACGGCACAAGCCGTCTCCGTCAATACGTTCGACCCGGTGGCACCGGACGCACCTTGCCTGGGCAGGCCGTTGCTCAAGCCAGCCGGCACAGCTCCAGCACACGCCCCCACGCAACCGGGGAACGCCCCAGTCCAGACACAGTGCACACTGGCGTACGACCGACACGATCTCCGCCCTCAGTTCGGCGGCCGCAGCCGGCGCGGGCCTTCCCGCCGGGGCACCGGGCGCACCGGTCCCGCCTCGCCACCGCCCGCACGCTCCTGCTCCTGCTCGTGCTCCTGCTCCTGCTCCTGCTCCTGCTCCTGCTCCTGCTCCTGCTCCTGCACGTTCTCAGCCGCTGCGACCGGCTCGGCTTCCAGCAGGTCGGCCACTGTGCAGTCCAGCGCCGCGCAGATCTTGTCCAAGTCGTCCAGCCGCACCGTGACCGGGGTGCCGCCCCACAGGGCGGCGACCTTGCTCAGTGACGGCGTGAACCCCACGGTCGCGAAAGCGGCCTGAAGATCCACCGGCCGCCAGATGTCTTGCTTGGCGGCCGCCCAGCACAGATTCCACTTCACCGTAGACTCCCCCTATCCGCGACTAGCCGCTGCCCGGCCCGCGCCGCCGACTCTCGCCAGAGCTCCGCGTGTTCCGGGTCGGCCTGAGCCGTCGCGAGGTAATTGACTGTCGTAGTCGTCCAGGTATGTCCGAGTAGGCGCTGTACCTCCTACAACGTCATCCCGCGTTCATAGTTGTGGGTGGCACACGCGTGCCGGAGCAGATGCGGAAACAGTTCCTCCACCGGCCCCGGCAGATAGGCCCGCGACGCCGCCTTCAGCGCGCGGCGGAACGTCGCCGGCACGATCGCCGGAGCGATCGGCATGTTCAGTGCCGCCACCGGCTTCGGCAGCCGCTCGGAAGGAAATAGCGGCGCCCCAGGGTGTTCGGGATCGTCCCGGAACAGGCCACGGACCTCCTCCACGAACCACCACAACAGCTCGCGGCCCTCCTCGAAGGGGAACGCTTCCCGCGGGCGGGGCCCCGCCCCCGGGCCCCCTTGCCCCGCACGACGAACCGGCCCCAGCGGCCTGACTCCCAGTGCACGTCCCCCAGCGCCACACCGCACAACTCCGCGGCCCGCACTCCGGACAGATACGCGATTTTCGCCATCACGTAGTCCCTGCACGCCACCGCCTCCTTGCGGGCCTGGGGCAGCGCCTCCCGCCACGCGGCGAAGAACTCCCGCATAGCCCGCTGCGACGGCGGCACCCGAAGCCCGAAGTCACCCCGGTGGCGCGGCCGGTTGAACGCATCGACCGGCGACTCCACGACCGTGCCGAATAACCGGTGGATCTCCCCGGCGTACCGCTGCTCCAGGAACGCAAAGTACGCGTCGATCTTGTTGATCTCGCGCGCACCGTGGTCCGGGCCCGCTTGCCCGGGCCCGCGAAGTAGCGGTCCAACGCCGTCGGCGTTAGCTGCCACGGCACGAGGTCGTAGTGCTCGCACACCTCGATCACCGGCTTGACCAGCTGGTCGATCGACGCCGGCATCAGCCCGGCCGCATCCCGCGCCCACTGATACCCCGCCAACGTGTCGAAGAAGTACGAGCGCTCGTCCCGCTGGTCCGACCGGCCCGATCGGTAAGTGTGAAGAGAGAACACCTCCGCCAAACCAGCGGGCTGACGTCCAGAAGTCAGGGAACGAGTTTCGGATTCCCCCATGAGCCCACAGATTACGAGTGTCAGTCACAGATTCTGCGAGTGCTTGCCGGAATCTCACACCGTCGTAGGACGCCTCGAACGTGGGTTGCCCGCCTGCTGACCTGCCTCGATCACACCCTCAACGACGGGTCCGGAACCCGTGCGCACTCCAGTTATGAATACCGCCGAGAGGTCGTGCGCGCGGCGCCAGGCCGCCGTACGGGCCGTGCGGCGAACTCCATCCGGCCGCCTGGGTGCGCGGCGCAGATCCCGCCGTCCAGCACCACCCGACCGGGAGGGCGAGCAGAGGCGCGGCGAGTTCGGGGAACTCATCCCCGAACATCCGGCACGGCCGGCGTTGTCAGTGGTCTCTGCGAGGCTTGAGCCGTGATCAGCCGCCCGGTGCGGGCGACGATGCAGGAGGCCTGGTGGAGAACAACAATGTGGTACCAAGAACGAAGGTGCGGGTGTCCGCCGTGTCATGCGACGCTGCGAGCACGGAGAGCCGACCTCTCGGATCCCTCCTGGGGTGAACTCCCCGATTCACATGGTCGGTCGAACTCAGCATCGGCTCCCAGGACCCCATGGAGTCGATCACGCTCCACATCCGCGGGACCGGCGACGACGTACTGGTCTGCGTCCTCCGCCTCGCAGACACTCTCGGCTGCACGGCACTGGACTGCTCCGCAGGAAGCTAGACACCGTCCCGCGCATCGCGTAATTGAGGCTGCCCGCCAGGGAGTTGCCCGCGCACAGCTCCCCCGGCACTGCCTCCGGGGGGATACGCCGCCGCCGGAGCCATCACGCGACGCGTCCCGGCGCCGCCACACCGCCCAACGGTTTGAACATGTTCAACCCGGGTGAGAGCATGCACCGTTCAGCAACATCAACAGTGCAAACAGCAAGGGGGATTCGGCGTGAGACGTCGATGGGTGAAGATTCTGGCGATCACGGTGGCGGTGCTTGCCGTGCTGTTCACGGCCGCCGACCGGATAGCCGTGCACTACGCGGACAACGAAGCCGCCCAGCTCGCCAAGAGCAAGTACGACTTCACCAACGCCACCATGGACGTGTCGATCGAAGGCTTCCCGTTCCTGACCCAGGCAGCCAACGGCACCTTCGACCATGTCTCCCTGACGGCCAGACAGTTCTACCTCTCCACCACGGGCAACCGGCAGGGCGGCTGGCTCGACATCAACCGCCTGCACCTGGACCTGCAGGACGTGACCGTGACATCGCTGACCGCGCGCAGCGCCCAGGCGAACCTCGCCACCGGCACGATGACCCTGACCTACAAGGACCTTTCCGACCTGGTGACCCGGCTGGCCGGCCGCGGCGGCAAACTCCAGGCCTCCCCCGCTGAAGGACCGGACGGCCAGGCAGCGCAGTTCAAGGTCACCGGCACGGCAGAGGGGGCCACGCTGAACAGCACCGCCACCCTGCTGGCACAGGGCAACGAGCTCTCCCTGACCGTTCCCGGTGCCGAACGGGCCACCGCCGCCTGGAAGATCAGCCTTCCCGAGAACATCGGCTTCACCGCGGCGCGCGCCACCCCGGACGGCGTCGAGATCAGCCTCACCGGCCACCAAGTCACCCTCGGCGCCTCACGCTTCAGCAGGTGAACCGCCCACGGACCGGCACTGCCTTCGGCGCCGCCGATGACGTACCGATGCGGCTGCCTGCCCGTGAACGTCTCCACCCACAACGACTCGGCCCTCAACACCCCACGCATCCACGGTAAATCCCCTGATCGCGGCCTTCCGCACCACACTTGAGAACGAGGAGGCCGTCGAGCAGCTGGACGAGGAACGCTTCGCGGCGGAGGAGGCGGCCAGGGTGGCGCAGGCGCAGGGGGCGATCTGGCCCCCGCGCACCGGTTCGGCCTGCCGTCGCGCCGTCGCCGCCGTGAAGTAGCGTCAGAGGCATGAACATGCCGCCTCCGTCGCCGCAGCCGGGTCCTTACGCTCCGCAGCCCCCGGGCCCGTACGGCACCCCGCCGTCCGGGCCGCCGGCGCCCGGCCCCTACGGCGCGCAGCAGCCCTGGCCGCAGCAGCCGTACCCCCAACAGGGATTCCCCCAGCAGCCGTTCGGGCAGCAGCAGGGCTGGGGAATGCCCCCGGTGGGGCCGCCTGCGCCGCGCAAGAACCGGGCCGGTCTGGTGATCGGCATCATCGCCGTCGCGCTGGTGGTACTCGGCGGTCTGGGATTCGCCGTGAGCAGGCTTGCCGGGGTGGCCGGGGGCTTCCCCGAGGCGAAGTACCGGCTCACCGTGCCGCAGACGCTCCTGAACGGGCAGTACACACTGGCACAGGACCTCTCGGACCAGGGCAGGGAGGGCCTCAAGAACGCCTCTCAGGCGGACGTCCGCGATCCGCAGCCGGCTATGGGCCAGTACTCGGGGGCCAAAGGCGACGGCACGTCGATGATCCTGTCCGGCATCTACGGCAGAGTGAAGACACCCGAGAGGCAGCGCGACAGCATGCTCCGGGGCGCCAGGGAAGCCGACGGCGCCACCACCGTGACGCCTCCCAAGGACGCCACCCCCGCCGGCTCGGACGTCAAGATCTTCTGCCAGGTCCTGACCAAGTCGCAGGGCGCCCTCAGCGTCACCTTCCCGATGTGCGCCTGGGGCGACAGCAACACCGTGGGAAGCGTGGGAGTCGTCAGCCCCGCATCAGCCGCGCAGCAACCCGCCGACGTCGATGTCGCCGGGGCGGCCGAGCTGGCCGTCAAGGTACGCGACGATATACGCAAACCGATCGGCTGAGGACCCAGGACACCTTCTCAACTTGGCGTTTGACTCGCTTTGTTCGAGGTGGGGATGGGGATGGGGCAGGTCGTGGTGGAGTCCATCAAGTACTTGGCCTTGACCTGGCCGGTGCCAGGACTGCGCTGAGCCACGTGCTGGCCGGTGAAATCTCGGGAACCCGCCCCGAGATGGAGCTCCTCGCCCGCAAACCCCCGGCAACACCGCCACCGGTGTCGCCGTCGAAGGGCGCGAAGACGGGGGCGAAGGGGGCCGAGGCGTTCAGGGCGCAGCCTGGCCACGTTCACGCAGTACGCCCAGCTGGATGCGGCCGGGTCGGCTCCCGCACGGTGGGTCGAGCGTCGGTGATCACCCTGACCCAGCTCATCCGGCCCCCAAGTTCCTCGTCCTCATTGGTCGAGTAGGATCCGCCAGCGGGAATCGGCCACCGCCCAGTGGTCACTGACGCCGACGGGCGACGGGCGATCGGGAGGGGCGGTTCCCAGCATTCGCGGAAGTTCAACCTCGGCCCATTACGCATGGAAAAATGGAGGCATTTGTGTCCCTGATCAGCAAGCAGAACATGGGCGAATCCGACAGTGATTGGTTCTACTGTCTGAAGCACCGGAGCGCGGAGCAAGGATGCAGCGAGTCGCACACGGATCGCCTCGGCCCCTTCCCGTCGCAGGAAGAAGCAGCGCACGCCCTGCAGTTGGTCCGCCGGCGCAACAACGAGTGGGTCGAGTCCGCTGAGGATCGCGCTCGCCACAAGGAAGATGCCGCACGGGGCTGAGCTTCGCTTGTGTCCCTGCACCGTGGTCGCTCACGGTTGGTTGGGAGATGTGCGGGACATGGAACGGCCATCGCGGGACTCTCCAGGTGGGTGAAGACCAGGGGAGGGCGCGATGGCCGTCGCTGTCAGTGTGCTCGGGCGGCGTGAGCCCACCAGAGGCATTCCAACCCGTCACGTTTCCAAAGGAGTTGGTGCGGCTTTCCGGTCCGACGAGCGGATGCTCTGTTTGAGCTGACCGACGGCCTGCTGCGCAGGGCCCGGTCATACGGTGTTCGCGGTGGATGTGGATGTGAGTGTGTGGGCCCCGCAGCGATGCCGAGTTCTCAGCGGGCCGTGGCTTCGCCCGTCAAATCCGCGGCCTGCCGCGACGGAGCAATTGTCAGTACTTGTGGATGCGCCTTGCCGACGTAGCGTCAGCGAACCGGAACGCTCGGCCTGCGGGCAAGGATCTGAATCCCCCGCCGATTCATGCCCATTCATGGCGGTAACTGCGATTCGGCGGACGTCAGCGATCTCGAAGTCTGCGAGCAGGGAGGGGAACCAGTCGCTTGGGTGGTGTCGGCAGACCGGCGCCCTGGAAATGACGATCACGCTGCCATGGCCTCGGGACGTTCGACGAGTTGGCCACGTTCGAAGCGGGCCCCGGCGCGGACGAACGGGACCACATGGGCGCCGGTGACGACCCGTCGGCCGGCTTGGGCGGACTCGCCCAGCTGAAGACCATCGCGAATCCGGCGGCGCGGTAGCTGACCCGCATCGCCGTCCTGATTTCCGCCGAGTGGCCAGGGGCTGTGCGCCAACCACTTGTCGCTTCCTCGACTCCGTGCAGCGTTCGGCCTCGGCTCACTGAACCAGGTGTCGCTCCAACGCAGCGAGGAATGCGTCCGGGTTCTCAAGGTGGCAGGCGTGATCGCCGGGCAGTTCGAGAACCCGGGTATCGGGCAGCCGTTCATCGAGGACGGCGACGACCCGCTTGAGCCAGTCGGTGGTCGCGGAGCCGTGGACCAGGAGTACAGGGCACCGGATGTCGGCGAGTTCGGCGACATCGCGGTCGGGCCGGTCGGCCTGCTCCGAGCTCCAGGACAGGGCCATCCGGTGCGGGACCCAGCGCGGCCAGGCGGGGTGGGCCCGGGCCTGGACCTTCGACGGCGCGAGTCCGGCGAGTTCGAGGAACTCAGCCAGGTCGTCCTCGCTCACGTCCTGCCCGGCCAGCGCATGCAGGAACTGGTTCAATCGGGCGACCTCCGGGTCGGACTCGCCGAGGCCGTCGAGGATCCAGTACGCCGCGGGCTCCACGAGCGTCAGCGTCCTCACCCGCTCCGGATGGGCCATGGCGAACTCGATGAGGGCTCGCCCGCCACCGGACCACCCCGTGAAGTCGGCCGTCTCGACCCCGAGGGCGTCCACGGTCATGAGCAGCGATTCACGCTCGATCGCCGCGGTGTACCCGGCGTCCCCGCGCTCGCCGGCCGAGCCGAGCTCGTTGTGGATCGGCTGCACCCTGACGGTCCTCCGTCCCGCCGACAGGACGTCCGCGAGCGGCGTCCACGACACCCATCCGGTCAGCCCGCCAGGCACCAGGACGAGCGGCGGTCCCTCGCCCTTCACCTCGTTGACCAGGACCCTCGGTTTCATCGTCCACCTCTGACGGGTTGACAGCAGATCCCATCAACGTAACCGCGATCCCGGCGTCGCGCAGAGGATGTCGGCCGGCTGGGTCGCACACCTCCGTACTGGTCAGCCCGCTTCAGGTCTGCAGAGCTTGTTCCGATGGGAGTCGTTCAGGGCAGAGGCGCGGTGGGTTCGTCGACGGGGTGGGCGGGGCCGTCGACCTCGACGTATGCCTCCCCTCGTGCCATGCGGCTCGGTGTACGCGATGAGGAGAGGGGGCAGCTCGTCGGTTTCCGGGGCGAGTTCGACCCGGTGGTCGCTGCCCCGGAAGTGGCAGCGGTGGACTCGGGTGCGTACGTTGCCCGGACCGGGCGTCACGGTGAGCCGCAGCCGGCGTGGTCTCAGGAGTACGGGTCCGCGGCGCGCCGCACCAGCGAGCGGGGCAGGCCGAAGCCGATGGCCGACCGTCAGGTGCGGGAAGAGGGCGCCGTCCTGCGGGACGTAGCCGATAGGGCGGCGCTCGGCACCCACCCGCGTCATGAGCCCACTCGCTCCTCCGCCAGCTGCTCCTCGATCAGATCCGCAGCCCGGCGGGTGCCGCCCTCGGCGCGCACCTCGGCCCACATCCATGCCGAGCCCGCGGCGACCCGTGGATCGCCGATGAGCTCCATCAGAGCCGTACGCAGCGCCGCCGCCGTGACGTTTGCGGTGTCGATCCGGCGGGCAACGCCCAGTTCGACCAGCCGGTCGGCGTAGAGGCATTGCTCGGCGCCGTGCGGTACCGCGATCACCGGCACACCCGCGTACAGGCACTCACTGCTGCTGCCAATGCCGGTGTGCGTCACACAGGCGTCCGCCTGCTCAAGGATCGTCAACGGCGCTGCCCACGGCCGCACTTCGAAGTTGGGAGGAATCCGTTCCCCCAGCTCGGCCGGATCGCTGCCACTGCCGATCTGGAGCACCACATGCCAGTCCGGAAGATCCGCGAAGGCAGCGACACACTGCTGGTAGATCTCCTGCGGCCCGGGGTGCACCGAGCCGGACAGCGACACCAGCAGCACCTTCTCCGCACCGGCCGGCCGCATCCAGCCGGCCTGCTCCTCGCCGGCGCCGAAGCACGGTCCGACGAACGTCACCGCATCGGCGTCGACCCGGTCCGCATGTGGCTGCATGGCTCGCGGGATCATGGCGAGCGCCCGCCGCGGCCGACCTGTGAACTCTTCCACGTTCGTGGTCACCGCACCGCATCGGGCCAGCCAAGCGGCGAACCGCGCTCGGTAGGCGGGACCTCCGGGCAGCCCGGCAAGTGCCGCACAGACCTCCTCCTGGGCGCCCTCCCAGGCCACGTGCGTCGGTGACAGCTGGACGATGCCGCGGCCCTGCGCCTCAGCCAGCGCGCGGGCCGCGTATGCGCCGGTGTCATAGAGGTAGAGGTCGGCGGGGGCGTCGTCGTACGCGGCGTGCAGCTGTGGCAGTACGGCCATCGCCTCGTCGAGGAAGAGGGAGGCGGCCGCGATGGGGTCCTGCGGCCAGTCGCTGTCGGCGACCGGCAGCGTGGAGGCCAAGCGGACCAGCTCGACGCCGGTGTGGGTGATCAGCTCGGCAACGTGGTCGGCGTTGGCGTACGTCACGCGATGGCCGCGGGCCACCAGCTCACGGATGATCTCCAGGCTGGGCAGCACATGGCCGACCACAGGCGTGCCGATCATGGCGATATGGGCAGGACGGGGCATATCGGGACTTCCTTGAATAGAGGTCTACGGAAGGGAAACGCTGAGGGGCGCAATGGGGCAACGCGGCAGTGCGCAACAGAACAACGAAGCACGCAGAGCCTGGGGCACTCCTGTGCGGACGCGCCTTGCTGTGGTGGACCGGATGTCGGTCGGCGATCACGTGGACCTTCCGTCCGGCCTGCCGGCCGAGCGGGTCGAGGAAGACGGTGAACACCTTCGCGGTGGACTTCCCCGTGAACGCGGTGAACCACAACGCGCCGCGGGAGGCGACCGCCGACATGATGTCCACGCGGAACCGTCGTCCGTCGACCTGCACGGTCGGGGTCTGTCCGGCCGGGGCCCACGAGCAGCCCGGCGGGGCGGTGTCCGAGCGCATCCCGCACTGGTCCGCCCAGGCCACGACGGCGCGTTCCGCCTTCGCGCGCTCGGCGATGGCGGGGTACTCCTCTTCGAGCCAGGCCGTGACCCTGTCGGGCTGCCGGCGGTAGGAGCGGCGGGCCGGGCGCTGCGGGGAAAAGCCGTACCGGCGCAGCCGCTTGCCCACACCCTGCTCGGTCATGGTGACACCGATGACCATCCGGATCAGCTCAGCGACCAGCGACCGGGTCCACATCGCGCCGCCGATCAGCAGCTGCTCGGGCGTGCAGTCGGCCATCGCCCGGAACAGCGCCGCACGGTCCTCGGCACCGATCAACTCACCGGGTCCAGAGCGGGACTTGACCGGCGCTCCGAGGGACTCTGCGCCTGCGGCCTTGAGCGTGCGCCACCAGGTGCCCACGGACCTCTCCGACACCCCGAACACCTCAGTCGCCTGCCGGTACGTTCGCACCTGCCCCGACTCCAGTGCGGCCACCACCCACAGCCGCACCACCTCCTGCCCGGCAGGCCCCGGGCGCCGCGCACCCCCAAGCTCGATCACACACCCTCAACGAGCAAGGCAACCAGGCAGTTTCGGTGCAATACGTTCCCGCACGTCGCTCATGGGAAGAGCCATAGTCTGATTGCGGCGGCGGTGACGGTGCCGTGGAAGACGTAGGCCCCCCTTGTCGTACCTCGTGGCCACGCCCGAACTCGAATGCGCCCGCAGGTCAGTCTTCGGGAGCGGGCCGTTCTTCGGCCAGAAGAAGCCTGTTGCCCCCGCGGCAGCGACAAGCCGGTGCCCCCCTCGTTGACCACGTCGCTCCCAGTGTCCGGTTCGCCGCCCGCCGGTTCGCGATCCACGCCGACAATCGCGGTCGCACCTGCACGGCACGCGGCCCGGCTGGAGCCGTCCGTCAACCCCGGTTCATCACGTTGCACACCTTGCACGATGTCATCGATCGGCACCGTGGGGTTCAGGCGCACTCGGGACACCCACCCCGACATCGCCACGGCGAACCACCACCGACAGAACACCGCAGGCCATCTGCTGAATCCACCCGGCTTGGAGATGTTGATCAAAAGGCGCTACGCTGGTTTTAGTTGCCTTTGGCAACCATACATCAAGGCTGCATCGCTGGAGCGCGTGACCAACACGCGGCCCTCAGGAGGAATCCGACATGTCATCAGACACCCAGGCTTTCCGCACGTACGTGGTGGAAAACCTCGACGCACTGGAGGGTGACCCAGGGCGCGAAGTCCTTGTACACCAGGAACGGCGGGTCACCGCAGGTGAGTTCCGTGATCTCGTCCATAGGATGGCGCGGGCGCTGCGCGCCCAGGGCATCGACCGCGGGCAGACCGTCACCCTGCTGTGCGGCAACCTGCCCGAGACCATCGCCGCGCGCTATGCGGCCAATCTGATCGGCTGCCGGGTCAACCACCTCTACAACAAGCTTGCGGCCGAGTCCCAGGCCGCCATCGTCCGCGATGTCGAGACCCGCGCCCTGATCGTCGATCCCCGTTACGTGGAACGGGCGATCGAGATCACCGAGTCGGCCCCGGTGCCGGCCGTCCTCGTGCTCGGTCCGGCGAAGGTGGGCACGGACCTGCTGGACCTGGCGGCCGGGCAGTCGGCCGAGCCTCTGCCCAGCCCGGCGCAGCCGGGGGACGTGTGCACCATCCGTCACACGGGAGGCACCACCGGCCATCCCAAGGGCATCTGCACCACCCACGAGCAGGTGCAGGCGTTCCGCGGAGCGACGGCGGACCCCGACGAGCAGGCGCCCCGGCTGCTGGTGTGCACCACCCTCGCGCACGCCGCAGGAATGATCGCCGACTCCGTCCTCCGCGGTGGCGGCTGCGTCGTCCTGCTGGAGGAGTTCGACCCCGCCGCCGTTCTCGACGCCGTCGAGCGCGAGCGCATCAGTCACCTCTTCCTGCTGCCGCCGCTGCTGTACCAGCTGATGGACCACCCGGACTCGTCCGTGCGCGACACCTCCACGCTGCGCAGCATCTCGTATGGGGGCTGCCAGTCCTCGCCCGCCCGCATAGCCGATGCCATACGGCGCTTCGGCCCCGTACTGGTCCAGTTCTACGGCCAGAACGAGGCCGGCGGCATCAGCCTGCTCACCCCCGAGGATCACGACCCGCAGCGCCCGGACCGGCTGCGCTCCGCGGGAAAGGTGCTGCCCCAGGTGGAGGTGGTGATCCGCAACGAGACTGGCCGCGACCTGCAGGCGGGTGAACACGGCGAGATCTGCGTACGCTCCGCCATGCTCATGAAGGAATACTGGAAGCAGCCCGAGCTGACCGCCGAGGTGCTGCGGGACGGCTGGCTGCACACCGGGGACATCGGATTCCTCGACGACGATGGCTACTTGACCGTCGTCGACCGGCTCAAGGACATGATCGTCGTGGTCGGCGGCCATGTGTACACCACCGAGCTGGAGGACCTGCTCAACTCCCATCCGCAGGTCCTGCAGAGCGCCGTCTTCGGGATCCGTGACGCCGACAACATGGAGCGGGTGCACGCCGCCGTGGTCCCCCTGCCCGGCAGCGGAATCGACGGGCAGCAGCTGCGCGACCTGGTGCGCGAGGAGCGCGGTGCGATGTACGAGCCGGCCGACATCACGTTCGTCGACGCGCTGCCGCTGACCGACGTCGGCAAGCCGGACAAGAAGCAGCTGCGGCAGCGGGCCGAGCGGGAATTCCGCGCAGCCTGACACCGCGAGGCGGCGGTTCGCGGAGGCCGGTGCGGTCGCGCCGCACCGGCCCTCATCCCTGCGGGGCCGCCGTCAGTCGAGCGCGGCCAACTGTCCGGGTCGGCCGGCGTAGCGACTGCGACTCGTCGTGCCCACCACTGCCCCGCCCCCTATGAGAGCAGCCTCAATTCAGCGAGCGCACATGGGTGTCCATGCGATCGGCGGCGGGCGGTGTCGACGCTGCGGCGTCGATCAGTTGGTGACCACAGCTGCCGAGCGCACCGCCCGCGTCGCCGGTGACACCGCGAGGCGCACCACGCTGCCTGGCACAACGTCCGGTACGCCGGGCGGCAGCGCCCAGGCGATGGTGCGGTCCCCTTCACCCGTGTCCAGCGCGAGGAAGCGTGGCGCCGTCCCGCGCCTGCGCGGTTCCATGCGGAGCACCTCACCGGTGACCGTGTGCGGAGCGCGCCGCGCCAGGACGGCGAGGGTCAGGTAGTACACGGTCAGCGCGCCGAAGCCGACGATCACGGCCGTCTCGCCCAGCAGTGGCCCGTCCATGGCGTGGTCGAGCCAGTCGTGGGAACCGGCGAAGTTGCCGGGCATCATCGCGAGGAATGCCACGAACAGGGTCCAGCGGCTGAAGCGCCCGGCCACAGCCAGGCCGAGCAGGGCGGTGCCCACCCAGCCGGCGCTGAGCAACAGCCCCGGGCGGCGCAGCGAATGTGCCGCATCGGGGCCGCTGATGACGGCCCACTCCGGCTGGCGCAGCACCGCGAAGAGCCACAGGCCCACCGTCACCACGCCTGCGGCGCAGGCCAGTTGAAACAGCCGGGACGTAGTGGCTCCGAAGCCCGGGCGCAGCCGCGGATAGCGGATCTTCACCGGCCGCCAGGTGCCGCCGTAGGACGACCAGACCTGGCGCTTGTCACCCGCGTCGAAGCCGAGCAGGCGCCCGGCACGGCTGGTGACGCCGAGGGCGCTGCCGTAACCGAGATAGCGGTCCCACACGGTGACGGCCGCCGGTGGCAGCTGCGCGAACTCCTCGTGGGCGTGCAGCCAGGCCTGGACTCCGGCCCAGTGCCCGGCGCGTTCGAGCCCGCGCGGGGTCGCCCGCTCACCCAGCACCCTTGCCAGCAGCCACATCAGCGCGATCGCCGGGAGGGCCCCGACCACCAGGGCGCCGCGGATGCCGTGTCCGCCGGAGACGGCGGCCACCGTGAACAGCGCGCCGGGGCCGAAGAGGGTCACGAACAGCGCGCCGACGAGCAGCGGTGCGAACCGTGCGCGGGACAGCCCGCGCAGCCGTGCCTCAGCGACAATCTCCTGGCGCAGTGCGCTGTTCCAGGATTTCGCGCGCTCTTCAGCACGGAAGGCGATGGCCCCGATCGGGGCACCCGTCTCACCGGCCCGTTCGACGACACGGGCGAGAACGCGCCGCTCGTACGGAGTGAGGTCTTCCGCGTCCTTTCCGGTGACGTGCACCGTGCTGCGTGCCGGGTCGGCGTCGGGCTGGCGCACTTCGATGAGACCGCGGGCTGCTAGGTCCAAGAGGGTGGCCGCGGCGGCACGGTCGACGGACCGCCATCGGTTGGCCAGCAACGCGACGACGGCGGGGGATTCCGGCTCCGGCCCGAACTCCTGCGTGGCGGGACCGGCTTCCACGGTGCCGTTGCGCGTGGCCGCCAGAGCCAGCCCGAATGCCGCGAGCCACAGACCGATCAGCCCGGCGCCGCCCCAGTACAGCTCTGCTTGGAACGTCACGCGAATCTCACCTGCACCGCGTCCTGAGGAGCAGCCCCGGCCTCGAAGTACTCCCTACGCGCGTGAGCGACGCCCAGATTGGCCACCACATTGCCCGGAAAGCTCTCCAGAGCACTGTGGTAGCTCTGTACGGCGCTGTTGTAGAACTGCCGCGCGTAAGCGATCTTGTCTTCCGCGGCGGTCAGCTCGTCCTGAAGTGTGGCGAAATGCCGGTCCGCCTTCAGCTGCGGATAGCTCTCGCCCAGCGCGATCAGCTTGCCCAGGGACGCGGTCAGCGCATCCTCCGCGGCGGCCTTGTCCATGACCCCGAGGTCGCCGCCGGCGGCAGCGCTCCGTGCGGCGACGACGGCTTCGAGCGTGGACCGCTCATGCACGGCATACCCACGCGCACCCTCGACGAGGTTCGGTATCAACTCATGCCGCCGCTTCAACTGGACGTCGATCTGCGCCCAGGACGCCTGCGTCTGGTTCCGCAGCCGGACCAGCCGGTTGTACGTACTGATCAGCCACCACGCCAGTACGGCGAGCAGCACGGCAATGATTCCACCCACGATGACACCCACGGTGTCGCCCCCCAAGAAAAGAACTCATGACTCGACCCCCCGGCCGAACCTGGAGATCTTAAGCCCCCATCGGACAGGCCGTCGCCAGAAATAAGGCGAGGTCACATCGAGGAGCTCATTAGGCAGCAGCGGGAAAGCGGGCTGGTCCCGCTCGGCCGAGTCAACTGACGTCGACGCGGCCCTGGAGCGCTTCGACGGGATCGATGTACTGGTCAACAACGTCGGGCGGTGTGATCCCTTCACTTCTCCCGCGGGGGCATCAGGGTGGCAAGCAGTTCCTGCACGAGTTCCACGATGAGGTGGGGCCGACCGGCGAACGGGGAGTGGCCCGTCTGCCACTCATGCACGTAGGTGCGGTGCGCGGCGGACGTCCGCTGCACGTCCGGGTCGATCGCCCGGTCCTGAACGCAAACAACATAGGTGGAGGGAGTGTGCCGGCTTGCCGTCTGCTGTTCGCCTTCGCCCGGCCGCTACGCCGGGATGCGCGCGGTGCCGCTCGCCACGTGCACACCGTGGGCTGGACCTGCGTGAGGCGCCGACCGAGTACGACCTCGATGCCCAGGCCAGGCCATCCCCCGGCGCCCCAGCAGGTGTGTCACCGCCCCGTCGTCCAGTCATTCGACACATGTTGCTGGTGGAGACCCTGGCGGCCCATGGTCCTCAGATCTCCAACCGCACGTCCGGACCGGCCTGTTGACACAGCCGGAGCCCGTCCCCACCGACCGAGGAACGCATACCGTGACCACCCCGCCCCCACAGGGATTCCCGTCCCACCCTGTCCCCCACCAGATGGCGCCGCAGCCCGGCTCCTTCGGACCGCCCGTACCCGGGGCCGCTCCGCTGATGCCTGCCTTGGTGGCACCGCCTCTCACCTGCCGACTCTGCGGTGCGCTTCCGGCCGCCTTCGCGACGTTCCGAGGACATCAGGGCGTGCTGATGTGGATGCGGTTCTCGCGCGTGGACGGGCCGTTCTGCCGGCCATGCGGCCTCGCGATCTACCGCTAGATGACCAGCAGGACGGTGTGGCAGGGCTGGTGGTCGCCCCTGTCACTGGTCCTGTTCACCCCGGGCACCCTCGTCATCAACCGCATCACACTCGCCCACATCAACAAACTGCCCGCGCCCATCCCCGGACAGCCCGGCCAGCAACTCGTCCCCGGAACACCCGTACTGCGGCGCGTCAGTTCCCTGGCCGCCGCGCTCCCTCTGCTGTGGGCGATGTGGATCGTCGCCACATCATCAACGACGTGACGTCCTGAACCCCCGCTGTCCACCGCCAACTCCCCTTCTGCTGAGGTACGTACGTCATGAGCTAACCACCGCAGTGCTCCGCAGGGGTTCGGGCCGTCTCCTGGGGCATTCGGTCCGGCCATTCCGCCGATGCCCACCACGCCGCCGGTGAACCATGTCCACGTACAAGGTGTCCTCGGCGCTGAGGGACGTCCACGTACTGTCCACCAAGCCCCTGGTCGGCGGCGGCCATCCCGGCGAGGGCTCCGGCGTCAAGATCTCCGACATCTACTCGGTCGACGACACGACCGGCAAGGAACTCGCCCACATCACCATCCCCGACGAATACGCCATCGAGTGCCACAGCAATCAGGTCGGGACCCGCCGCCACCTTGAAGCAGACCGTGCTCATGGAGAACCCGAACGACGACACCCGGATCCGCCGCCACCGCGCTGCGGGAGCGGTCGAAGCTGGTCATAGACGTCCACCGACGACAAGGGGCGTTTATCCTCGGGGAGTTGGACGCGGCAGGCGGTCAGCGACACGACGCTGCTCGAATTCCTGTTGCTGCAGCGGCACTTCATCGCGGGGCTGACGCCGGGTCGAGCAAGGGGTAGGCCAAGTGGGGACCGGAAGACACTGAGGGAGCGACTGGGGAAATCGCCCGCGCCGTCGGGGCCTGGGCGGCCGGGTCCGTGTCCGGCTGCCCGATCAGTCGCCGACCTCTGCCCTCCGGTACCTGGCCGCGCGGGTGAGGCGTCGCGTATTCAGGAAGGGTTGTCCCCGCCAGCCCTGAAAGGCCCCGATGCGCCCCCGCGAATCAACCCCTGCCCACAACGGAACCGGCTCCACCCGGACCCCGGAACGCGCGCCCGCGCAGACCCCGGCCCGGGATGGCGGTGGCGTGTCCCCGCAGCGGGTCCTCGCCCTCCAGAGCAGCGCGGGCAATGCCGCCGTCGTCCAGATGCTCCGTCAGGCGGGACATTCCCCGGCCCAGGAGCGGCACCAGCACGGGGCCGGGTGCGGCCACCGGAGCACCGAGCAGCCCGCGGTGCAGCGCTCCGCCGTCCACGATGTCCTGCGCAGCGGTGGCCGCCCTCTGGACGCCGGTACCCGCACCGACATGGAGAGCCGCCTGGGCGCCGACTTCTCCGACGTCCGCATCCACAACGACAGCGCCGCCAAAGCCTCCGCCGCCGAAGTCGGCGCCCGCGCCTATACCTCCGGCAACCACGTCGTCATCGGCGACGGCGGCAACGACAAACACACTCTCGCCCACGAACTCACCCACGTGATTCAGCAGCGGCAGGGGCCCGTCTCGGGAGCGGACAACGGATCGGGTCTGAAGATCTCTGATCCGTCGGATCGCTATGAGCGGGAGGCGGAGGCCAACGCGACCCGGGTCATGAGCGGGTCAGTAGACGTTCAACGTGCCGAAGCCTGGGCCACACCGGACAGGACAGCAACGCAGGACGGTGTGGCGGTGCAGCGTGCGCTGTCGCCGAACAACCAGCCTGGGATCGGCTTCCACTCGGTGCAGGGACCTAACGGTCGGGTGGAGGCGGCGATGATGCGAACCGACGGTTCCCTTAGGGGAACTCTGCCTCTGGCCGATCCGCCCGGATACGACTACATCCGCGCTCTCGGCCTGACGAACTGGTGGATCCGCTTCCATCTCGTGAACGAGGAAGCCGGCGGAAGGGGGGATGCCAATAACCTGGTCCCGGCATCCAAGCGGGACAACTCCAACTATCACCAGCAGGTCGAAGTACTGCTCAAGCAACACGTCGATGACGCACGTATCGCCCAAGCAGGCCACCAGGTCTTCTTCGGCGTCGAGCTGGAGTACAACACCCCCGCCCCCGCCACCGTCTCAATGCGCCAGCGGCTAGCAGCTCCGAATTTCCCAACCCGCCTGGCCGTCTACCATTTCACGTACGACGCGACCACCGGCACGTGGAACACCCACCACAACGGCACCATCTTCGGCCTCCAGGACCCGCAGCCAACCGACACGGGTGTCGCCGTTGCAGCCACCGCTCTCACGCCGCAAGACCTGCAGGACCGTGCTCCCGGGTATCGATGGACCGCCGACGACCTGGCATTCGTCCAGTCACTGGGCGGTGCTAACAAGCAGGAATTTGAACGGCTCAACGACAAATTCGGGGGCTATGGCGCGGTGGAGTCCGTTTACCAGGTATTCCAGGAGATGTCGTTCATCATCCCACGCCCCAGCGCCCGCCTCCCCCGGGCCGCTCAGAGCAGCGGCAGCGTCAAGGTGGCGGAACGCCTCCCCAACACGGCTGTGTTGGCGCTCAGCAATGCCCTCGCCACCGGCATGATCACCATCTGACGCCGCACGGAACGACGGAAGGAGCAAGGCATGTCCACGTTGTGGCGTGTTCGGATCACCGGGCTGTCACAGCAGCCTCCCACCCTCAGCCTCCAGCTGCGCGCCATTCACCCGGACGCGGGCGCCCTCCCCACATCCCTGTCTTTCGCCTACCGGCTCCTCACCGAGGCCACCAGCAGCACGACCGTGACTCGGGGCCAGATCGCACATCCCACCGATGGCCAGGCCGAGGCGCCCATCGACTCCGTGACCGTCAGTGATGAGCGCAACTTCCCCTATGACGACGACGCCGCCAAGCAGTACATCGAGGACGAACTGCGAGGCAGTGGGCTCACCCCTGACAACACCCCAGAGGCGTGGCAGGCCGGCTTCATCGAAAGCTGGCAGGAACTCTGGCGCGGAAAGGGACCCATCACTGAAGCCCTCGCCCCCACAGCAACCCTGACACTGCGCCTCAAAGACACATCCGCGCTCTCCGAGCTCACCCAGGGAGCCGAGTGGGATACCGCCGCATACGGCTGATTCAACTGTGACCGCGACGAGCTCGTAGAAAAGGCGGGGCTGGGGTCTCACACGCGGACTGCGGAGTGTCTGCGAGCAGCCTCCGGCGGCGCGCCAACGCCCCTCAGCTGCGACACACTCGGCCTGCTGCCGGCCGTGCTCGTCACCGCCCCCCCATGTCTCCGACACCCACAGCCGGCGTGACCCCCTCCAGGGCCGCGCGTCCCAGACAAGAGCCGCCGGGCAGGTCCTAGTTGTCGCGCGGGCGCTCCCCTGCGTTCCTTCTGCGCAGGGTCGCGCGGAGTGGGGTGGCGGGCTGCAGGAGCAGGGCGGCGCGTGGTGCCACCTCGGTGCCGGGCAGGTCGAGGCGGAAGCGCTGGGCGAGGGTGGCGAGTACCAGGGCGGCTTCGACCTGGGCGAACCGGGCACCGAGGCAGGTGCGCTGGCCGCCACCGAAGGGGTACCAGGCGTGGTCGGGCACCACGTCCGGAGCGTCGGCCGCCCAGCGTTCTGGGCGGAATTGATCGGGGTGAGGAAACCAGCGGGGATCTCGGTGGGTGGTCCACTGGCTGCACCAGACGATGGTTCCGGCCGGGATGCGGAACCCGCCCAGCGTGGCGCCTTCGCGGGCGACCGCGGGGATGAGCCACACGGGCGGGTAGAGGCGCATCGCCTCTTTGACAATCTGCTGGGTCCAGGTGAGGCGCTCGTAGTCGTCGATGGCGGGCGGGCGGCCGGCCAGCACCTCCTCCAGCTCGGCTTCGAGCCGCGCGCGAGCCTGCGGTGCGCGGGAAAGCAGGTACACGGCCCAGGTCAGAGCCGTGGAGGTGGTTTCGTGGCCGGCGGCCCAGAGGGTTACTGCTTCATCGCGCACCTCCTTGGACGAGAGCGGACGGCCCTCTTCGTCGCGGGCTGCGAGGAGCCTGCTGAGCAAGTCGTCGCGCTCTTCGGTGGCGTGGGTCGGGCCTCGTCGCTCACCGATGAGCCGGTGCACTTCGGTGTCGATGGTGGCTACGGCCGCGAGCAGCTGCCGCCGGGCCGGCGTCCGTACCCAGTCGGGCAGGAAGAGGCCAATGCCGCGAAGCTCCGCCCCCACCGCGTGCTCCGCCACCTCCATCGCATCACCCAGTGCCGTGGTCTGCTCCCCGAGGTCGCTGCCGAACAGGGTGCGCAGGACGATCCGCTGGGTGATGAGCGCCATCTCCTCGCGGACGTCGATCCGTGCGCCGTCGCGCCATCCGTCGGCCGCCGCTCCGGCGGAGTCGACCATGACCTCGGCGTACGAGCGGACCTGGCGCGGCCGGACGGTGGGCTGGACCAGAGAGCGTTTGCGCCGCCAGTCACCGCCCTTGCTGCGAATGACGCTCTGCCCCGCGATCTGTTTGAACGCCCACCCGATTTCGAGGATCTCGTACGTGTCCTCCCGCGCCGCCAGCAGCTCCATGATGTGCCGGGGGTGGGAGATGAACAGGCTGCGTCGAGGGCCCAGGGACCAGGTCACGGCGTCGCCGAAGTCATCGCGCAAACGCGTCAGGAAACCCAGGGGATCCCTCCCGAAGGCGGGGAGGTTGCCCAGCGGCGGCAAGCCGCGCGGGCCATGGACGGGGTTGAGCGGCAGCGTGGATACGGGCAACGGAACTCCCCGGGTATGCCTGTTGAGGCCCAACATAAGGGCTGTCTACCCGCTGCTCCGGCGCGACAGGCATTGCCTCGTACGGGATGGACAGCGGGGCGCTTCTGCCGTGGTGGGAGCAGAGGAACGCCCCCGGCATACGAACGGCGAGGCGCGGTGGGACGCCGAGCTCCTCCTCAACCGGGCCGGCCGGCGGATGCCCGCCCAGCTCTCGGGGGTGAACGAGGAAAGCCTGGTGCGGTGTTGTCGGCAGGGGGAACGGGATTCGCGGCGGCAAGGGGAACGAGAGCCGCCGATTCGGCGACGAATCCGTGAAGGCCGGCTACCTGTTCGCCGGTCAGGCGCCGGAAGCCGAGGGAGGCGCCGCGGCAGCGCGTGCTCCCCCAGGAGCAGCTGGGCACGGCGATGCTCTCCCACGCGGTGGAGGAGTAGTCGCAGCGGATTTCGGTGCCGGGCGCAATGCCGCAGAGGGCGATGAAGGGTTGCTGGTACATGGAGACTTCCCTTCGCCGAGGTCGAAGCACAGGGTCACGCGATGCCCATCCCGTCGTCAGCCAGATCGGGAATCGGGCTTCCCATCTGAAGACAGCTCAACACCGACCTGTCCGGAGTGAGCGCCCTCCTTCCCGGCGGATTCACCCTCGTCCACGGCACCCAGCGCACCGAGTTCACCGACCTGGACGCCCCGTGACGTCACCGCCCCGCCAGGTCAGCGCCCGGGTAATCGTCATCGGCAGCGTGACCTGGGAAGCTACCGCCGCGTAATCGAGACTCTTCAGCGAGGCAGGCGCATGCGCGGGCGGTGTGGCGGGGAGGACTTCGGGATGTACCGCAAAGTCCTTGTCCGTTCAGCCCGGCACGCTATCGGCATCTTGAAGGGCTCGACAGCCGGCCTGTCACCTCCGCAGCCTCGGCTACCGATCTTGTCGAGCTGCTCGGGAGTGCCGTGCCGGAGCAGAGGTGCGCTCCCGAGGAGACGAGTGAGCTCCTGGCCCGGGCCGCGGCGACAGGGTCAGCGTCACCGAGCTCCTCGCCATGACCGACGAAGCCCATGCAGTGAACGCCCACCCGCTCCAGCAGTACGTCTTTCACGGCTGTAGCAGGGGGTGCGAACGATGGCGTCGGCTCCCCGGTACGCGCGGTCGGCGAGCACGAGGATCTGCCGGGACAAGCATGCCTGCACCACCCCATGTGCGCGGGCCGCGGTGAGGTCGTGGGCGTCCGGGCAGGGCCCGTGAGTACCAGATCGGGGTGCCGTCCGGCCGGGCCAGGACCTGCACATTCATGCCGTGATGCCGGTGTTTCATCGAGTAGTGGGGCTCGTCTGATCCCCTATTGATCGGAATCTCTTGGTTTGCCCGGGCTGTTGCAGCGTCGCTGCAGGTCACGGCCTCGCGAACAGGAAGCCCAAGCGTTTCGGTTCACTACACACGTCGTGGGACACGACCGAACTCTCCGGGCCAGAAACCCTTCCTCATGCCCCATGCCAGACGTACACGGCTGCTGGCCCGAATGGGTGCAATGTGCGACGTTTTCTGAATGGTTCTCGTTCTAGGAACAGCAAGTCATAGGGGCGGCAGGTTTCCCGCAGGGCGGGCCTGTCACCCTCGCTGATACACCGATTGGGAGCACAACCGTGATCAAGCAGGTTCTCGCCGGGGCGGCCTTCGCCACCGCCGCAACGATGGCCGTCGCCGCGCCCGCCTCGGCACAAACCACCGGCACCCAGGCCCAGAACACCCCCACCAACACGCTCCAGAGCGTCCTCACCGCCCCTCTCGCGCAGGGCCCGACCGCGATCGGTAACGGTGCCACGGACTTCGTGACCCGCAACGGCGACACCGCCATCACGGGCAACTCGGGCGGCCTTATCAACAGCTACGGTGCCCCGCTCGCCCACGTCGACGGACGCTGCGCGGCCCCGATGCCCGAGGGCGAGGGCATCGGCGGACACGCGCTCGGCACTCTCAAGGCCGAGTGCGGCGTCGTGCCCGTCGACCAGTACCAGGCCCCGCAGAAGCTGCTCTGACCCCCTTCGACCGCTGACCCTGCCCCACAGCCCCCTGCCGCGCAGGCTGCCCGCACGCCCGGGGGCTGTGGGGCAGCAACATGGGGTCCCGGACTCTGTAGGCATCTGAGCGGATAGTGCGCCGTTTACAGGATGGTGGTGCCGTACAGGGCACGGCGGTCGCTGGACAGGGCGTAGCAGCGGGCCGCAAGACCGCGTTCGAGGGGTTCGCCGCCTGCTTGCAGAGCAGAGCGAGGCGGTCGGCCGCCTGATCGTCACCCATGCAGGCGGGGGCGACTTCGAGCATCAGCTCACCGATGGCGTGCCACGGGTGCCGGGCGGCGACGAAGACGGTCGGTATCTGACCGGCCGAAGCGGGAGCCGTCGACCCCGGCAATGGCACCCGCCCACCTACTCCGAGGGCGGCGTCCAGGCCGCGACCAGGTCGAGGAGGCCGGGGAAGCGCGCGTTGAGGTCGTCGACCCGCACGTGGCTGCGGCGTTCAAGACCGTATTGGCGCTGCCTGGTGATTCCCGCCTCGCGCAGGGCCTTGAAGTGGTGGGTGAGCGAGGACTTGGGCCGGTCGAGGCCGAACCAGCCGCAGGAGTGGTCGAAGTCCTGTGACTCGATGAGGAGTTTGCGCACGATCCCCAGGCGCAGCGGGTCGCTGAGCGCTCCGAGCACCGTCTCCAACCGCAGCTCCTCGACCGGCGGTTCCGCGAGGGGCTGTGGAAGCCCGGCGGGCTCCGGCAGCACCTTGATGGCGGTCACTGATCGCGTCGTCGCCGACACAGGCAACTCCTCACGACTCGAATCCTATGTACGAGTTTTATCGTACAGCATGCTAGGTTCGACTTATCTCGTACTGACCACGACGGAGGGAAACGGTCATGCCGGAAAGTCGAACGGTGCCCGCACACGCGGCGAATGGAGCACGGCGCCCGCAGGCGGCACAGGGCTCGGGTCCGGTGGCCGCCGCAGCCACCCCCCTGGCGCCCACCTGGTGGGTCTGGCTGGCAGCCTGGCCGGTCACCGCGGTGTTCATCCTGTCCAACGCGGCGACCCCGCTGTATGTGCTGTGGCAGCGGGACATCGGCTTCTCCAAGGGCACCCTGACGGTGATCTTCGCGTTCTACATCGTCGGCCTGCTCGGATCCCTGCTCGTCTCGGGCGTGGTCTCCGACCGGCTCGGCCGCAAGCCCGTGCTCCTGCCGGCGCTCGGCCTCGCCGTCGCCGCCTGCGTGATCTTCGCGACCGCGTCGTCGGTGGCCGCGCTCATCGTGGCCCGCCTGTTCACCGGCATCGCCGTGGGCGCCGTCGTCTCGGCCGGCATGGCCGCCGTGACCGACGTGGCCGGGCAGGCCCGCAAGCGCCTCGCCGCACTGCTGGCCTCATGCGCGATGGTGTTCGGCGCGGGCCTGGGCCCGCTCCTCGCGGGAGTCCTGTCCGAAACCGTCCCGGGCCCCACCGTCACCGTCTTCGTCGTGGAGATCGTGTTGCTCGCGACCGCGGTCCTCGCCGTGCTGCGCATGCCGGTACGGCGGCCGGTCGCTCCCCCGAAGGGCGCCTGGGTGCGCGTTCCCGGTGTGCCGCAGGGCAACGGCATTCAACTCGCCCTGGGAATCGCGGTGTTCGCCCCCGGCATCACCGCCACGTCATTCGTCCTCTCGCTGGGCCCCTCCCTCCTGTCCGGACTGCTCGGCACCACCAGCCGGGTGGTGGCGGGAGTCATGGCCTTCGCCATGTTCATCGCGGCCACCGGCGTGCAGTTCGCCGTCCAGAAGCTGCGTCGGCGCACCATCCTGCTCACCGGAGCAGTCAGCACCACCCTCAGCATGGCCACCCTCGTCGTTGCCGTGCACACCTCGTCGGTGCCCGTGCTCATCGCCTCCGCGCTGCTGGCCGGGGCCGGGCAGGGCATGGGGCAGCTGGGCGGCCTCTCGCTGCTCAACTCCATCGTCCCGCCCGAGCGGTTGGCCGAAGCGAACGCGGCACTTAACGTGGGCGGCTACGTACCCGCCGGTGTGCTTCCGGTGTCCGCGGGCTACCTCAGCGACGCGGTGGGGCTGACGAACGGGGCGACGGTCTTCGCCACCGTGCTGATGGCTCTGGCGGTCATCGGCGGACTCGTGGTCGTCAGCACCCCCCGACGGGCCCCCGAACCCACCTGAGCAACCTGGCGCTTCACCACTGTGCCGAAGACTGCCGTACCAGTGCACCGCAGCCCTGATCGTGGGCGGTTCGCTTCGGTGCGTCCGGCCGATACGTGAGGTGACCCCGGAGTGTGGACACAGGGGTTCATGCCGGGAGTTGGAGTTTGGCTTTCCTGTGGTGCTGCTGTTCGAAGTCCATCGGGGAGAGGTAGATGCGCGCCCGGTCTGGGCACGCCCACGAAACCACGAGGACGGTGACGGGATGTACGGGATGTATTGGAAGGAATGAAACCGCTAGTCCGCCATGCATCCACACGGCACACGGCCGGCCAGGAAGCCGGCCGGGTGGTGGCTGCGAATTCGTGGAAGTCGCGGTGCGGGTGGGACTGGTCGTCGTAGCCGTGCTCGGCAGCCAACCGGTCCCACCGCACCGGGTGGCCACCCTCCAGGCAGTGCAGTATCGCCCGGAAGCGGATCAACCGCGCCAGCGCCTTGGGAGGACGGCCTGTCGGCTGCCGGAACCTGCGCGCCAGATGCTGCTGGCTCAGCCGACCTCGGTCGCGAGAGCGGCGATCGCGATACGCCCACCGGTATCGACCAACCCTGCCAGGCCTGAGCAACCTCGGGCGAGCGCTCCGAGCGCTCCGAGCCCTGCGCGGCCCGGGCCGTGACGTAGTCCCGTACGAGCCTGAATCGGTCGTGTCTCGGCGGCGCCTCCCGAAGAGCCTCCAGCGGATGGTCGCCGGCGCGCCCGTGGATGTCGCTCAGATCCGCATCCTGGCCGGCGAGCTCGTCCAGCGGCACACCCAGCACTCGGTAAGCACTCAGGGGCGACAGCAGCACAAGGATCCAGGGGGTTTTCTGCGCGAGCTCCGGCGTCCAAAACGTCCGGCCCGTACCCGACACCCGCCCTCCGAACCAGGCAGATCCTCCGCGAGACCCAGCCGCCAGGTCACCCCCGAGACCGCCGGCATGAACCACGGCCGGGCCGTCATCACCTTCTCAGCACAGTCCCCGACAACCCCACCAGCCAACGCCGGACGAGCAACCGCCCCCGCGTGTAACTCGCCTCCCGGCTCGACTCCGTCCCCACGAAACTGAACCCTCACAACAACTCCCCGCTCCCTGAACCGCGTTGGCCTCTGCCCGGCAAAGCCCGCCATGGTCACCCAAGGTGGTTCCCTCCCCCAGGACCTACCGCCCGTCGATAGGTCAGTTCCCGCTGGAGATCGCGCTGGAGTTCACCGGTGGCGACGAGGGTCTGCACCATGAACTTCACGGTGGACAGCAGCTCTCCGGTGCGCGGGTGGCACGCGGTGAGGCCCATCGCGGAGAACGCGCCTTCATGGATGCGCAGGGCGAGCCGGTCGCGGTGCAGGACGTCGAGCACATCGAGGATGTGCCCGGTGCCGCGTACGAGACGGAACATCTCGGAGATGTGCACGGTGTCGCCCAGCCGCGCGTACGCCGGCAGTTCGCCGAACTTCGGGCGTTGGAGCGGGTGGACGCGGCTGGAGGTGCCGGACTTCCTCCTCGAACGGGATGGGGTCCTCGATCCCAGCCTCGGCCAGGACGAGGTTCTGCCGGGCAGTTGACTGCTGGTCGGTCGAGACCCGCTTGTAGACCAGGTTCGCCATCCGGGGCCCCTTTCCGTACGGAGGATCGGACCCCATCTGTCACCAAACCCTGTCATCAGTCACCAACGGATCTGATGGGATCCGCGCCGCCAACGGGCCCCGAAAAGTCCGAGTTCATTGGACGCCCGCGACGCCTGTCACCATTCGACCGTTTGCCGACAGGTGCGAGCCGGCCGGCAAGCCACCTGGGGAGGTCGAGGATCGGGGCGTTGCGGTGATGACGTACGAGCACTCGCCGACTACGGAGCCGGGCCGATGAGGTAGCCGCCGCTGCGGAGCCTGGGTCCTCGCAGGTCGGTCCCGGGTCCGCGCCCACCGGAGACGCTGACATCCTCCACTACTCGGTGATACCGTATAGTGGTACTCGGTGCTACACAGTACCGCTAGGGCTGAGGAGGACCCTGATGGACGACCTGACGGAGATGCTGAAGGGCACGCTCGAAGGGTGCGTGCTCGAAATCATCGGCAGCGAGGAAACCTACGGGTACGCCATCACTCGTCAGCTGAACGAGCTCGGCTTCGCCGACGTCATCGAGGGGACCGTGTACACCATCTTGCTGCGACTGGAGAGGAACAAACTCGTCCAGGTGACGAAACGACCATCCGGGGTCGGTCCGCCGCGCAAGTTCTACGCGCTCAACAACGCCGGACGCGAGGAACTCGCGAAGTTCTGGGCGAAATGGCAGTACGTCTCATCACGCATCGACAGGCTCAAGGAGGGTGGGAGATGAACTTCTGGGAGACCATCACAGGCAGCGATCTCACCAGGGAATGGAAGGCGTTCGAAGCCCGGGCCGAGGCCCTGCCGGACGACTACCGGGCGGCGTGGGAACAGATCAAGGGCCACCTCTTTCCCCATGGGGGCTTCACCGGCCGCAACCTGCTGCCGATCCTCGACGCCGCCCTGGGGCTGCTCGAAGAAACAGCGGCGGACGGGCAGAGCGTCCACGAGGTGCTCGGCGACGACATCCGAGGCTTTTGCACGGCGCTGGCCGGTGGAGAAGGGGCTCGAACCTATCGCGACCGGTGGCGTGAGCAGTTGAACAGGAACGTCGCAAGGAAATTGAGCCAGCTGGGAGGCTGACGTGGGGATCCAGGACATCATCGAGGGCAAGAAGCAGTGGCGGGCACACATGGCTCGGGTCAAGGCACTCCCGCCGGACTACCAGATCGTCTACAAGGAGATGCAGAGGTACCTGTTCAAGGTCGGACCCATCGACCTGCCTGACGGGCCCCTGCTCCCCGGGATCGTCGACTTCTTCGAGGAGGGCGTCGCCGCGGGCAAGGGGGTCTTGGAACTCATCGGCAACGACGTCGCCGCGTTCTGCGACGACCTGGTCAAGGACTCACGCACCTATGCGGACGTCTACCAGGAGTCCATCAGCAGGGACCTCGGTACGGCCGAGAAGTGACACCCGTCGCCTCATGCCAGTGGGCCCAGTAGCCCGCACGCGCGGTTCGTTCGCCTCGGCGCAGCGCGAACAGGCGCCGGCCGACCGGCCACCGGAAGCCGCCGCAGATCCTGCCCACCGAGGTGGTCGAGCAGCCGGCGAGACCTGGCTCAGCCAGGCCAACGCCGACAACGGCCCCCGAGGCAGCAGTCCAGGCGGAGGGGGCCCAGGCCCTCGCCGCCCAGCTGCGAGCCGAGATCGAGGGCATCGCGTAGCCGTCGAGCAGCACCCTCGTGCTCACTCCTCGCCCTCATAGTCCTCGTCCAGCTCGGGCGCGTCCGGGTCGCAGCACCACCGCGTTGAGGACCAGGCCGAGGGCGGCGAGCTGGTCCTCCTGGCCCTCGCGGTACGCCTGGCGGGTCTGGCCCCGACCGCTGCGGCAGATCGCGCGGGCCAGGCGGTGGGACTCCTGCATGGTGAGCTGCCGGTTCATCAGGCGGCGATAGGTGTCCTCCATCGGTCGACCAAGGCGAGCAGGTGCATGGTCTTGTCGATGCGCCCGTACTCTGCGAACGCGGCGCCCAGCGGGGTGGGGTGGCCTTCGCGGCCGAACCTCCGCAGCAGGTCGTAGGCCCGGACCTGGTTGGTGATGAGCGATCCGGCGACCCGGAGCATGTCCGGCCAGTGCGTTGGTGATCCGCTTGAGGTTGGCCCTGTTGCAAGCCACGGCTTCCAGCGGCCCGTACCTGGTGGCCGGGGCCTCACCGTCGGGCAGGTCGGCCCGCCAGAATCGCTGGTCGGCCAGGTCGCGCAAGCGCGGGGCGAAGCGGAAGCCGAGCGCGGCCAGCGCCGCCGCGAGCGCGGGATCGGCCCGGCACGCGGCACGGGCCACCGCCTCGCACAGACACCGCCGCGGGGGCACCCTGCGCGATCTCGTCGCTGTGATGGTCGTCGTCGCGGGCCGGATCGTCCCCGAAGGTCAGATCGTCCCCCGAAGTCGCTGCGTTTCACCTCCAGCAACTGGTCATTGCCGGATCCGACCAGGGCACGCGTAGCAGCAACATCGAGCAGGTAGACACTCAGAGAAGAACTCATTGGACGCACCTACGGGAAGCCACTGACACCGCTGCCGGCCGCTTTTCAGGCAGCCGAACCGTCGCAGATGGGTCACCTTCACCGGGCACTTCAGCGGGCGGGTCTGTTCCCCGCCGGCGACGCGTCGTGCAGCTGGTCTCCGGGGTTGGGGAACATCGGTACAGCCATTAACGCTAAGCAGTTGATCTTGTCTGGGGGGCCGGTCAGGACGGGTCGAGCTCAAGGTCGGGATTGTCGATCCGCTGGGCGATGATGCGTTCGCGCAGGTCGGTTTCTTCCACGGTGGAGGGCTGGCTGGGGCGCCGGATGCGGGTACACGCGGGTGCCGCAGGCAGGTCTTCGGCGTCGGGGGCGTCGCGCTGTTCGGCTTCGGCGAGGGCTCGGTACACCGAGGCGACCGAGGGGTGTTGGTCCTTGTTCTTGCCGGTCTTGATGGTGAGCTTCTTGGCGATCTCGGGGACGGGGACGCCCTTGTCCTTGAGGGCCTGGGCGAAGGCGAGCATGTCGTCGTCGATGACCTTGGGCCGTCCGCCGTGGTTGCCCTTGGATGCCGCGGACACCTGGCCCTCGAGGGTCTTCTCCCGGATGTAGTTGCGCTCGATCTGTGCGGCGGCCGCGAGGACGGCGAAGAACATGGCGCCCATGCCGTTGGGGTCGTGGATGCCGGTGAGCGGGCCGGTGAGGAGTTCGAGCTGGACGCCGGCCGCCTGGAGCTGGCCGGAGAGCGTCATCAGCTCGGCCGCGTTCCGCGCCAGGCGCTTGAGTTCGTGGACGGTGAGGATGACCTTCTTGGTCGGGAGCGGCCTCCTTGATGTCGTACGCGAGCTTGAGGGCCTTCTCCAGCTCCGGCCGGGTCTTGATCCTCGTGCTGATCTTTTCGGAGTAGACGCTCTTGCAGTCGGCGCGGGCGAGTGCGTCGAGCTGGCTCTGCAGTTCCTGCGTTGCGGTCGAGCAGCGGGCGTACCCGATCCGGATGGGCCTGGCCGACGGAGCGAAGGACATCTCCTCGACCGGCGGGCCCGGCTTCCAGGTTCGTCCCGGGCCGCGGTCGTCGGGCACCAGGACTTCGAGCTCTTCGCGGAGCGCGGGCACGAGGATGAAGCGGGCGGTGTGGTACTTGGTGGCGGTCTTGCCGCCGCGGGTGCGGCATGGACTCCCGCCGGGGACCTCGCACTTGGGGCAGTCGTGGCGTTCTACCGCATTTGCGGCTTGATCGGGTGTCAGCTGCATGAGATCAAGCTCTCAGAAGTGCTTCGCAGAACACCTTTGTTTTGACAGGGGTTTTGCGAATGGCGACCTGCGGAAATGTGGCCGCTCGGAGGCTGTTCTCAGAACTCTCGCATCTGGTCATTTGTGAGAGTCACTCGCCGCGCCCGGTCGCGCGGCACACCGCAGTCAGGTCTCCTGGAGGAGGCTCGCCAGGAGCCGACCGAAGTTGCGGCAGTCGCCGCCGTCGCAGAACCGGATGTCGGGCTCGCTCTCGCACATCCAGCACGACAGACACAGGCCGCTTCGCTGAACCTGGAGGGTGGTCCAGAAGCCTAGCTCGGCACCCGACTGGTACGATCGGAGGTCGTCCCAGGGCAGAGTCCGCCATCGGGGCGTGACCAGGACCGTGGTCCAGGCGGGCGCATCCCCACCAAGCTCCGCACCGACCCCGCCCGCGCCACCAGCCTCCTACGAGCCCTGCTCGTCCTGACCGACCTCGAAGTCAACCGCTGACAGACGATCAAGACCCGAGGCAGCCGCCCACCACCAGCACGAGAACCCACGAGCCCTGCCACACCAGCACCGTTGATCAGAGGTTTTCAAGATGGTGGATCTTCGCTCTGGCCGCCTGCCTGCCCGGCGGTGTGGTGCTTCTTCTCCGTCGCGGTGCCTGCCGGAGCTGGACGCCGGGCGGGTCGCCGACTGTCAGTCGATGCCTTCGACGATGCGGAAGTCGCGCTCGACGCCGTCGGAGAGGACGGCCAGCGCCTCCTGGTAGGCCTCGCTCTCGCGTGTCGCGAGGGCCTGTTCAAAGCTGTCGAACTCGATCAGGATGGTGCGCTCGGCGATTCCGGCGTCGTGTGCGACGCTCCGGCCGCCTCGGATGAGGAGCCGCCCGCCCCCGGCCCGGACGGCCGGGCCGGCCAGCTTGTCGTAGGCAGCCAGCTTCTCAGGGTCTGAAATGGTGCGGTAGACGCTGACCCAGTAGCCCTTGGGCATGGAACCTCCAGTGTTCGAAGTGCACATCTGACGTCGTATTAGCAATTCAGTTCGATCGTATCCGGCGGCGGGTCGCCGGGATGATCCGGAGCGCGAGCTGGTCGGCTCCGACCCTGCGGTCGACCGTCGCAGGTTCCTCCCGAATGTCGGATCGTGCAGTCGCGTCGCAATTGCGACGCTGGGAGTCTGCGATTCGACCGAGGCTGCCGACTCGGCCTCTCAAGATGGGGAGATGCTCAGAAGCATGCTCAGATCCATGGCCGGCGCGCTGTGGGTCAGCGCGCCGACGGAGACGGCGTCGACACCGGTTTCCGCGACGGCGCGCAAGTCGTCCAAGGTGATCGTGCCCGAGGCCTCCAGCTTGATGCCGGAGGCGGGGGCCAGTTCGCGTCGAAGGCGGACTGCTTCGGCCAGCTGCGGCACGGCCATGTTGTCGAGCATGATCCATGACGGCTCGGCCTTCAGCGCTTCACGGGCTTGGGCGAGCGTGGCCACCTCCACCTCGATGGCCATGGTCTTGCCCTCCGACGCCATGTTCTTGCGGACGCTGTCGATGGCGGCGGTGACGCCGCCGGCGGCCGCGATGTGGTTCTCCTTGAGGAGCACCATGGCACCGAGGTCCAGCCGATGATTGTGCCCTCCGCCCGCGGCGACCGCGTACTTGTCCAGCAACCGAAGTCCAGGGGCGGTCTTGCGGGTATCCAGGACGCGGACAGGCAGATCGCGCACGGCGGCCACATACCGATCGGTGAGTGTGGCGATGCCGCAAAGCCGCTGGAGGAGGTTCAGCACCGTCCGTTCGCCGGTGATGATCTGGTGTGCCGGGCCGGATATCCTCGCCAGGACATCGTCGGCCTCAAGTCGAGTGCCGTCGGGCACCGATTCGTCGATCCGTGTTTCGCCGCCGATACGGGCGTAAACCTCGGCAGCCAGGGGCATCCCGGCAGCCAGGCCCGGTTGGCGGGTGATGATGACTGCCGTCGCCCATTGTCGCGGCGCGACGCTCCATCGAGTGGTGACGTCATCAGCGGCCGCATCTTCGGATAGCGCGAGTGTCACGACGTTGCGGGCTGCCATGTGAGGGAACTGCATGCGGGGTCCTTAGCTTCCGGTTCGATCGGATGGGGCGTGCCGGGGATCGCGGATCAGGCGGTTGTCGGTGCCGAAGGCGCACAGGCGTCCTCGGCACCGACAGCGCCGGTTCCGGCGGCATCTGTGGCAAGGGCTCGGCGTTGACGGCCGATCACGGCGTAGTGGTACGACTGGTACCTCCTGCCGGCTCCTCGATCGGGTCGGTCTCGGGCGAGCGGCCGGCGAGGGCGAGGCTGGCCATCGTCGTGATCGCCATCGTGGCGATGCCGACCAGCGCTGCCGTGGTGTAGGCGCCATCGCTCGGGAAGAGGTGGTCGGTGTCGGTGCCTGCGGCCAGCACCAGGCCGCCGATGGCGCTGCCCAGGGAGTACCCGACGCTTCGGACGACATAGTTGAAGCTCATGGCGCTCGACGTCTCGCTCTTGGGCGTGACGGCCAGGATGACGCCGGGCATGGCGGCCGAGAAGCTGCCGACGCCGAAGCCCAGCACGCCCATGGCTGCGAGCAGTTCGGCCAGGTTGGACCGGGCGGTGGCGAACAGGACGAACCCGCCGCCGACGATGGCGGCGCTGCCGGCCAGGAGCAGGGGGCCGTCGATCCGCATCCGAACCCGCGGCGTGAGCTTGCCGGCGACGAACCCCAGCACGGAGAACGGAACGAGGACCAGCCCCGCCACGAAGGTGGTCAGTCCGAAGCCGTAGCCGGCGCTGTGCGGTGTCTGCGCGTAGCGGGTGATCAGCGTGAGCAGGAGGTACATGCCGATCCCGCCGACGAACATGGCGATGTTCGCTCCGGCGACCGCCGGGTGCCGCACCGCCCGGACATCGACCAAGGGTGTCTTACTGCGCAGCTCGGAGGCGGTCCAGACGCAGAGCAGGAGCACGGCGACGATGGCGAGACTCGCCGCCGCGGCGAGGTGATGGCTCCAGAGACTCGTCTCGCTTGCGAGGAACAGGACGAGGAACAGTCCACCCGCCAGGACGAGCGCGCTCGCAACGCCCACGTGAGCTGAGCGGCCTTCGGGAGCCGCGGGTATTGAGCGCCACGCGGCCAGGAAAGCGGCAGCGGTGACGAACAGACCTAGGCCGTAGGCGGCCCGCACCCCGCCGAGCTCGGCGAGCAGCCCGGCGAGCGGGTACCCGACGCCGGCCCCGATGATCGAGACCACCGAGATCAGGGCGATCGTGGCCGCACTGCGCCTCTCGGGAAGATGGTCACGGGCCACGCCCATCATCAGCGCCGTCAGACCGAGCCCGACGCCCTGGGCCGCCCTGCCGACGAGCAGCCACGCGAACGGCAGCGGCAGCACGGTGAGCGCACCGCCGGCGACGACGACCGCCAGCGTGGCGAGAATCGTGGCTCGTCGGTGTGGGCCGGCTCCGAGCCGGCCGAGGACGGGCGTAGCGACGGCGCCGCTCAGCAGCGCGATGGTCAGCGTCCACTGCGCGCTGTCGAGTGAGACGTGGAACGTGGTCGCCACGCTGGTGATGAGCGGTGCCCCGAGGCTGGCGACTGCCGCCACGACCAAGGCGATGAACATCAAGGAGGGGACAAGGAGCCGCGCCTCGGAGTGCTCCCGGACAGGGCTCACCGGTTGGTTCCGGTCGTGCTGGGGAGGAAGTCGGCGAAGCGAGGCGCGCCGGGCTCGTGCGGCACACGCGCGGCGCGCGCGGCGAAGCTGACGGCGTGGTACCACCCGCACAGCAGAAGCAGATCGAGCAGCTGGAGCTCGTCGAAGACCGACACGAGCCGTGTCCACAGCGCGTCATCAATGTCGGAACGCTCGTGCAGTGCGTCGACGGCGAGGATGAGCAGCTGTTCCCGCTCGGACGTCCAGCACTCGTCAGCGGGGCCGCCGTGCACCAGGGATGCCGCCTGCTCGCGGGTGAGCCCGACCCGTTCGGCGAACGTCATCATGTGCACGCCCCACTCGTACTCGCAGCCGCACAGCGCGCACGTCCGGTCGATGGCGATCTCGCGCTCCCGCATGGTCAGGGTCAGCTGTCGGCCCAGCTCATAGCGCCCCCATCCGTGCATGGCGCCGGCCATCGGGAGGTTTCTGGCGAACATCCGGAACAGCCCGATCGGTGGCACGTCCCCGGGCATCATGCGCGCGAGCAGCGCGCCGGCCTGGTCGGTGTACGGCGGTTCCAGCAGGGCTATTCGCGGCATCGGCGCTCCCGTTGAGGTTGTTTCGAAATTCGAAACACGCACGGATGCTAGTGTTTCGAATAACGAAACACAAGGAGGGCCATGCCGACACCGCGCCCAGGAACACCGGTTCGTGGATCGACGACCGGCCGTCCGATCATGGCCGCGATGGACCTCTTCGGTCGTCGGTGGGCGCTGCGCATTCTCTGGGAGCTGCGTGCGGGTCCGCTCGGCGCCCGCGCGCTGCTGGCACATTGCGAAGGAATGTCATCCAGCGTCCTCTACCAGCGGCTTCGCGAACTCACGGCAAGCGGGATCATCGCCCCCTCAGCCGACGGCTACGAGCTCACTCGCCTGGGGGCAGCACTCAGTCACGCCCTCCGACCGCTCGACGAATGGGCGATCACCTGGGCGCAGGCGCAAGAACAGAACGATCAGAATCCTGCGGAGGCATGAAGGTGGAGCCGGCGGTGGGCGGGAGAAGCGGACGCCGGTCCGGCACAAGGATCACGGCACTGCGATGAGTAGGCACGGTCTGCCCGTCACGATCGTCCGCGCGTGTCTGCGCGACGGCCAGGGCGGTAGTCCCACCGCGGTGCTGGACGAGGCGCCGTTGAGCGACGATGAACGCCGTCGTGTGCCGGCTGCGATGGGAACGTCGCACGCGGTCTTCGTGTCGGTGCACGACAGCCGACGGGGCGGCCCGGTCGTTTCCCTCCGCTTCTTCACCGCCGAGGGAGAACTGCCTGGGTGCGGTCATGGGACGGTTGCCGCTCTGGCCTTCCTGGCCGAGCGCGCAGGGGGCCGGGAGTATCGAGCCACCATCCATGCGGCAGGGCGTGTCTTCACTGGTTGGTCCGTACGGGAGAACACTCATGTCAATGCCGCCTTCGACCCCGGTCCCGTAGGCCTCCGCAGGCCCACAGCGATCGAGTGCGACCTTGTCCTGCCCGCACTCGGTGTCACCCCGGGCACACTCGCTCCCGGCACCCGCGTCGCCTCAGTGGGGCGGTCGCGGTTGCTGGTTCCCCTTGCTACGCGGTCCGCTCTCACCACCCTCAGCCCGGACTTCGAACGGCTCCGTGCCGCCTGCGACCGTCTCGGTTTCCTGGGCTGCTACGCCTACTCGGTGCCGACGCCCACTGGCCGCGCCGCGGCCCGCATGTTCGCCCCGTCGATCGGCGTCGCGGAAGACATCGCCAACGCCAACAGCACCGCCTGCCTCGCTGCGCACCTGGCCGACCAGGGCATCAGCGACATCACCGTCGACATGGGTGACTCCCTCGGCAGTCCCTCCACGATCACCGCCACCGCACAGCACGACGCGTCGGGGCTGCTGGTCCTCTTGGGCGGCGCCGCGGACGTCACACGCAGCATCCGCATCCCTTAGCCGGCCCGTAGCAGCTCACCTGCACGGGCTGGTCGGCGCCCGAAGCCCGCTGACCAGCCCCGTCCTGGAGCGTTCACTCGTCACTGCCGTCGTCATCCTCATCGAGGCCGACCGCGTCCGGGTCCCGCAGCGGCCGCAGCCCGCCCTTGGGGGTGGAGGCGGTGAAGCTGTAGCGCCCCAGCACGTTGAGGTTCTTGTGCACGAGCGGGGAGAGCCGGGCGACGTCCTCGTCGAGGATCTCGTGTCCCTCGGCCCTGAGCTGAGCCACCGCGGCGTCGATGTAGCGCGTCGTCCACAGCACCACCGCGTTCAAGACGAGACCCAGCGAGCCCAACTGATCTTCCATCCCGTCCCGGTACGCCTGGTGGATGGTGCCCTTCTTGCCATGGCAGATGTCGCGGGCGAGGTTGTGGCGGGACTCCTGGACGGACAGCTGCTTGCCCATCTGCCGACGATACGTGTCGTCGACCGGATCGACGACCTGCAGCAGGTGCAGGGTCTTGGCGATCCGCCCGTACTCGGCGAACGCCTGCCCCAGCGGGGTGGGGTGACCCTCGCGGCCGAACATCCGCAGCAGGTCATACGCCCGTACCTGGTTGGTGGTCAGCGATCCCGCGACGCGGAGCATGTCCTCCCAGTTCGTGATCACCTTCTTCAGGTTCACCTTGTTGCGGGCCAGGACATCGAGCAGTCCGTACTCGCCAGCCTCGACCCCGGGCATCTCCGCGCGCCAGAACCGCTGGTCGGCAAGGTCCTTGAAACGCGGGGAGAAGTTATAGCCCAGGATCCTGAACAGCCCGAACACCATGTCGGAGTACGAGGCGTTATCGGTGGCGACCATCTCCGGCTTCACCCCGCCGTCCAGGTTCAACAGAGCGTCCAGGATGTGCAGCGAGTCGCGTGGGGTGCCCGGCACTACCATCTGTCCGATGCCCGCGACCTGGTCATTTACTGCGTTGAGCCAGGTGATGCCGCGCTTGTAGCCGAAGTACCTTCGGGTTCGGGGCATGCGGGTCTTGCCGTCGCCCAGGTGCACGAAGGCGTCCAGAAACCCGGTCCAGGAGTGCACCTCGAACAACAGGTCCGGCAGGTCGATCTTCGGGAGCATCTTCTCCACCCGGCGGCGCAGCCAGCGCAGGGACTTGGGCACCCCGAGTGCGCCGAGCGCGTCCACGTTGAGCTTGGCCCGGCCGTTGGGCTGGACCTCGATGCTGATCTTCGCCTCGTCGCCGGCCTCTTCGAGGCGCTCGGCCATCTGCTTCCACGCCGCGTCCAGGACCCGCACCAGCTCGGCCAGGTGCTGCTCGACGGGCATGTCCAGGCTCAGGCCGTGCAGGACGTCCTCGCGCACCGCCTCCCACGGCTTGCCCTCCAGCAGGCGGGCCCGCGGGTCAGCGAAGCAGTGCGAGGGCCTGGCGAAGATGTCGCGCCGCATCAGCGCCCGGTACAGCTGCTCGAGCACGCACACCACGTACGCGTTGCGGTCCACCGCGCCCTGGGGCAGGTCCTTGTTCGCGTACACCGCCTTGCGCCAAGCCGCCGGCACCACCTTGTCGTCGATCTCCCGCTTGAGCAGCGGCTTCTCGTCGACCCGGCGCCGGTTCAGGGCGGGCAGACGCCGCACAGCGGCCAGGATCCGCTTCCCCTCCGGGGCCGCGTTGAGCGTCTTCCTGTCGCCGAGCAGGGACAGGAACGGGCGCACGGTGTTGTAGCGGTTGGCGAGGGCCTCGCGCATCGCACTCTCTGCCGACCCGTCGTCCTCCGGAACCAGCGTCACGACCATGGCGGCCGCGCTGGACAGTGCGGCCCGCGGCGCGACCTCCTCCAAAGCCGCCCACAGCGCGGACACATCCACATCCGCGCCGGTCTCCTCGATGAGCTCCAGCTCCTCGATGAACACCTTCGACGCCTTCGCCAGCGCGCGGGCGGCCTTCTCCAGCTGCGGCAGGGTGGAGAGCCGTTCCTTCTCCGTCTTCCGCCGCGCCGTGCTGATCAGCCGGGTCGCCATCAGCACCGTGAACAGCTCCGGCGCGTCGTCGATCGCCTTGGCCTCCAGGTGGCGCATCACCGCAGTCAGCATCGCGGTGCGCTTCGCCTCCGGGGCCCGCTCCAGACTCGTCGCCTTGCTGCCCAGGCCGTAACGGGCCAGCGCGGCCAGCCGGTTCGGCGGCAGCTTGTCCAGCTTCACCCGCCCCAGCCGGTACACGGCGATCTCGTCCACCCGCTCCAGGGCCCGCTTCATCGCGGTGCCCGATGTCTTCGTCGGCGGCCGGCGGAAGTTCTCCAGGTATGAATACCGCCTGCCCTCGGGCGTTTCCAGCAGCGCCACCAGATCAGCAGGCAAGGCGGGATCCACCCGCCAGGCCGCCCGGGAAACCGTGGTGTGCAGCCACTTGTCCGCGATCTTGCGGACCTCGGACACCTCCCGCGCCAGCACCGTGACCCCGGGCAGCAACACCCGATTACGCCGCAGCCAGCCGACCGCATGGTCGAACAAAGCCTTCGGGCCCTCCGCGTACGCCGTCCAGGCCCGGCCGTGCAGGAACGTACGGAACAGCCGCGACCACTTCGGGTCCTCGTACTCGTGGTACTCGTAGGCGTCGCGGATCTCCCACGCGTGCTCGTACGCCGTCGGCTTGCGCTCGGTGTACTGCTTGACGGCGGAGACGTCCTCGATGCCGAGCTGCTCGGCGATGTGCTCGATCACCGGCCACGGCACATCGAGCGGATCGGCCGGCAGGAACCGGCCGATGAAGCGCACGGTGCACATCTGCAGGGCGAAGCTTATCTTCAGTCGCAGAGCCGAACATGGCTCTGACCTGCGCCGTTGCGTGATGACCGGTGTCGGCGACGGGCCGGGTCAGCAGGGACCGACGGTCGTCGCTGACCGCTGGCGTGGGCTCCTGGCTTCACCCGAAGAGGTGACCGCAGCGGCCCTCTGCTGCCCAAGCGTGCGGGCGAGCTGGTCCCTGAGTTCACGCACCTCCGCCTCCAGCTGGCGGTTGCGGGCCGTCGCGGCCTCCAGCCGACGCAGCAGGGAGGCGTCCGACGCGCGCTGCCGTTCGGGGACTTGGGGCGCCGAGGGCGCCGGTCCGTGACGCTCGCGCAGGCGGTCGATCTCGGTCCGCAGGTCGGACTGGGTGTAGAGCCAGGACCGCGAGACTCCGGCCTCGCGGGCGACGGCGTCGAAGGAGACGGGCTGTCCGGAAGCGTCCATGCGCCGGAGGGCGGCGACCGCCCGGTCTCTGGTCGCCGCCGCCCGGCAGCGGGCGGCGGCGATGATGTGCTGGGAGTTGTCAGCCCGCATCGGCAGCCTCCGGACCGTCGGCTTCGAGTTCGTTGATCATCCGGTTGAGGTTGGTCACGACCTGCTCGTTCATCTCGGCCACCCGCTGATGGCCGCAGCCTCTGGCGTTGTCGATGAGCGTCAGCGTCCGCTTGTGCTGGGCCTTGAGCTCGGGCAGGAACTCCGGGCCGGTGAGGAAGACCGGGCAGGTCAGGCAGGCGTTGGCATGCGGACAACTCCTCTGAACGGGGAGCCCGCAGTAGCCGTTGGACAGGGTCTGGGTGGCGAGGCCGTAGCGGGTCTTGGCCCACTCGGCCTGGGCTAGCGGCCCGTCGGGGTCGAGGGTGACGCGCTCGCCCTGGATGTTGACCTTGGTGGCGTCCTCCCAGCGGCGCCGGACAGTCTGGTCGGTGATCCGCGCGTAGTGGGCCGTCATCTCGTGGGAGTCGTGGTCGAGAAGAACGCGGACCACCTCCTGCGGGACGTCGCGGTTGATCAGCCGGGTGGCGAAGGTGTGCCGCCACTGATGCGGGGTCAGGTGGACGGGCAATCCGTTCTCGTCACGGACATCGCACTCGGCGAGCCAGCGCTTGAGCATCTGCCGGTAGGTGTCCGGAGAGAAGTGCCGGGTCCCGTCGGCGTTGCCCTTCAGTCGCGGGAAGAGGTGCGGGTTGCCGTCCGGCCAGCGCTGAAGGACGCGCTGCTGCTGGGTCCGGATCTCGGCCTCGGTCTCCTCATCGATGGGGACGGCGGCCTCCCGGCTCATCTTGTTGTTGAAGTAGCGCAGGTAGGGGGCGCCTTGGCCGTCGTGGAGCAGGCAGTCGAACCGGATGGTGCAGGCGTCGGAGACCCGCAGGCCGCAGCGGATCAGGACGAGGGTGATCAGCCGCGCGGAGGGATCGGTCCACCGGTCGAGGTTCGTCGGCTGCTCGACCTGGGTCATGATGTGTTCGGCCAGGTGGCGGGCCAGCCGCGTGCGGCGTCGCGGGCAGTCGCCGGTGAAGAACGCGGCGCCGGTCGGCAGGGAGTCGTCCCAGCCGTGCTGGCGGATGGCCTGGAAGAACAAGTGCAGGCCGTTGACACGGCTCTCGTTCGAGCTGAGCCCGCCGGGCAGATCGGTCAGCCAGGCCAGATAGCGCTCCAGCACAGCCCGGTCGACGTCGCCCAGGCCGCGGACGACCATGGGGCCGATGGCGGTGAGGAACTCGCTGAACCGGGTCAGGGCCTGCATGTCGCTGACAACGGTGCTGACGTTCAGGCCGGACGACAACCGCAGCCGGATCCACCGCTTCGCGAGAACCCGGAGCCAGGGCTGGGCAATGCGGTCGAACCGCAGCTCGCTGCGCGGGCGGGGCCGGCTGACGCTTCGGTTCAGCCCGGTCAGCTTGCCCAGCCGCCAGATGTCGCGGGCGTACTCGACCTCCCAGCCGGCGCCGTCGCGGAGGGTCTCGACCGCGTCTCGCGCGTAGAGGAGGAACACCGCGACGCGCTTGCCGTAGCCGCCGGACCCGCCCCGGTGCCGGTAAGGGTCGGCGATCCGCTGCCATCGCTCGACCGAGTAGTCCAGCAGCGAGGCGACGTTCTCCTCCTGGGCCCGGCGGATGGCGGCCGCGATCATGCGTGCCGGAGCGGTGACGGTCTGCTCGTCGCGGCGGGCCTGGACGGCGTACTGGAACTCCAGTCGCAGCTGCGGCGCAAGGCCACGGAAGTCCACGCGCGGCAGACCGAAGGACTGGCACTCGACGATGAAGTCGTCGACGGGCGGCCGGCCGTCCTGGCACCACCTGACGTGATGGCTCTTGCAGAACACATGCGATGCGTTTTCCACCCACAAAGTGCAGGTGGGCAGGGCGCACTCGGTGCGGCTGGTGCCCGGCAACGGCGGCGCGGAGGCCGCCCAGGCGGCGGGATCGGAGCTGCCGGAGCGGGACCACTTGTCGCGATGCCGCGAGCACAGTCCCTTGCCGGAGGCGCCGAAACGACAGCCGGGGACGGTGCAGTGCGTGAGCTCGCCCAGGCCCCGGAGCGGAGGACCGGGGTCGGCGAGGAACACCGCGAGGTCAGGTCGCCCGACCCGGCGCCAGCGCTGGGCATGTCCGGTGCACATACTCTGTTCGTGCGCGGCGCGGTTGCAGCCCGGGACCGGACAGCGCTTCCAGCCCAGCACCGGGTCGTCGGCGTCGGGGACCAGGACGTCGACGCGGAACTCCGGGCGGACTGCGGCCAGCAGTTTCTCCAGCAGCCCGGACCGGCCGAGCGGGCCCGTGGCCAGGGGCGAGATGGTCACAGTCGCACCTCCCGGCCGGTGAACCAACCCGCGGCCTCCAGCGTCCGACGGGCGTCCTCAACGGTCAGGTGCCCATACGTGTCGATCGTGGTGGTGATCGAGGCGTGCCCGAGGAGTTCCTTCACGCTCTCCATGCCGGCGCCCTTGCGCAGCAGCCACGTGGCGTAGGTGTGCCGGCACTGGTGCGGCTCGAAGTCGATACCGGTGCGGCGGCGCAGCCGTTCCACCAGGTCGTAGACGGCGGAGTAGGTGAGCGGGCGGCCGTGCGGGCGGCCCCAGAGATTGACAAACACGTAGTCCGAATCGAGGGCTCCGTACTCGCGGTTGAGGTAGTCGGCATAGAGCCGCATCAGCTCCGCGCTGGCCGGGACGCTCCGCGAGCGGCCCGCCTTCGCCCTCACCCGGTTCGCGTTCGAGCGCGGGATGACGCTCACCTGCCGCTCGGCCAGCGCGATGTCCTCGTGTCGCAGCCCGAGGGCCTCGCCGATCCGCAGTCCGGTGTCCAGCAGCAACGCGAACAGCAGCCGGTCCCGCAGATGCTCGCACCCGTCCAGCACTGCCTGGGCGTCGGCGGCGGACAGCACGGTCGGCCGCCGACGCGGCTGCCGCAGCCGGATCGTGCGCGCCTTCTGCGGACAGCTCTTGGCGATGTGCTCCAGGAACGGCTTGTAGGAACTGCTGCGGCCACGGCGGCCGGCGGGCCGCATCGTCACCATCAGCCCGCCGAGCGGCACCCCGTGGCGGGCATGGAACTCGCAGAACGACGACAGCGCGGCGAGCTTGCGGTTCACGCTGGACTCCGCGCAGTGGTGGTCCGCCGTGGGCAGCACCGCGACCTTCCCGTCCCGGGCCTGCGGCGGCAGCCGCAGCCAGCCCACGAACCCGGCGACGGCCTCCAGCGTCACCGACCGCCAGTCCAGCCCCCGGCCGGCAAGGTAGACGAACCAGTCCTTCAGATCGTGGGCGTACGCCTTGACCGTATTCGGTGACTTCTCGCCCCAGGCCAGGAAGGCCAGGTAGCGCTCGATCGGCCCGATCGGCACGTGGTCATCCCCGAGCACAGTCCACGACTCAGCTTCCGAGTCCGGCATCAGCACGCGCTGTACCCGCATGGAACCTCCCGTTCATCGGTGGTGGATGACGGAAGGTAATCCCATCCAGGACGAGGCGAAGGGGTCTTCACCCGTACGTGCTCGACGTGATGGACACGACCTCAACGACTCCAGATAACGAAGCCGAGCCGGTTGTGATCCCCACGGCGCTTCGCGATCAGCTTGCGGTCCTCGTCGTCGAGGAAGAAGAACCGCTCCAGCTCAGGCCGGGTCGGCTCCGCATTGAACTTCCCGTACGACGCGGCTTGCTCGTCGGTTAAGAACTCCACTGGCATGGCGCGTGACCGTACGCGGACAACCGCCCTGTGGAGAGCAACTTCACCGAACCGGAATCAAAGCCTCAGACCAAGACCAACTGCTTAGCGTTAATGGCTGTACCGATGTTCCCCAACCCCGGACTCGACCCGCTTACTCACTGTGAGGCGACCGCTCCGGCCACAGGGCCGCGCCAAGTGCCGTGGGAAAATCCGAGCGCGACCCGTCAGCGACACCCGCGGGCGTTGAGCCGGGCGGCCTGGCGCGTCAGGTGGTCGCGCTCGGCGAGGTTGGGTGCCTTTTGGGCCGCCTCGGCGTACAGCCGTGCCGCCGTCGCCAGGTCGCCGTCGCGCTCGTGGAGGTACGCCGCCACCGCGGCGTGGCGGGGGATGGGGTATCCCCTGCTCGAGCGAAGCCGAGAGCCTGGGGAAGAGTCATCCAGCGCCGCGAGCGCCGCCAGGCCGGCGCGCGGTCCGTCGGCCTCCCCGACGGCGACCGCGCGGTTGAGCCGGACGATGGGGCTGTCGGTCAGGCGCGTGAGCTCGTCGTACCACTCGACGATCTGCACCCAGTCGGTCTCCTCGGTGGTGGGCGCGTCAGCGTGGAGTGCCGCGATGGCGGCCTGGGCCTGGAACTCACCCAGCCGGTCGCGGGCGAGGGCCGCCTGGAGGATCCCGACGCCCTCGGCGATCAACGCGGTGTCCCACCGGCCGCGGTCCTGCTCGGCGAGCGGCACCAGGCTGCCGTCGGACGCGGTCCGGGCGGCACGCCGGGCGTGGTGGAGCAGCATGAGGGCGAGCAGCCCCGCCACCTCGGGGTGGTCGACGGCGGCCGCGAGCTGCCGGGTGAGCCGGATGGCCTCGGCGGCGAGGTCGACGTCGCCCGAGTAGCCCTCGTTGAAAACCAGGTAGAGGACGCGCAGCACGGTGGCGACGTCGCCGGGCTGGTCGAACCTTCCCCGAGCTCTCGACTTCGCTGGAGCAGGGGAGACTCCAATGCCGGAGACGGTGCGCTTGGCCCGGCTGATGCGCTGCGCCATGGTCGCCTCGGGCACCAGGTAGGCCTGGGCGATCTGACGGGTGGTCAGCCCGCCGACGGCGCGCAGCGTGAGCGCGACCGCGGACGACGGTGTCAGCGACGGGTGGGCGCACAGGAAGTAGAGCTGGAGCGTGTCGTCCACCGCGGGCGCGGGCCCGGGCGGCGGCTCCTCGTCGACGAGGTCCTCGCGACGGCGACGGGCCGTGTCCGCGCGGGTCGCGTCGAGGAACTTGCGCCAGGCCACGGTGACCAGCCAGCCCTTCGGATCCCGAATTGGGGTCTCCCCCGCTCGAGCGAAGTCGAGAGCTTGGGGAAGGATCGGCCGACCAGACGCGGACCGCCTCGACCAGCGCGTCCTGCACGGCGTCCTCGGCCGCCGCGAAGTCGGCTCCGCGGCGGACGAGGATGGCGAGCACGCTCGGCGTGAGGCTCCGGAGCAGGATCTCGTTCACCTGATGGGTCACTCCGTGATGGTGGGCGACGCGCCCAGGAACGGACGCAGCTCGAGCCACTCGTGGATCGGCTTCCCGCCCGCCCCGGGGGCCGCCGACAGCTCCCCGGCCAGCTCGACGGCGCGCTCGTAGCTGTCGACGTCGATCACCATCCAGCCGGCGATGAGGTCCTTGGTCTCGGCGAACGGGCCGTCCGTGACCGGCGGGCGCCCCTCCCCGTCGTACCGGACGAACGTCCCCTCGGGGGCGAGCGCCTGGCTGTCGACGAACTCGCCGGTCCCCTCCAGCCGGGCCGCGAAGTCGTTCATGTACTGCACGTGAGCCGAGATCTCCTCCGGCGTCCACTGAGCCATGGGCACGTCGTTGACCGAAGCCGGAGCACCGCGGTAGTGCTTGAGCAGCAAGTACTTGGCCATCGTGTTCTCCTCGGTAATGGTGCGGCCCATTCTGGCCGCGTTCACTACGGGGACGGAGCCCGCCACGGGTTCTCGACATCGCCGCCCGAACTTTTTTGGCTCTCGTGGATGAGCCCGGGTGAGCCGCCTCGTGAGGTTGATCCCTGGGAGTGGACACCGGGTTTCATGCGACGGGCGATAGCGTACGTGATGCGATCAGTTGCTGTTCGAACTCGGCTCGTGTGAGGTAGCCGCGTGCGGAGTAGCGTCGGCGCCGGTTGCAGGAGGCCAGCCATCGGAACAGCTCAAGGCGGTTCTGGGCCTTGGAGATCCGGCGCCCTACGCGGAGCAACTCACGCTTGAGGCCCTGGAAGAACGACTCGGCGAGGGCATCGTCGTAGCTCGAGCCGACGCGTGCCGCGGCCGCGAGATACAGCCAGGTAGAGCCGACGGCGATGTAAGCAATGGCGCCGCACCACTTGGCGTCCAGCACGTCCGCCGTGAAGTCGCGCATCACCAGGTCGGGGGCGGGCGGGGCTGTCTTGGCCCGAACCGTCGTGCGCCTCTTGCGCCGCAGATGCTGCCCGACGATGTGGTTGATCCCCATCAGCCGGGTACGCGCTTGCGGTTGGTCTTCTGCCCCCGGGCCCTGAGCTCGGCCTGGACCGGCGGGGCACCATTAGGCGCCCCGGTGGTCTGCATGGATCGCGCGGATCTCGGACACGCCCGCTCTTCCTGGGCGGCCCGCGCGGCGCGGGCCTCGGCAGTGGCCTGGTGCCGGTAGTAGCCGGAGCGGGAGACGCCCAGGCCTTGCACATCCGCTTCACGCCGAAGCCGACGCGGTTGGACGATGTGACGCCAAGGTCTGTTCCACCTGGAGCGCTCGGTCGGCACCGCCGGTTGAGCCGCAGACGGGTGCCGCTTGCCGGGATCGTCGGGTGACCGCCCCTCAAGCGTGGCGTCCCGGCGCCTTCCCCGGCACAGGCCTGGCCGGAAAGCGCCGTCGGCCTTGAAGTCGGGCCCAGAGTCGCTCGGCGACGGCCGGAAAGTCGCGTCCGCAGTGCGCCGCGAAGTGAAGGCTGCTGGAGCGTTCCCCGTACGGGTGGGGAACGCTCCAGCAGTTGTCGCGACCGGGAACAGGTGCCCCACTTCGCCCGGTCGGCGCCGCACCGCGTGACAGCTGCCTCACCGGAACGAGCCCGATCGGAGACTCCATACTGTGACCACACTGATTCCCGCACCGCGCACCGCCGAACGTCTCGTCGCGGACCTGTTCGCCATCATCGATGAGCGCAGGTGGGACGATCTGCCCAACGTCTTCGCCCTCGACTGCGTCTACGAACGCCCTGGCTACGACCCGCTCGCCGGCCTTGCCGATGTCGACCTCTTCTACCGGCACACCCGGATCATCTCCACCGGCCGGCATCAGGTCGACCGGGTGGTCTCCGATCTCGGGTCGGCCGCCTGCTGGGGCCGGTTCACCGGCCGGGACCGATTGGGCCGTCCGCTGGAGGAGGGCTTCGCGGACACGTATCTGGTGCGGGACGGAAAGATCGTCCACCGTACGACCTACTTTTTCCGAGCCGCGATCTGACTGCTCCTCACCCCTCCCCCGTGGTTCGCGACGCACGTCGCCTGCCGCACATGGATCGGCCCCGCACCGTCCGGGTGCGGGGCCGATCCATGTTCGTCCGAGGTCTCCTGTCTGGTGTTCGTCACAAATAGTGGGTCGCGGCGCCGTCGCCGATCTCCACGAGCAGCAGGCTCCACGCGGCGGCCGGGCTCGCGCTGAGCAGCACCGCGCGCTGTCCGTCGCCGAGGCCGCCGCGTTCGAGCTCCGTGTGGAGGTTCAGCAGGACGTCGTTCGGGCCGAGGTGCCCGTACTGCCGGAGGTTGTCGAAGCAGCTCGTACTGATCTTGATGTCGAGCGCCTCCTCGGTGAACCGGAAGGCACCGGCGGACAGGTTGTGGCTGAGGTAACAGGAAATGTCCTGCTGTTCCAGGCCGTTGCGTTCGAGGAGGCGCCGGTGCAGCGCGCGCAGGCGGTTGCGGGTTTCCACGGCGAGGCGGAAGGAGTAGTCGGGGATGGAGCGGCACTCCTCCCGCCACTGGTCGGTCGGCCGGTCCCTGAAGTCGACGTGGAAGAGGTCCCAGTAGTCGCCGTTGGTCTCCTGGAGTATGTCGAGGATCCGGACCGGTCCACTGCGGGAGATCACCGCAGCCGCACCGCCGTCGCCACTGACCGTCACCGGGTGCCGGTAGCGCAGCGGCGTGGGCGGCTTGCTGCCGTGTACGACCAGGACGTTGTCCAGGTCCCCGTCGGCGGCGAGCAGTCCGCGGGCCGCGAGCAGTGCCGGGGTGAGGGAAACGCAGCCGAGGCCGCCCACCGAGAACGTCACCGCTCCCTCCGCCCCCAGCAGGGCCTGGAGCCGGGTGGCCGAGGAGCTCATCAGCGTCTCCGGTGCCCGGGCGTCGACCAGGATCAGCGCGCCGAGCTCGGCCGCGGAGAGTCCGGCTTCCGCCAGGGCCCGCCGGGCGGCAGCGGCCGCGAGGTCGAACGCGGACAGCGAGTCGTCCGCGCGGACCTCGTCGATGCCCAGCTGGGCGCAGCTCGCCCGCTCGCCCTCGCCGAGTCGGTCGAGGCCCGGCAGCTCCGCGACGGGCAGCACGCCCTCCGGCTGGTGGAAGGCCATGGCCCTCAGGGCCGTCGTCGGCGCCATTCAGCGCACCCCGTCCGCGTTCTGTGCGGCGGCGAGCTCGGAGAACGCCTCGACCAGGTGGTCGGCGAAGGCCTCCATGTCGGCGTCGGCCACCGAGCCGCGGGAGACCACACCGAGTTCGAGCACCCCGTCGATGACGTGGCTCTCGACCACGATCGGCACCTGGGCGAGCAGCGAGTCCGGCAGGACCGACAGGGCCATCGACCGCATCCGGACCGAATCGCCGCTCAGCTTGGCGAGCCCGTTGTTGGCGTTGGCCAGGTGTTCCACGATCACCGGCGGCTCCGGCAGCGTGCGCAGCCGCTCCACCTCGGGGGTCTGCGGGCTGAGGTGGCGCAGGACCCCGTACCCGATGCCGTCGTTGGGAACGGAGAGCGCCGCACCGGCGGCCGGCAGGATCTCGGCGACTTCGGCCCCGGCCGCGACCTTGAGGAAGGTCGGGAACAGGTGGGTGAACCAGCCGAAGGACGCGCTCCGGTCACCGTGCCACAGCGCGTTCGGCGCGGCCCCCATGCCCAGGGTGCTCAGGTAGGCGTCGGGGGTGCCGCGCCACCGGGACCAGGCCACGGCCACCGCGGCCATCGCGGCCTGCTGTCCGGAGGGGCCGCTGTCGGACAACTGGGGCGCGGGGCGGCCGGCCACGGTACGGCGTACGAGGCTCGGCGGCGCGCCGGCCGTGCCGTTCTCGGGCACCGGCTCCATCCCGGCCCCCGCGCTCAGGATCCCCTTCCAGTAAGGGAGTTCACCGGCCACCTCGTCGGACGCGGACATCGCGCGCAGCTGCTGCGTCCACTCCCGCCAGGCGGCCCGGCGCGTGACGGCCGGGGCGTGGCCCCCGAACCCGGCGTTCAAGTCCTCGATCAGCGGGACGAACGACAGGGCGTCGTAGACGAAGTGGTGGATCACGAAGAGGATCACGCCGGGCAGGTCGCCGCCGCGGTCGTAGAACCTGGCCCGCAGCACCGGGCCCCGGCCGAGGTCGATGTCCTCCAGGAGTTCGTCCAGGTCGGCCGCCAGATGGGCCTGGAGCTGCTCCTCGTCGAGCGGCGGCAGCACCCTGGTGTCCACGAACGGGGCGTTCTCGCGCTCGGCGCACTCGATGCGCCAGCCGAGGCTGTTGTGGCGGAACCGGTAGCGCAGCGGCTCCTGGATCTCGACCAGACGCTCGAACGCCGCGCGCACCACGTCGGCCCGGATGCCCTGGGCCGTCTCCAGGATCATGGGCCGGATGAAGTCCCGTGCGGCGTTGCCGGACTTGGCGAGCATGGCCTGCACCAGCGGGCTCGGCGGTACCGGCTCCAGCAGGGGTGCCGGGACGGCGGCCGCGAGGGGTTCCGGCGCTGCGACGGGGGCCTTGGCCGCGACGGCGGCGAGCCCGCGCAGGGTCGGGTGGCTCAGCACGTCGTGCGGGGTGATGCGCAGCCCGGCCCGTTCGGCGCGCGAGGCGATGCCCACGCTCAGCAGCGAGTCGCCGCCGATCTGGAAGAAGTTGTCGCCCGGCGCCACCTTCGCGACGCCGAGCAGATCGGCCCAGATCTCGCCGAGGACGCGTTCGGCGTCCCGCCCGGCTTCGTCGACAACAGCGCCTGACGTCACGGCCGTCGTCACCGCCGTCAACTCGCTCATGGTGTCGCGCTCGGACATCTCGGTCTCCTTCATCCTGTTGCGGTCGAGCTTTCCGTTGCTCGTCTTGGGCAGATCGTCATGGCGCAGCACACGGCCGGGGACCATGTAGGCGGGGAGTTCACGGGCCACCCACGCGGTCAACTCGGCCTCGTCCGGGAGCTGTTCGCCGGAGACGTGGGCCACCAAGAGCGGGGCGCCGGAGGGCTGCTGCTCGGCGAGAACGAGCGCCTCCCGTACCTGTGGATGCCGCATGAGGGTCTGCTCGATCTCGGCGGGCTCCACCCGGTGGCCGCGCAGTTCGAGCTGGTCGTCGGCGCGCCCCTGGAATTCGAGGGTGCCGTCGCGGCGGACCAGGGCCAGGTCGCCGGTGCGGTACATGCGGGCACCGGGCTCGTCCGAGAACGGGTCGGCGACGAACCGGGTCGCGGTCAGGCCCGGCCTGCCGTGGTAGCCGCGGCCGACGTTGACCCCTCCGAGGTAGACCTCGCCCCGCTCGCCGCGCGCCACCGGCCGGCCCTGCCGGTCCAGCAGGTACACCTGCGCGTTCGGGAGCGGTCGCCCGATGTCGGGGAGCAGGTCGGAGCCCGACTCGGCCTCGGACACCCGGCCCGCGGTGGCGCAGACCACGCACTCCGTCGGTCCGTAGACGTTGATCAGCGCGAACGGCGCCTCCCTGGGCGGCCGCACCCGGAGCAGATCGCCGCCCGTGAGCAGCGACCTCAGGACGAGGCCGGGCACGTCGGGGAAGTCGGAGAGCACCAGCTCGGCGAGTGGCGTCGGCATGCCCGCCACGGTGATCCGGTGCGCGGCCAGCTCTGAGAGGAGCTTCTCCGGAGTCTGCAGGGTGTCCTGTACGAAGCACAGAGTCGCGCCGTAGTAGAGGGCCGACATGACTTCGAGCACGGCCAGGTCGAAACCGGGGGCGGCCAGCTGCGCGATGCGGTCCTCGGCGCCGAGCCCCGTCTCCTCGCCCCACCAGTGCAGCAGGTTGATCAGGCTGCGGTGCTCGATCTCGCAGCCGAGCGGGTGCCCGGTCGAGCCCGACGTGTGCGAGACGTACGCCATGTTGGCCGCGCCGGCCCGCTGCGGCAGCGCGGCGTCGGCGCCCCTGCCCTGGCCGGCGTCGCCATCGGCGTCCGCGTCGGCGATGCGCACGACCGGGCCCGCGCCGCCGTCGGCCACCGCGCCCGCGCCCGCCCCGATGAGCGTCACGGGGACGGTGAGCCCGGCGAGGATGCTCCGGACCCGCTGCTCCGGCACCGCCGGGTCGATCGTCGCGAAGGCGCCGCCCGCCTTCTGGACGCCCAGCCAGCCGACCACCAGGTCGGCGCCGCGCCCTGCGAGCACCGGGACGACGCTGTCCGGTCCGACACCGTGCTCGACGAGCCTTCGCGCCACCCGGCTCGACCTCCGGTCGATCTCCCGGTACGTGTGCTCGCCCGCGCCGTCGACGACGGCGATCGCGTCCGGGCGCTGCGCGGCGTGCTCCTGGAAGACCTCGCTCACCAGACGGTCTTCGGGCCAGTCCCGCCGCGGGCCGGCCAGCACCGCCGGCTCGCGGTCGACGACGACCGGCTCACCGCGGCCCTGGACGAGTTCCTCAAGGGGCCGGTCGGGTTCGCTCATCGCGGCGGCGGCGACGGTCTGGAAGAGATCGACCAAGTGGCGTGCGGTGGCGGGCTCGAACAGGTCGACCGCGTACTCCAGGTAGCCGTCCATCGGGCCGCCGTCCTGGTCGTACAGGCCGAAGGTGAGGTCGAACTTGGAGGTGCCCGGGGCGACGCCGGAGATCCCGGAGAGCTCTTCACCGACGCTCTCGGTCGTCAGGCCCGCCAGGTCGAGAGAGGCGGTGGCGGTGTTCTGGTGGGTGTAGCAGACCGTGAACACCGGGTGCCGCGAGGGGTCGCGGTGGTCCGTGTCGGCGACGATCTTCGCGAACGGGATCTCCTCGTGGTCGAGCACCCCGGTGGCGGTGGTCGCGCACCGGGCCACCAGCTCGCGGAAGCTGAGCCCCGGGTCGACCTTCGTACGGAACGGCAGCAGGTTGTTGAAGTAGCCGATCAGGTCGTGTGTGGAGGGGTTGAACCGGCCCGTGGTCGCGGCACCCACCACGACGTCCTGGTGGCCCGCCCACAGGTGCAGGACCGCGTCGATCACAGCGAGCATGGTGACGAAGCTCGTGGTGCTCTCGCGCACGCTGAAGGCGCGCAGCTGCCGGGCGAGTTCCGGGTCGAGCCCGAATTTCACGGAGTCGCCCCGGAAGGACTGCGCGGCCGGGCGCGGGTGGTCGATCGGCATCTCGGGGATGTCCAGGTCGCGCAGCTGCTCGCGCCAGAACTCCAGGCCGCGCTCCGTGCGCTCGGCGTCCAGCCACTGGCGCTGCCAGGCCGCGAAGTCCGCGTACTGGATGGGCAGTTCGGGCAGATCGGCGGTGCCTCCGGTGCGGCGGGCCGTGTAGCAGGCGGAGAGCTCGCGGAAGAAGACGGCGGGTGTCCAGCCGTCGAAGGCGATGTGGTGCCAGGTGTGCAGGACCACGTGGTCCCGATCGCCGATCTTGACCACCACGGTGCGGAACAGCGGGCCCCGCCCGAGGTCGAAGGGGGCCGTCGCCTCCGCGGTCATCACCCGCGACAGCTCCGCGAAGCGCTCCGTGTCCGGCAGCGCCGCGAGGTCGCGGAAGGCCAGCTGCGGCTCGGGCAGGTCGGCGAGCGCGTAGGGCCTGCCGTCCTCGTCCAGGATGCGGGTGCGCAGGACCTCGTGCCGGCCCAGCACGTCACGCAGCGCGCCCCGGTACGCGTCGAGGTCGAAGTCGCCGACGTAGCGCAGGTTGACGGGGATGTTGTAGAGGGGGGTTCCCGGTTTCAGCCGGTCCAGGTACCACAGCTGTTCCTGGTTGAACGAGAGCGGCAGCCGGCCCGGGCGCGGTATCGGGGTGATCGTCCAGTCGTCCCGGTCGGTACCGGCCGCGCGCAGGACGTCGACCCGCGTGGCCAGTGCGCGCAGTGTGGGGTGCTGGTGCAGGTCGGAGAAGGTGAGGTGGACGCCGAAGTCCTCCTGGGCCCGCCGCAGCACCGTGATGCCCGCGATGGACGTGCCGCCGAGATCGAAGTAGTTGGAGTCCGGTCCGACCTCCTGGGCCTTGAGGACGCTCGTCCAGATTTCGGCCAACTTCCCTTCCGTGTCGCCCTGTTCGGCTCGGTGCGATGCCGTGGACTGATGGGCCGCCGCACCGGAGGGCCGCGTCGCCGGAAGCGGGGCGCCCGGTGGCCGGCACCAGCAGGACACCTCGTCGGCGTCGAACGGGTAGGTCGGCAGCTCGATGCGGCGCACTTCGGCTCCGGCGTAGTACTGGCTCCAGTCGAGGTCCGCGCCGAGCGAGTAGAGCGTGGCGAGCGCGCCGAGCACACCTTCCTGTGAGGGCTCCGCGAAGAGACGTACGACCGGGAGCTCCGGGGCGATCCTGGAGATCTCCCTCGACAGCGTGCCGTCCGCGGCCAGCTCGACCAGGACGGCGCCCTCTTCGGCGAGGCTGCGCACCGCGCGGCGCAGCCCGGCCTCGTCGACCTGGCTGGTGATCGGGGCGTCCACCGCCTTCTGCCGGGACTGCGCGGCCGTCGCCGGGTCCTGGACGGTCCGCACCACGAGGTTGCCGATGCCGGAGCCGACCAGGCGGGACTCGCTCAGGCCGAACGAGCGCGCCAGCCGGTAGGCCGCGTGCTGCCGGGCGAGCTGGCGGGCGCCGGGGGAGCTGTCGCTCGTGCCGTCGGCGTCGGACAGCTCGGGGAAGGCCGCGCACAGGCCGGCCCAGGTCTCCTCGCCCAGCTCGCCGTCGCCGGAGAAGAGCAGCACCACGGGCGCCGCCGCCGACGGCTCCCGCTCGCCCATGCGGGCCGCGCGCAGCAGGTCGGCCAGCTCCTGGTTGTCGCGCGCGGTGCCCGCCCAGCGGTACGGGTGGTCGTCGCGCCCGCGGTTCAACGCATGGGCCAGGGCGGGCAGTTGGTGATCGGTCCGGTCGAGGAAGTCGGCGACGCGCTGCGCGTACGCTTCGAGCGCCCGGGGCGACTTCGCGGAGAGGGTGACCAGCTCGGCCGCCGGTTCGTCCGCAGCCGGGGCCGGGGCCACGACGGGCGGCTCCTCCACGACGGCGTGCACGTTGGTTCCGGTCAGGCCGAAGGAGCTCAGGCCCGCCCGGCGCGTGCCGCCCTCCGTCTGCTCCCAGGCCGTGGCCTGCGCGTCGACCTGGACCGGGCCGGTGAAGTCGATCAGCGGGTTGGGTGTCACGAAGTTGGGGTTCGGGTACCTGGTGCCGTGCCGCAGCCCGGCGAGGACCTTGAGGAGGCCCGCGACTCCGGCGGCATGGTTGAGGTGCCCGATGTTGCCCTTGATTCCGCTGATCCCGCACGGCTCGATCCGGCCCGCCTCGGCGAAGGCCTGCCGCAGCCCCTCGGCCTCGATGACGTCGCCGAGCCGGGTGCCCGAACCATGGGCCTCGATGTAGTCGAGCGGTCCCGGGCCGGCCTGCCGCCAGGCCTCGACGATCACCTCGGCCTGTCCGCGGGCGCTCGGCGCGCTCATGCTCGTGGCACGGAATCCGTTGTGGTTGACGGCTATTCCACGCAGTACGCCGTGAATGTGGTCTCCGTCGGCGAGCGCGTCGGACAGCCGCTTGAGGAGGACGAGCCCGCCGCCCTCACCGCCGGTGGAGCCGTCCGCTCCCGCGTCGAAGGGGCGGCACACCCCCTCGGGCGACTCCAGGCCCGGCACGGGCGTGCGGTCGCGTTCGGGCACCATGACCGGGTAGAGGCTGAGCCCGCCCGCGAGTGCCAGGTCCGCCCGGCCGCTGCGCAGGTTTTCCACCGCGACCGCGATCGCGGTGAGGCTGCTGCTGCACGCGGTGTCCAGGACGAGTGTGGGACCGGTCAGGTCGAAGAGGTAGGCGACGCGCGCGGCCACCGCGGAGGGGTGCGAGCCGAGGATCTGCTGCGGGTCCTCGTCGGTGTACAGGCTCGCGTAGTGGGGTTCGGGCGCGCTGAGGAAGACCGCGGTGTTGGACCCCTTCAGGTCCCGGGGTGCGTAGCAGGCGTTCTCGATCGCCTGGTGGGCGAGCTGGGCGGCCATGCGCTGGTGCGGGTCCATCAACTCTGCCTCGTGCAGGGAGAGTCCGAAGAACCGGTGGTCGAACAGGTCGATCCGCTTGAGGTAGCCCATGTGCAGGTAGTCGACGTCCGTGGGCGCCCCGGCGTAGTGCACCCGCTCCTTGCCGGGCGCCCGTACGCTGGTCCGCCCGTCGAGCAGGCTCTGGTGCAGGGCATCGAGGTCGTCGGCGTCGGGCAGGGCCACGGCCACCCCGATGATCGCCACGGCCTCCCGGTCGGACTGGCTCGGATGCGTCATAGTTCAAACCCCATTTCGTCAGTGGTTTCACGGGCGGGTCGGTCGTCGAGGAGGCGGGCCATCGCCTCGACCGTGGTGTGCTCGAAGAGCGCGCTCAACGGCACCTCGTTCAGATCCAGTTCGGCTAGTCGGTTGCCCAGCGCGAGGAGCGAGAGAGAGGTCCCTCCGATGTCGAAGAACTTCTCGTGCACGCCGATCTCGTCCCGGTCGAGGAGCTCCGACCAGATCGCGGCGACCGCGCGTTCGGTGGCCGTGCGCGGCCGGATCACGGCGGCCGCGGGCCGGGTCTCGGGAGTGCGGGGATTCGGCAGGGAGCGGCGGTCCACCTTGCCGTGCCGGGTGAGCGGCAGGGCATCGAGCGGCACGAAGAGGGACGGCACCATGTACTGCGGCAGGCTGCGCTCCAGGTGCCCGCGCAGTTCCTCGGCCCCGGAGGCCGCCGAGCCGTCGAGGCCGTCGGCCGGGACCACGTATGCCACCAGTTGCTGCCCTCCGGCGCCGCCCGGACTCTCTCGGGCGATCACCGCCGCCCGGGCCACCCCCGGGTGCGTCATCAGGGCCGCCTCCACCTCGCCGGGCTCGACCCGGAACCCCCGGATCTTGACCTGGTCGTCGGCGCGCGACTTGAACACCAGCTCACCCTCCTTCGTCCACGCCACCACGTCCCCGGTCCGGTACATGCGTTCACCGGCACCGCCGAAGGGGCAGGCCACGAACCGCTGCGCGGTCAGCCCCGGCCGGTGCGCATAGCCCCTCGCCAGCCCCGGGCCGGCGAGGTACAACTCGCCCTCCACCCCGGGCGGAACGGGCCGAAGCCGGTCGTCCAGGACGTAGACGCGTGTGTTGTCCAGCGGCCGCCCCACCGGGACCGCGGCGCCGACCCGGTCGGCGGCCGTGATCCGGTGACAGGTGGCGAACACTGTTGCCTCCGTCGGCCCGTACGCGTTGACCACCGTGATGCCCGGGCAGGCCCGAAGGACCCGGGCCACCGCCTCCGGGGGCACCGGTTCGCCGCCGGTCAGCACCTCTCGCACGCCGGCGAAGCTCTCCGGGCGCTCGTCGGCGATCACGGCAAACAGCCCTGCGGACATGCACAGCGCGGTCACCTGCTGCTCTGCCATGACCGTGGCGAGCGCGTCGACATCCAGCCTTCCCGGCGGCGCCACCACGACCCGGCCGCCGTTCAGGAGCGGCACCCACATCTCGTAGCCCGAGATGTCGAACGTCGGCGCCGAGTGCATCAGGACCCGCTCCTGGGCGCCACCGGCCCAGCCGCGGTCCGCGGCGAGGTCCACCACGGCGCGGTGACTCACCCCGGCGCCCTTGGGTGTCCCTGTCGAACCCGAGGTGTAGATGACGTACGCCAACCGGTCCGGCCTCCCGGCATCGGGCAGGTTCTCGCCCGACCCGGCGGATATGGCGGCGGCTGTGCCCGGGTCGTCGACGAGCATCCGGGGGCAGGCGCCTTCGGGCACGTCTGCGGCGACCGCCGTGGTGGTCACGAGCAGCGCCGGGCGCGCGTCGCGGAGCATGAACTCCAGGCGCTCCGCCGGGTGGTCGTGGGCCAGCGGGACGTATGCGCCGCCGGCCTTCAGGACGGCGAGGACCGCGACCACGTACGCCGACGACCGGGGCACGGCCACGGCCACGGCCGATTCCGGGCCGACCCCGCGCCGGAGCAGTTCGCGGGCGAGCCGGTTGGCGCGCGTGTTCAGTTCCCGGTAGGTCAGCGACTCCTCGCCGCTCACTACCGCGATGGCGTCCGGCAGGACCGCCGCCCGCTGCTCGAAGAGTGCGGCGACCGTCACCTCGGGCGTGGGCACTGCCGTGTCGTTGACCTCATGGAGCAGCAGGTCCCGCTCGGCGTGTGTCAGGGCGCCGATGGTGTCGAGCCGTGCGTGCGGATCGGCCGTCAATTCCCTTACGAGGCCGACGAATCGGTCCGCGATGGCCTCTGCCGTGCTCCGGTCGAACAGGTCGGTGGCGTACTCGACGAGTCCCGAGAGACCCGGCTGCGAGGTGTCCTCGACCTGGACGAGCAGGTCGAACTTCGCGGTCCCGGTCACGATCGGCTCGGGGGTGGCCGTCAGGCCCGGCAGTTCGAGGCCGCCCGTGCCCTGCTGCCAGGAGAACGCCACCTGGAACAGCGGGTGGTAGGCGGTGGAGCGTTCGGGGTTGAGCGACTCGACGAGCCGCTCGAAGGGCACGTCCTGATGGTCGTACGCGTTCACGGCCTTGTCCCGCACCTGCCGCACGAGCGACTCGAACGACGGGTTCCCCGACACATTCGCCCGCAGCACCCACGTATTGACGAAGAACCCCACCAGGTCCCCCAGGGCTTCATCCGTGCGCCCGGCGATGGACGACCCCATGGTCACGTCGTCACCGCCGCCCATGAGGTGCAGCAGCACCGCCAGCGCCGACTGCAGCACCATCGGCACGGTGGCGCCGTGCGCTCTCGCCAACTCCTCGACCGCTTCGCGGACGTCCTGGTCCACGGTGAAGTCGACCGTGTCGCCGCGATGGCTCGGCACCGGCGGCCGCGGCCGGTCCACCGGAAGACTCAACGGCTGCGGGACATCCGCCAACTCCTCATGCCAGTACGCCAGTTGTGCCGCCAGCAGGCTTTCGGGGTCTCCTTCGTCTCCCAGCAGCCTCCGCTGCCACAGCGCATAGTCCGCGTACTGCACCGGAAGTTCGGTCTCCCACTGCGGTGCATCGCCCCTCCGGCGTGCCGCGTACGCCGTGCCCAGGTCCCGGACCAGCGGAGCCATCGACTCACCGTCCGCCGCGATGTGATGCATCAGCAGCACCAGTACGTGCTCGTCGATCCCGCATCGGAACACACATGCCCGCACCGGTATCTCCGCCGACAGGTCGAACCGGCGGGCCACCTCTTGGGAGACCGCGGCGGTCACCGCATCCGGTGCCACCTCCCGCACCGGCACCTCCAGCACGACGTCACCGTCCGCCACCACCACCTGCGCGCCAACACCCCGGCCGTCCGCCACGAACAACGTCCGTAGACTCTCGTGCCGCACCACCACATCCCGCACGGCCGACGCCAACGCCCCCATATCCAGCTCACCGTTCAGACGCACCACGAACGGAAGGTGATACGTCGCCAGCGGCTCCATCTCGTCGAGGAACTTCAGCCTGCTCTGCGCGTACGACAGCGGCACCCGCTCCGGGCGCACCTCCGCCCGCCGCAGCGCCGGACGCGACGACCGCACCTCCATCGGCAAGGACTCCGCGAGCCGTGCCACCGTCGGCGAGTCGAACACCACCCGGACCGGAACCTCCACCCCCAGCACCGCACGCACCCGGTTCACCAACCGCGTGACCAGCAGCGAATGCCCGCCCAGATCGAAGAAATCGTCGTCGATGCCGACCTTCTCCACTCCCAGGACCTCCCCGAACAGCTCGCACAGGACCTGCTCCCGCCCCGCCCGCGGGGCCCGGTAGGGGATGCTGCTGGTCAGCTCGGGGGCCGGTAGGGCCTCGCGGTCGAGCTTGCCGTTGGGGGCGAGCGGGAGGCGGTCGAGGGCGACGAATGCGGTGGGAACCATGTACTCCGGCAGCCGCTCGGCGAGGAAGGCACGCAGCTCTGCCGGGGCCGGGTCGGTGCCGGTCTCGACGGGCACCACGTAGGCGGCCAACCTGCGTGAGCCGTGGGCGTCATGGGCCAGTACCACGGCCTTGGCGACACCCGGGTGGGCCGTCAGGGCCGCCTCGATCTCGCCGGGCTCGATACGGAAGCCGCGGTTCTTCAGCTGGGAGTCGCCGCGGCCGACGTACTCCAGCTGCCCCTGGTCATTCCAGCGCGCCAGGTCGCCGGTGCGGTACATGCGCGCGCCCCGCTGGTGAGCGAACGGGTCGGCCACGAACCGCTCGGCCGTCAGCCCCGGACGCCCGTGGTATCCGCGGCTGACATTGCCCGCGACGTACAGCTCGCCGACGACGCCGACCGGAACCGGCTGGAGGCCCGAGCCGAGGACGTAGGCGCGCATGTTGCCGAGTGGCGAGCCGATCGGCGCACTGCCCGCGGGCTCGTCACCGGGTTCGAGGGTGTGGGCGGTGGCGTAGAACGACTCCGTCTGGCCGTATGCGTTGACGACGCGGATGCCGGGGATGCTGTCGCGCACCCGCCGCACCAGGGACGTGGGCAGCGCCTCACCGGCGAACACGACCGTGTCCGCGGCGAGACGGCCGCCGGCCTGGTCGAGCACCTCGGCGAAGACCGAGGGCACGGTGGATACGACGCCGCCGCTCCAGCCGCCGCGCTCGCCGATGGCGAGCACGTCGCGGGCGACCTCCACGGTGCCGCCGTGGGCGAGGGTGGTGACCGTCTCGAACACGGAGACGTCGAAGTTGATCGACGTGCCCGCCAGCGTGCGGGTGCCCTCCGTGATGCCGGTGCGCTCGGCGAGCCGGAGCACGCCGTTGACGACGTTGGCGTGGGTGACCGCGACGCCCTTGGGGACGCCGGCCGAGCCGGAGGTGTACATCACGTACGCCGCGTTGTCGCACCGCAGAGCGACCTCGGGCCGCCGGTCGTCGCCGTCCGTCCACCTCAGCTCGTCGAGCAGAAGGTGCGCAACACCCGACCTCGGCAGCCTGTCGACGGTCTCGGCTTCGGTGAGCAGAAGCACCGGGCGGGCATCGGCCAGGATGTGCGCCAGGCGCGCGCTCGGGTAGCGCGGGTCGATCGGCAGGTAGGCGCCGCCCGCCTTGAGGACGGCGAGCAGTGCGACCACCAGGTCCGCCGATCGCGGCAGCGACAGACCCACGACGGTCTCCGGGCCGACTCCTCGGGCGATCAGTTCGCGGGCGAGCCGGTTGCTGCGCGCGTCCAGCTCCCGATAGGTCAAGGTGACATCGCCGTGCTCGACGGCGACCGCCTGCGGGGTGCGCTCCACCTGCTGCTCGATGAGGCAGGGGATCGTCACATCGGGGGTGTGAGCCGCGGTGTCGTTGAAGCCGTGCAGCACCAACTCCCGCTCGTCCGCCTCCAGGACGGCCACCTGCCCCGCCAACTGGTGGGGATTCGCGGCGAGTTGTGCGAGCACTCGCTGGAGCCGGTCCGCGATCCGCTGGACCCTCGCACGGTCGAGTACGTTCGGCTGGTGCTGCAGCGTCAGTCGTAGGTGAGGGTCCACTGCGGCGTTCACGGTCAGCGCGTAGTGCGTGGTGGACAGCGGGCGCAGACCGGTGACGGTGATGCCCGCGGCGTCGTGTGCCTCGCTGAGGCCGAGCCGGTCCACGGGGTAGGAGTCGAACGCCACAAGGGTGTCGAACAGGACGCTCGTCCCGGTGGTCCGGTGCATGCCGGTCAGGCCGTAGTGGTGGTGGTCGAGGAGCACGGCCTGGCGGTGCTGCAGTTCGGTGAGGAGCCGGGCGAAGGGGGCGTCGGGGGCGCATCGCACCCGTACCGGAAGGGTGTTGGCGAAGAGACCGACCATCGTGTCCACGTCGGGCAGCGCGGCCGGGCGACCGGACACCGTGGCTCCGAACACCACGTCCTGCCTTCCGGTGAGGCCGGCGAGCAGCACCGCCCAGGCACCCTGCACCAAGGTGTTGAGGGTGACGCCGAGCTCAGCGGCCCGCCGGGACAGCTCCCGGGCCGTGTCCGCGGGCAGCGGCACCTCGACCTGGCCGTAACGGGCGTCCTCCGCATCGGGCTGCTCGGGTGCGGCACTGCCGGGGGCCACCAGCAGGGTCGGCCCGTCCACGCCGTCGAGTTCCTCGGCCCAGGCGCGAGCGGTCGCTTCCTGGTCCTGCTGGGTCAGCCAGCGCAGGAAGTCCCGGTATTCGGGGGCCCGCGGCAGCGCGGATGCGTCCCCGGCGGAGCCGTAGAGCCGCAGCAGGTCCTGGATGATCAGCGGGAACGACCAGCCGTCGAACAGGAGGTGATGCGCCGTGAGGACGAGTTCGCAGCGGTCCGCGTCCAGGCTCACCAGGCCCATCCGCAGTAGCGGCGGCACGGCCGGGTCGAAGCGGTTCTTCAAGTCCTCCGCCAGGTACCGCTCGACGGCCGCACCGCGCCCGGCCTCGTCCAGATCTCGTGCGTCGATGTGCCGCCACGGCAGCTCCACGTCCTGGGCCACCAGCTGCACCGGATCCCCGGTCGCGCCGGGCACGAAGGCCGCCCGCAAGTTGGCGTACCGGTCGAGGAGGGCCTGTCCGGCCGTGCGCATCCGCCGCGGGTCCACCCGCCCGCGCAGATGGAACACCAACTGCATGTGGTAGGCGTCGAACGACGCGTCGGCGAGCAGTGCGTGGAACACCAGGCCGGACTGGAGGGGCGTCAGCGGCCACACCTCGGCGAGGCCCCGGTGGCCGCGTTCCCACTGCTCGATCTCGCCCTGTGCCACGGACACCAGCGGCACGTCCGACGGTGTGAGCCCGCCCGCGCCGGGCGCGGCGGCGTGCCGGGCCAGACCTTCCAGGGCCGCGCGCCACTGCTCCGCCAGTTCCTGCGCCTCCTCGCGCGCCAGCGCACCGGTGGGGAAGGAGAACGCCGCCTCCAGGACCGGCCCCTGCGCGGTGTCGGTGGCCTGCGCTTCGATGTGCAGCGCGGCCGGTGCGGGCAGGTCGGCGTCGGGTACGGCGCTTTCGACGGTGTCGGTGGCCTGGTGGAAGCCGAGACCGCGCAGGTCCTGCGGCATGTCGGCCGCGGAGAAGCGGCCGAGGTAGTTGAGTTCGACCTGCGGTGCGGGGTACTGGCGCAGCTCGGCTGCGGCCCGCGGGTTCAGGTGGCGCAGCAGTCCGAAGCCGATGCCGTGGTCCGGGACCGCCAGGAGCTGCTCCTTGACGGACTTGACCAGCCGTCCGGCGGCCGGTCCGCCGGACAGCACCTCGTCGAGGTCGCACCCGGCGGTGTCGAGGCGCACCGGGAACAGGCTGGTGAACCAGCCGACCGTACGCGACAGGTCCGCCCCGGGCACCACGTTCTCCTCGCGGCCGTGCCCCTCCACGCCGATCAGTACGGACGGCGCGTCGGTTCCGCGGACCGCGCGGCGGCGGGCGACGGCCACCACGAGGGCCGCGAGCAGGCCGTCCTGGACGCCGCAGCGGAACGCCGCGGGCAGCGTGGTGAGCAGGGCTTCGGTGACCGGTGCCGTGAGTCGCACCCGTACGGTGTCCACGGTGGGCATGCGGTCCACCGCGGGGTCGAGCCGCCGGGAGCCGATGACCGGGTCCGGTCCGTCGAGGATCGACTTCCACAGCGGCAGCTCGGCGGCCCTGTTCTCGGCGGCCGCCTCCGTTTCGAGCGCGTGCATCCAGCGCCGCATCGAGGTCGCCACCTGCGGCAGGGCCGGGGGCCGGCCCGCGCGGACCCGAGCCCAGGCGGCGGCGAGGTCCGGCAGCAGGATGCGCCAGGACACCCCGTCCACCACCAGGTGGTGCAGGACCAGCAGGAGGCGGCCGGTGCCGCCGCCCGCCGCCGGGTCGAACCACACGGCCTGGACCATCACCCCGGCGTCCGGGTCCAACCGCCCGGTCGCGGCGTCCAGTTCGGCCGCCGCGGCCTGCCGCCACCGGGCGTCCCAGCGGCCGTCGCACGTGACGCGGTGGATCAGCGCCGCCGTGTCCACCGAGCCCGGCGGGCCGACCAGCAGGCCCCCGTCGTCGGTGTGCACCAGCCGTGACCGCAGTACGTCGTGATGGTCGAGGACCGCGCTCAAGGTGGCGGTCAGCCCTGCCGCGTCGATGCCGTCCGGCAGTTCCACCAGGGCCGACATGGCGAACCCGGCCCAACTGCCGCCGAGTTCGCGCAGCTGCCGGTCGATCGGCGGCAGCGGCATCCGGCCCACTCCGCCGCCGTCGAACTCTTCGAGCACCGCGCCCCCGGCGGGCTGCCGGCGGGCCGAGGCGAGCCGGGCGAGGGCAGCCACCGTGCGGGCCTCGAAGATCTGCCGCGGGCTGACCTCCACCCCGCGGGCCCGGGCCCGGGACACCACCTGGATCGAGCGGATGCTGTCCCCGCCCACGGTGAAGAAGTCGTCGTCGGCGCCGACGCGGTCCACGCCGAGCACTTCGGCGTACACCGCGGCCAGGATCTCTTCCGTCGGAGACTGCGGCGCCCGGTACCGGTCGGCGCCGAACTCGGGCTCGGGCAGGGCCGCCCGGTCCAGTTTCCCGTTGGGCGTCAGCGGCAGCCGGTCCAGGACCACGAACACGGCCGGGACCATGAACTCCGGCAGACGGTCCGCCGCGAACCGGCGCACCTCACCCACCGACACACCGGCGGCGAGGTCGATGTCGTCGGCGTCCACGCCGGCGTTCCGCACGGGAACCAGGTACCCGACAAGCTGCCGCCCGGCTCCCCTGCCCTCGCGGACGGCCACCGCGGCCTGTGCCACACCGGGGTGGGCGGTCAGCGCGGCCTCGACTTCGCCGGGTTCGATGCGGAGCCCGCGGATCTTCAGCTGTGCGTCGGCCCGGCCCGCGTACTCCAGCTGCCCCGCACCGGTCCAGCGGGCCAGATCGCCGGTGCGGTACATCCGCGCCCCGGCGGGCCCGAAGGGGTCCGCCACGAATCGTTCGGCGGTGAGCCCGGGCCGCCCGTGATAGCCCCGGCCCACCGCACCCGCGACATACAACTCACCGACCACGCCCGGCGGGACGGGGGCGAGGCCCGGCCCCAGCACATAGGTGCGCATGTTCCCCAAAGGCCTGCCGATCGGCGCGCTGCCCGTGTCACCGCACGCCTCCGGGAGCACGGCCGCGGTCGCGTAGAAGCTCTCGCTCTGCCCATAGGTGTTGACCACCCGCACGCCGGGCAGCGCCGCCCGCACCCGCGTCACGAGTGCGGCGGGCAGCGCCTCGCCCGCGAAGACCAGGGCGTCCACCGTGATGCGGTCGGCGATCGAGTCGAGGAGTTCCCCGAAGACGGACGGCACGGTGCTGATCACGGCACCGGTCCAGCTGTCCCGCTCGGCGAGCTCCAGGACGTCCCGGACCACCTCGACCGAGCCGCCGGCCGTCAGCGCGGTGACGATCTCGAACACCGAGACGTCGAAGGCGACCGACGTCCCGGCGAGGATCCGCGACCCGGCCGTGACACCGGTGGGATGCGCGAGGCGCAGTACCCCGTTCACGACGCCGTGATGGGTGATCGCGACACCCTTCGGGGTCCCGGTGGACCCGGAGGTGTACATCACGTAGGCGAGGTTCTGCGGCGACAGCGCAGCCGTCCGTTCGGCGTCCCGCAGGTCCGTGCCGTCGCCGCTCGCGAGGTCCAGCTCGTCCAGGAGCAGCCGGACTGCCCGGCCGTCGTCCTGCGGCAGGACGCCCTGTGTCGCGGAGTCGGTGAGGATGCATTGCGGGCGGGCGTCGGACAGGACGAAGCCGAGGCGGCGGCTGGGATAGCGCGGGTCGATGGGCAGATGGCCCGCGCCGGACTTCAGGATGCCGAGCAGCCCGACAACCAGGTCGGCCGAGCGCGGCAGTGCGAGCCCCACCAACTGCTCCGGTCCCGCGCCGTGTCGTACGAGTTCCCGGGCGAGCCGGTTCGCGCGGGCGTTCAACTCCGCGTACGTCCACGTCACTTCACCGCACACGACGGCGACCGCGTCCGGCGTGGCCCGTGCCTGTCGCTCGAAGAGCCCGGGAACCGTCAGATCCGGTGTGACCGCGACTGTGTCGTTGAGGTCGTACAGCAGCCGCTGCCGCTCCCCCGCTTCCAGCACCTCCAACGCTCCGACCCGCGTCCCGGGGTCGGCCGCCACCTGCCGCACCACCTGTACGAAGCGTGCCGCGAGGGCCTCCACCGTGCGCCGGTCGAACAGGTCGGTGGCGTACTCGACCTCGCCCGAGACGCCCCGTCCGGGTGCGTCGACCATGCTGAACAGCAGGTCGAACTTGGCGGTCTCGGTCGGGACGGGGACGAACCGGGCCTTGAGACCGGTCGGTTCAAGGCCCTCGTGGGCCATGTTCTGCCAGGCGAACATCACCTGGAACAGCGGGTGGTAGGCGGTGGAGCGTTCGGGGTTGAGCGACTCGACGAGCCGCTCGAAGGGCACGTCCTGATGGTCGTACGCGGTCACCGCCTTGTCCCGCACCTGCCGCACGAGCGACTCGAACGACGGGTTCCCCGACACGTTCGCCCGCAGCACCCACGTATTGACGAAGAACCCCACCAGATCGGCGAGCCCCTCGTCGGTCCGCCCCGCGATGGGCGCGCCCATCGTCACGTCGTCACCGCCGCCCATGAGGTGCAGCAGCACCGCCAGCGCCGACTGCAGCACCATCGGCACCGTGGCCCCCTGCGCCCGTGCCACGTCCTCGACCGCGGCGAGGAGTTCGGGCTCGATGACGAAGTCGACCGTGTCGCCCCGGTGGCTCGGCACCGGCGGCCGCGGCCGGTCCACCGGAAGGCTCAACGGCTGCGGAACGTCCGCCAACTCCTCGCGCCAATAGGCCAGTTGCTCTGCCAGCACACTGCCGGCATCCGTCTCGTCCCCCAGCAACTCCCGCTGCCACAACGTGTAGTCCGCGTACTGCACCGGCAGGTCGGCCCACTCGGGTGCTTCCCCGCACAGGCGGGCCGCGTAGGCCGCGCCCAGGTCGCGCGCCAGCGGGGCCATCGACTCGCCGTCCGCCGCGATGTGATGCATCAAGAGCACCAGTACGTGCTCGTCCGCCGCGCACCGAAGCACACACGCCCGCACCGGTATCTCCGTCGAGAGATCGAACCGGTACCCGACTTCCTCCGCCACTGCGGCGGCCACCGCGTCCGGTGCCACCTCCCGCACCGGCACCTCCAGCACGACGTCACCGCCCGCCACCACCACCTGCGCGCCAACACCCCGGCCGTCCGCCACGAACAACGTCCGCAGACTCTCGTGCCGCACCACCACATCCCGCACGGCCGACGCCAACGCCCCCGTATCCAGCTCACCGCGAAGGGGCAGCACGTACGACAGGTTGTAGGTGGCCGAAGGGCCCTCGTACCGGTGCAGGAACCACAGGCGGCTCTGCGCGTACGACAGCGGGACCCGCTCCGGACGCACTTCGGCGCGCCGCAGCACCGGACGCGACGACCGTGCTTGTGTCGGCAAGGACTCCGCGAGGCGCGCCACCGTCGACGAGTCGAACACCATCCGGGCGGGAACCTCCACCCCCAGCACCGCACGCATCCGGTTCGTCAAGCGGGTGACCAGCAGCGAGTGCCCGCCCAGATCGAAGAAGTCGTCGTCGATGCCGACCTTCTCCACGCCGAGCACCTCCGCGAACAGCTCGCACAGGGTCTGCTCCCGCCCGGTCCGCGGGGCCCGCCCGTCGGCGCCGCCCGCGTAGTCGGGAGCGGGCAGCGCGCGCCGGTCCAGCTTCCCGTTCGGGTTCAGCGGCACCTCGGCCAGGGGCACCACCGCCGACGGCACCATGTACTCCGGCAGCCGCTCGGCCACGAAGGCGCGCAGCTCGGCGGAGGTCGGCCCGGTGCGGTCCTCGGCGGGCACCACGTATCCCACCAGACGCCGGTCGCCGTCGTGCTCGGCGCAGACGACGACCGCCTGCGCCACTGCGGGGTGCGAGCGCAACACGGCCTGGACTTCGCCGAGTTCGATGCGGAATCCGCGGATCTTGACCTGGTTGTCCGCGCGCCCGTGGAAGACCAGCTGGCCGTCGGGCGTCCAGGTGACCACGTCGCCGGTGCGGTACATCCGGCGGCCGGGTTCACCGAAGGGGCAGGCGACGAAACGTCCGGCGGTCAGGCCCGGCCGGCCGAGGTAGCCGCGCGCGAGCGACGCGCCCGCCACGTACATCTCGCCGGGCACCCCGGCCGGCACCGGCCGCAGCGCGTCATCCAGCACGTACATCTGGGTGTTGGCGATCGGGCGGCCGATGGGCGGGGTGCGGCCGTCGGCGATCAGCGGATCGCTGAACGTCACGATCGCCGTGGTCTCGGTCGGTCCGTAGGCGTTGACCATGTCCCGGCCTTCGGACCACCCGGTCACGAGTTCCGGTGTGGCCGCGTCGCCGCCCACCGCCAGGGAGGTCACGCCCGGCAGCGAGCCGGGCGGCAGCGCCCCGAGGACCGCGGGCGGCAGGAAGACATGGGTCACCCGCCGGGCCGCGATCGTGTCGATGAGCGGTCGGCCGGGGGCCAGCCGGTCCTGGGGGGCGAGGATCAGTGTGGCGTCCGTGAACAGCGCCATGCACACCTCGTACACCGAGACGTCGAAGCTCGGCGAGGCGAACTGCAGCACGCGGCTCGTGGCGGTCAGGCCGAGCCGCGCCCGCTGGGTTTCCACCAGGTCGGCCAGTCCGAAGTGGGTGACGGCCACCCCCTTCGGCCGCCCGGTCGAACCCGAGGTGTAGATCACGTACGCCGCGTTCGCGACGGACAGGGGGCCCGCCCGGTCGGCGTCGACCAGCGGCGCGGCGTCGAGCAGCGACACCGCGGCACAGACCTCAGGATCGTCCAACTGCACGACAGTGGTGGCGAGTTGGGGCAACTGACGGGCGGTCGTGGTGTCCGCCAGGATCATCAGGGCGGCGGAGTCCTCCAGCATGTAGCCGATCCGGTCGGCGGGATACGCCGAGTCCACCGGCAGATAGGTGCCCCCGGCCTTCATCACGGCGAGCAGCGCCACCACGAGGTCGGGCGAGCGCGGCAGCGACACCGCCACCACCGTCTCCGTGCCCACCCCGCGACGGATCAGCTCGCGCGCCAGCCGGTTCGCCCGCGCGTCCAGCTCGCGGTACGTCAGCGACTCGTCGCCGCACACGAGCGTCACCTCGTCCGGGGTCGCGGCGGCCCGCCGCTCGAAGAGCGCGGGGACGGTGCCCGCTTCGACTGGTACGGCGGTGTCGTTGTGCCCGTTCAGCAGCTCGTCCCGCTCGACGGGCCCGAGCAGATCGATGCGGGCGAGCGGCAGGTCCGGATCGGCGGCCATCTGCTGAAGGACGCGCGCGAACCGTTCGGCGAGCGCCTCGGCGCCTTCGCGGTCGAGGAGCGGACGCTGGTACTGCAGAGCCACCCGCAGCCGCGGTTCGGCGGTGACGGTCACCGTCAGCGGATAGTGGGTGCCGGCGAACGGGCGGACACCGGTGACCTCGATGCCCGCGCCGTCGTCGGCCGGGTGATCCACCGTGTACGTCTCGGATGTCACCAGGGTGTCGAACAGGAGGTTCGTGCCGGTGGCCCGGTGGATGTCGACGAGGCCGCAGTAGTGGCCGGTGAGCGCCTCCTGCCGCTGCTGCATCCCGCGCAGCAGGTCCGCCACGGTGTCCGTGGGTGCGAGCCGCGCCCGTACCGGAAGCGTGTTGACGAAGAGCCCCGCCATCGCGTCCGCGCCCGGCACCGCATCCGGACGCCCGGGTACGGTCGCGCCGAACACCACGTCCTTCTGACCGGTCAGCCCGCCCAGCAGCAGCGCCCAGGCGCCCTGCACCAGGGTGTCCACGGTGACGCCCAACTCAGCTGCCCGCTTGGGGAGTTCACCTGCCGATTCCCCGGTCAGGGCCACCTCGGCCTCGGCGACCTCTCCGGCCTCCGGCTCCGCTCCGTCGGAACCGGACCGGAAGACTGGAGCCAGCAGGGTCGGCTCGTCCACTCCCGCCAATTCCTCGGCCCACACCTGGGCCGCGGCGTCCCGGTCCTGCCCGGACAGCCACAGCAGGAAGTCCCGGTACTCGGGGACCCGCGGCAGCGCGGAGGCGTCCCCGTGGGCCTCGTACAGCCGCAGCAGGTCCCGCGTCAGCAGCGGCAGCGACCAGCCGTCGAACAATAGATGATGGGCCGTCAGGACCAGTTCGAAGCGCTCGGACCCGGTCCTCAGCAGAGCCATCCGGAGCAGCGGCGGCGTTGCCACGTCGAAGCGGTTCCTCAAGTCCTCGGCCAGGAAGGCCTCCACCGCCGCTCCGGCCTCAGCCTCTCCCACCAGATCCACCTCGCGCCACGGGAGCTCCACACCGCCCACCACCACCTGCACCGGCTGCCCGTGGGCGTCCGCCACAAAAGCCGTGCGCGTATTCGCGTGCCGGTCCAGCAGTGCCTGGCCCGCCGCCCTCATCCGCGTACCGTCGACCGGTCCACGCAGGTGGAAGACGAACTGCATCTGATAGGCGTCCCGCGAGGAGTGGTCCAACAGCGCGTGGAACGTCAGCCCCTCCTGGAGCGCCGTCAGCGGCCACACCTCCACGAGCCCCGGATACCGCCGCTCCCACACCTCCAGCTCGCGCCGTCCCACCGGTACCAACGACACCGCCACCGCACCGACCCGCAGACCGGGCTCGGCCACCACCTGTCGTACGACCCGCACGAACTGGTCGGCGACCGACTCCGCCGCCTCCTGGTCGAACCGGCCGCCGGCGTACTGGAGCGTGCCGACGATGCCCTGTCCGGAGCGTTCGGCGAGGGGGCGGGACAGACCGGAGGTCGGGCTCTGTGAGCCGTCGTCCATGCTCGCTGCCTGATCCCGGATCCGGCGAACCAGCACGGTGAATGACGGATCTCCATTGAGCAGATCCATCGGTAGTGCCGAGGCATCGGTAAGGAGGGACGGCGTCCCCGCCGCGCCCTCGTCAGGAAGCCCTGGCCACCCCGCGACCGGCAGTCCCATTGCCAGGCCGTCGGCCCCGCCGAGCCGCTGCAGCAGCACCGCGAACGCCGCCCGCACAACCATGGGCGCCGTCGCCCCGAGCCGGCCGGCCAACTCCTCGACCGAGCTCAGGAGTTCGTCGTCAAGGCGGAATGCCACCGCTCCGTCGGCACTCGGGGAGATTCCCGGCTCGCCCGAACCGGTGTACAGAAAGGTGGCCATGGAAAACCGCACTCCCATCGGATTGGGGGTAGAACGCGATACACCCCTGCACGGCGAGAACTGCCGGGACAGGGACGTGAACCCCCACCACCATGACGGATACCCCGGCCAACAGCCCATTTCCTCCAACTGCCCTACAGTGCCTCTCAAGCAGATATCCGGTTCAGGCAATTGCCGCGCAGGGAAACTCTCCACGGCCCGCACGGCCGGTCGGCCGACTTCCGCGAGAAGGCGCCATAGATTTTCAGCCACGAGTCCCGGGTCGAATTGACTGAAAGGCGCGGACGAATCCACGTTCTCCATCAGCGGACTTCTATGACGCCATCTCTTGAGGAGTCCTCAAGGCCTTCTATATCAACCCCAAGTCGGCCTGACTTACGCTACCTATTGATCGGCGAATTCTTCTTGCCCGGAGACCGTGGGCTCTGTGGAAGGTGCGGTCAACAGCTGCGTGAAAAAGCAGTTTGATTTCGTTCCTTGCCCGGCGGCCGCCTGGAGTCCGCTCCGCGTGGAGACCGGGACGGCGAAGACCGCACGCAATACCTGTAGATCCGAGGAGAGATCACCCCATGACGACAGCACCCGTGACGACAACGGTCGAGGACGTCCTGGCCTTTCTGGCCGCCGCACTCGGCACCGAAGTCGGCCCCGACGACGACTACTTCGCCGCTGGACTCGCCGACTCCCTCTTCGCTCTGGAACTGGTCACGTTCGTGGAGCAGCGCTTCCGGCTGACGGTGGAGGTCGAGGACCTCGCCATCGACAACTTCCGGACGGCCGCGCGCATCATCGCCTTCGCCCAGGCCCGGGGCGCCCGCACCGACGCGGCGGCATGATGACGTACGCCGTCGAACCAGCAGGCCCGCCGGACGCGGCGAAGTTCGCCGCCACCGTCCGGGGCGAGGCCGGCGACTGGGACCGCGCGGGCACGCTGCCCGAGGCGGTGCGCGAGGCCGTCGCGCGGGCGGGGCTCTTCGGGGTGGGACTGCCGGAGCGCTATGGCGGATCGGGCGGCGGCCCGGCCGACCTTGGCGACGTCTGTGCCGAGATCGGCGGGGTGTGCAGCGCGTTGCGTGGCCTGCTCACCGTGCAGGAGATGGTGGCCGCCGCGCTGTTGCGCTGGGGCACGGCGGCCCAGCGCGAGGAGTGGCTGCCGCAGCTGGCCCGCGGGCACCGGTTCGCCGCCTTCGCCGCGACCGAGGCGGGGGCGGGCACGGATCTGGCCGGTGTGGAAACCCGCATCGACGAGGATGGTGACCATCTGGTCGTCACCGGGCGCAAGCTGTGGATCACCTTCGGCAGGACCGCCGATGTCTTCCTGGTACTGGGCCGGGCCGCCGGGGGCCCGGCGGCGGTGCTGGTCGAAGGAGACCGGACGGGCGTGCGCCGGGAGCCCGTCGACGGCCAACTGGGCATGCGGGCGGCCGAGATCGCCCATGTCGGCTTCGACGGGGTGCGGGTGCCGCGCGACCACTTGGTCGGCCCGCCGGGCACCGGCCTCACCCATGTCGTGGGCACCGCGCTGGACCACGGGCGGTACACGGTGGCATGGGGTTGCGTCGGGATGGCCGAAGCCGGCCTGGATGCCGCGGCCGACCATGCGGTGAACCGTCTTCAGCAGGGTGTCCCACTGGCCGAGCACCAGCTCGTACGGGCCCAGCTCGCCCGCGCCGCCGTTCAGACCAGGGCCGCACGCGAACTGTGCGCCCGCGCGGGCCGACTGCGCCAGGAGGGCGATCCGTCGGCCGTGGCGGAGACCGTCGTCGCCAAGTACGCGGCGGCCGGTGCCGCCACCACCGTCGGCTCGACGGCGGTGCAGACACTTGGCGCCGCCGGCATCGCGCCGGACAGCCTGGCCGGGCGGTTCTTCCGGGACGCCAAGGTCATGGAGCTCATCGAGGGCTCCCCATTCGTGTCGGAACTCCACATCGCGGACCGGCTGTTGCGCCGGTACGGGTTCCGTCCCTCATCCGGCGAGCGAGCTCGCACAGTGATCCAGGAAGGACCGCAATGACGACCGAGGCAGCGGCCACCCACACCGCAGGAGCCGTCCCCGCACCGACCGTGAAGTGCCTGGTGTGGGACCTTGACGACACCGTGTGGAACGGCACGGTTCTGGAGGGCGACGCTCCACAGCCCTTCCCCGAGGTCCTCGCCACGCTGCGCGCCCTCGACGAGCGCGGCATCCTGCACGCCGTCGCCAGCCGCGGCGACCACGCCACCGCCACCGCGCATTTGCAAGCACTCGGCATCGAGGAGCTGTTCACGGTCCTGGAGATCGGCTGGGGCGCCAAGTCCGATGCGGTACGCCACGTCGCCGAGGCCATCAACATCGGGATCGACACGGTGGCGTTCATCGACAACGACGCGGTGGAACGCGCGGAGGTCGCGGCGGCCCACCCCGCCGTGCGCGTCTACGCGGCCGAGCAGGCGGCCGGGCTTCCCGACCTGACCGCTTTCCAGCCCCCGTTCGTCACCGATGAGAGCCGCGGCCGCCGTCACCTCTACCGCGGTGAACTGAGCCGCAAGCGCGCCCAGGAGACCTACACCGGCCTGGCGAAGGACTTCCTGGCCACCCTCGGCCTGGTCCTCACCGTCCGACGGGCCACCGAGACGGACCTCGAACGCGCCCATGAACTCACCGTCCGCACCCACCAGCTCAACACCACGGGCCGCACGTACGACATGTCCCAGCTGCGGGAGCTGCTCGCCTCACCGGCGCACCAGGTCCTGGTGGCGAGCCTTGAGGACCGCTTCGGCTCGTACGGCACCATCGGCCTGGCGCTCACCGAACTCACCGGCACCGACAGCGTGTTGAAGCTGCTGCTGCTGTCCTGCCGGGTGATGTCCCGCGGCGTCGGTCCGGCCCTGATCGGCCATCTCGTGCGCGACGCGCTGGCGGACGGCCGCCGCCCGGTGGCGGAGTTCGTACCCACCGAGGTGAACCGGGTGATGCTGGTCAACCTGCGCTTCAGCGGCTTCGACGTGATCGAGCGCACCGGCGACCGGGTCCTGCTCGGTTTCGACCCCGCGGCGGCACCACCCGCCCAGGACGGCGCGGTCCGCGTCGTCGCCGCCGCCTGACCCCTCTGCCGATCCAGGAGAGCCCGTGACTCACAGCATCACGCACCCCGCGCCCCGCCGTACGGTCGGCGTCGTCGGCGCGGGCACGATGGGCGTCGGTGTCGCCCACTGCCTGGCGGCCGCGGGCCATGACGTCACCGTCGTGGATCCCCTGCCGCGGTCCCTGGCCACCGCCCCCGACCGGCTGCGCGCCGGACTCCGCATGGCCGCCCTGCTGCGCCGGGCACCGGCCGACGGGGTCGAGCCCACGGTGCGGCGGGTGCGCTTCGGCGCGGACGTCGAGGAACTGCGTACCGCGTCCTTCGTCGTCGAATGCGCCCGCGAGAGCATCCCCGTCAAACGGGAAGTCTTCCGCTCCCTCGATGCCGTGCTCTCCCCGACCGCGGTGATCGCCACCTGTACCTCCGCCATCCCGGTCGGCCTGCTCGCCGAGCACGTCGAAGCCCCCGAGCGCGTACTCGGCATGCACTTCATGAACCCGGCCTACGCCAAGGATTCCGTCGAGGTCGTCCGAGGTGAACACACCAGTGAGCAGACCCTGGACCACGCCCATGACCTGCTGAAGACCATGGGCAAGCAGGGCATCGTCGTAGGCGACGCACCCGGTTTCGTGTCCAACCGGCTGTCGCACGCCACGTACAACGACGCGGCCGCCGTGGTGCAGGCGGGCACCGCGGACGCGGCCACCGTCGACCGGCTCTTCCAGGAGTGCTTCGGGCACACCATGGGGCCGCTGCGCACCGCCGACCTGATCGGCCTGGACACCGTCGTGGACACGCTGCACGTCCTGCACGAGCTCACGAGCGACTCCCGCTTCACTCCCTGCACACTGCTCACCGACCTGGTGGCAGCGGGCAGGCTGGGGCGCAAGAGCGGGCAGGGCTTCCACACGTATGCGACCGGGAAGTCCTGACGGAGGTCTCCGCCGACAGTCCGGCGGGCTGTCGACTCAGCACCTCGCGTTCACGGGCGGCCGGCCTGCCAGCCGTGGTCCGGCCGGAGTCGCGATGGTGGAAACCGGTGGCCTCCACCCCGCGGCCCGTCTTCGTGACCGCGGGGTGGGGCAGGGGAGCCGGCGGCCGGGTGGTCCGCGACGGCGCTGCAGACATCGGCACGTGGCTTGAGCGCGCATGCGCCGACGACACGCTGGTGACCCGCATCGGACCCGTGCACGCCGACCACGCCGAACCGGGCCAGGTCGCCACGTCGGGCAGGCCGATGTCGTCAACCCGGTTCGACTGAACACGCCCACCGACCGGTACGCGGAAGCCTTCTCAGCTTCGCGAGTCCCGCTCGGCTGCCTCGGCGATGCGCTTGATGTTCGCCAGTCGCCGGTCCCAGTCGGCGGCGAGCGAGGCCATCCACTGCGCCGTCGCATCGAGCGCCGCGGACCGCACCGTATAGCGCACCTCGCGCCCGACCCTGCCGCCGGACACCAGCCCGGCGGCGTCCAGGACGGCGAGGTGTTTGACCACGGCCTGACGCGAGACGGGAAGGTGTTCGGCGAGCGTCGTCGCGGTGGCCTCGCCCTGCGCGGCGAGCAGTTCGAGCAGCCGGCGTCGCGTCGGGTCGGCCAGCGCGGCGAGGACGTTGTCGACCGCCTCGACGCTGCCACGGGGTTCGTCGGTCACACGGAGGGCTGTTCGGCGCGCGTCTTGAGTACGTCGAGTTCCTGGGGCCAGCCGCCGGTGTTGTCCTTGACCGCCTTGCTGCGCAGCTCCTCGGACCCGGCCAGCGCCGCGAACCCGCTCTCGACGACGCGCAGCCGCGTCTTGCCGCCTTCCGGTGTCAGCGTGAACTCCACGAGGGTGCTGTTGTCCTCGCGCAGTTCTTCTCCGGGGAACGCACTGGCCCAGCGGTACGCCAGGTAGGTCGGCGGTTCGACCTTCTCCACGCGCACCGGGAAGTTGCCGTGCTCGGGGTGCTTCGCCACCATCTCCTCGCCTTCCCTGGCCACCGTGCCGGGCAGGCTCGCCTTGTCGGCCACCCAGAAACCGGGCTCGGCCACCAGCGACCAGACCCGCTCCAGGGATGCCTCGATCAGGGTTTCGCGTTCGATCCGGTCCTCGCTCATGAGGGGACTCCTTCATCGCCACCATTGGATGCAACTCCAGAGTTGCAGATTGAGCTCCCGGATGCAACCCGAGGGTTGCACCCCGATCGGGTCCGGTTGCCTCGCCGGGCGGGGTGATGGCAGGGAATCCCGTGCTGAGGGGCCAGAGCGCGTCCGATGGGTCACACCAGCGCTCCGTCGACCCCCGCCTCACGGGTGCAGGCTTCGGCGATCGCAAGGCTGTCCTCGTACATGTGAAAGCCGGTGATCACACCGTTCTCCACGACGAAGGGAACGGAGAAGGGCGAGCTGTCCAGCTTGCCCGTGGCGCGAACCCTGCCGGCCAGGAGACCGGCGATGACACCATGGACGCCGTCCACGATGAGGTGCCCGCCTGTACCCCGGCAGCATCGCCACCGCCTACGCCGCAGACCTTCGACGTCCCGCCGCCACGGGCTCCCGGCGACCCGCCGCACGGCGTTCCGGTGATCCGCGCGGAGCCGCGCAGGCTCATAGCCTGGCCCTATGCCGCTCTCACCCCGCGTCCCCGACCTGACCGCCCTCGACCTGCTGCTCAGCGTCATCGAGCTGGGCAGCCTCGGCCGGGCCGCCGAGGCGCACGGGATCAGCCAGCCCTCGGCGAGCTCCCGCATCCGCTACCTGGAGAAGCTGGTCGGCGTGTCCGTCCTCGAACGCACCACGCTGGGCTCCCGGCCCACCGCGGCGGGCACGCTGATCGCCGAGTGGGCGCGTACGGTCGTCGACGCGGCGCACCAACTCGACGTCGGGACCGGGGCGTTGCGGGAGCGGCGCGACTCGCAGCTGCATGTCGCGGCGAGCCAGACCGTCGCCGAGTACCTGTTCCCGCAGTGGTTGGTGGCACTGCGCACCAGCACGCCCGCGGCGGCCGTCGCCCTGGAGTCGGGCAACTCGGCGGAGGTCGCCAGTGCCGTGCTCGACGGCCGGGCCGAGATCGGCTTCATCGAGAGCCCGCGCGCGCCGAAGGGCCTGCAGAGTCATGCCGTTGCGAGGGACCGCCTGGTCGTGGTGGTGGCCCCGGCTCACCCGTGGGCGCGGCGCCCGGGCATCCCGGTCGAGGAGCTCGCCGCGACGCCGCTGGTGCAGCGCGAGCCGGGGTCGGGTACCCGTACGACCTTCGAGCGGGCCGTGGCCGCCCGCGTCCCCGGCTGGCAGCCGAACGCCCTCCTGGAGTTGTCCTCCACCACGGCGATCAAGAACGCGGTGGCCGGCGGCGTCGGCCCGGCGGTGCTGAGCTCGCTGGCGGTGGCGGCCGAACTCGCCGCGGGCGCCCTCACATCGCCCCCGGTGACCGGCGCGGACCTCTCCCGCACCCTGCGCGCCGTATGGCCCACGGGACAGCGCCCGACCGGCCCGGCGAGGGAGCTGTACGCCATCGCGAGGCGGCGGCTCACGTCATAGAACGGGTCTATGGACCCATAGAAGGGTGACCGCTACCGCGGCAGAACCCCCGGCGGGAGGCTGAAGCCGACAAAGGAAACCGAAGCCTCCTCCGAAACCAGGAACCATGTACACCCTCCTCTTCCTCCTGATCGCCCTGTGCGTGTTCGCGGTGCTCCGCGACTGGTCGCGCCGCGCGCGGCTGCTCCTGTGGTCGGGAACCCTCGCCCTCACAGTCCTCGCGTTCCTCCCCCACCTCGACCGCGCCTTCAACCTGAGCTTCTGAGGAGGAGCCCGCGATGACCACCACCCTGACCCCCGCCCCCGCCCGTCTCGGCAACAAGCTGGGCCTGCTCTTCGCCAACCTGTACGTCCTCGGCATGTGCGCCACCATCGGCGGGGCGTACGTCTTCCAGTTCGGGCTGTGGGAATACCCCTGCCCCATGTGTCTGCTCCAGCGGATGTTCATGCTGCTCAGCGCGCTCGGTCCGGCCTACATCGTCCACCGCTCGCGCCAAGGCGCCGTCACCACACGGGACTTCGCGTCCGGCTGGGGCTGGGCCATCGTGGCCGCCCTGCTCGGAAGCACCGTGTCGGGCGCCCAGGTCCTGATGCACATCGTGCCCCCGGACCCCGGCTACGCGGGCGCCCTGTTCGGCCTGCACCTGTACACCTGGGCCGCCATCACCTTCTTCCTGGCCGCCCTCGCCGCGGGCGTCAACCTGGTCCTGGCCCACGAGGCCCAGCCCCTGGACACCGCCACCACCTCGCGAGCCCTGCGCACCACGGGCTCGTTCAGCCTGTACGTCCTGGCCTTCTTCGCCGTGACCAACCTTCTGGCCTGCTTCTTCCTCCAGGGCCTGCACTGGCAGATGCCGGGTGACCCCACCGGGTACGCCCTGTTCAGCGATCTCTTCTGATCTGCTCCCCGACCACGGGGACCGCACGGCGGTCTCCGTGGCCGTCGGCCCTCCGGGCGGTGCCGCCGTCTGGAAGATCGCGATGCTGGTGCACTCCACCTCCGCCTCCGTCGCCGTCGCCCGGATCGTCCGCCTGGCGATCTCCACGTTCGCCGGGATCACCTTCGCGCTGCTGGCCGGGCACCGGGCGGCGAGAACGATGCCCGCCGCCACCCCGGAGGCACGGCTGCGGGGCCGGGGGGGGGCGATGGAGTCGGCTCAGGAAGTCGTCGCGGGAACGAGGTGGTCGAGTCCCTGCGCACTGCCCGTCGCGGCTTCGATCGAGCGCGGCAGCATGAGGTTCTCGTAGGCGCGAACGGCGTCGTCGATGCTGGATTCGGTGACGAGGGCGTGGGCGAGGTCGGCGCCGTCGAGCATGGCGAGATTGGCGCCGAGCCCAACCGGGGGCATCAGGTGCGCGGCATCGCCGAGCAGCGTGACGCCGGGGACGTGCTCCCAGGTGTGCTGGGCGGGCAGGACGAACAGGGGCCGGTTGATGAACCCGCTGTCGCTGTTCCGCAGGATGGAGCGCAGGCTCTCGTCCCAGCCGTCGAAGATCCTCAACAGGTGCGTCCGCACGGCCCGCTGGTCGCCGAAGTCGATACCGGCAGCCACGTGCCAGTCCTCTGGCTCGCGGAGCGCGATGTAGGCGCGGATGTGGCCGTTGCTGTTGCGCTGGGCGACCAGGGACCTGCCGGCGCCCTTCGCCAGCATCGATCCGTTGCCGACCAGCCGCGCGAGGTCGGGATGGCGGGTGTCGCAGTGGTCGAATCCGGTCTCGACGAAGGTGACGCCGGTGTAGCCGGGTGTGGCGTGCGACAGGGCCGGGCGGACGCGCGACCAGGCGCCGTCGGCGCCGACCACCAGGTCGAAGTCCTCTGCCGTGCCGTCACCGAAGAGCAGTCGGCAGGTGCCGTCCGTCAGCGGGGTGACCCCGCTGACGGCCCGGCCCCACCGCACCGTGCCCTCGGTGAGCGAGTCCAGGAACAGACCGCGCAGTTGACCTCGATCGATCTCCGGCCGGCCACCGGCGACGGAAGGCCCCTGATGCGCCAGGAGAGCGCCGTCGGCGAAGTCGAGCACGCGCCACTCCTCTCCTTCGGGACGGGCGAGGGCGTGGAATCGGTCGAGGAGCCCCGCGGCACGCAGGGCGGCCTGACCGGTGTCGGCATGCAGGTCGAGGGTGCCGCCCTGCGGGCGGGCATCGGCGGAGGCCTCGCGTTCGAAAACGGTGACCGAGCAGCCGTGTTGCTGCAGGACTCGGGCGCAGGTGAGGCCACCGAGGCCGGCGCCGACAATCGCGATGCGGGGATCACGAGCAGAGTTCATGGGAGTGTCCCTCGGGAAGTGGATGAGCCGCCGGGAGGCCCGGCATCACCAAGAAAGCACACTCATAAAATAAGTGCAACGACTAAACTTTAACATCCACTGCACTCTGGGGTATGGTGGGCGAGTGACCGAACCGACCGGGCGCCGCGAGCGCAAGAAGGCCCAGACCCGCCAGTCCCTGGCCGACGCCGCACTCGAGCTCTTCCTCGACCGCGGCTACGACCAGGTCGGCGTCAAGGACGTCGCCGACGCCGCCGACGTCTCGGTGACCACCCTGTTCAAGCACTTCTCCGGCAAGGAAGCCCTCGTCTTCGACCAGGACGACGACCTGGAAGCAGCACTCGTCGCCGCCGTGCGCGACCGCACCCCCGGCCAGTCGATCCCGCAGGCACTGCGCGAGCACATCCTGTTGGCACAGACACAGTTCGCCGTCCATGCCACGGACCCGCGGTTCGCCGATTTCACGCGCATGGTGCACGAGACCCCGGTGCTGCGCGACTACGCCCACCGCATGTGGACGCGCCACGAAGCGGCCCTGGCACGGGCCATCGCCGAGGCCGCCGGCGCCCCCGAGGAAGACGTCAGCTGCGCCGCCCTGGCACGTTTCGCCCTTGAGGCCCGCGGCCTCATCCTCCGGCACGCCGAGCCGCGCCGCGCCGCCGACGAGGCCTTCGCGTTGCTCGAACACGGCTGGGTGGCCTCCCACCCGGGCAACTGACCCAGTACGCGCGGAGCCCACGCGCGGTCCTGCCGGGCAGTCAACTTGCCTAAATTTCCCGGCACTTGACTCCAGGGGGGCGGGCACGTCGTCCGTCAGAACGAGCCTCGTCCCCGCGGGCAAGCCCGACTGGTCTTCCCCGCCCGTCAGGGCTGGATGTTCTCCAGGCTCTCCAGAAGGCTGGGGCGCTTCGGCTCCCAGCCGAGCGCCTGCCGGGTGTGGGTGCTGGACGAGGGCTGGTCGGTCGCGAAGATCGGGCCGAGGGGGCCGTAGGTCTCCGCCGGCACCGACTCGACCGGCAGGCCCAGCCGTCGGCCGATGACCGCCGCGATGTCAGCCACCTCGTCCCCCTCGTCGGCCACGGCGTGCCAGGAGGTACCGGCTTCCGCCCGCTCCAAGGCGAGCCGGAAAAGGACTGCCGCGTCGAGCGCGTGCACGGCCGGCCAGCGCTGTGCACCGTCGCCCGGGTAGCCGGACACTCCGGTCCGGCGTGCGATGTCGGTCAACAGACCGGCGAACCCGCCCGCGCCCTGGTTGTGCACCGTGCGCGGCATGCGTACGGCTATGCTCCGGACCCCGCGCGAGGCCAGGCCCAGGACCGCCGTAACCGCGCGACCGCGACCACCGACCGGCCCATCGGTCGGCAGCGGGTCGGCCTCGGTGGAGACGCGGCCCGGCGCACGGGGCGTACCCGAGACGGTGACGAAGGGGCGGTCGCTGCCGACGAGTTCCTCGCCGAGCGCCGCGAGGGCTGCACCTTCCTCGGCGACCGCCTTTGCGAGCGCGTCCGGGCTGCTGAAGTCGTTGCCGAACGCCAGGTGCATCACCCCGTCGGCCTGAGCGACGCCGGCGCGAAGGACATCCAGATCGGCGAGACCTCCCCGGAGCGGCTCGGCACCGGCAGCCTCGGCGACCAGCGCGGACGCGTCGGAGCGGGCGAGCGCGAGGACGGTGTGGCCGTTGCCGAGAAGCTCGGCGACGACGGCGGACCTGTTCACCGAGCAGGGGTACGACGCCACGACGGTCGCGCAGATCGCCGAGCGCGCCGGAGTCACCAAAAGCACCTTCTTCCAGCACTTCCCCGACAAGCGCGAGCTGCTGGTGGCCGGACAGGAGACGCTCAGCCGGCTGCTGACCGAGGGGATCGCCGAGGCGTCCGGCAACGCCAGCCCGCTGGAGGCGGTCGCTGCCGGTCTCGAGCGCGCCTCGACCGCGATGGGCCCCATGAGCCGCGAGCTCGCCCCTCGACTGAAGGCGGCCGTCGCCGCCAGCACCGAACTCCAGGAGCGTGACGCCCTCAAGAGCGTCAGCCTCGCGGCCGCGATGACAACCGCCCTGGTCGCCCGCGGCGTGCCCGACCCGACCGCGGCTCTCGCGAGTGAGCTGGGCGTCCTCGCCTTCAAACGGGGATTCGCCGAATGGTCCGAGGGCGACCGTGACGCCAAGAACGAGCTCGCCTGCTACGTCCTGGCGGCCCTGGACGAGCTGCGTGCGGCGAGCGCATCGCTGGGCTGACCGGACAACCTCCCCCGCTCATCGGCTGCTTGCTCATCGACCCATCGCTCGTCACCGCGGCCGAAACTACAGAAAGCGACTTGACGACACCTGCTGGCTCGACTCTGTCGGGGATCTTGGCCGCTGCAGCGTCAGCTGACGGCTCGCCGGGAACGGAGGCGCTGGATGCCTTGCTGGTTGAAGCGGGGCTCAGCGGGCCGTTGCGGCGTTGCTCGGCGCGGGATCGTGGGGCTCGGCGCGATCGCGTTCGCGGCGGGGGTGATGCCGGCGTCGGCACCGACCGCGACGCGGCAGAGCGGTGGGATCGGGATCGCGTCGCCCGCGCTCCAAGACGGGGAGATCGTGGAGTTCTGGAACCTCAACAGCCAGCACTGCATGTCGGTCGGGGGCGGAAGCACGGCCGACGGGGCCGGGATCATCCAGTGGTCCTGTTACGGCGGCGCCGAGCAGTACTGGGGTCTCTACCCCATCGCGAACACCGGCGGCGGCTACCAGACCAGGAACAAGAGCAGCGGCAAGTGCCTGGCCGATCCGGCGAGTTCACACAACGCCGGCGTCCAGCTGATCCAGTACGGCTGCGACAACGGGCCGGAGCAGACCTGGTACTTCGACACGAACCCGGACACGGGCTTCACGCAGATCAGCAACCGGGTGGGCGGCATGTGCGCCGCAGTCGGTGCTTCGAGTACGACGGGGGCGCCCCCATTCGTCCACATACAACGCCCGTGCCTCCCCACCCAGATACGGCCGCGCCAGCCAGGTCTGCACCGGCTGCCTGTTCAGCTCATGTGCCAGTCCTGCGAAGCCGAGTCACCGGGGTTCCACATCTGGACCGCGGCGCCGTTGCCCGAGTTCGAGTGGGAGATGTCGAGGACGTTGCCGTTCGCGTTCTGGAGCTTGGGACCGGACCAGTTCCAGGTCTGGGCGTCCCCGCCGACGCAGTTCCAGAGTTGTACCGCTGCGCCGATGTCATGGTTGTTCCAGGCGACGTCGAGGCAGTAGTTGGGGCTGACATCGGAGTGCAGCTGATTACCGATGAAGTACCAGCGCTGGCTCGGCGAACCGGCGCAGTCCGCCATGTAGAGGGCCGCGCCCGGGAGGTTGTTGGCGCCGGCCACGGTCAGGCACCGGTTGTTCATGTTGGAAGCCAGCATGAAACCGGCGAGTGGTTTGGCCGCCACCGCGGGAGCGGCGTCCGCCGGGGTGTATGCCGAGGCGGTGAAGCTGATCAGTGATCCGGTCAGCGCGAGCCCGAAGAGTGCGATTGCCGAGCGCTTCGTTGTCGACCTCATGGTTGTCTCCTGATACCTACAGTGATCGGCGATGTGCCTCATCGAGGTTCGCAAGGTCAGGAGTCACGGAGAACCCCCGGGATTCCGGGGGTTGCCGACGGGGCGGAATGTACGTAATAAAGCGCTTGAACGCCCTGTGGCTGCGGACCCACACTGCGGGTGTGGTGAACGATCGGTTGTTGGGGGAACTGCGCGGGGCGCTGGTACCGGGCGCGGGGATCGAGGAGTCGGGGGCGGCGCTGTCCCGGGTGATCGCGCCCATCGTGGCGCACGACGGATTGCGGTGCGGGGTCATGAACCCGTCGCTGGGGGTGGGCATCAGCGCGCTGGGGTTCTGGCACGGGTACGGGCCCGATCTCGGCCGCGAGCTGATGAGCGTCGGCAGCTTTGCCGCCGGACTGCCCGAACTGGGCCGGCTGGCGCGGCAGACCGTGCCGGTGGGCGTCGTGGATCTCAGCGTTCCGCTGGGCGCGTTCGGCGTCGGCGAGGAGCTGTGCCTGGTGCTGCGGGACACCCGCGGTGTGTGGGGACTGGTCAGCCTGACCCGGGCGGCGGGCGGTCGGCCGTTCGACGCTGACGACACGCACGCGATCGCCGCGGTCGGACGGCCGCTCATCGCCGCGCTGCGCGGCTGCGTGACAGCACGGCCCGTCGCGCCCACGGCGGACGGGTTGCCGCCGGGCATGCTCGTGGTCGGTGCGGACGGCAAGGTCCGGGCGATGACGCCCGTAGCCCGGCAGTGGCTCGCCGCGGAGGCGCCGCAGGACGCGGTCCCGGACTGGCTCCTCGAATCCTTCCTCGCTGCCCTGTCCTTCGAGGCACACGCGCACGCCCGCGACCCGCGGCGCCGATACCCACGGACCTGTTTCAGGTCCGCAGGGTCCGGCTGGACCGGGATCGAGGCACAGCCACTCGGCGACAACGGGGACGTCGCGATCACGGTCCAGCGCGCGACCGGCACGCTGCTGCTCCCCACGTTCTGCGACTGGTACCAGATCACCACCCGCGAACGGCAGGTCATGCGCTACCTGCACAACGGCACCGCCCCCAGACGGATCGCCCGGCTGCTCGACCTGTCCGTCCACACGGTGGACGACTACCTCAAAGCACTCTTCCGCAAGACCGGTACCTGCGGGCGGGACGAACTGATCGCAGCCATCAACGCCTGATGACCTGGTGTGCGGGGCGGGGAGCGCACAGTGGTATCGGCAGCGGGCAGATCGCCGGAGCGGTGCAGGACGTCCGCGGCGTCGCGCGGAGGCGGTGCCAGTGGGGCGCAGCTGACCGGCTTCGAGGAGCCCCGGCGGAGGTGGCGGAGGTGAAGGCCGGGCCGCTGGAGCCGGCCGGACAGGTCGTCGACCTCATGACAGCCCTCAGTGCCTCAGTCGAAGCCGCCAAAGCCGGTCCGCCGCATGAACCTTGTCCCGCAGCACCCGCACCGCTCTGGTCGAAGGCCGGCGCTGCACATTGCCCCCCATTGCACGGTGCGTCACACTTCAGTTGTCAGCCCACTGCCCATCGGGCTTGGAACAGTTCATCGTCAATTCATCAGCTCGGGCGCGAAGTAGTCGCGCAGTCGGGCGATCTTCCCGTCGCGGGTGCGGAAGATCTGTACCAGCGAGACAGTCACGTCGCTTTCGTCTCCGTCGCCCTCCCCGTCGAAGACGGCGTCGATCTCGGCGATGAACACGTCGGGGTCGGTGGTGGTGTGCAGTACGTAGCCGGACTTCTCGAGGTTCGGCGAGCGGTCGTCCCTCACCTGTTGCTCGTAGTACGCCGACATGGCGCTACGGATCTGCTCGCGACCCACCAACCGCCTGGGGAAGACGGCGCCCGCGGGCATGAGCGGCGCCTCGAAGACAGCGTCCGTCGTGAAGTTCTCGGCAAGGGCATCGGCATCCCTGGTCATAGTAGGACTCCGTTAGGTCTGTCTCGATCTTGGGGTCCTGCTGGGCAGGGGTTGTTGGCAGGTGGTGCAGATGCCGGTCCAGCACCTCAGGGTG
>NZ_JBITHR010000022.1:0-129004 GCF_044458185.1 Streptomyces sp. NPDC050485 | reverse complement strand
AGGCACGGCTTGAAGTTCAGGCAGGGAGGAGGAAGTATGCAGATCAGCGGATCGCCCCAGGTCGAGTCATGCATCCAATGCAATTCCCCGGGGTTGAACCACGTCCTGCCGCTGCTGCGGGAGAAAGGCATCCGGTATACGCAGGTCGCGCGGGCCGGACGGCCGGACTCGGCAGGTGTCGAAGTCCTCTCCGACACCACGAACCCCGGAAAGGTGGTCGGCCGCGGTCCGTGGACGCTCATGGACGAGATGGAGGAGAACGGCACGGTTCCCCAGTACGCCGGTGGTCACGTATGCAGCCAGAAGCACAAGGCTTTCTCGATCGACCGCCTCCAGCTCCAGCGCTCGGGCGGGCAGACCGTCGGCAAGCTCTTCGGCTACAACGCGGACGAGTACAAGCGCGCGGCCAAGGCCAACAAGTTCCAGGCCAAGCGCAACGAGAAGGCCGGCTACGAGACCTTCGCCCTGGACTATCCGTTGCTCAGGCTCGGCTTTGGCCGCGAGGACGTGCAGGGCTACGTCAAGGACCGCCTCGGGGTTGACATGTCCAAGTCATACTGTCCGGTTTGCCCGTTCTCTGGAGTGTGCTCGCCCCAGCCGGACCACCTGAAGCGACTGCGGAAGTACCCCGCCCTCGCTGCGCGGGTGCTGCGCCTGGAGTACCTGGCGATGGCCCTGAACGACAGCATGTCCCTCTACAAGGAGGACACCCTGTTCAGGCGGGTCACCGAAGACCAGAACACCGAGGCGCTCGGCCAGTTCAACGCCCGGCTGTACGAGGAGGCGTGGGCGGTCTACCGGTTGCGGCGCGTCTACACCCCCGGCCGTCGGCCCGAGTGCAAGACCGCTCACGGTGACCGTTGCGCCAAGCCCGAGTGCCGCGACAGCAGCATCAAGGGCACCGTCTATCGGTCCGTGGAGACCGTCCGCGCCGGCAGCCGCGCCGAAGTCGGCACCTTCCTGCACAACGCCGCCACAGCCCTGGACCGCCCGGTCGAGCACTCCACGAAGGCCCACGGCGCCGGCATCGACCGCGTGCGCACCCGCGTCCGCCCGGACCCCAAGGCGTACGGCACGGCCGAGGACTTCTACGTGACTGCCCCGGCCGGCGTCCAGGACAAGGCCCGCCCCGGCTTCGCCGATGTCTGGGCCGCGATGACCACTGACCAGTAGCCCCCAAGCCCCCTGCGAGGAGAGATGACCACCCTCACTCTGCCCCCTGACCGAGGCCTGGCTCCAGCCGACGTACTGCCCGCCGGGCCCGGACGGTCTACTGAAGTATGTGGAACGCGGCCACGGCGATGTGGCTCGCCCCGCAGGCGGGGTCGATCGGTCGACAGCCGGCTGACTGGACCGGTTCCGGGCGGGGGGCGGATGTCGGGTCTCATCCAGTGCTTCAGCGAGGCAGGCCTCTGACCTGCCCCGCTGAAGTTTTGCAACGCGCCGCCGGAGTCTCGGTCTGCCTTATCCGGTGCTTCAGCATCCGCGCCCTGACGGCACAACACACCGCCTTGGCCTGCGCCAACACCAGGCTAGGACCACCTTGCTGAAGGTCCGGACGAGATGCTGAAGCACTGAGCGACGCCCGGCAGCGGATCTCGCACGGCGCGAGGGGGCAGCACCGCCAAGAAGGTTGCCTATTCTTTTTTCATTGTGTACTGTCATTCTCGGGTCGGGCCAACGCCCCACCCCACCAACCCACTTGACGAGCGCAGCCCCAGGCGTCGCGCCGTCTCAGCGCATCCGGGGACTGATACAGATGAAGCGAAACAAGCCGCACATAAAGCGCCGCAAGGCGGGGACACAGAACGAGCGGCGGAGGCCGTACCAGTGGCAGGAGAGCGCCACCACCTATTGGGCGCTGGCCGTGCCCCAGGCGTTCGCCGGGACCGGCCAGACCGTTCTCGACATGACCGGCGCGGTGCCCGCGGGCGCAGACGAGTCGTCCCCCGACAGCCCGCGCTACGGCTCGTCACTGCGCTGGCGGCTCGACCGCGACGGCCAGACCCAGTTCGTCTACGGCGAGCAGGTCTGGCGCCGTTACCAGGGCGAGAGCCAGGCGGCTTACGGCCAGCGCATCGCCGACTCGTTCCGCCGGTCCCTCCCCACCTCGCCGGACGTGTACCACGTGTTCGTCGCGGAGCGGCCGGGATGCACAGGCGGAACGCGGTGCCCGCTCACGCGGCACTGGTACACGGCGATCGAGGCCGACCTGTCGACACATCAGCCGGATCGGTGCCCGATGGGCGTTCTGAATGACGGTCCGCCCTGGCGCCTGATCGGCCGGACAGTTCCTGATGGCCGCCTGATCTGCTGAAGCCCCTCGGCACCGCGCTCCGGGCCGCCCGACAGTTCCCTCGGCTCCGGTCGCCCGTCCCCGTAGGCCCGGATCCCGCCCCGCGATCCAGCATGACCGCGGCTGCCGTTGAGGAACCCTCCGGCAGCCCTTCCTTCCGCCCCCCAGCTGCGAGGCACTACGCCTCGCAGCAACCCCAGGAGCCACCATGGGTACTACCCGCACCCGCCTGCCCGGCATCACCCTCCGCGACGCGGCGCCCTCCGATGCGGACGCCGTCATGCGGCTCCTCGCCGACGTGAACCCCGACGATCCCGACGCGTTCGAGGAAGTCCGGCCGAACCTGTCCCTGCCTCAGGAGGGGCCCCTCTCCCACTTCCGGTCGCTGATGGTCGTGGCCGCGAGCGATGACGGCGAGACGCTCGGCGTCCTCGTCGGCGGCGTGCCGCTCTGGCTCTTCGACCACCCCGGCGTCGACCCCGTGCTGGCGGACCTCCTGGCGGAGCGGATCGCGGTCATCACCGCAGTGGCCGTAGACCCGGAACAGCGCGGACGCCATATCGGGGCCGAGCTCATCCGGCATTCCGTACGCCGTTTCACGCGCGCCGGTTACGGCCTGCTGACGCTCAACTGTTTCCCGGCGCTGGAGAGTTACTACCAGGGACTCGGCTTCTCGCTCATGGACGACCTCAACGTGGCCCTTGGCCCCCTGAACGCGGTCGGGCACCGATGGGGCGACACGAGGGTGGCCGCCCGGGTCCTGGACCGATACACAGCTCTCGCCGACGTCTCGGGCCTTCCCTCCCAGGTCGTCTCGGGAATCCTTCCCAACACCCGCTTGACCAGTGGCGCGTACTTCGACGGTGAGCAGTTTCGCGTCTGAACCGCCCGCGGCCCGGGAGGCCAACCCTTCTGGGCCGCAGAATGCACGCACGGATGCAGGTGTTGGCCGGCATCCAGAGGAGGAGGAACTGATGCCGGTAGTCGGCAGGAAGAACCCGAGCCCATGGGTCCGATGGGCGCTCACGTGGGGCGTGCCGAGTGCAGCCGTCGCCCTGGGCAGCGTGTGGGTGCTGGAGCCGGACAGCGGTGTCGGCGCGATCGCTGCGGCTGGGGCGGCGCTGACGGCGCTTCTGGTTTTCGTCGGCACGATGCCCCGTCGGCGGGTTCCCGGGGAGCAGCAAGCACGCAGGGGTGCCGATGTGAACGAGTAGAACGGCTCCGGCGCCGCCGCTGGTTGCGCTGGCTGCCTCGAACCCTGAGGTACGTGCAGGGGCGCTGACTGACCGTCCCTGCCGTCACCAGTCCCGAGCTGTTGCGTATCCATGTTTCATTATGTAGATTGATCTCATCGCTGGCGGTCTTCCGAAACCGGTGAGCGGGTCGCGCGTAAATGAGAGTGAATACCCCAAAGTGGTAGTGGACTTGAGAGTGCCCAGGTCAGCCAGAGGTGACCCTCGCAGGCCTGCCCCACTTTGAGCACGTGGGTCCGCTATCCACTCTCATTTGCGGTGGCCCGAAGTCCCAATGCACCGACGGACGTTGAAGTGAGAGTGCGCAGGTTAGAGGTCCTGTCACCCCTCATCTTCGACGGCGCCCCTCGGCCGACCCGGCCGCCCCGACCCACCTCAACGAACGAAGGACTATCCGATGGCCAGCACACCGCGACTCGACAGCCTCACCGCCAACGGGACCAGCCCCGCGCTCAACCGCATCCATCTCGCCGACGGCCAGGGGATCGCCGTCAGGACACGTCCCGGCGCCCACACCGTTCCCGAGGTCTTCGTCTCGCCGGGCGTGACCGTCCCCAACACGGGGCTTTGGGGGCATCGCCACAGCCGCCTGGACGGGTGGCTGACCCCTGGACGTCTGCGCGAAGGCTCGTGTTACGTGGACGTGCCGGTCGAGGCAGTGCGTGCCCTGATCATCCAGCACGGCGGGGAGCACACCGACCAGGGGAGTGAGTGGACCGTCCCGGGCGCGGGGGACATGACCGAGGCGCAGGAGGATGTGCTCGACGAGATCGCCGACCTGTACGGCCGATTCCGAGACGGCTACACCGCCGAGGGCGTCCAGGCCGTGTTCAGCCGCATCCACGACGCGGGCGGCCCGTACCTGGTCTGCGTTTGGGAGTACTCGGACGCGCTGGGGTTTGGCGGTAACTCGCAGTTCTACGCCGAGGACGACAACGGCGAATTCTTCGAGGTCCAGCCCGATATCCACAGGTGGCTCAGTGGCCAGCAGGCGGCTCTCGGCCCGGTGGACACCTGGGTTGCAGCGCCCGTTGCTGAGCCGATCAGGTACGCCGACAGTGACGACTTCCACAACTACGCCCTGGTCGACCGGACGGACGTCTGACCGGTCCGCCATCGGCGGTGGCCGCAGCGCGTCAGCGAAGGGGCGCTCGCCTGATGTGGCGCAGGTCGGGGCCGCACATTCCGGTCTGGGAAACGGTTGTTGAAGGCCCTGGTGAGCGTGCGGAGTTAGTGATGCGCAGCGCTCAGTTCGCAAGCTGCCCCGTTGAAGATCTGAACGAGACCCGACATCGCCTCCGACGTTGCATATTCACCTTTCATTGTGTAGATTGATTACATCGATTGCAGGGCTTCAAGTCCCCGCCCGATCACCCCCGTTGCTGTTCAGGAGCCTTCCCATGCTTGCCGTCGCTGCCGTTCCCAACGTCGATGCCGCCCTTCTCGCCTACCGGCGATCGGTGAACGACATCTGGCTGACCCTCGTTGACGTCACCACCGACTTGATGCACCTGGCCAGCCACATGCGCGCCGACGTCGAGCGCTGCCTCGACGGGGACGCCAGGGCGCGCCTCGACGAACGCCCTCTGGCCGCAATGCCGAACCTCGCCCCGTCCGTCAAGCCGATCGCCAACCCCGACGACTGGGCCGCCGAAGACCACCTCTTCGACCTGTACGTGCACGCGAGCGACGCTGCGGCCTCCCTCCGCGTGCACATGGCGGACGACGCCTACCCCACCTTCTCGAAGGCGCTGTACGTGCTGCTCAACGATCTGCGCGCCTACACCCACGACTTCGGCTTCGACTTCGACGAGGTCATGCGCGCGGCATCACAGGCTCACCGGGTCGACCAGCGCAAGGCCAAGTAACCACGGAAGCCGCCCGGCGGCACCGACGCCCAACGTGCCGCCGCCCCGACGAACGATCCCGCCAGGAAGGACCTTCACCATGACCACGCCCCTGATCCCCGCCCCGGCTCGATCCGGCCGCGGCTCGATACGCATGTACCTCGACCGCGGCGAGCACCCCGCGACCCGTGTACCGCTTCTTGACGCCGATCTCGACAACGCGTCCGCCATCTGCGGAGGGTGCGCCAACAAGGTGTTCAAGCAGCTCCATGACGGTCGAGAGCGTCTCAAGTGCGGTCTTCTGCCCCGCGGAAGCCGTGGGCTGCGCGGCCCCGATCTGCGCGACTCCATGCCCGCGTGCGTGAAGTACGCCGCTGCGCCGGGCGCACTGCCGAACGCCTGATCGGCCCCGCCCCGCCCAGGCCTTCTCCGCCGGGCCCGCACTGCTCCCCATATCCCGGGGTGGGTGCAGGGGCCGGCGGGGACCAGGACTCGATCAGGCTCCGCATCCCCCAACACCGTATCTACCCCGCCCAGGAGGCGTGATCATGCTGCCCGGCCTCGCCAAACACATTGACTTCCTGTCCGCCCACAACGACTACACCCGCGGGTTCCTCGTGGTGCGCAAGGCCGACCACACCACGGAGTACGGCTATGTGTGGGAACACACCCTCGTGGAGGGCACCACCACGTGGGTCGCCCAGCCCGACAAGTCCAACAAAGCCTCGCGTATCCCCGGCTTCCAGTCCCGTGAGTGGGCCGCCGAGTTCCTCTACGAACGCGAGTGGCCCGCGTTCGTCCTGCGCGAGGACGCCGCGGCCGAGGTCCTGAGCAAGGCCGACAGCCCGCAGTCCGGATGCACCGAGCGCACCCCGTGCGGCACGTGTTCCCTGTGCGAGCCCGAGCTGGCCCGCCGCGGAATTCTCTGACCGAGCGGGGTGAAGACGGCCGTACGGCGCGCATCACCACCAGGTTCACGGCTCAGGCCACGGGCGGGTACCCCGCCCGTGGCCGGGCCCCAACTCCTGTCTCTGACCGCAGCACATCCACGCCCAGGAAGCCCCATGCCCGCTGAATCAACCGCCGCCCTCGTGACCCGGGCCGTCGACCAAACACTCACCCCGAAGTCCGGGAACTGCACCGACCCGAGCTGTGCCCGGCACGCCGGTACAACCGACTGCCCCCCCGATCACCATCAGCCGTAGCCCCGGCTCAGTTCTCGGCGAAGCGGTCGCAGAAGCCTGGCACGCCGCCGGCGGCAGCCGACTGGACATTCCCGCAGGGGTCGTCGCCGCCCTCGCCCTGTGGCCTCAGAAGTCCCCCAGGGCCGAGGCCGCCGACACGATCGCCTCGTACATCGCCGCGCAGCCCCCGCGCGTCCTGGTGCGCGGCCTGGCCGCGAGCGCCGACTCCTACTGGGGCCTTCGCCCCGACCTGTGGACCGCCGCCCGCCCGCTGTTCGACTGGACCAAGGAGGACCTGAACGACACCCAGCTGGCCGGCGTACAGGCCGTGGCCCGCGCCGCCCTGCGCCACGGAGTCCTCCACCACACAGGAGACACCGACCCCGCCAAGCGGTCCCGGATCGACCTGATGTCCTGGGTCATCACAAGCCTTCGCCATATCCACTCCCGGCGCAGCCTCGGCGAGCACCACACTCCGCCCGACGTCAGCGATCTCATGGCCGCAGTCTTGGCGGAAGGCAGCACAGGGGGGCGCCGCCGGTGCGAGTGGGCGCTCGAGCCGACCGCCGGGACCGGAGGGCTCTTCCGCTCCGCAGCCCAGGACCTCCGCCGCGATGGCATGGACCCGGCAGACTCCGGGTGGGTCATGCTCGAACTCGATCCGCTGGCTGCCGCCGGGGCCGCCGTCAACTCCCTGGTCTGGGGGCTGGGCCCCCGCGCCGTCGTCGGGTGCGGCAACGTCCTCGCCCAACCCGACCTGGCCGAGGAAGCCCTCGCCCGACAGCGCGACATGGCCCGCCACCGGGACAACGTCATGGAACTGATCGTCTTCGCGATCGCCACACGCACCACCGACCAGCTGCTGAACGCGCTCACGGCCAGCAGGTAGCCGCCTCGCCCCGCCCACGCCCCGTGGGCCGGGCCCGAAGGAGGAAACGTGGCGGAAGTCCACGACCACACGGAAAGCCAGGCCGTGACTCAGGCGCTGCGCGCCGTCCTGCCCATCCCCAGCCGGACCCACGTGTACATGCCGACCTGCGGATGCCACGACGCCGAGGGCCTTCTGTCCTGGCACATCGACACCGAGACCCGGTCCTACGAACTCGACCTCGCCCCCGCCGGAACCCGCCTGCGGCAGGCCCACCTGACCAGCCAGCCACTCATCGGCGACGGCACCACCTGGAGCGAGGACTTCCTCATCCGCGACACCCCGGCCGACTGGGCGCAGCCCCTCGCGCGTCTCGTCGGCCGACTCACCCTCTCCGACCGCAGCCCCCTCTCGCTCGACTGAGCCTCACCAACGGAGCACCGTGTCGAACCGCACCCCCATGACCGGCTGCCTGCCCGCCTTTGGCCGGCACCGCGACTACCCACCCCGCGACGGGTGGGTCCGCAAGGTCTACCTCGCCTTGCTCCAGGACCACGCCGCCCTGCGCCGCCCCGACGCGACCGTCGTGCTCGGAGTCGGCAAGAGCATGGTCCCGGCTATGGGATTCTGGTCCCAGGCCTTCGGACTGGCCACCCGGGACGGCCGCGACCTGGTGCCCACAGACCGGGCCCACTGGCTCCTGGACGACGAAACCGGAGCAGACCCCTACCTTGAGCACGACGCCAGCCTGTGGCTGCTTCATTGGTGGCTGGTGAGCGCCGACCAGTGCCATGTGCCCAGCTGGCGCTACCTCTTCGGGTACTCCCCGATCAGCCGGTACAGCCGAACGGAACTGCAGGGGCGCCTCGCGGCCGCCGCCGAAGCCGCCGGCCACAAGACCCCGGCCCGATCGGTACTCGCCACGGACATTGCCTGCCTGGTCAGCATGTACGCGCTCCGGGACCACACCGCAGCGGGTGTCGAGGACGAACTCTCCAACCCCTTCCGCACTCTGCACCTGCTCGACCCCGAACCCCCCGCTGGTGGCACTGCCGACCGGAGCCACGGCGTGGCCGTCCGCCGCGCAGCCGGCCGCCGCTGCTCCACCCTCGTCCAGGCGTACGCGAGCCTGGACTTCGCGGCCCGTACCGCAGGCCCCGCGCCCGGCTCCATCAGCCTCGCCCGGCTCGCCTCCGATCCACTCGGGCCCGGTCGGCTCCTGCTCACCGGCAACCAGGACCTCCGCCGCGCCCTGCACCAGGTCGCCGATCGGCATGCGGATCTGGCCGTGGTGCAGTCCGGCGACGGGCAGGAGACCCTCGCCTACTCGCGCCAGCCCGCCCTCCTCGCCGAGGAGGTCCTGGCCGCCGCCTACCCCGGCCTGCGGCCGCAATCCGACCGCGCCACGCGGAAGTTCGCTTCTCCGTCCCGGCCCTGACGGTTTCCGCCTTCGCCGCCGGAGGCCGAGCCGATGCCGCGTAGTCGGTGTCGGGGGTCATCCGGGACTTCAGCGGGACAGGTCCCTGACCTGCGCGCTGAAGTTTCGTAGCGCACTGCCGAAGCCTCGTTCCATCTCATCCAGTCCTTCAGCATCCGCACTCTGACGGCAGGGCTCACCTCCCTGACCTGGGCCAACGCCAAGTAGGCGTCTCCTTGTTGAAGTTCCGGACGAGATGCTGAAGCACCGAGCGATGCCCGGCAGTCGGCGCCCTGGCTCCGGAGGGCACGAGAAGAGCGGGAGATTGCCTATTCTGATTTCAAGATGTACTGTGGTCTTAGTTGGTGCTGCTCGCCCCTCGGCTTGAGCGCCCCACACATTCCCTTAACAACGAGACGGGCCAGGAGACACACATGCGCATCAAGACCGGCGAGCAGCACCGGGGTTGGACCGTCGTCGACCAGGCACGGCGACCGTGGCGCGGCTCCTTCGAGGGTGTGTGGCTCGGCGCGGACGAGTCCACGGGACACTGGATGGTCGGCCGCCAGCACGACGGGCAGTCGATGGACGACGGCTTCGATGCGAACGGCGACTGGTCCACGTCCCGGCACTTCCGCGAGGACAACGAGTACCTGAACATGCGCCGGGCCCTGGCGGCGTACGACGTGGAGGCCAGGAACGCGAGCGACGTCTGGGACGGAATGTGGGACCAGCGCGCCCACGAAGCCGTCGCCCGGCACCTCGCGGGTCGCGTTCCGTTCCCGGCACGGGGCCAGCTCTCGGCCGGATGGATCGGGCGTGGCCTGACCGACTCCCACTCCCCGTGCGGGTCGACGATTCTGCTCGACGGGCCGGTGGCCAAGTACGAGTTGATCCGCTACCTCCAGGGCCAGACCCGGTTCGACGAGACCGTGGCGGAGGCGGGCTCGGTCTCCGAGCAGGAGGCGTACCAGCTGATCATCAACGCCACGGGGCCGGTCCGGTTCGTGTGCCGAGGGCGGTCCTTCTACCTGAGCACGTGAGCCGGTCGGCACGTGCGGCGCGGGCCACAAGCACCACCCCGGCCCGCGCCTCCGCACCGGACATCGCCGCAACCCACCCGCCCAAACACAACGAAGGCGAGGGACGCTGCCCCCATGGGGCGGTCGAGAAAAGATGGAACACATGAACCTCATCGGCCACGACGGCGCCGTTCAGGACGGCGACCAGGACGCGGCCGACGCTGAGGCGTTCGAGGCTGCGTACCGGCTGTTGTTCGCGACGATGCGGGACGACGTCCGGGTGATTGCTCACCTGTGGTCGCAGGACCGTATGGAGCGTGAGCACGTGCCGCACGGCAATGCTCACGCCCATGAGGTGGCGACGGTGGCCACGAAGGATGCGCAGCATGCTCTGTCGGACGCTGCTCGGGATGCGGAGCGCGTGGGGACCGTGGCGGCGGTGCATGAGGCAGTCGAGTTCTACGGGCCGGAGATCGCGAACGCACGCACGGTGGTGGAGGCGTACGCCGATTACCGGTACGAGGAGGCGCGCGCGCACGCCCTGAACGCTGCGGCGGTTGTGGCGTGCGCGCCGGACGTCGTGTCGGACCCGGGCGGTGTGGACGTGTGGGAGTCCGAGGGCGGGGCCGTTCCGGATGACGCGGTCATGATCATCTGCCATGGCGAGCGGGGCGGTGTGTTCCCTGTGGCGTTCCGTGGCCCGTACCCGGGCATGGTGCGTGTTTCGCGGTCGGTGCGCCTCGAAGGGGTGCGGCGGGAACTGGAGCGCGCCCAGGACCGCATGGTGGCCGCGCAGGAGGACTACGAGACGTGTGAGGCGTGGCGTCGGGACGCCAACGATCTGCATCGGGAGGTGCGCCAGTCGGCGGGGGTGCTCGGCGAACTGGTGTGGGTGGGCGCGGAGACGTCCCGCGACTGGTACGGGCGTGCCCAGTCTGCGTCGTTCGCTGCGATGCAGCGTCAGCAGTCGGCGAAGGGTGCGGTACGGGCGTGTGAGCGTGCGGTAGCCGAGCTGGAAGCGGAAGTGGTGGAGGTGGCGGAGCGGTCGGCCGCCGGGCGCCGGTTCCTGGATGCTGCCGTGTCGGGGGATGTTCCGGCCGGGCGTGGGGCGTGGGTGTCGGTCGACGGGGGCTGTGCGGTGACGTTCCCGATGCCGTGGGACGGCTCCCAGGACGCGGGGCGGATGCCTGCGGATCTTGGGGAAGCGGCCACGCTGTGGGTGGACGCTCTGGGTGATGCGGTCGCGGCCCGTGATGAGGGCCGCAAGCTCACGGTGCGGGACGTGGCTGGTCGGGCCAAGACGGGCGGGAAGGGGCCGGGCTCTGATCTGCGGCGTGCGATCGGCGCGGCCGGTAAGCCGCTGGTCACCTCGTGGAAGGCTCCGAAGGCACCTGCGGCGGGGCGTGAGATCACGGAAGCGACGTTCGAGGAGTGGGACCGGGCGTGGGTGTACACCAACGATGCGGGGGTGTTGGCGGAGACTGAGACCGCTCCGGGGGTGTGGCTTCCGATGGCCGCTGTACGGCTCGCCGACGCGGCCATGGGCAACGGGTGGACGGTCGCGTTGCAGCGCACCGCCGATAGGCGCCGGGTGACGGTGAGGGCCGCTGGTACCGCTACCGGGAGGGTGGCCGGGGAGCTGCGGGCGGTGTGGACCGATGGCGCGTACGACGTCACCGCGTCGGCCGGATACGTGGGCGGGAAGCGGATGGACACGGTGGCCACGCTGCACTCGATGAACGCCACCGTCGCCCAGACGTGCCGGGCGGTCGCCGATCTGGCCGAGGACATGCCGCCCGTGCCGGACGTCGACGTGGTGGACGTCGACGGGTGGGAGAGCGAGGGCGGGACGTGGGTGCTGGACGCCGACACGGAGCCTGCTCCGGCGCCGGTTGCCGTACAGGACGGTACGGCGCTCCAGGGGGCGTACATCGCTGCGCACGGCGACGACAAAGCCATGGAAGCGGCACGGTGGTGATGCCAGGACGACTGCACCACGTGTGTGGACGGCCGGGAGCGCGTTGACTGCCCGACGTGCACGGCGTTCGCCGCTCCGTGGCCCGCACGGTGGGCACGTCTCCCCGAGAAGGGCGAGGCGCCCCGCATGGTCCACGTGTGCCACGGTCCCGGCGGCATGTCGGAAGGGCAGCGGATCGCGCTCGGGGGCCCGTTGAAGTGGTCCGCGCAGGAGCTTGGCCGGTGCCTCTTCAAACTGGACCGGGCGCCGCTGCCCTCAGACGCAGCCGGGCAGTGACCGGATGCTCTAACGCCTCCAATCCGGCCCGTTGGCGCCAGCCCCGGCGGGCCGGGAACTGCCGCCGCCACGGCCGCTCCTGACGCGCAGGCGCGCCGAAATAACAGCCCGCTCCCCGCCAGTTCAACCTCGGCCCCGGGCTCGCACCGGTCATCGACGCGGCACGGCTTGTCGAAGCCACGCGCGCCCTCACCCAGCTCCGTGTCGGGCAGGGGCCTGCCTCGCCTCCGCGGGCTCCCACTCTGTCGCGTCCCGAGCCGTATTCGAGCGGTACGGCTGCGGGGCCGATGCCGCCACCCGGCTCCAAGGCCGTCTGCGGGAGCTCGCCGCCGAGCAGCACAAGGGCGTCGGCTGGTGGATCCCGCCACGGCCACGGCCCATGCCCCGCGTGGTCGCACGTCCCACATCCACACCCCTCCTGGCACCCGGAGTCTCAATGACGAAGTCAAGCCGCCTACGTGACCGGCGGGACGGAGGTGAAGACTCGCCCGTCGCGCAGCAGGGCCCACAGCACGCTCGCCCGTCGGCGCGCGAGGGCGATGACGGCCTGGACGTGCTTGCAGCCCTCGCCGCGCTTCTTGAGGTAGAAGTCCCGGTTCGGCCCTTCGCGCATCATGCTGGTCTGCGCGGACAGGTAGAAGACCCGTCGCAGGCGGCGGCTGTAGCGCTTGGGCCGGTGCAGGTTGCCTGTGCGGCGGCCGGAGTCGCGCGGGACGGGCACGAGCCCGGCCGCCGAGGCGAGGTGGCCTGCGTCGGCGTAGGCCGACAGGTCGCCGGCCGCGACGACGAACTCGGCTCCGAGTATCGGGCCCATGCCGGGCAGGGACTCGATGATCTCGGCCTGCGGGTGGCTGCGGAACGTCTCGCGGATCTGCTGGTCGATTCGCTTCAGCCGGTCGTCCAGGGCCAGGATCTGCGCGGCCAGGTCGGCGACGATCTGCGCGGCGATGTCCTCGCCGGGCAGCGCCGTCTGCTGAGCCTGCGCGGCCTCCAGCGCGGTCGCGGCGACCGTGTCGGCGCCTCGGACGTCGCGGCTGGCGAGCCAGGCCGTCAGCCTCGCCCGGCCGCGGCGACGGATCGCGGCCGGGATCTGGTAGCCCGTCAGCAGGACCAGCGCACCCTTGTGGGCGGAGTAGTCGAAGGCCCGCTCCAGTGCGGGGAAGATGCCGGTCAGCACGTCGCGGAGACGGTTGATCATCCGCACCCGGTCGGCCACGAGGTCGGAGCGGTGGGCGGTCAGCAGTGCGAGGTCGGCGGCGAGTTGGGCGGGCACGTCGATGGCGGCGAAGTCACTGCGGTGGCGGGCGGTTTCGGCGATAACGTAGGCGTCGCGGGCGTCGGTCTTCGCCTCGCCCCGGTATGCGCCCGACATGCGGTTGACGGTGCGGCCTGGCACGTAGACGGCCTGCTGGCCGTGGGCCGAGAGCAGTGCGAGCAGCAGTGCGGAGGCCGTGCCAGAGATGTCCACCGCCCAGTGGACCTGGTCCGCCAGGTCAAGGATCTCGCCGAGCGCGGTCAGGATCGCCGCCTCGTCGTTGTCGATCCTCTTCGACCAGAGCGTCGCGCCGGTCTCGTCGACCACGGCCGCCCAGTGATGGCCTTTACCGGCATCGACACCGGCCCAGACCTGCTCTTTCCGCTCGCTCACGTGCCCCTCCTCGCATCCCACGACATGTCGTCGGCCCGAGGAACACCCCGCTGTCATCTCCGTAATCAGCGACCGCACGAAGCGCGCATATCTCAATCAGCAGCCAGGGCGCCCCGGAGAGCCGGACGGCCACTCCGGGGGAGCCACTGACGGCAAGAGCCCATAAGCCACATCCGGCCCTCCCGGGCCACCCAACAACTTACGGAGAGCCCATGTCCGCGCTCGCCCCAGCGCAACCCACTCCGGCGGCGCCTCCGCTGCCGACGTTCTGGCTCGGCGTCCACCGCCCGCACTGGCTCAAGGAGAGTCGCGTGCCGATGTTCGTGTCGAACCGCCAGCTTGCCCGCGTCAAAACCCTGCCGAGAGCCAGCAGCCCGTGGGCGCTCGACAGAGTGGCTTCACCGAGATCGCCAAGTTCGGCGAATGGCGCACCACACCGCAGCAGTACGTAAGGCAGATCCGCAGGTACAGGGATGAGGTGGGCCAGCTGTCCTGCCAGCCAGCAAGATCTCATGTGCGAGGACCAGCCGCTGCGCATGACCGGCCTGTCGATCGACCAGCACCAGGACCTCACCATCGCGAACTTCCTGACCCTGCGCGACCTCGCTCCCGAGCTTCCGATCATCCCGGTGGTCCAGGGATGGCTTCGTCCCCACTACGCCCGGTGCGTCGAGAAGTTCGCGGCGGCCGACGTCAACCTGACCAAAGAGCCCCTCGTCGGCGTGGGCAGCATCTGCCGCCGGCCCAGCACCACCTCACAGAACCACCTGTCCGGGTGGCCCGCGGCCATCCACCGGTTCGGGATGCTGGACACCGAGGCCGTGCCCGGCCCAGACGATCAGACCGTGCAAGGGCATGTCCTGGTCGGGGTCGTAGTGCTCGCCTCCCCGATGAACGAGCGCGTGCTGACCGTCCCCTTCCCCGGACTGCCAGTACGCGCAGAGCGTTGAACTGGCTCGCCTGATCGTCAGCGACTCCGTGCCGGCCCCCGGTGAGACGTTCCTGGTATCCCGAGCCCTGCGCCTCGCAGCGGAGAGCGGGGTGCGCGGGGTCGTCCTCGCTTATGCGGGTGCGGACATGTTCAACGAGGAGTGAAGGAGTTGTCCGTTGTGCTGTGAGGTGCGGTTGCGATGCCATACAGGAGGGATTGACAGCCTGGCTCTACGGTGACGTTCCGTGATGGACGCGCCTTGTTGTAGATGGTCCGTGGGCCTCGTCAGCGCTTGATCCGGCCGCGTGCCGCCAGTGCGGCCAGTCCGAGGAGGACTGGTTCGCTGAAGCGGCTGAACATCTCGATCCAGGTACCAGCGCTGGTGAGGTCCTGGTCGCTTGAGCGGAAGATGACGGAGTTCAGCACGACGTGCCCGGCGTCCTTTGCGCGGTCAGCGGTCCAGCGCTGGCTGAGGGATCCGGCCAGGGTTGGGTCGCTCTTGTCGATCACGAGGTGGATTCGGCTGCCGGGGGCGGGCATGGTGCCGGTCGCTGTCTGTTTCGGCGTCGGATTGGGCAGGCCCCACAGCATCATCAGCACCACGGTCAGGACCATCGCGACACCGAGCGCGGCCAGGGCGCGGGAGGCGCGCAGGCCGTAGCCGGAGATCAGCCAGTAGGCGTTTAACAGGATGCGTTCACCGAAGGGGGTGTCTTGGTCCAGACGGCGCATCTCCATCTCGCCGTAGTAGAAGTCCGCAGCGCCGGGCTCGTTCTTGCCGTCCTCCAGGGCCTTGCGTAGCTGCCGGTAGGTGGCGGCCAACTCCTTGGGCCCGGGGGGCGTGGCCGGGTCGGGGTGGTTGGGGCCGGGCTGCCAGCCCCGGGTCCGTGCGGTGCGTCGACCGGGGAGGGGCAGGGCGCGCCAGTGGTGTTCTTCGGCGATGGTCCGGCGGCGGGTCCAAGGGGCCGGCGGTTGAGCGAAAGGGACGTGACCTTCGAAGCGCAGCTGGTCGAGGTGATGGGCGCCGGTGAACAGGCAGGCGGACAGGTCCACTCCGGACAGCGCCAGGAAGGCGACGTCCACGCCCGCCAACATGCCGATCGACGGCTGAGGGTCTTGTCCAGTCAGCGGGTCTTCGGAGACCAGGCTGTCGTTGAAAGGGAACGGCCGGGGGTGACAGTTGATGGCGACGGGCTGGGAGAGCACAGCGTCCAGCAGATCGATGTGGGCGTAGCGGACGTCGAGGGTAAGCGCCGTGTTGATCTGCGCCGCCTCCAGGAGAACTTGCGCGGCAGCGATCCGTATGCGGATCGGGCAGGTCAGGACGGCCCGGCTCAAGTCCAGCACTCCGCCGCAGACGATGGGGCCCACCAATGGCCCGGTGAACGTCGTGTCGGGAAAGTGGGCGTCGCCCTTGAAGTGGGCCCCAGCGAAGACGGCGTCACGGCCGAACGTCGCCTCGGTGAACCATGCCGTCTCTTCGATCTGTACCGAGACGAAGACGATCCCGTCGGTGAACGTCACGCCGTTAAAGAGGGCCCCACCGAATACCTGGGCGCGGGAGAACAATGCCCCGCTGGCGAACCTGGCGTGCTCAAAGTCGGCGTCCGAGGCGAAGAGCGTGTCCTGGAACCACGCGGAGCCGTGGAAGTCCGCGTGCTCGAAGGCGCCGTCCTGCTCGAAGACGGCTTCCTCGAAGATCGCCTCGCCGTTGAAGCTGACGTCGTAGAACAGGGCGTCGTCCGCGAACTGGACGCACCAGAAGAACGTCTCGCCGTTGAACGTGACGCCCGTGAAGTCGGCCAGTTCCAGGAAGTGGGCCCGGCCGAAGTCTGCAGCGCCGAAGGTGTTGCCGACCGCCGCTTTGAGCTCTTCCAGTAGTTCGCGGGTGAAGGGCACACCGCGGCAGTCCACCGCGGCGCCGGGCGATAGCGCCCCGAGCGCCTGCCTGCGTTCCTCCGGTTCCAGATGGGCCAGACACTGGTCGTACGGATCCCACGGCACACCGAAGCAGGCGCCGTGCTCGCCCGGGAAACTGCAGGCAGGCCAGCGAAGCCGGGGATCATCACTCAGGAAGGCCAGGATGGGTCGGCCGGCATGTATCAGGTTCACCGGGTCTGCAGAGCGCCGCTGTCGATGAGGCCCTGGATGTACACCGGCCAGTCCCGGATGAGGCTCTGGGCGATGCCGTCGTGGACGTCCTGGCGCAGCTGCGGGGTGACGTGTTCGACGTCGCCGCCTGGGTAGTGCAGGCGCAGGCCTTCGCGGCTGGCGTCACACAGAATGGCGTGGGCCTTCTGCGTGAGCGTGAGGTAGAGCTGCGGCACCTGCGCGTTCAGGAGTTCGTCGATGACGGCCTCGTAGTCGATGCCGAGGTCTGCCCAGGTCTTGCCCTGGCTGTCAAGCCAGAGGGTGACGTCGGAGAAGAACACGGCCTCGCCCGGGCCGTCGTTCGTGTCACGGGCCAGGCCGGTGGCGAGGTCGAGCGCGATGCCGGTGCCCTTACTGATGAGAGAGCGGGGGATCATCGGCGGGGCAATGGCGACCGCGCACTCCCCCCGGCCGTCGCGGGTCTCCGTCGGCCAGGGCAGCCCCAGGACGAGCCATCCGGCCGGTGATAGCAGTGAGGCGCTCACCGAGCTCTTCCCCCTTGATGGTGTGATCACTGGCCTCTGATCTTCTCGCCCCAACTCCCGGCGGACAAGGCGGTCCTCGGCCACCGTCGGCAGTTCTCGCTGATCTCGGCCCGCCCCGCCTCCCGGCGGTTCACGCAGCTGGTGATCTCGCTTCCCACTGGCAAGGGCGGGCCGTTCGAGGCGTTCCCAGTGACCGACAAACAGATGCCGGACTACGACGAGCGACGCCCTGCTCTGCATACGAGCCGTGGGCAGCAGACGCTGTTCACCCTTCGGCGGGACTGGGCCCCGTTACTGGGCCGGCTGCGGAGCGCGCCTCCGGGCGAGCCGCCGCTGACCGCGAACGCCCGCCACTTGGTCGAGGAGTTCACTCGGGAACGGCCGGGGCAGCGGCCGGACCACAAGAAGAACACCCGCACACTCACGATCCTGCTGTACTGGCTCGGCGCCGACACAGCGGTCTTCGAACGTGACGTGTACGACCTCGCCCGGATCGACGTGAACCTCGCGGCCAAGCCTGTCTGCCGTCCGCACTGGCCTACATCGCAGCTGACGTCACCAGCTACTCGATCGGCAACCGCGTGCACAGCGGCGGGATCACGTCGCTCTCGAAGGCAGCGGTCACCAGGCGCTCCAGCCCCTCGGGGACCGTCGAGTCTGCCCGCCTCGGGACGCCCTTCCGCCGCATCATCAGGGACATGTTGAAGATCCGGATCTGCGTGTGGAGGAGGCTCGTTGGCACCGGGTGGCCGAGACGCTGCGTGACGCCGTCCTGGAGGTCGGCGATGGTCGCCGCCTCTGGCATGACCTCGGCGATCGTGTTCACGACGAAGTCGTTCCTGGTGTGGGTCAGATGGCGGTCCTGGAGGTGAACCTCCAGGGACGTGCCGTACTCGTTGTGGCGCTCCGTCACCTCGAAGCCGTCCTTCTCCAGGGCCGCGCGCAGCCGGCCCCGCGGCTCCGGGTTGTCCATCGCGTACACCACGACCAGGCCGGTCCAGTTCTCCGTCCGCAGACAGAACTCGTCGAGCCGCAGCTGCTCGACGAGCTGGCTCACCCGCTCGCAGGCGTTCTTGAGGTCACCGACGTGCACCGGGTCGAGTGAGCTGTCTCCTCGGACGCTGTTGTGGGGATAGCGCCCCGGCTTGTTGAAGAAGTCGACGAGCGTTTTCCCGTCCATGCCAACCTCCGGTGGTCGAAGTCAGGAGCTCAGGGCGCGCGGCGAGTTACTGGACGTCCGCCGCGTTTGCCGCCTCGACCGCAGCCGCGTAGTACTCGCACTGCTCGTCCGTGAAGCGACGGATCTCGTATCCGCCGCACTTCACACACCACCGGTCACGCTGCTCGTGCCAGGCTCGGTCCTGCGGGGAGAACGGCTCGTACGACACAAGGTGATGCGGCAGCGGCAGGAGGGGAAGGAACTCCTCTAGGGTCAGCTGCTGATGCCACCCCGGTTCCAGCGACTTCACATGCTGGCAACCCAGCCCGTGGGACTTCCGGCTACCGCCCCACCCGCCGATCGCCCGAGGGTTGCACTCCGCGCCGGCCGGGTCTGAGGCATAGACCTGCACGGTGGCGAGTGGACCGAGCGGAGCACCCTGCTGGAACGGCTCAAGACTGAAGTACCGAGATGTCCTGTAGCCGACACGCCGCTCCTGGACAAACAGCCATCGCAGCGACCAGTCCTCACGGAGTCGATCCGGCAGGGTGCGTAGATCGGTGTCGGCCGTGACTTCCGCCCACGCCGCGCGGTCGCGCTCCGGCTGTCCCTCCGGCGTGTACGGCCCGTTCGGGATATCCGGGTACTCGGCGCTCTGGCACCACGGGCTTCCCAGGCACTGGTGGACGGACCTGCTGCTCTCCAACTCCATGACGAGAGGCTATCTATACCCCGAGCTGGTCCACGCTGGATCCGCCCCAGTAGGTCGGGGCCCCGGCTGAACCCGTCGGTGAAACGACTTCGACTCGATCGAGTCGGCAGAGGTCTGGGTCCGGGGAGGAACCTCCCGCTGAAGGGCCCCGTGTGCGTAGGCTCCGATGCTTCGGCGGGCTTCGCGGAGCTCTATGCTCGTACGCCATGGGCAAGGCCAGCCGCGGGAAGCGGGACCGACAGAAGCAGAAGCACGACGGCCGCAGCGGTGCCACGGAGGCGTCCCCACTGCTGTATGCCGCCGCCCACCCCCGGTGGTCGCCCACCGGGGATGTCGCGGCTCTGCGCGAGGCCCGGGTCATGCAGCTTGCCGGGGATCCGCACCCCCTGGCGGTGATGGTCCTCGACGCACCGGAAGCTCAAGGTGAGTGGCTTCCTGAGTCGGCCGGCCGTACGGATGCGCAGGTCCGCTGGGACTTCAGGTCGGCCGAGGACGGCGGGTATCTCGTCGCGGTCTTCTCCCTGGCCAGCGGGAGGGACCTGGTCTCGGTCGCGTTCGACCCGTGGCGGGATGACGATCTGCTGGACTGCTTCGCCGACGGCGCGCTGCTCGTGGTGACGGACGCCGACAACCAGGAAGCCGTCCGCCGAGGCGAGGACGGCCGCGGCCTGCTGGCCACCTCGTCGGCCACGGAGTTGGCCGCCGCCCGCAATGCGCTGGTCGCCGACTGGCCCGCCCCGTCCGAGACTCCTGACGACAGCCCAGCGCAGCGCCTGTGGGCCGCGGACGAGCCCGACGCACCGCCGGAGCCGCACAGTTCACCGGAGCTGGCGGACGACAAGTTCGGCTGGGAGCACCACCGCTGGACCAAGCCGTTCGTCATCGCGGGATGGAGCGCCGTCCTGCCACGCGCCGCGACCTGGCTCATGGGCACGGTGGCCGAGCTGGAACGACTTGGTGTCCGCGGTGATCCGCGGGTGCGTGGCCGCAACGAGGAGGCCCTCACCGAGTTCATCACTCGCTACGGCGGGTGGGATAGTTCCGCCTGGCTCATGGAAGAGTCCGTCTCCAACGCACCACCGAAGGACACGGAGCTGCGCCGCCAGTGGGTGAGCACGGTTCCCCAAGCGCGCGACGCATCAACCCTGCGTAGTCTGCTGGGCGCCCTGGTCACCCTCGGCCTCATCCAGGTCGATTCCAACTCGCAGTGGCACCTCAATCCCCACCCGCCCGTCGTCCCGGGCCCGTCCAGCGAGCTCAAGGGCAGCATCGACGGCGCGATCGTCCTGAGCAGTCTGCTGCAGCGGTCGTACGACACGGGCGCCGCCACGGTCACCGTGTCCTGGTCCGCCCTCGCCCAATACCTCGAAGTCGGCTGGGAGGAGGCCCGCGACCGCACGGCGGCCCTGCTGGCCGGCCCGCACTGCGTCGCGACCGCACTGAACGAGCGGCCACTGGATCAGCTGGGCGCGGATGACCTGGTGCAGGTGCGTATCGACTGGACGGCGGCCCGCGTAGACGGCCTGGTCAATTCCCACGACCATCTGCAGCTCGTCCACGACGGGCAGCCGCTGACCTGGCTCGGTGACCCCCTCCCCACGCTCGGCCCGCGCGACAAGCCCACCGACCGCCACATCATGGGCGCCGGACTGGAGATGCAGCGCGCCGAAGAGCATGACCGCGAGGCCGCCCAGCGGCTGATGGAGTTCTGCGGCACACCGGCCGGGATGGCCCGTGCCCTGAAGAGCTACGACTCGGCCACCCTGCGCAGGCTCGCCGTCGGCCAGACCACGCCGATGTACACCGCGCGCGCCGAGCAGATCCACGGTCCCGTCATCTGGCGCCAGCTCTCCGACATCCTCGACGCTGACCTGAACAGCGCCACCCCCGAAGGCGGCCTGGTCATGACCAAGCCGACTCCGCCCGGGACCACACCCTTCGGACTCCCGGAGACCATCGGCAGCCAGATGGCCCTCGCGCTCAAACTCCTCCGCCTGATCAACGAGGAGTTCCACGACCCCGCCGTCGCCGTCGACCAGCTGCACGATGCCGCAACACCGGTCTTCGAGCGGGACATGCGCGTACTCGCGGTCGGCGGACGCTGGGGCGACCCCCAGCAGCGCACTGAACCCGCCGCCCCCGGCGACGCCATCGCGCTGCGCGCGCTGACCCTCGGCGCGGTCCTGGGCCAGGACGCGCTGGCCGCCTCCGCCGACGGACTGCGCGAGGAAAGCATCGGCCTGGACACCCGCAGCTACGCCAGCCGTACCCTGCGCGCCCAGGTCACCGCCCTCGGGCACGTCGCCGCTGACGCGGTCCCCTTCTACATCCCCACCGCCACCTGCGCCGGCGTCGCCGACAGCACCCCGCCCCAGGGCGACGCGCTCGACGACATCCGACTGCCCTTCCGCACCTGCCTGCTGGCCCTCGGCGCGCCCCTGCATCTCCAGCCCCGCAGCGGCCTGTGGCATCCGTACATCGCCAGCACCCTCGAGATGGCACCCAGCGGGCTCCCCGTCGACGAGGCGTGCGCCGCCGCCGAGACGCGCGGCCAGGGCCTGGCCATCAACCTCGCTTCGCCCCCGCCCCCGGTGCCCGTCGTGCACGCCGCCTACGCGCGCGGCGCCTTCGTCGACGGCCTCGTCCTCCTCGCCGACGAAGACGGACACCTCGCCGACGAGATGATCTGGCTGCTGCGCATCCCCGGCACGAGCCGCACCACGATGACCCGTGCCGCCCTGCCCGGCTGGCGCTCCCTGTCCACGCTGTCCAACACGATCACCAACCTGGCGGCCGCCCTGGCCTGGGCCTCGTGGACCACCCCCGAAACGACGCCGCTTCCCACCAGTCGCCCCACCGCGACCAACGCCCGCCAGGAGCGCCAAGGACTCCTCGGCGGCGTACGCGTCCTCTCCTTCACCCGCTCCGCGGACCCCGCCGAAACCAAAGCCCCAGCGTCGGGTGCCGGGTCTGGCACAGGCCGCCGCGTGTCGCCGCACCTGCGCCGCGGCCACTGGCGCCGCGCCCGGATCGGCCCCCGTGCTGACTGGGATGGCCACTACCGCAACGCCTGGATTCCGCCCACCGTCGTCAACGCCGCACTCGGATCCATCAACGGGCAGCGCGTGTACCGCATCCCTGAGCCGCGCGCGTAGCGCCCTCCGCGTCCCACGGCAATCCCGACACCTCGGCCATTTACGATGAGCGCAATCCATTGCGCTCATCGTAATTCTTGGTGCATGCTGTACGGCATGAACGTATTCACCGACATCGCCGCGATCTGCCACCCGATGCCCGCCCCCGGGGACGTGCCCGACGACGTCTTCAACGATGTCTGCCACTCCATCCAGGCCGAGCGGGAGGGGCTGATCCGCAACCTCGAAGCCGCGGCCGACGGAGACTGGCAGGAGAACGAGCCGTTGCTGTCAGCAATCGGCATGGCCCGCTACCGCAAGTCGCAGGCCGAGAACGAGATCCGCCGACTGGTCGCCTATGGGCGGGAGTTCGCCCGCCCGCGCCCCTACAAGCTCGCCGACCTCGCTGCCGCCTCCGGCATGTCGATCTCCGGGATCCGCACCGCCTACGGTCATGGCGAAGTCGCCGCTGTGGAGCAGGCCCTCGGCCGCAGGACCCGGGAGGACTGGCGGGCGACCTCACCGGACGACCCGGCAGGCGAGGAAGGCGCATCGTGACCCAGCGCCACTCCATCACCAGGACGAAGCGGATGAAGAGGGGCCGTTCGGGGGCAACCCGACCGGACTCATCCGGCGGCGCCGCCGGGTTCCGTGCTCGGCTCCACGCGCAGGCCGCCCAGAATGTGACGCCGGCCGATGCGATCCGCCTCAAGGCAGCGCTGACAGGGTGGTTCGGCTCCGAGCAGTGGCTTCGCTATCTGGCCGCCGACGGGCTCCCGGAGTACGGGCCGGGAGTGTGGCCCGAGCAGTGGCCGTCCGCCTCGCTCGAGGAACGGATGGCCCTCTTCACCGCGGACGAGCTGATCCCTCTGGAGTCGTGGCAGAACGCCGACACCATCTACGCGGACGCGGCCATGTGCGACATGGTGACGGCTGCCGCCCAGACCTTCCCCCAACAGTGCGTAAGGCGCGACGAGTTCCTCGCCCCCATCGGCTTTCTGTTCTTCGCCAAGCCCGTCCCGGCAGCCGCCTTCGCATCGTCGCGCCCGGACCAGCCGTCGGTCAGCGCCATCACCTGGGCGTGCGTGGATGACGGCGTCAACGCCTTCACCTGGATCCGCTACCCATCCGGGACCTACGACGTCAACGGCGTAACGGTGCAACTCACTGGGCTCTTCCCTCACCTCGCCTACTTCGTGCCGTGGGACGCGCCTGCGGAGGCGGGTACGCACAGCGTCTCCATCCTGAGAGCCCTGTCCGCGCTCGCCGAACAGCCCCTGACCCGCGAGGACTCGCCGAAGATCCACCAGTCGGTGCGCGCCATCGCACGGAACGCGAAGATCCGCCCCGAGAGCTTCCGCCGCATCGCACTGCGCCGCCCCGAGACCGCCGCCCACGAACTCGCCGCAGTCCGCGCCGCCGCCGACGGCCGCACGCCCGCCGGCCACTGGGTCCGCGGCCACTGGCGCAACCAGTACTACGCCAGCGTCGACGAGCACCGGCCCATCTGGATCGAGGGCTTCCCGCGCGGCGATTTCACCCAACCCTCGCCTTCTGGCGACAAGTTGCTGATCGCGCACGGCGAGCGGGAGGGTTCGGCCGCGCAAGCCTGAGCACGGTGGACCACGCTGGGTGACGAACACTCCTTCGCGTCCATTCGCACCCTGTCGCTGCAGGTCTCACCCTCCCTCCCAGCTCAGAACCCATCGACGGGTCTTGAGAGCCGGGCGGGTGTGGCGTGATGGCGGAGTCGCGCTGTGGCCGCCGCTGGAGGAGCGACTCCTTGACCCGGCGACGGTTCGCGCCCATTCGCCCTCAGCGGGGCTGTCCGCCCATGGGTGTGCTGATGGTGCGGACCGGGGTGTTGCGGTGGAAACGCTCGGCGGTGCGCCGGACTTCGAGGAGTTCCTTGTACAGGGGCGCCGCGGCGGCGAAGGCTTCGGGCGCAGTGTCGTAGAAGTCGGTGCTGCGCGTAAGTCCGTAGTGGAACCCGCGCAGTTCCGCGCTCCAGCCCTGGACTGTGTCGCCCTCCTCTTCGGGCTCGACGTACAGAATGTGGCCTATCCAGCCCTGCTCGTCGTGGATCTCAACGAAGCGAGGGTCATCGGTGGTCTTCAATTCCATGGCCATGTGCGGCTCCAGTGCCTCGTCGTTGTCTCTGCCGTACGCTCCGAAGGGCCCGATCTCGCCGGTGCGGCGGGCCCCCACCAACGGGCCGCCTCCCTTGGTCCGGTGCGGGGAGGGGATCACTGCGGGCCCTCGATCCCAGTGCCGCCCGCCGGATCGTCCCAGGTCTTCCAGTGCAGGACGACCCGGTCGTCGTGGAGGGCGCCGGGCTCGGGGGCCGGCCCGGCAAGGAGTTCAATCCGGGAGAAGAACGAGGCACACAGTTGCCGCTTGCGGTGCGGCGCCTCGGCCGCACGGTGATCCCACCATTCGGCCAGCCAGCGAGGGCTGAAGGTGTCCTCGTCCATGAAGCGGTTGAGGTTGAGACGCTCGGCATGCAGTTCACGGCGCCTGGGCTCGATCTCATCGGCGGGGACGTCGGCGCGAGCGTCCCAGGCCGTGACGTCCTCCCCCAGGGTGGACAGGTCCGTCTCGACCATCGTGAACAGGGCCTGGGTCAGCGCGTCCGCGACGGCGGGCTTGGCCATCTCGCCCAGCACCTGGTGGGCAACGTAGTCCTCGAGTTCCAGCGAAGGCATCGTCGCCTGGGAGCACATATCGTGCGCCTTCTGCAGACACTCGTAGGCCGGCTCTGCGCTCCCGGCCGGGAGCGGCGACATGGGGCCGTGGCAGTGGCCGCACTCCACCAGGAGATCGGCCAGTATGTCGTCCCACTGCTGCACGGAGTCACTCACGCGGTGCTTCTTTCGAACTGGTCGGGAACGTGCGCACGGCGCAGTTCCATGAGGTCAGGGATGCGATCTTCTCAAGAAGCCGCCGGGCCCGGGGCATGAGGCGGGAGCCAGGGAGGAGTCAGTCCCAGTCTTCCTCGGCCGGCCTTCACGGACTCGCGGGATGGCGGGATTGGTGAACGTCGTGCCGGTCAGGATGCGTGGGCCGGGTGCGGCATTGCTCGCAGCTTGATTGCATCCAGATCTGCGGTCCCTCGCCGCGAAAGCGGATGCGTCCGGGCGCCCCGCACAACTCGCAGGTCTGCTCCGAGAAGCTCTCCGCCGCGTCGGTCAAGGCGGCGACCCGGTCAGCGAATTCCCCGTCGAACTCGCCTTCACGGAATCGGTCGGCCACTTGAAGGCGCAGGCCGCCGAGCTTCGTGCTGAACGATTCGATGCGGTAGTGCGGATCGAGCGCGAGGAGGTCCTGGTGGGTCCGCCGAGGATGGCGGCCCAGCCGGGCCCGACAGTGTCGGCCCATACCGGGATCTGCCGCTCGGCCTGGTGGTCGGGTTTCCTCGTCATGGGTGCCATGGTGCCGCCCAGCACTGACAGTGGATCTTGTTGTCGGGCCACAGGCGCCCAAGGCCAGGGCCACCGCGGCTTGCCCCCGGTCGGCTTGCCGACTCCGCGGGGACGACGGCTACCTGGCTCATGTGCACGCCAGTCAAACAGCCAGACGTTGCCCCCGGCAGCGGCGCGACGCGACGCGATCAACACGAGCTCCACGCCTTGATGGCGGAAGCCATTCGCGAGCTGTCCGAGGAGCACCCGGTGCTTGTGCTCTGGGAGCGCCTGGACGAAATCCTGACGGCCGGCGGCCCCGAGTGCCTTCCCGCCCCTGGGACGAGTAGCGAGCCAGAACGCGAGGTGCGCGCGATGGGCCTGGTTCCGTCCGCCCGGACGCCTCTGGTGACGTCTGATCCACCGCCGCCAACTCGTGCGCGAAACCCTACGGTTCAGGGACTCCCGTGCGGTCCAAGGCCAAGGCCACCGGGCGAGAGGCAGGCAGTGGCGGGGTCGTCCGCCGCCTCAAGCTTCTTGGGGCACGACCGCTGCGCCCGGATGAGGAACCGGCTCGCTGGCTGGCCGAGGCCCTGCCGGCGATCGACGCCCGCGCAGTTCGTCACCCCGGAAACCTGCGGTACCTGCCGACCGCTGCGCGCACCCGCGCAGAGCGGTCGAGGACGGCCTTCGGCATGCCCTCGCTTCCCTTGTCGGGGGTCATCCGGGACTTCAGCGGGACAGGTCCCTGACCTGCGCGCTGAAGTTTCGTAGCGCACTGCCGAAGCCTCGTTCCATCTCATCCAGTCCTTCAGCATCCGCACTCTGACGGCAGGGCTCACCTCCCTGACCTGGGCCAACGCCAAGTAGGCGTCTCCTTGTTGAAGTTCCGGACGAGATGCTGAAGCACCGAGCGATGCCCGGCATCCCTACCCGAAGTGGGCGGATGACCATCACCCAACCTGAGGTGTTGCGTATTCTTATTTCAATGTGTATTGTAATGGTCGTGATCGAGCGACGGCTTCGCTCTCACTGACCGCAATCTTGAACCTCACCCAGAGGAACGACCGTGGATAAGCCCATCACCGCGCACGAGGCTGCCTTCATCACCGCAGCGCTGGAGTCTTACATCAACATGAATCCCGTCCGCGAGTACACCAACGCGGACCGCGCCGCATGGGCCAGCGAGGCTCTGAAGGCGTACAACAAGCAGGCTCCCGCGACCCTGTTGCCCGTGCCCGAGCGGGCCGAGCGCGTTCGACTCGGCATCCTGGCGGCCGAGGCTATGGCCCAGGTCGCCTTCAACATCCCTGACGACCGGGTCGTGGACGACCAGGAAAGCGCCGACCGCGTGATCGGCGATCTGGTCGCTCAGCTCTTCTGCCTGGCGGACGGACGGGTCAGCCCGCGTGAGCTCCACCAGGCCGCCGAGGAGCTGCGCAGCGAGGCACACCCCGTCAGCCTCATGACCGTGTGCGCCGTCGCCGCCTCCGGGGCGGAACGAGAGGCCGCGATGCTCGCGGCGCTCTTGGACGCGGCCGAGTCGTTCGGGTGCGACATCCCCGGCATGGTCGACAGCGCCCGCGACTACTTCGAAGACCTCAAGGCCGAGGAAGGCGAGTCGGCGAGCAGCTGAGCCGCGCACCGGGACAAAGAACCGGGCCTTTGCCCGGCGGACTTCCGCGGCCCCGGTTCCCGCTCCGGCCCGCGAACTGACCCGCTGGGCGAGGACCATCCCGCCAGCAGCGCCGCCCGATGCCTCAGGAAGGACCCATGGACACCGTGATCCCCAGCACCCGCACCCAGGAGTACTGGTACCTCGCCACCCTCGGACACGGCGCGTTGGTGCGAGAGTTCGCTCCCCTCGAACTCCCCGCCTCCGCGACCCACGACCCGCTCGCTCTCGCCGGACGATGCCTGGTCGCCGATCCGATCGGGTACCCCGAAGCTCACCAGGCCGCAGAACGGGCCCTGGCCCCGCTGCGCGCCGCCAGGACGTTCACCGCCACGATCACCGACGAGGACACCACCCAGGAACACACCGGCGTTGTACCGGTTCTTGACGAACGCCAGGCCGGAGACGTCACGGGCTGGTACGCCGAACTCCTCCTCTTCGAGCACAGCACGCTGCTCAACAAGGCGGCCTACCGCCTGTCCCGGATGCCCGGAGACCGGACCTGGATCATCGACAGCGACTTCCAGCCCAGCGGCCACCCCGGCACGCTGCGGCCCTTCGGCTCCCGGCGCCCGGGCAGCAAGCGGACCCTCCTGCCGCCCTTCGTCGCCGAGCTCGACCGCCTCACCGCGCGGGGGCCGAGGAGCGGGAGGTGACGCTGTACGGCATCCCGCCCGCCGGACTGCGCCGCGCCATGGCGCCCGAAAGCGGGCGGGACCACGCCCACACCATCGCCGACGCCGCGCACGCCTGGTGGACTTCCAACCGCGGAGGCTCCAGCGACCGGGCCATCGCGGTGGGCACACTGGCCGGACTCGCCCTGGCCGCCCCCTCGCGTCCGGACGGCCCCGACTACGGCCCGCTCCTGCTCCCCCTCGACGACGAACAGCTCGTCGACACGCTTCGAGCAGGCTGGAACTCGTTCTGGACGTACGACCCGGACCTGACCGAGGCCGCCCGCCCGCTCCACGAATGGCTCTCCCACCCCACCGACACCGACATCCGCGGATTGGCCGACTACGCCCGGATCCTCGTACGCGCAGGGCTACTGGAGTACTGCTCGGACACCGCCCGCGCCGAGTCCGACGATGTCCTCGGCCTGCTCATCACCCGGATGCGCAGCTACAGCGAACGGCAGTCGACCGGCGAGTTCTTCACCCCGGCCGCCTCCGCCAACCACATGGCCGACATCTTCTTCTCCACCGACCGCAGACCCGGTGATCTGTTCCTCGAACCCGCCGCCGGGACCGGCACGATGGCCCGGGCCGCCGCCGCCACGATGCGGTTCTTCGGCACCGACCCCGCCGCATACCGCTGGTGGCTCCGACCGCGACCCCCTCAACGCCGCGTGCTGCGCCGTGAACGCCCAGCTGTGGAGGCTCGGCCAGCAGGTGACCGTCTCCTGCGGCGACGCCCTGAAGCACCCCCGGATCCTGGAGGAGGCCGTCCAGGAGCGCGCCGAGCGGGCGAGCGCCGAGCAGAAGGCGCGGCCGGTGCTCTACCCCACCCGGACTCGGCCCGCGTTCTGGCCCTTCTCGTACACCCCGCCCACACATGTCCCCCAGTGAACGGAGCGATGTCATGGCCATCACCACCTCGCCCCCGCCCGCCGTCTGCACGACGGTGCCCGATCCAGAAGGCCGCGGCACGGTCGTCCGCGTCGTCTACGCCCATCACGAGGACGGGGAGACCCTTGCGTTGAAGCTGGCCCACGCCTACCAGTCCTTCCCGGAGTACGGGGAAGACCTCCCGGAAGAACTGTCGCTCGCAGACCTGATGAAACTGCTCGGAACGCTGGGCGCACCATGCGCCGAGGGATGCCATGAGTCGGTGAACGAGCCCACCGAGGCGTCCTGGAACGTGGTCTGGCCCTGGTCGCAGGACCAGATTCGCCGCCTCTTCCCGGACGTGTCCTGGACCGTCGAGCCCGAGCGCCGGATCGTCATGCCCTGGGACGGCGAGGCCGGGACACCGCCCGGCTCCGGCCGTTAGCAACACCCGCCCCCCGATCTCGAACCACTGCGGCGGGCACGGCCGACGGCTACCCGAGTCTGCGAACCGACGGCCGCGCCTGCCCCCTCAGAACCCGGGTGCCGCCCCTCACGGGCGGCATTCCCCGACCCACAGGCGGGGCCGGCGCCTCGTGCGCCGACTGCGCAGGCTCAACCTCTGCCCGCCATTGTCAGACCCCCACGAGAGGATCACCCCCATGACGACTCTTCCCGCCGATCAGGCGCAGTCCACCGTGTCCAGCCGCACCGAGTACGAGACCGCGCTCCAGCTCCTGCGCGACGCCTCGCAGGCCTACTACGGCGACGGCGACAGCACCCTGGACGACGCCTCGTACGATCAACTCCGGCGGTCCGTACAGGCCTGGGAGCAGGAGAACCCCGGCCAGGTGTCCCCTGACTCCCCCACCGGGCTCGTCGCCGACGGTGCGGCGCCCGTCGGCGACGTCGCGCACACCACCCGTCTCCTGAGCCTGGACAACGTCTTCGACGCCGAGGGCCTGGTGGCCTGGGGTGTGTCGGTTCAGCGCCGACTGGGCAGCGCACCGCAGGGCGGGTTCACCGTCGAGCCGAAGATCGACGGCGCCGCCGTCGCCGCTCGGTACCGCGACGGCCGTCTCGTGCAGATCATCACCCGCGGGGACGGCAGTCACGGCGAGGACATCAGCCACGTCATCGGTCAGATCGACGGCCTCCCCGAGCAGCTGGCCGTACCGGCCACCATCGAGGTCCGCGGCGAAGTCGCCTTCACACAGGACCAATTCGAGACGGCCAACGAGGTCCGCACCGCCCACAACGCGCAGGTCTTTGCCAACCCCCGCAACGGCACGGCCGGCACGCTCAGGGCGAAGGACCGGCCGTACCGGCTCCAGATGACGTTCTGGGCCTACGGCGCAGTCGAGTTGGACGCGGTCTCGTACCTGCCCGACGGGGCGACCCATGCGCAGACCCTCGCGGCCGTGGCCGCGGCCGGTATCCAGACCACCGCGGACTCCCCGGCCGGGCTCCACGTCGTCACCGACCTCGCCGCAGCGCAGGAGCGGGTGGACGCGATCGCCGCCATGCGTGCGGAACTGCCCGTCGGGATCGACGGCGTGGTGGTCAAGATGAACGACACGGCAGAGCAGGCGGCGGCCGGGGTCGGCTCCCGCTTCCCTCACTGGGCCATCGCGGTCAAGCTCGCGGCGATTGAACGGCAGACCGTGCTGAGGGACGCCGTGTGGGAGGTCGGCCGCACTGGGGTCCTCGCTCCGACCGCGATCCTCGACCCGGTCGAGATCGACGGCTCTACGATCACCCGGGCCACGCTTCACAACCCCGCCGATATCCGCCGCCGTGACCTCCACATCGGAGAGGGTGACGGTTTACAAGGCCGGCGACATTATCCCCCGCGTGCAGGGGGCCGTGGTCCAGCTGCGTCCGGAGGGAGCGCTGGAGGTTCCGCTGCCCGAGGTCTGCCCCAACTGCGGCGGGGAGATCAACAAGGCGCAGGAGCGGTGGCGGTGTGCGCAGGGGGCCGCGTGCGCGCTCCCGGCGCTGATCGGGTACGCCGCCGGACGCGAGATGCTCGACATCGACGGTCTCGGAAAGACATACGTGGCGGCCCTGGTCGCCTCCGGTGACGTCACCGACGTCGCCGATCTGTTCACCCTGACCGCCGAGCAGCTCAGCGCGGCGTCGGGAAGCGCCAAGCGGGCCACCAAGCTCGCCGAGCAGATCGAGGCCGCCAAGGCACTTCCCCTCAGCCGGGTCTTCTGCGCCTTGGGCGTGCTCGGAACCGGGCGCAGCATGTCCCGCCGCATTGCCCGGCACTTCGGGACCATGGACGCCATCCGTCAGGCCGACGCCGCCGCGATGCAGGACGTCGAGGGCATCGGTCCCGAGAAGGCCCCGGTCATCGTCGAGCAGGTCGCCGCTCTGGCACCGGTCATCGACAAGCTGATCGCCGCGGGCGTCAACATGACCGAGCCACAGGAAGCGCGGGCGGCTGAGGGCGCAGGTCCGCTGGCCTCCAAGGTCGTGGTGGTCACTGGCAAGATGACCGGGCCCCTGGACGGCCTGGGCCGGACCGAGATGAACGCCCTGATCGAGAAGGCCGGCGGGCGCGCGGGCAGCAGCGTCAACGCCAAGACGTCCATCCTCGTCGCCGCGCCGTCCGCTGGCGGCAAGCCCAGTTCGAAGGCGGTCAAGGCGTCCGAGCTCGGCGTCGAAGTGCTCACCCCGGAGGCCTTCGCGGAGATGATCGCCGATTACCTGGCCTAACGAGGAGGCTGGTGGCGGGGGCGGGAATCCGCGCCCCCGCCACCAGCCCGCAGGATGGGGCCAGGTGATGTTTCTTATTCTGGTCTTAATATGCACTGTCGTCTCATCGCCTGGTGCACGGCACCCGCGTAATCTCCCCAAGTCCCCTGTGTCCAGGTAGGGATGACATGTACTCGCATCTGCCCGACGTATCGAATTCTGAGCTGCTGACAAGCGTCGCTGCGGCAGCGAAGCGGGCCCCGTCAGGGGAGCCGAACTCCTCATCCTCACCGAGCTCCAGCTGCGGCTCTACCGCGAACTCCACTCCGCCGCTGGCCAGCTGTCCACGTGCTGAGGCAGTGAAATCATCCGCATCCTCGTGCCCCACATCGGACGCACGTCCAACTGAGCGACCGGGAGACAAGCCAGCGGGGAGGCTTGTAACGGCTCGCCCCCGGAAGGCACTATTCCGCCGGTCCCGGTCCCGGCCACGGCTACACGGTGCGAATGCGCTGGGTGCCGTCCGGGGAGAGCGCGACCTGGTAGTCCGGCCAGCGAGGCCAACCCAGTTCGGACCACGGCCTCCGCTCGCGCTGACCGTGCAGCTTCATGAAGTAGATCTGCTTGATCAGGCGTCCGCTCGCGCCACCCTCGCCGTCGCACACCAGCTTTGCCAGGGCATCGCAGCCGAACGGCGTGGCGATCGGCGTGACGATCACACCCCCCGCCCGGACCTGGTGCAGCCACGCGGGCGGGACCTGGCGAACACCGACGGTGGACAGGATGCGGTCGTAGGGGGCCCGCTCGGGATACCCCTGCTCGCCGTCCCCGGTGACGACGAGCGGCTGGTCTCCGCCGAGGGCCTGGAGGTTCTGCTCCGCCCGCTCGGCGAGGGCGGGCTGGTTCTCGATGGTCACGAGCTGGCCGGGGCCGATGCGTCGGGCGAGCAGTGCCGTGTTGTAGCCGGTGCCAGTACCGATCTCCAGGATCGTCTCGCCCGGCTCCGGGTCCAGGTGGTGCAACATGCTCACAACCACCAGCGGGCACGAGATCGACGAGGTGAAGCCCGAGGACCGGGTCGGCCCATCCTCGATCCGCACGGCGCCGTCGGCGATCTGCGTGATGAGCGGGGCATCGGGGGTATAGACGGCCTCCAGCCACTCGTCAGGCTGGACCTGGCGGTCGAGCACCGGGTAGCAGCCGCTGTCGTCACGCAGGTGCCACCACACCCTGTCTGGAGTGAACCGCTCGCGCGGAATGGCATCGAACGCCTCACGGAGCCAGGGCCGGTCGTTGAAGTACCCACCCCGATAGGTGTCGATGATCTCCATACACTGCTTGCGCAGTTCGGCCGCCGTCGCCATGGCCCTCTACTCCCTACTCCCCGGGGGCTCCGCCACCCATCTTGTCGTCGTCGCCCTGGCCGGCTCCATTGCCGGTGTCCTGCTGGCCGGTGTCCTTGATCTCGCCCTCGTCTTCCTGCGGGGGCTGTCCGCTGCTGCCGTTGGTCTTCGGTGCCAATGCCCTCAGCTCCTTCCGCCTCGATGCTCCGTCCCCTACACAGGAGTGTCGACCCGTGCCCCCGGGGCGCCAAGAGGCCCACACCCGAGCAATGACGTTGACCCCACGGTTTTCGGCGTTGTCCTTGTCGATGAGGAACCCGCGCCTCGGCGACGAGGCTTGCCCAGAGGGGATCGGACGGACCGGGCTGATCCGAGACCGTCACCGAGACAACGCAGCCCCTCAGGCGGCGCCGCGGTTTCGGTGGCCATCTCAGTTACTCCTGCGCGGCTGGTTCAATTTGCCCGGACAGCTTCAGTGCCTATGTGGGGGGTTGTAAATCGTGAGACCAGGAAGAACGCACAGAGGGACAACATGCCTCTTGCTCTGCGCTGTGGCCGTGTTGTTCCTCGGCGCATGCGGGACGAAGGTAGCCGGTCAGGGGGGAACAGCGACCGGGCTCCCTTGGGTCACGATGATGCCGAGCACGGTCACCGGGGCCCGTCTCACCGACGAGGGCCGCACGCTGATTCTCGACACCCAAGTACCCAAGGGCGAACACCCCTGCGTACGGGACCTGAAGGCGGTGCTCACCGATCCTGTGAAGGATGTCGTCCAGGTCCAAGTGACCTACTCTTCGCCGTCAATGGACAGGAGTTCCGGGTGCACTGGTGAGGGTACGGCCGCGGCACAGGTGCGCCTGCCCGGCCCTCTGGGCCACCAGGAGGTGATCGTCAACCGCTCCGTACACTTCACGGCCGACGGCGCCAAGGCGCCCGCGTTGCGGCTGTGCGGGACGTTGGGCTGCCACCCGCCGGCAGCAGCTTGCAACACCGCCTCCTACGACCAAGCGCTAATGGCAGCTAATGCGCCCACGCACTCATCCCCCGACTCGCAGAAGTGCGACGGCAAGTGGCTGGTACTGGACTTCTCCTGGCGAACTGGGGCTGCTTGCAGCGACATGGCGGGATCTGAGTGTTCCACCAGGCTGGGCGACCGGTGGTTCTTCAGAGCAGAAAGCACCGGATGGGTGGCAATCACCGAGAGCACGGAGGGAGGCTGCCGGGCCGTTCAGCGCACCGAGTCCGCTTTCCCGACATCACTGTGTGACTCGCTGACTCCCCTGCCCCCTTCTCTGCACCCCAGGTAGCCGCTCCCCGCCCCTTCTCATCGGCAGCGTGATCCCCTCGGCCTTCAACAGCCGCTCCATGGTGGCCTCGTGGTGATGTGGGTGTCGTGGCGGGGGCGCGCGTGTCCACGCCCCCGCCGCTGGACCGCAGGAGGGGCCAAATTTCAACTGGCGTTGCGTATTACGGGTTCAATATGTACTGTCAAGTTATCGCCTGGTGCACGGCACCCGCGAAATCTCCCCAAGTCCCCTGTGTCCAGGTAGGGATGACATGTACCCGCATCTGCCCGACCTATCGAATTCTGAGCTGCTGACAAACGTCGCTGCGGCTGCCAAGCGGACCCCCGTCAGAGGCGACGAGCTCCTCATCCTCACCGAACTCCAGCTGCGGCTCTACCGCGAACTCCACTCCGCCGCAGGCCAATTGGTCCGGCCGTCGGTCAGCTCCGAGGCCGTACCAGCGGAGCTCGCTCGGGTCCAGAATGCGATCAACTCCATCCTCGGCGAGGACGAGGAGATGGCCGTCTTCCGGCAAATGTACGACCACTTGGCGAACGCGGCGTTGAGTGAGCAACGGGTGGCAGATCAACTGCTGGCGTTGTCCAGCAGCCAGCACGGCTCAGGAGGCTCGTTCCTCAAGCGCCTACTGCGGTTCGCGGCGGGCGACGCATACGCCAGCACGGTCCAGACGCTCGTCGCCGACTTCGTCACTTCCACGGAGCAGGAGACCGTGCGTGCGGCCATGGCGCAGCTCGCGGGCCTGGAATGGGTGCTTGACCCGGATGACGATCACCAGCGGATGATCATGGACACCTCGGACGGCGTCGTGAACAACGTTGACACCGAAGTCGGCCGGTTCCGCGAGCTGGGTCTGCGCTCTGAGTCGGGCGCCCCGACGGGCGGGTCCCTGACACGCTCGGACACCGCAATCTGGGACTCGCCCGACCGGCACCGCATCCGCATCTGGCGCCGTCGGTACGTGGAGGCCCACACCCAGAGCCTCGACTGGGCCCTGGTGAAAGCAAAGGTGTACCGCAGGGAGCGCGAGCGGCTGGCGCCCTACGGCCATCCGGACGGCCTGGAGGCGGCCGTGGCGACGCAGCTGCGGCAGGAGGCCGACCGGGCCTCCACCGCCCGCCTCTTCCAGATCGACGACTCCCTCGGCCAGATGGCACTGCGCCGTGTTGTGCGGCGGGCGGAGAAGACCACGACCCCGTTCGATCCTGCCCACCTCCCGGCCTCGCGCGGGATGCTGTTCCTCGACACTCCCCTCGAACTGCCCACCGGCCGACGCATTGTCGGCTATGTGTGGGGTCCGTGGTCGCCTCGGTCGGAAGAGGGCTGGTTCCTTCTACGGCCCGACCGGACCCTGGAGCCGGTGGAGCCTCCGCACGATGACGCTCCCTGGACGTGGGTCACCCCGCTGACGTGTGACGAGTCGCTGCTGAAGCTGCCGTTCTCGCCGTACGACACCTTGTTGGCGCGCGCCGGGGAGACCCTGGAGCCTGAGACCCGGCTACGTGACCCGGACAACCCTGAGCGGTACCAAAGCGGGTTCGCGCGCCAGGGCTGCCAGGAGTTGATGACGCGCCACGTGCGCGCCCTGTGGGAACTGCTGACCCAGCACAAACGGTCCACGGTGCGGGTCCTGTCTCACCAGGTCCACCAGCTCAAACCCGGTAAGCGCGATGCCGAGCGGCGGCGGGGTATCTCCGACTCCGGCCAGGTCGAGAACTGGTGGGTGGACCCGGACGCGGGCGAGCGTTTCCGAGAGCAGCGGCCCAGCCAGCCCCGCGACGGCGCATCCGGCCACACGCTGACGGTCCGCTACTGGAGGGGCGAGCACGAGCGCCAGCAGTGCCCGAATCCCCACCGGCACGCCGCTCTTGAGGCGGTGAAGTCCGGTAGCTGCCCGCACTACGAGATCACCATCCCCGAGCACCCCGTGGGGCCCGCCGACGCTCCGTGGTCCGACCGGCTGCGCCGCGCCCGGGTCCGCCCCTCGGCGAAGCCCCAGCCCGCCGCCGACGCGTAGCCGCCCTCCCTTGGCCGGGCAGCCCTGCCCGGCCAAGGGAGGGCGGCCCACTCACGGGGCCCAACTCCCGATCATCTTCAGCCGAGGAGAGCCATGTCCGAAGACCTCCGTCCCCGCACGCACCAGTACCGCCGCTGCCAGCCGCTGCACACCGTCTACGGCCTGGTGGCGCTGCTCGCCGGCTGCGGCGTCCTTCTGGAACAACCCGTCATGTGCCTATTCGTCGCCCCGATCGGCATCCTTGTCGACGCGGTGCGCCACCTCGCCCTCGACCGGGCCCGCAGCGCCATCAGCAGGCGGGAGCAGTGCCAGGCGGCCGGTGGCCGCAGGGCTCGCGCCCACCGGTGGTGGGGCGCTGCCGCAGCCTGTCTTGACGCGGTCCTGGTGGCAGAGGCCATCGCCATCTGCACCGTGTTGCTGCTCGGCAACAGCGACGCCCTAGTCCTGCGCGGACGGACAGCCGACTACCTGGCCCTCGGCGCAGGGATCGTCTTGACCGGCGCGCATGCCTTCACCCACCGCATGTCCGCCCGAGCCCCGAATGCGCGGCGGACCGAGGCATAGCTGGCCCCTTGTCTCACCGTGTCCGACGACCGCCGGGCACGCACGCCCTTCCCCCAAGTCCTTGGAGAACCCGCGATGCTGCACTTCGACCCCACCACCACGAGCGGCTCGGCCGTCGCTTCCCTGTTCCGCGCATGGTGCTCCCTGCGCGATGCCGGTCCAGGTCGCCAGCCGAACGTCACGGAGCTGGCCGGAGCCGTCGAGGAGATGTTCGCCTGCCTCAGCCTGGACCCGTCCGGCCCTCCTGCGCAGGTTGACCCGCCCGGCGAAGGACAGGTATTTACCGTCTTCGGTCTGCGGTACGACCGCGCCGATGCACTGCTTGTCGCCGGTGTCCTTCCCGGCGAGCACGCCGCTGCTGCTGCCGAACTGGACGGCAACGAGCTCCACTTCGGGCGGTGGGTCGATACCTTCCACACCACGTCTGGGGATGCAGCCGCCGATGCTGCACGAGCACAGGTCGAGCAAGGGAACTCCTGAGGCACCCATCCCCGGAGAATTGCGTATCCAGGTTTCAATGTGTAATGTGATTGCACGTCGGGTCTGGCGGCACCGCCCGGACCCGGACGACTCCCCTTCCTCCCTCCAGCTCAGGAGACGACTGTGTCCACCCCTGTCGTGGCCCGTTCTTCCGTTCGCCGCACGCCCGGCCAGCGCGGGCTCCAGACCCGCCAGAAGCTGATGGACGCGACGATGGAACTCCTCGCCACGCGCTCCTACCGCGATGTCAAGGCGACGGATATCGCCCAGGCGGTGCGCACTTCGCCCGCCACCTTCTACCAGTACTTCGCCGACGTAGAGGCTGTTGTCCTCGAAGCGTCTCGGCTCCTGGTCGCGGAGACGAACACGGCGCTCGACGCCTTCGAGGACGGGTCCTGGTCGTCGGACGGTCTCCCGGGCGCAACTCGGCTCGTCGACGCCGTGCTCGACGGGTGGAGCGCTCACCTCCCGGTCATGCGCGTGCTGACCGCGGTCGCGGCCGAGCGGGAGCCCCGTTTCGTCGAGGCGTACGACGCGGCGACCCAGCCCGTCGCCCGGGCGCTGACGGCGGCGACCCAGCCGACCACGCCGGACGAGGTCCGCATGGAGCTGGTTCACAGCCTCGTCACCGGCCTGGCCGCTGCGGCCGGTCACGAGACCGCCGGGAGCGTCCGGGGGCTGACCAAGCGTCAGCGGCGCCGGGGGCTCGCCCGCGTCGTCCACGCCGCCGTAACCGCGACCGACGACTAGCACCCACGCTCCGCCGCCAGCCCGGCCGCAGCCACCATGGGGGAATCCCTTGATCCGGCCAGCCTCTCTCGCCCTCGGCGTCCCGATCCGCGCCCTCGCTCTGCGGGTCCGGCCGTGCCGCCGACCGCTCCCGCTGTCGCACCCCCGGGCCGTCGAGCAGACCCCCGTTGTGAACTGGGCAGCCGCCTACCATCTGAGCCTGCTCGGGCCGGACTACGACGGTCAGCCCTGGTGCCCGGTCTTCGGCCCGGACCAGTTCCACTTCAGCGTCGAACACGCCATGCGTACCGACCTCGACCAGCCGGTGATCGTCGCCACCATGGAAATCGACGGCGCCCCGGCTCTCCTTCTGGTCGACGGAGTCCACCGCGTGTACCGGGTGGTGACCGAAGGCATCCCGATGTTTCCCGCGCAGGTCCTGACCATCGCCGAAACCGCGGCGATCCGCGAGCACTGACACCGCCCTCCACCCAGGAGTCCCCATGACCTCGATCGGCACCGCCCGTCACTTCCAGCCCCACGGCACACCCGGCCACGTATGCCGCGACCACAACCGGGCAGTTCTGGCCCCAGCCGTCGCCGTCGAAGCCCTCCGCAAGGGCCTCGGGCCCGACCTGACCGATGCCCAGCTCGACGAATGCGCGGAGATCGCCGAGCGCCACCCGCTGTCCGACACCTCCCGCGCCGCCGTCCGCACCGCTCTGGAGCCCGCGTTGTCCGTGCGCAACTCCCCGGCAACCGTGCACCATCGGCTGCTCAACCTCTCGCCCGGACACCCTCTGCGCGTCCGCGTCGGCGACACGGAGTACTTCCTGGTCCCCATCCCCATCACGCTGTAGTCCGCCCGCCCCACAGGCAGCGGGCGGCCTGAACCAGACACCTCCACCAGCGCGTCCGGCCCCGGCCGGACGCGTTTTGGCATGATCCCCCCGACCGAGATCCGGTTCCTGACACAGGGGGAACCATGTCCGTGCGCCTGCGCCACACCCTTCCGACCGTGCTCCTGGCCGGCGCGGTCCTGATCTCCGGCTGTGCCCGCTCTGGCAGCGATCCCAAGGCCGACGGCCAGCCCACGAGCGGCGCCCCGGCGACTCGGCCCTCGCCCTCCACGGTGCTGCCGGACGGCATCGTGAAGCCGGGAACCGCGCTGCCGGTCGGCGACGGGGCATGGACGGTAACGCTGCAGAGCTTCGAGCGTCTGCCGGCCGGGACCGTGCCGGGCGTGCCGGCCGGCTCGAGCGCCTATACGGCGCGGGTGAGCGTGGCCAATCAGCGGGCGCAGATTGCGACCGCGCCGCAGACGGCCGTCACCGCCCGCTACGGGGCCCTCGGGCGCCCGGCCGGCGAGGTCGCGGGCGGACCGCAGCGAGTGCGTCCCAACCGGTCCGTCGACAGGGACCTGCGGCTGGTGCTTCCCGATCAGGCCCAGGGCCTGCCTGTCACGGTGACCGTGGAAGCGACCGAGGAGGGACTGGCCCAGCCGGAGCTGCTGTTCTTCGAAGGCGCCCTGCCGGGCAGTGCCGCCGCCTCCCCCGACGAGCGGGCGCCGCAAGGCTCCCCCGCCGGGCAGTCGGTCACGCCCCTGGGGCAGTGGAACGACCACGTACGCCTGGGCAAGGTGACGGTGAGCGGCGAGGGCGCCTCGCGCACCGGGAGCCTGGAGTTGAGCGTGGTCAACCGCTCCGACGCCCCGATGCCCGGTCTGGGCACCACTCTGCGGATTCTTACCGGCCAGGACCTGCATCTGGCCGATACCGTCCGTCCGGTGTACGGATACCGCGACGCCGCGATCGCCCCGTTCCGCACCGCCACGCAGACCGTCTCCTTCCGCGTCCCGGAGTCCGCCGTCGGCGGCTCGGTGACGGTGGAGGCCGTCGACGCGGGCAGCTCCAAGATCACCTTCGAGGGAGTCCTCGGCCGCTGAAGAGGGTCACGGCGCCTGGCGCCTTTGCCGAAGGGCGACACCACGCATCACCCTCCCGCGTCGTTGCGGAAGTCTATGAGTTTGGATAATCTCGCTGGCGAGGCGCCCCTGCACGCCGTGGCCAGCACGAGACGGGCCGGCGAAGGCATTCATCGGCCACCCCATGAAGGACCCGGTCGCCCGCGGCGGCAGGCCGGCAGACGCGTCGGCTCTGCCGGCCACGGACGGAGCGACCACGATGACCCCTGCGGGCACAGACCGCAACCACACCCACTTCGACAAGATGGCGGCGCGGTACGGCGTGGACCGTGCGACGGCCGCCAAGTGGGCTCGGGAGAAGGGGTTCCCCGGTTTCCTCTTCACCTCGGGCCAGGGCGGCATGCAGATCTACGACGAGGACGACGTCGACGCCTGGGTCCGTGATCACCGTTTCGGCGCCTGGTTCCAGTCCCAGCAGGGCAAGAAGAATCCGCTGGATCTGCCCGAGGGGGGTCCCCGCGACCTCCTGACGCTGAGCCAGATCGGCGAGCTCGAGGGGCGGGCCCTGAACCGGCCTCCCACGCCGGTCACCACTCTGCGCACCTACCTGTCCCCGTCCAAGGGGATCCTCCCGCTGGCCGACAGGACGCCGGATGACGGCCGGCAGCCGACGGTCATGGAGCCGAAGTGGTTCCGCGGGACCGCCTACGCCTACATCAGCCGACCGCGCCGCACGCGCCGTGCATCGTCCACCGCCCAAGAGGAGTCCATCGGGAACACGCCGGCTCCGGCGCAGCACGAGGACGCCGGTGCCTTGCTCGACCTGGACCTTCCGGCCGGTGCGGACACCGACCTGCTGACCCTGCAGGAGATCGGCGAGCTCGACGGCGAGGCGCGCGGCCGCGGCAAGGCCACCACCGTGGGCACGCTGAAGAACTACCAGTCGCAGAAGCTGCTGGCGAAGGCGGACCGGACGCCCGGCGACGGCCAGGACCCGGCCGTCGACGAGCCGATGTGGTTCCGCGCCACCGCCTACCGCTTCATCCGCCGCCCCGGACGACTGGGAGCAGCCGCCCGTGCTCCCCGTCCAAACGTCGGGACGTCGGGACCGCTGCGCGAGGACCTGAAGCTCCCCAAGGGAGAGGACAGTGATCTGCTGACCCTGCAGCAGATCGGCGCGATCGACGGCACAGCACGCGGCCGCGGCAAGGTCACGACGGTGTCGTCCATGCGGACCTACCTGTACAACGGGTTGCTGGCGAAGGCGGACCGGACGCCCGGCGACGGCCAGGACCCGGCCGTCGACGAGCCGATGTGGTTCCGCGCCACCGCCTACCGCTTCATCCGCCGCCCCGGACAGGTCGGCGGGGCCCGCTGATGGCCGGCGGTCCGATGCCTGGACACCAAGGGCCGCGACCGCCTAGCCCGCCGAGACCGTGCGACGACCGCGTACGTCCAGAGCCACGGCGCCCGTCGCGCGGCTCCTCGCGGCGGCATCACGACGATCGACGCGAGATCTCCACCTCTTCCGTTCCTGGCTGTCGGGACTCATCCAGTGCTTCAGCGGGGCAGGCCTCTGACCTGCCCCGCTGAAGCTTGCAACGCGCCGCCGGAGTCTCGTTCCGGGCTCATCCGGTCCTTCAGCATCCGCGCCCTGACGACAGAACACACCGCCCTGACCTGTATCAACACCAGGCAAGGAGCACCTTGCTGAAGGTCCGGACGAGATGCTGAAGCACTGAGCGACGCCCGGCAGCGTCGGCGGCGTCGAGGCGCATCCCCAGCCTCAGAAGGTTGCCTAATGCTATGAGTTTGATTAGGGTGGAGGTGTTGCTGGCCGAGCCCCGGTGCACAGCTGCCATGCAGTAGCTGCCGGGCCAGCCCCCTCCGACCCCCACGGGAGCGAAGGGGGCGTGCACCCACCAGGCGGTGCCCTGAACCCGGGCTCCCCCGCTGCTGCCACGCAGCGTCGACCGCACCAGACCACGAACACGGAGGACACCATGGGCGCCATCGAGAATCACGAAGCCCTGATGTACGGGTACCGCCTGGGAGGCCCGGCCGACAGCTGGGCCGGGCTGGCGAACGAACTGGTCCGGTACACCGACGGTGCGTCATGGCACATGCCTCGCGTGTCGTGGGAGACGGGGCGATGCGCGAGGAGAACCACCCCGACCACTTCGCCGCCGCGGCCGAGGAGCGGCTGGCAGCATCCGGCCTGAACTCGCTGCTCCTTCGGACCTACTCGCTCGGCTGGGAGGAGGAAGGCCACATCCTCGCTGCGGTCGTCCGTGAACCCGGGGATGGGCCGCTCACCCTGGACCCCGCAGCGATGAGTGCCGCCTCGCAGTACGACGCAATCCTGACGCAGGCGCTGGCCATGCTGGAACTGCGTACCCACACCGCCAAGCCGGAATGGCTTATGGCGAGCTACTACGCATAGCCCCACCCCTGAGGCGACCGCCCCGCCGGGTCCGCATGCCACCGAGGAGGACGCAGGCCCGGCCCTACTCCCTCGGGCCGTCGCCGCTGACCACCCGCCCCTCGCGACGGCGGGCCAGCACCCGTACTGCACACCAAGACCAACACCGCCCCGAGGAGGCACTCCCATGTCCTGGGACCTCGTTCCCGGTCAGCACATCGACCGTGCGGCTCTCCACGCCTGCTACGGCGGCCGCATCCATCCACGCATCAGCCCGTCGAAGAAGAGCCCGAACGTCTTCCTGTTCATCACCCCGGACGCCGAGGCGAGTTCGCTCGACGGCTGGACGGGAGAGCACTTGCACTTCGGAGGCGAGGGCGGGCTGGACGGCACGGACCAGAAGCTGTCGCAAGGCAACCGCTCTGTCGTCGAGCACGAACAGGACGACCGGGCTCTGCGCGTGTTCCTCCAGCCTTACGAGGGACCGGTCCAGTACCTGGGCCAGGTCCGGCTGGACCCCAAGACGCCGTTCGTACAGGTTGATGCTCCCTTCGACTTGCGCAGGCCCCAGGCCGTCAGGAAGGCGCTCGTCTTCCGGCTCCTGCCGCTGAACGGCCCCCCGGTGGGCCTGCCCACGGCTGAACCCGTCGCCCGACGCACGGTGCTCCAGCGGACCGCGCCCTGTCCGGCAGGAGGCCTCACGCCCGGGCGCGTGGAGCCGAGCCCGGCGCGCGAGGCCACGAGCAGACTGCTCCAGCAATACGAGCACCATGCGCGGTGGGAGCGGCGTGGGGATCTGACCGGCTACCGGATCAAGGTCGCCGGGACCTTCACGGAACTGGGCGTCGACCTGTACGACCTGACCCGCAACGAGCTGGTAGTGGCCCGGGCCACGCTGGCACGCGCCACCGTGCGCGAGGCCGTCGGGGAGCTGCACGACTTGGCCCGCTACTTCGATCCGGAGCCGACCCGGGTCCTGCTGCTTCCCTCGCAGCCCGACAGGGACTTGTCCGAGTTCCTGCATCGGCAGCAGGTGACCGTTGTATGGCCGACCGGCCAGCGCCAGTTCGACCGCACCGAACCCGCGCGCTGATCCCCGTACCCGCCCCAGTGGCTTGCCGCCCGGCACCCCTCGCACTGCGCCGCACCGCGCGCCCAGCTGCGCACACGACCGAATTCCGGAGTACCGCACCATGACCGCCGACCTGCCATATGTCACCCACCTGGCCCCCTCCCATCCCGCCCGCCCCCAACCCGGCCGGGCCAACAACGAGGAGGCCGACCATTCCGAGAGCGCGGTCCTAGCTGCCTACCTCTCCCACCTGGCGGCCAAGGGGCACCGCGTGCTGCGCCACCGCGTCGTCACCGATCCCGAACTGGCGTCCACCGACCTCTTCGACGTCACCGCCGGAGAGCTGGTGATGGCCTGCCACCGCACCCACTACCTCGCACTCATCGCCGCGCTCGGAGTGCTCTTCGACTGCGAGAGGTTCTTCCCCCAACCCCGCCGCGTACTGCTGCTCACTGCCACACCCGGCGAGGCCGCCCGGGACCTCCTGTCCCACTACAAGGTCACCGCGGTCTGGCCCAAGGGTGACGCCTTCGTACGCGCGGACCCGGCACCCGGGGAAAGCGGACCGTGAGACGCCAGCCCTTCAGGCCGCCCTCGAACAGGGCCGAGGGCGGCGCCTGGCGCGAGGCCGGACTCCTCGTCGACGTCGCTGGGCGCGCCTTGCCAACTGCGGGCCGGCCCTGCGCCTTCTGCGACGGCAAAGACCTCGGCGACACCTGCCCGGCAGCACTGCCCTGCCCCACATGCCAGACCGGGCCCGGAACGCGGTGCCTGCGCCCCAGCGGACACGCAGCCGAGCAGTGGCATCGAGCGCGTCTCCGCGCCGCCGACCTGGAAGACCAGCGCCGCGAAGAGAGTGGCAACACCACCCTGCCCGCCCGGTGGGCCGAAGCCCAGCCGGGCACCGACCGATCCACGAGGGAAGACGAAGACTATCGATCCCCACCACGGCAGCGCCGTTGACACGACTGCTTCGACCAGATCGGAGCGGCCCAGCGAGCCGCCGTGAGTCCGGCCCCTCCACCACGCACGTCACACCGCCGAGCGTCGCGCTCTCCTCGCTGGCGTCAGCGACCCGCTCGGCCTGCTGCCCACGTCCGTCAAGCTGCGGACCCTGGGCTGCCTTGGCGAGGCCGTCTATGTCGGCCTCGGCCGGAGCCACGATGTCCTGCGCGGACGGGTCGCGACGAGGTTGGCTGGGAGAGAGCCCGGGCGGAGGGCGCGGGCACGTACCGGATCGTCGTCGTTAGTGAAAAGGCCAAGCAAGACCGCCGCGTGACCGTCGGCGCGATCGTTGTCGAGCTGGCCGAGGTGCCCGCCCGGACGTACATGCAGGCGGAACAGCTCGGGGTGAGCAGCATCGGCTCCGACGAGTTCGCCGATTTGGTCAGCGCCTACCTGTGATGGCCTGCTTCTCAGCGGGGCAAGGGCCTTCCGTTCGGCATCGCATGACTGCGCAGCGCGGGCGGGCGGGCGAGGCGGACGTCGCGGCGGCGTGCCGCGAACGCGGCTGCCCGCCACAGAGCGTCCGGGGCGGGCGGCAGGACGATGGCGCACTTCTTGCAGACCCGGCCGAACGCCTCGAGCAGCGGATAGGTGGCGGCCTGGTCGGCGGGTTTCGAGTACTGGCAGGTCCCGTGGTGGTAGCGGCGCAGGTCCGAGGGCGGCACGTGGAACTTCGCGGTGTCGCGGCCGCCGGTCAGGGCGATCCGGATCTCGGCGAGGGCGGGCAGCGTGATGCCCAGGCCCGCGAAGCCGCGCGGGGAGATCTCCGGGAAGGAGCGGTCCACCGTTCAGCTCCCCGCGGCGTGGACCAGGTTCGGGCGGGTGCCCAGCGCGCCGCAGGCGCATGGCGGGGAGACGGTGTCCAGACGGGCGGGAAAGATCTGTGACCAGGCCAGCAGTGACGGCGTCCACAGCTCGGCGAGGAGGCCGTGCGCCTCCTCCTCGCCGGCCCGGCCCTGCGGACCGGCGAGGAGGGCGTGGGCGAGGCCGTGGCAGGCGATGTTCACCAGCTCCTCCCGCTCGCGGCACGACTGCCCGAGCGGGTTGTCGGCCGCCATGGTCAGGCACCGGTACGCCTCCGCGACGAACTCGCGCTGTGCCGGGTCATCGCTGGTGTCCATGAGGGGAAGGAGGTCGGCGGCCACCTCGTTCAGGAACGCCGCAGCGTGTACTCCGGCCTCGGCGCCAGCGTGCAGCGCCCGGCCGTTGTAGGCGAGCAGGGCTCGCCGCAGAAGATCGTCGAGGGCCTGGGTATCAGTCACCCTTGCAGCCTAGCGGCGCTCGGCGGGCGGCCCGGGCCGTTCCCGAGCAGCCCGGGCCGCCCGCAGGGCGTCATCCGAACAAGGTCTCGGCGATCCGCTCGAACGCAGCGCCGGCGGCCTGCTGCTCCCGGACGTCCTCCTCGTCCGTGATGTACGGGACGGCCGGGGTCAGCACCGGGAGCACGGTACGCAGTCCGGCGAGGTAGTCCTGCGCACGGGCGCCGGCCTGCTCCCGTGCGCCAAGCAGCACGATCCCCGCGCACCCTGCTGCCGGGAACGGCGCGAACATGCCCTCGAAGTCGCCCGGGGCCAGCCGCCAGCGCACCTTCCACCGGTTCGCGCGCATCACCGCCAGCCACCGCCGGTCCCAGCCTGCGGGCAGGCGGCGGCTGTTCGCGTCGGTGACCTCGTCGACGAGCAGCTCCCACGGGTCGGGGCGGTGCCACAGGCTCGCGACGCCGATCCAGCGGTCGGCCGCCTCGGCGATGGTCCGCTGCTCGGAGGGGCCGGAGTCGAGCAGGACGACGTCGTGCAGCGGTTCACGGGCCAGCTGGCGCAGCCGTACCGTGTCCGGCGCCCCGTGGGCCACCGCGCTCTCGACCCGGACTCCGTCCGGAAGGCCGCCGGCGAACGCCCGCCGCACAAAGCCCGCAGGATCGGCGTCGACCACCAGGACCCGAAGGCCTCGGCTGGAGAGCTCACGCGCGAGCCCCACAGCCGCGCAGGTGCGCCCCACCCCGCCACGCCCCCGCCCGTCGGCGGCGTGGCCGCCGACCACGGCCAGCACCAGCGCCCGATCCACCGGCCGCGTCAGCGCCCGCACCGGCCCGGTACGCGCGGCGGGGGCCGGCCGCAGCTCCTCTCCGCCGGCGGCGAGGAGCTGCCGGAAGTCGTCCAGGGACGGCACCTCGCCGCTTTCACCGATGAGGGAGATCGCGGGCAGATTCCGGAAGGCGAGCAGGCGGCGTAGCACCCGGCTGCGCGCCGTCACGTCCCCCAGCCCTGCCTCGTACGCCGGCAGTTGCTCGCGCTCGTCGGGCGTCCACGTCGTCGCGTTGCGCATCGGGTCGCCGTCCCGTCCCAGCTCGGCGATCCACTGCCGTGCCTCGTCGGCATCGTCGGCGGGCAGTTGCAGCAGGACGCTGGCGGCCGTGTTCGGCCGGTACAGAACGATCCGGCCCTTGGCCAGGACGCGGCACCGCAGCCCCGGGATACCGGCGACGGGCAGGACGCCCTCGCCCTCGACATCGAGGTCGGCTTCGGGCTCGGGGAGCAGCAGATCGAGCACCCCATCCCAATGACCATCGGCCAGGTAGAGGACCAGGGAGGCACGCGAAGGCCGGACCCGGGTCATGCCGTACACGCCGCCGTCGAGAGGGCGGTGGCTGCGGTCGTAGGCGTCGTGGAGCTCGCGGAGGATCGCCGCCTCGAGTGCGGCCTGCTCCGGGTGTTCGGCGTCCGGGACACCGTCGGGGCCGGTCAGGTCGAGCCTGGCCTGGGCGTGCGTTTCGCCGGTTAGCCGGGCCCGCGCCCGGGCGCGCTGGGTTCCGAGGGGAGCTGCCATCAGGGCACCTTTCGCACACTGCCCGGCCAGCGTCGAAGGGTGAAGACATGCGGAGGTCGCCATCACACGGACCGGTGCCCGCTTTGGCGATTCCCCCCGCCGTGCCGGGTGACGGAGGATCGTCCCGGACCCTTGTCCGGCCCGCCCGCCACGCTATCAGCGCGCCAGACTCGGCAGGGCCGGGACACCGATCCGGGCAGACCTTGGTGTCCGTGCCAGTGTTGAGGGTCGCGCCCACCCGGCGGGCGGTCTGCGCGGGCCGTGCACGGTGAGCCGGACCGGCCGGGACCACTCGGACCACGGCGGGTCACCCAGATGGCCGTCACGGAATTCAAGGCGTTCCGGCCCGCCAGCCGCACGCACACCCGCGGACCGGACCAGTGATGGGGCGCTCGTACGGCCATCGCCCCCACCGCACTGCCCGCGCCCCTGCGGCAAGGGCTCCACGGATGTCGCAGTCGAGCCGATGACGGATCCTTCCGTGGCGTTGGCCGCCCCAAAACGCATCTCGGCTGCCCTGGTGCGTCCCCACCACAGCACCGGTGCCCTGACGCTCCTGAGCGAAGCTGTCCGAGCTGGGGTTGCTGCCGGGAGAAGCGGACAGCGCAGCGGAGATCGAGCCAGCGCACGGCCAACCCCCTGCCCAGGAGAGCGAGACGGGTGGTCGGCAGGTGGTCACTCCGCGCAGGATCATGGAGGCGTGCTCGCCTCCTAGCTCTGGACGGGGACGACCTTCTCCAGACGGCCGTTGTTGAGGGCGTTGTGGATCTCGGCAGTGATCTCCTCGGGCTTGAGGTCGATTGCGTCGAGGCCCGCAGCGGTGAGCAGTACCTCCTCAAGCACGTACTCGCCGCGGTCGTCCCGGCTGAACTCCGGGCCGCTGCGCTCGTCGAAGTTCCATTCCGTGATGCGTGCGAGGTAGAAGAACTGCTGTTCGTCCTCGGACTCTAGGGTGTGCAGGAGGCTGACGATCTCGGCTCGGCCGGCGATTTCCTCCCACACCTCACGGTGCAGTGCGGCCTCCAGGCTCTCGTCGTCGGACTCGACTCCGCCGCCGGGGAGGACCCAGTACTCCGGAATGCCGGGGCGGATTCTCTTGATCGCGAGCATGGTGTTGTTCGGGGTGATCAGTACGGCGCGGACGCGCTGCTTCATCGGATGGCCCTTTCGGTTTGGCTGCGGGCAGATCAGGTGAGGAGCCAGCCTCCGTCGACGTTCAACGACTGGCCGGTGATGAAGGACGCTGCGGGAGTCGCGAGGAACGTGACGGCGGCAGCGATGTCGTCGGGGCGGCCGCGCCTGGGGATGCACTGGCGACGGATCTGTTCCGCAGGGGCGGTGCGTTGGCCGATGGGGAGGCGGTTCTCGGCGTCCACCTGGATGGCCCCGGGCAGGACCGCGTTGACGCACACGCCGTGCGGGCCGAGTTCGCGAGCCAGGGAGCGGGTGAGGCCCTGGAGCCCGGCCTTGGCAGCGCTGTAGGCCGTCAGCCCTGCGCGGCCGGCGAGGGCGTTGACGCTGCCGATGTTGATGATCCGGCCCCAGCGCCGCGCCGTCATCGCAGGGGTGACGGCCCGGCACATGCGGTAGTGGGCGCTGAGGTTCACGTCCAGAGCGTAGGCCCACGCTGCCTCGTCGGTGTCCGTCCAGGAGACGCGGGGGTAGGAACCGGCGTTGTTGACCAGGATGTCGACGGGGCCGAGCTGGTCGCGGACGCGGTCGCTCAGTGCGGTGACCTCGTCGGGGTCGGTGAGGTCGGCGTGGACGGTGATGCCGTGACCGGCCAGGGACTGCAGGACGGTGTCGGCGTCGTGGTCCTGCGCGAGGTGAGACACGGCGACGGCTGCTCCGGCGGCCGCGAGGGCGCGGGCGATGTCGGCACCGATGCCGGTGGCCGCGCCGGTGACCAGGGCGGTCCGCCCGGAGAGGGGCTGGGTGCGCAGGGTGGGGGTGGGTTCAAGAGCGGTGAGGGACATGGTGGCTACTCCGTTCTTCGACTCGGTGGGGGTGGGGGACGGGGGTGGGGTTGAACAGGTCGGTGAGTTCGGTGGTCGGGTCGTGGCACTCGGCCGCTTTGACCAGGACCAGGAGGAGGTCGTCGGGCCGGAGGAGCGTGGGCGGGATGACGCCGAGGATGCGCAGGGTGAGGAAGGCCCGTGCCTCGTTGAAGAATCCGGTCGAGTCGGCTGCGAGGTGGCGCAGGGTGCGGGTGAGAGCGGCGTGGCGGCCGGGCCCAGCGTTCCACGTGTAGCGGAGGGCGATGTGCTGCTCGTCCTCGTCCAGCGCCAAGTGCTCGATGCGCGGGGCGGTGTGGGGGGCCAGGGCCAGGCGGAGGGTGCGCTGGTAGGTGTCGGGCTGGTACCGGGGGACGAGCCAGCCGCCGTGGGCCATGAGGTACCAGAGGAGGGTGGCGCTCTCACCGGCGAGAGCGTTGCGTCCGGCGTGCTCGAAGTCGAGCCAGCACAGAGGGTTGGCGATGTTCGGCTCGGTCGGGTCGCCCTGAGTGATCGCGGTGGCCCACCGGCTTGCTGGGGTCAGCGTGCGCCGGGCCGCGGCGATGATGGTGGGCAGGTCCACGGTGAGCGGGCGGCCGTTGACGGTGAAGGTGTAGCGGCGCAGCTGGCGGACCGTGAGGCGGGCTCGGGTGCCGGGCAGGGGGAGGGGGAGGTCGTGGTGGAGGTACCAGGCGTCGAGTCGGCCGCCGCGCTGGATTCGGTCGGCGTACAGGCCGGGCCGGCACTGGGAGAGCGGGGCCGTCGCGCCGGTGGCTCCGGCCGTGTGCAGACTGTGGCAGATCCCGTCGACAAGGCTGAGTAGCCGGGGCAGCATGGCGGGGTCACGGTCCGCCAGGGCGATCAGGTCGCCGAGAAGGAGCTCGCACCGGCCGCTGGTGAAGACGTCCTCGAAGGAGACGACGTGGCCTGGTGCCGTGGTGCGGCGGCCCAGGAAGGCGGGCACGGGCAGCAGCTCTTGGACGTGGCGCCAGCCGCGGACTTCGGCGTCGGCCCGCTCGGCGGTGGTGTGCTTGTCGAACACCGGCCGGGGCGCGGTCGCGTTCACCGGGGGGCGTCCATCGTCGCGAGCCACCGGTCCAGGACCGTACGGGCCAGGACTTCGGCCTGGCCGCGGTCTGCACGTGCCTGCCGCAGCAGGCCGTCGAGGTGTGGGTGGCTGTCGGCGAGGAGCGCGGCCAGGGCCTCGTCGTCGGCAGGGCTCTCGATGCCCGCGAATCGGAGCTGGATCTTGGCCAGCAGTGCGGTGACCTTGTACAGCGCCCGCAGGTCGAGGGTGGTGCGCAGGAGTTGACGGCGGATCTCGATGGCGGCCTGGATGCCGTCGCGGACGCTGGCGTCGACGTCGTCGGCGGCCGGGGGCGCCGGGATCGTCAGGTCGGGGCGGCACCACAGGGCGGGCAGGGCGCCGCTGCCGAGCAGCGCCAGGACGTGGAGCAGGCGCGAGGAGACAGCGCCGGCGGCGCACTCGCCCAGCGTGAGGATCGTCAGCCCGAGCTTGACCCCGGCGAGTTCGCCGTCGAGGTCGGCGAGGATCTCTCTGATGCCGGGCAGCGACTCCGGGGCAGCGATGACGAAGACGTCAAGGTCGCTCCAGCCGTGCTGATACTTGCCACGGGCACCACTGCCGGTCACGGCGAGTAGATCGATCAGCGGCTGCTCGCCGGCCATCCGGTCCAAGACGGCGGACAGATACACCTCCAGGTGGACCGGGAGCCCGAGCGTGTTCAGTGGGACGGTCTGCGGACGGCGGGCGGGCCAGCACGCGGCCAGGACGAGACGGTCCAGGGCCCGCTCCAGCTGAAGGCGGCTGCCACCGTTGTCGATCACCGCATCGGCGAACTCGGTGATCGTGTCCGCGCCCCGGCTGATCTTGGCCCTGTCGCGTTCGGCGACGTCGGCCGCGCCTGGGACGCTGCGCGCGGCCCGGATGGTGAACGGCGTCTTGAGGTAGGTGACGGTCAGCTGATCCCCGAGCATCCGCGCGAGCTCGCGGGTGGAGGCGGCGCTGTGCAGCGACTCGATGCTGACCCGGTTCAGGAAGTGGTGGGCGGCGCAGTACCGGTCGAGCGCGTCCACGATCAGCTCGGCCTGTACGACCTCGCCGAGCGCGTACGGGTCCGTGATCCCGCATCGGCGGGCGCTGTCCTCGATCAGGTAGCCGATCTTGAGGCGGGCGTGCCTGTGGTGGGTGCGCAGGTACTCGCCGGTCGCGCTCTTCCCGCTCTCGGACAGCCCGCCGAGCGCCACGACGTGCACGTCCGGCAGCGCCCGGGGCGGAATGCCGGGGGCGACCGGGTGGAGGCGGCGCCGCAGGTCGTCCTGCACGGCGATGGTGGGCCGCTCCCCGACGATGACCGTCTCGGTGAACCGGCCGTCGGTGACGAGCCGCGCGACTTGGTCGTGGAGGTGGCGCTGGTAGGCGGTGTAGACGTCCGTGACGCTCGCCTCGTGGGCCAGGGCTCGCCGCGTCCCCTCCGCTGGATCCTGGCAGTGCAGCAGGACCACGGAGTGCTCGACGGCCTCCGCCGCCCGGAGGTCGGTGAGGTACGGGGCGAGCAGAGCGCGCGCCCGGTCGGCGGCGGCCTGCGGCGCCAGCTCCTCCCGGACCGCCACCGTGGCGGCCACCGACGCCTCCAGCATCGGGATGCCCCGGTCGAGGAGCCGCACCGGCGCGGCCACCGTGCTGCGCGATCGCTGAAGGTAGGAGCAAGCCAGCACCTCCGCGACCTCTTGAACCGGACCGTCCGCGAACCACCAGGTCCCCATTCCGCTGGCCTTGATCCGCTCCCAGCGCGGATCATGGTGGTCGAGCGGGCCGCCGCTGCACGCGGCCGCGCCCATTCTGCGGGCCAACAGCCCGATCTGCTTGGTCTTCCCGGTGTTGTCCGGACCGCTGAGCGCGATCGACACGGGCTGCTGTAACCCGGTGGGCATGATGGTCATGGTGACCTCCTCCGACGAAGCTCCAAGGGACCCCGCACGGCGGGACGGAGAATCGGCCCGCCGTGGCCGTCCTCAGCACACCGCGCCGCGTCCTGCTTCCGAAGGCGCGGACCGTCGCGCGCACGCCGTTTGCGCATTGCGCATACGGCCTCGACGGAACGTGACGGTCCGGCTACCGTTGGCAGGCTGATGTCCGGCGGCTACCGGGGGCGATCATGCGAGCACAGGTACCGGACTGGAACTCCCCCCGCGCCCGCGCGCTCATCGCCGCGGGCAATACCGGCGGACTCATCCGCTGGGCCCGGCTCGAACGCGGGTGGCGGCAGATCGACCTCGGCAAGGCCACCGGCTACTCCGCCTCTGCTGTGAGTCGGCTTGAGACGGCAGAGCGCCCGGCGACGGACCTCGACATGCTCAAGCCCTTCGCCGCCGCGCTCGTCATCCCTCCGGGGGTTCTTGCCGCGGTTCTCGGCGTGACGCCCGTCCAGGCCACTACAGTTGCCACCGCCGAGCGGCATGCCGAGCCAGAGGAGGATCCGATGAAACGCCGGGCCCTGCTGGCTGCCGGCCTCGCCGTGCCGCTCTCCATGCTGAACAACCTCGACGAGTCCCTCGCCCTGCTGCCCGAACCGTCCTCGGTGCCGACCCCGGCGAACCTTTTAGCCGACTACCGCACGGCCAAGGCGCTCTTCAACGCCGGCGCCCACGCCCGGCTCGTCGAGATGCTGCCCAACCTCCTGGCCACCGCCGAGGCCTGCGCTGCGTCCGGCGAAGCTAGCGACTACGCCCGGCTCGCTGCCTGTTACGACCTGGCGACCGAAGCGTTGTCGAAGATCGGACGGTACGGAGCGAGCCGGATCACCGCCGACCGATCCACCACCTACTCCCGCCTGTCCGGCTCCTCCCTCGCCGCAGCCGCCTCGGCCCGCGCATTCAGCATCGTCCTCCGCCATGAAGGACGTACGAGTATTGCCCAGCGAGTCACCCTCCACGCCGCAGCCCAAGTGGAAGCCACCGGCCTGACGACACCCGCCCAGGCCGCGACCTTCGCGCAGATGCTCTGCACCGTCGCCTACACCGCCGCCGAAGCCGGAGACCGTGACCGCGCCCTGGAGATGATCGGCGAAGCCGAACGCGCTGCCGCGCTCCTGCCCGAACCAGCCGCCGGACCGCAGTCGTTCACCGTCACACCCGCCTCCGTCACCCTCTACAAGGTCGGCGTTCTGTGGTCCCTCGGCGACTCCGGAGCCGCCGTCCACGCCGGCCGGAACTTGCGCGCCGCCCAGTTCCCCACCGCCGAACGCCGCGGACGCCTCCACACCGACCTCGCCCGCGCCTACTGGCAGTGGGGTAAGCCCGAGCAGACCGCCCACGCACTGCTCGACGCCCACCGTGCAGCCCCTTCCGAGGTACGCGACCGCCCCAGCATCCGCGCCATCGTCACAGACCTCACCCAACGCCACCCCCACACCAGTGGCGTCCGCGAACTGGCCGCCACAGCACGGTCCGCGCGATCGTGACCTTGCCCGCAGCCCGCCGCCTTCCGGATCGGATGGGAGGAAATCGCGGGCCGCGCCGAGATCGTCAGGCGCAACCTGCAGCGCCTCAGCGCGAGCGGGGACACCATCGTGGGCAGGGTCGGCGAGGGCAATCACCGACATCCGGCATGCCGGGGCGGATTCTCTTGATCGCCGCCGCCCTGGTGGCCGACGAAGTCACCCGGCCGATCGGGCCGTCGCCCCTTTCCTGACACTCGCCGACCATGCTGTCCGATCGAGCGGTGAAGCAAAGATCAAAGATGTTGCTTAATTTTATGAGTCAGAGTAGTATTCATCACGTGAAGGGTTCCGCCCCATCCTGCTCCTGTAGCTCAGCGGAAGAGCGGCCGTAAAACGGAACGGCGTCATGACGAGACGGTTGCGGATGTACCGGGCCCCGGCCCGCCAAAAGCCCCAGGGTTGGGGAACCTCAACGAGGGGCTGACACCCCCGGCAGGGAAGCGCGTTTCCCAAGCCCATCTACCCGGCGCGGGTGCGAGTCCCGCGAGGAGCACGCCCCCGGCCGTCCGGCGCAGCGCGCCCCGGCCACAGCACCAACGGAGAAAGAGAGCAATCATGCGTGCAGAGGTCAGCTTCGACCTGGGCATCAACGACGGCGAGGTCGACTACGAAGCGGCCTTCGCCTGGGAGACCGGCAGCCTGCCCCTTCCCCGCAAGGGCGACCGAATGGCCCTCGGGGAACTGATCATGGTTGTCGAGTCGGTGACGTTCGCGAGCCTGGACAGCGACTACATCGCCACACGGGACCCCAAGATCGACGACGTGGAGGTACACCTGGCACTCCGGCTCAGCAAGGCCGCGCGCAAGGGGAGGTACCGGCCGTCGGAGTTCTACACCATCCTGTCGCAGTTGCCCAGCGTCTCCGGTCTGTACGTGACCGGCGCCGACCAGTAGCCCAGTTGCGGGCCCGGTGCCGGTCGCACGGCACCGGGCCCGGCACCCCCAAGCGTGCCTGGAACGCGGGGAGATCGGCGTGGACCCCTGCCGCCTCTTCCCCGGCGTACCCAACTGGACCACCACCCACTGCCATTCCCGCGCTGCGCCGACACGCTGCGCCCACCCTGAGGGAACCCGATGAGCACCACCGCCCTGGCCCGCTTCCCCGGCGACGCCGACTCCACTGCCGTCGCCGCGGCTCTGGCCGAACTCTCAGCAGCCTCTACTCTCCCCTTCGGTCCGTGGGACCGCCTCTACAGCGAGAGAGTCCAGGAGCTCGCCGGATGGCTGCAGTGCGCGGCGATGCTGCGCGGCCACGAGCTGGCGGAGCCTCCTGGGCCGGTCGGAGGGTCGTCCCGCAGCGTGGTGCACGGGCTGATCACCGCCCACGCGTCCATGCTCACCCGCCACGAGGCCGACCTCGCCCCGTTCAGGGGGCCCGACGGGGCCCTTCTGGGCAACGACTACGACGATCACGACGGGGCCGCTGACCGGCACGTCGAAGAACTTGTCCAGATGCTCGGCGCGGTGATGGCCGTCCTGGCCGGAGAGTTCGGGCGGCCGACCGGCCGTGGGGAGTCGGAGCCCGACACGGAGGCAGGCATGAACGCCGTCCTGGACGCGATGACCAGCCCCGATTTTGAGGGCGGCGACATCGTGGAGGCCATCAAGGAGCGCCTCCGCGCCCTCGGATTCGACCTCAGCACTGCCGAGGAGTCCGACGACGCCTGAGGCCCACCCGCAGCCTCGTTCGCCAGGTGGCCTCCGCAGCGCTCCGGGGCCGCAGGCCACCGGCCTCTCTCGCAACTCCACGGCAGCCATCCCGGTGTCCGACCTCACCAGCGTGGCAGGACCAGCGCGCAGCCGAGAGCAACACCCTCGCCGTGTCCTACGAGGATGCGCGGGGTATTGCCGCCCCAGTCCGATTGGCCGGAGAGCTGGGACTGTCCGAGACGGGCGTCGACGAGCTGGTCTACGACATGGTGCACCGCGGCGCATCGGACGTCTCCAACAGCGGCTCCCGCCGGAGTCGAGCGCCTCGACGCCTTCGACGCTGTACACGATGGCGCCGGCGAGAGGGCCCGTGCGATCAATAACGCCGGCCTGGAGGCCCTAGGCGGCCTCCCCGGTCAAGGCGTTCGGGGAGCAGATCCTTCGGGACGAAGCCCGCTCCGCGTCCAGCGAGGTCCATTCACCTCGACATTGCTTAATTCTATGACTTTGCACATGGCTTGACCGCTGGTCGGGCCGTTGCCCGGCCACCCCTGCGCCGGGCCTACCCGCCGGCCCGACCGGGGCGGCCGAAATCTCAGAGGCACAGGACGATGAACACTCCCTCCCCCACCCCCGCAGCGGCGCACGACACAGTCAGCGACCCCGGCGGCCCGGAAGCCATGGACAGCGACGGCGGCGTGGCAGTCGCCGCGCCGTGCCCCCTCGCAGAGGCGGATCGACTGCATGCGCGCGCCGCCGCCAGGCGCGCCGCCACACTTGCGCTGGCCGAGGCCCACTCCGACACGGTGGCAGCCGCGTACGAGGCCATCGACCAGGCGCGGCGGTGGCACCTGCCTCGGGCGGTCGAAGACGAGGGCTGGGACTACCGCCTGGAACTGGAAGAGGCGAGCACAGCGATCTGGGCCCGGGCGCACATGGCGTACTGGGTCGTCGAACGGGCGCGGGTGACAGTCGCGAAGGTCCGTGCCGCTCTGGGCCTGCCGGTGGACGATATCGACCTGCTCGACGACACCGAGCGTGACGCTTACATCGCGGGATTGAGCGACGCGGAGCGGGCTGAGCTCGCCGGGCCGTGGCCGATGGAGTGGCTGTACTCGCCGAAGCCGGGCGCGCCGATCAGGATCGTGAACCTGTTCGCAGGCGCGGGCGGTTGGTGCGAGGGCATCGCCCAAGTCCTGGGCGAGCCGGTCGACATGGTCGGCGTTGACATCTCGGAGGCCGCGTGCGCAACGGCTCAGGCGGCGGGATTTCGACGGATCTGCGCCTCGGTCACGGACCTGGACCCGGCGAACCCGGCGCTGCGCTACGTGGTCGCGGTGATCCTTTCGCCGCCGTGCCAGACCCTCTCGCCCAGCGGCAAGCGGGCCGGACTCGCAGAGGAGGCCATGCAGCTGGTCGAGGACGCGATCAGCGAGGCCGGGGCGGCAGCCGGGTTCATCATCGTGGACGACGCCGGCGACGGCATGGAGGGATACGCCCCGCCCACCGGCGCCACCTGGGACGAGGTCCGAGCCCCGCTGGCGGCACTGGAAGACGGGCGCACCGGGCTCATGGCCGAAGCCGTGATCTGGCCGCTGGCGTTGCAAGCCAAGCACAACAACGTCCGCTGGGTAGCCATGGAACAGTCATCGAACCTACTGAAGGCGAAGGTCGCGCGGCACGTGGTCGAGGCGATCGCCTCCGAGTTCTACGGTGCCGGATGGGAGTACGCGGACTTCACCCTGATCGAGGCCGCAGAGTACGGGGCAGCCTCGAACCGGAACCGGACGTTCATGGTGTGCATGCGCTACACCCGCCCCTTCGTCAGCTACCGACCCGGCACTCCGATCCCGACCACCACGTGGGCCGCGTGCATGGGCTGGGAGAAGGGGCACAAGGTCAACACCCGTGGCGTGCGCGGGATCAATCCCGAGACCGGCCGGCCCAAGGGCGGCGGTTCGTTCAGCGCCGACCAGCCAGGCACGACGGTGACCGGCACCGCGTACGGCTGGAAGCGCGAGGCCGACGGTCTCACCCATACCCACAGCGATCTCGGCCGCGCCGTGGGGTTCCGTGCCGACTATCCCTGGACCCACGTCGGCAGCGGCAAAGGCATCCGCAACAAGACCCAGCTGCTCGCCGACACGGTCTGCCCGATGGCGTCGGCCGCCTGGATCGGCCACATCCTCGGCCGGGAATGGGAACCACAGACCCGGGCCTACGTGCAGGGCCTCTACCTCCACAGCCCCGAGTACCAGGACGAGACCGCCCTGGCAGCGTAGGCCCGTGAGCTGCCGCCTACACGGCCGGGTGCGGATCGTGCTCGTGCCGTGCGTGCACCGGCAGTTGCCTCAACGTCGGCCGCGCAGCATGGGTGTTCGGCAGGGCGCGGGCGGCAGGGGAACCGGGGAGGAACGAACGCAAGACGCAGCACCACGAGGCACCTCGACTGCCCTGCCGCGATCTCGCCCCTGATCTAAGGCCCCGTGACCCGCGTCGTCCCGGACAGCGGTACCCGTACGGACGCAGCAGTTCCGGCACGGCCGCTGCCGCAGGGCGGCCCCGGAACGCCCCCGTGAGTGACTACCCCGACCAGGCAGACACCCCCCCTCACCGGTGCCGTGGGGCTGGTGGTCCAGGGCGCAGAATGAAGCCCCGGTGCGACACGGCCGGGGCCGGTCGCGCCGGGGCGCGGAGGATGTCGGGCTACGCGGCCGGAGCGGCGCGCTGGAGGCCACGGCGGCCCAGGCCGTGGGCGATCCGGTAGACGTCGGGCATGTCGAGCTGGCCGCTGGTACGGCGGTTCACCACGCCTGCACCGATCAGTTCCTCCAGCAGGAGCAGGTAACTGCTCGGGTGACACGGTCCGGTCCTGACGCGGCCGACATCCGCAGCGGCACGTGTTCCCAACTCCTGGAGCTGGTCGGCCAGCTCGGCGTTCTTCCACAGGTCGAGGACCTCTTCCTCCCAGATCGGGAGCTGCTGCCCGGCCAACGGTTCCAGGGCCAGTCGGACCCACGGCAGCGCCTGGTGGAGTTCGTCGGCCCGCGCGCCGCAGCTCGCGCCGTGACGAAGGTCGTCGTAGTGCAGCGGACGGTCGTGCTCAGGGTGGTTGCGGCCGGTGCTCTCCAGCGCGGTGGCCAGCGCGGTGAGGAACGGGCGCGGCGTCACGGTGCCCAATGCGTCCTGGAGGTAGCAGGACAGGTAGGAGTAGGTGAAGCCCTTGCGAGCGTTGTCGCCCATAAACCGGCCGACGAGGGTGGAGAAGACCTCCTGCTGCGTCTTCGGGTCACATCCCAGCTCGGCGGGGGCGAGGAACCGGCCGTCCCTGGCCTGGCCCCAGGTGGGCCAGGCCGCGCGGAAGGCTGCCGCCTCGGCGCTGTCGTGGTTGCCCAAGAGGTGGAAGAGCAGACCGTACAGGTCGGTCCTGCCGATCCGGCCGAGGTAGTCGGTCCTGCCCCAGGAGAGGTCGGCGGCGCGCCCAGTCAGGAAGGCGCGTTCGGCGCGCGGGACTCCGGTCAGGGCTCCGTCCAGCATGTCCGGGCGGATGAAGACCTTCGCGCGCAGCCGGGTGGTGTGCCGGGACAGGGTGAGGGCGAGGTTGAGCATGCCGGAGGTGAGGTGCTCGGCCAGGGCGCGGTCGGGGTGGAGCTGGTCGAGGGCGTCGAACAGCACGATCCGGACGGTGTCGGCGGCACGCGCGGCTGCTTCGAGCTCGGCCAGGGAGCGCTCGATGGCACCGGGGTTGCGGACCAGCCAGTCGACGCGCTCGGTCCAGGTGGCCAGGGCAGCAAGGTCGGGTACCCCCAGGGCGGTCAGGGCGACGGCGCTCCACAAGGCAGTTGGCTGCACGCCCAACCTGGTCAGGGCACGCAGTTCCCCGGCGGACGGCTGGAAGGCATCCGGTCGGTCGCCGAAGCCGGTGACCGGTGCGGTCCGCTCCAGCCTGGGCATGCGGTACTCCCGGGCGGCGACCGCGCGCAGCTGCGGATCGGACAGGGCCCGGGCCCAGAAGGTCTTGCCCTGCCCCGTCGATCCGCGCACCACGGTGCTGTCCGCGTACAGAGCGGCCCGGTGGGTGTTCGGGGTGTACATCATCGAGACGGGGAGCGAGAGCGCGTCGGTGGCAAGCGCTGCGGACAGCGCGTCGTGCAGCAGCCTCCTGTGCTCGGCGATGGAGAGCATGCGAGACATCATGTCCTTCCGATCGCTGCCGAGCGCCGGTCAACTGAGCTTGCTGGCAGCAGTGTTGGGGGCGAGCCCCGTGCGGGCCGCATCGCAAACATAGCTAGACTCATAGACTTAAGCAATGCCCTTCAGTGATTGCTTAAGTCTATGAATTCGCGTAATCTCCTGATTGTTGCCGGGGCGTCGAAGCCCTGCCTACGCCGCCGAGTACGCAGCGGAGGACCAGGACGCCGGCCTCGCCGCCGATCTGCTTCTGTCTGCCAGACCGGCGGCGCACCGGCCACTCCCCCGTACTCCTCCACCGACGTGCCTCCTGCCCTCTAACAGAGGCTTCCCGTCGCTCCCAACAGCCCGTCCGGCGTCGGCAACGGCATCCGCGTGCACCTCACCTACGCCGACCACGTCAACCGCCGTCGAGTGCGCCATGACGCGCCTGATCGCACCCGCCTCTGACCACACGCACACCACCACCCTGGAGACCCCCGTGCGCACTTCACCCAAGCCCCTGCCGAACCAGTGGACGATCAACCTCCACCCCGTCGCCAACCTGACCATCCTCACCCTCCTCGACGGTGACGGAACCCGGCGCGAGATCGGCTTCCACCCCCTCACGCCTTCCGGCACGAAGGACCGCACCGTGGGCTCACTGGAAGAGATCAGCCAACCCGAACTGCGCGCCACCGCACAGAAACTGATCCACAGCTACTACGAGCGCACCGCGCAGGCCCAGACAAACGCGGACGCCTTCGGCGTGGCTGTCCCCGACCAGCGGGAGCTCCTCGACCGGCTGCGCTCTGCCGTCCCCGGCAGCCAGGTCGGCCTCGACATCGACGACGAAGCGCTGACCGTCATCCTCAAGCTGACCGCGGCGGGCCCGGCCGCCGGGCCCCTCCTCTCCTTGAGCGCCCGCTGGCTCGGCTCCACCGCGGACGGGCAGGCGATCGGCGCCACCCAGGACCTGGACGACGACGGTGAGCTGACCATTCGCCTCGACCAGTCCCGTGCCGAGAACTTCCTCACCTGGTACCGCGACCAGCCGTGAGCGGGCGACGAGTTCTTCAGCGGCTTTTTCGAGCGGAGTGTCACACCGTCCGCCGACGCCGCACCTGTAGCAAGTGACAGCACTTCTTCCGACACGAACAGGACCTCCTCATGGCCCCTCGCCTCCTGGCTGCCGGCCTCGTGCTCGCCGGCGCGCTGGCCGTCTCCGCCTGCGGCCCCGTCACCGCCCCCGTCACCAGCGTCGGAGCCGCGCCGGCGCTGGCCCAGCTGGACACCCTGGTGGTACGTCCGCAGAGCTCCCTTGCCGGCTACAGCCGTGACGCCTTCGGGCCTGCGTGGAGCGATGAGGGCTCCGTCGAGCTGTCGGGGAACTCCTGCCCGACCCGCCAGGACATCCTGGCCCGCGACTTGGACGGCGCCGTCCGGGCCAAGGATGGCTGCACCGTCCTCTCCGGCGTGCTGCACGACCGGTACACGGGCAGGACCATCGCCTTCGACCGTGGCCCGCGGACCTCGCTGGCCGTGCAGATCGACCACATCGTGCCCCTGGCACTCGGTTGGCAGTCGGGGGCCCGGGAGCTGACCGCCGAGCAGCGACTGAACTACGCGAACGACCCCGAGAACCTGATCGCGACCGACGGCCCGACCAACGCGGGCAAGGGAGCCAAGGACGCTGCCGCGTGGATGCCTCCCAGCCCTGAGACCCACTGCTGGTACGCGAGCGCGCAGATCCGGGTGAAGAGCAAGTACCGGCTGTCGGTCGCACCGGCGGAGAAGGCGGCCCTGCGCACGGCGCTGGAATCTTGCCCGGGTGCCGACTCCGGCCGAGCCGGTGCGGACCACCGATGAAGCCCCCTGCCCAGCCCATGCCGTTCGACGCAGACCAGGACCGGTGGACCCACGTCGTCCGTGCGGCGGCCCGCTTTCGGGATGCCTCGCACACGGAGTTGGCCGCCCCCGAGGCGCTGGCGATACGGGAGCGTACGCGGGGAGGGTGGCTGCGCTGGGGCGCCTTCGCCGGCCGGTCGCACCCCGCGAGCGTGCTGCGTGAGGCGGGTGTCCTGGATCCGGCGCAGCGCCGGGTGGGGCGCTGGGCGTGCCGGACGGTGTGGGGACTGGCTCCGCCCCTGTACATCTGGACGGTGGGAGGCTTTTTGCTTCCGCGTCCTCTCCCGGTCGGCCGGACTGCGGTGTTCGCCGTCGTCGCTGCCGCGGCTCTGGGCCCTGCGTCATCCCTGTTGCCGGCGGGCTTTGGCCTGCTCGGCGCCGTCGCCGTCGGTCTGGCCGTGTCATCCGGACTGCCCGCGGCTGTCCGACGTCTCACACGGCGCCGCGTGCGCGTGGTGGGAGGCGACGAGCCGTACGGGCCTGTGTTCTTCCGGCTGCTGGCCGCCGAGCAGCGGTTGCGGATCCTCGCCGAGCGGAGCGAGCGCCCCGAGTTGGCGCGGGCGGCGGCGGTGCTGCCGCGGCTGTTGTGGGACGCGGCCGGGTTGGTCCCGGTGGCGGCGGACGACCCGGAAGCCCGTGAACTCCTCTGCGGCTACGCGCAGTCGCTCGGGCTCTTGGCCGACCAGGCCGCCGAGGTGGAACAGCAGGAGGAAGCGGTGGAGGCGGCGATCCGTGACGAGCGCGCGAGCGTGGTTCCGGCCAGGGCCGCGCTGCCGGAAGGGCTCCTGCCCCGGGCTCTGTTGGAGGAAGCACGGCTGGAGTTGGAGGAACTGGGACAAGGCCTGCGTCATGCCCGGGAACTCCTGGACGGCGCCCCCGAGGGCGGACACCGGCACGCACGGAGTGGAGAGACAGATGAGTGAACAGGAGCTGGGTCGGCCGGCGCCGTGGCGCGAGGCCCATCCCGAGGCCTACGCCGAGCTGAAGCGTACTTGGGGGGTGATCGGGCACAGCAGCGTCCTCATGGTTCTCAGCCTGAGCCTGATCGGCACGTCGCTGACGGTAGGGTTCCTGCATCTGCCAGGGTGGTTGGAGACTTCGGCGCGCCTGGGTGCGAGCTTGGCGGCGGTCTGCTGCGGTGCGGTCGGCCTGTGGCGGCTGGGCCGCGCCCTGATCCGGTCTGCCCGGGCGGTCTTCCGTACGCACCGTCGCGGCGCCGAGGGAGCGCAGGATGCTGTCGAGGACAACGTGGCCGGTGTCGATGCCGCGGCTGCTGCGGCGGGTTCTTGAACGCAGAGGTGCCGCCGTGCTCCGGTCGGAAGGCTTCGCTGTCGGCGTGCTGTTCTGGGACGTGTGGTTGGTGCAGGGTCTGGGCCGGAGCGGGGTCACCACGGGGCTCGCTCTCTGGCGGCGCAGATGCTCTCCCATTCGGCGAGGGTGGCGCACTGCTCAGCGGTGCGGGCGCGGTGAGCCCGGTCGGCCTCGGCCAGCGAGGCGAGGATCTTGTTGCGGATGACGAAGCCGGGCGGGTCGGGTTCCGGCGCGGCGGGCGGGCAGAGACTGCGCAGGCGATCGCTCAGGGCGTCCATGGCGTCGAGGAAGGCCCGGTTGGGCGGACCCCCGGGTGCCGCTGGTGTGTGGATGCCGGGTTCCGTCGGCGGCTGGTCCTGGTCGGCGAGCTCGTGCCAGCGGGCCATGATCGTGCCGGCCGGCGAGGCAGGCCGCTGGGGCACGCGCCAGACCGACAGGTCCGCGGCGAGGTCCGCGGCGGACAGGCCGGTGGCGATCCACGGCCGCAGGGCGAAGGCGAGGCGGCGCAGGCTCTCACCCTGAGTCCAGGGAACCCGGGGGCGTACCCAGGCGGCGAGCGAGATGGCGTCGGCGGCTTGCGTGGGGCTGGCCCGGTAGGGCTCCGGCACTTCGTGCCTGCGGCGGAGTCGCGTACGGCGGGTCCTGCCGGTGTTGTTCTTCCTACCCTCTACCTCAGCTGTACGACGTTGGTGGTTGGTCTTACAGGAAGGGGTGTCACGGCGCCCGGTGGACGGCCGGGCGCGGCGGCGGGCTTCCGCGATCGCCAGCTCGCGCCCGCGGTCGGTGAAGCCGATGTGCCGGGCGTGGTAGCCGTGGCCGCTCACGCGGTGTCCGACCGCTTCGTCCCAGACCCGGGGGACGACGGCCGCGTAGATGGTGGCGGTGCCCGCCCACGCGCCGCTTCCGGCGGGGCGGGTGTTGGCGCGGGAGCCGTGAACTGCCCAGACGAGAAGGCCCAGTTCGCGCAGCACGGCGATGTGCCGCTCCAGGGTGCGGCGGCTGATGCCCAGGCGTCTGAACATCGTGTCGCGGCAGTAGGCGACGTGCCCGTCGGCGTTCAGGCGGGTGGCCAGGTCCTGGGCGACGCGCAACGTGGTGGCGCCGGCCTTCGGATGGAGCCGGGCAGTGATGGCCCAGGTGGCGGCGCGCAGGAAGTCGGGCCGCCGGATGCGGCGGGAGGCGGTCGTGCCGACGGCCTGATCCGCATGCTCACGAACGGGGCTGAAAGGGGTGGCCTGGGATGTTCGGTGTTGTGCGTGTGGGGGGCGCGGCGGTACGGAGACGTCATGGACCAGCGCGCGGGCATGCTGCATCATGGGCAGGCACGCCCTCCTTTCAGGCATGCGACAGCCCCTCTTCGGTGGGGCGGGTTCTTCGGGAACCAAGTGATCCGCCCTGTCAGGGGCGGTGTTGCCCGGTCTTCGGACCGGGTTCTTCACCGGGCGGGCTGGACACTCGCGCGGTGGTGGCAGAGTGCGGCGGGCCGAGGTGCTGGACACACCTGGTGGCTTGTCGCCGCGGGGCAGTTCGCAAGGACTGCCCCGCTGTCAGGTCATTCGTGCATCGGGCTCCCGTGGTAGCCGTTCACCGTGGTCAGTGACCCATGCCGGCTCCGCCGTCGACCGGGACGACGGCGCCGGTGATGTAGGTGGCGGACTCGGAGGCGAGGAAGGCGACCGTCGCCGCGATCTCCTCGGGCCGGGCGAGGCGGCCGAGGGGGATCTGGCTCTTGAGGTTTGCGAGCTGCTCGTCGCTGAGCTTCTCGCTCATCGAGGTCTCGGTGAGGCCGGGGGCGACCACGTTGAAGGTGATGCCGCGCGAGCCGAGTTCGCGTGCCATGGAGCGGGCGAAGCCGACGAGACCGGCCTTGGAGGCGGCGTAGTTGGCCTGGCCGCTCTCGCCGCGCAGGGCGACGGCGGAGGAGACCAGGATGACGCGGCCCTTCTTGGCGCGGAGCATGCCGCGGGAGGCCCGCTTGGCGAGGCGGAAGGCTCCGGTGAGGTTGGTGTCGATGACCGAGGTGAAGTCGTCCTCGCTCATGCGCATCAGCAACTGGTCCTTGGTGATGCCGGCGTTGGCGACGAGGACCTCGACAGGGCCCTGCTCCTCCTCGACCTGCCTGAAGGCCAGGTCGACCTGCTCGGTGCTGGTGATGTCGCACTGGACGGCGAACAGGCCCTCCGGCGGCTCGCCCGAGCGGTAGGTCACCGCGACGCGGTCGCCCGCGGCCGCGAGGTGGCGGGCGATGGCCAGGCCTATGCCGCGGTTGCCGCCGGTGATCAGAACTGAACGGGACACAGATGGTGCCTTTCTGTTGCTTCGTGGCTGTGCAGTCAATCAGCCGGCCCGGCGGACTCCCGAACGGGTCAACTGCCCGCTCATCGCCGCAGCGGCGTCCATCACCGCGGTGGCGTACCGGGCACGGGTGACGGCCCCTCGCATCTGTCTGTCGCTGGCCAGCAGCGTGACGGAACCGGCAACCGCCGAGCCGTACCAGAGGGGGGCCGCGATCATGGTCCGGCCCGGCAGCGGGGAGGGCCCCACCGCGTGACCTTCCTCACGGATGCGCGAAAAATCGATCTTGGTGCCGGTCGCGGAGCCGAGACAGGCGAGGATCGCGAGGCCCGCCGCGTCGGTCTCCAGCGGTGCGGACTCAAGGATGCGCAGCAGGTTTTGAGGCGCTGTGAGCACCTCCTCGCCGTGCGCACCGTATGCCCGGTCTGCGCAGACCCTCCTCGGAGTGCCGATCAGATGCGGACGGTAAACGAATACGAGCTGGCCAGTTCTCGACTGTAGTGTGACGATCTCAGCCTTCACCGCAGGTGAGGGCCGGTCCACCGGTGGGAGTTGGGCCGCAGAGACAGAGTGGGGGGCATTGTGCAGCGCGTCGACCAGCGCGTACGCAGCGCGTGGCCCCCGCTGTTCCACAGCCCCGTCCCGCACCAGAGCTTGCAGATACCGGTGAACAGTGGCCGCGGGCAGTTCCGCGCACTCCGCGATCGCGGCAAGAGGCTGCTCGGCAGGGCCGAGCCGGATCAGCGCCCGGAGCACCGCCATGGTGCGCGCAACGGCGCCGCCGGTACCGCTCTCGGGCGGGGCGGTAACAGGGTGCAGCAACGCGAACTCCCCCTCGCGATCGGGGACCGTCGCGTCTCCCACAACGCGAATTCGATCCGGCGGCCGATTCTTCCCGGTCAAGATCGCGGTGACCAGGCTCTGAATTTTCCGGTCCGCGAATTTCAGGAGCGGGCGCTTCCGGTATTTCGACGCGGCGGACCATGTACGGCACGACGGGCAGAGGTTCAAAGGTGAACAACAAAGAGGCGCTGCAGCAACTGCTGCAGTTGAAGCGCGGGGAGATAGACCCGTCCGAGTTCGGGATACCCAAGCGCACGGGGCGGGGCCGACGCTCAGCCGGCCTCTCGCAGGCGCAGGTGGCGCAGGCACTTTTCGTGACGGAACGCACCTACGCCGTCCTCGAACGCGGGGACATGGCCGCGCCCAGCCGGGAGTTCCTCGACGCCGTGGCCACGGTGCTGCGCATGGAGGAGCGGGAGCGCACCGCGCTCTACGTGTACGCGCTCGGGTACGAGCCGCCCATCCCCATGGACCCGACGGCCGGGACGAACGTCGCCCCCGCCTGGCAGAAGGCCGTCAACCAGGTCACCGGGCAGCCCTGTTACATCAATGACGTGGCTTGGAACGTCCTGGCCGCCAACGACGACTTCGTCCGGATGTTCCCGCAGGTGGACGACCGGACGCCGCGGCTGCCCGAGCAGAACCTGTTGCGGTGGATGCTGCTGCGCGAGGACGCCCGCGAGCACCACCTGGTCGACTGGGAGAAGCGCTGGGCCGCGCCCGTGGCAGCGCAGCTGCGTACGGCGTTGGCCGCTCATCCCGACAACGAGGACCTCCAGCGGCTCCACGAGGAAGTCAACGAGGATCCCGTTGCCGGGCCGATCTACCGCAACCACAACCTCGCCTACGTCCACCCCGACGGCGACACCCGCATCATGCGCCACGCCGGCTTCACCGTCCCGCAGGGCTCCCCCGACCAGCGGGACCGATGCTGCGAGCGGCACTCCGCCTCCCAGCTGGGCCACGTCACCATGTGCGCCGCGCAGCCGTTCGGCAGCCCGGGGGCACGGTTCTTCTTCCTGGTGTTCGAGCCCTGGCGCTGACGAGGTAACGGCGAGTCCGGCGGACCCGATTTCGCCGGACCGCCGCCCACCCGCACAATTCATCCCCATGGCACCTGCATCTGAGATGAAACCGATCGCCCCCGGCGTCTTCGCCTGGCTCCCCGGACAGGACGCGGCCTGGGGACTGGCCAACTGCGGCCTGGTCAGCTCCCAGGGTGAGACTCTGCTCGTCGACACCCCCTACACTCCGGCCCTGACCGACACCTTCCTCGACGCGGCCCGCGCGGCCGCCGGCCCCGACGCGGAACTGAACCGCATAGCCGTCACCCACGCCAACGGCGACCACACCTGGGGCCTGCAGCAACTGCCCGGCGCCGAAGTCCTGGCGACCCACGCCGCGCTGGAGCACCAGTGCGTGGAGCCGACGCCTCAGCAGCTCGAAGTCCTGATCCGTGACACTGACCCCAGCCAGCCGCTGGGCTGGTACTTCCGTCAGCACTTCGCCCGGTTCGACTTCTCGGACATACAGGTGCTGCCCCCGACCATCACGTTCACCGGGCGGTACGACCTGGAGGTCGGCTCGATACCCGTGGAGCTCCACGAGGTCGGCCCGGCACACACGGTGGGCGACCTGATCGTCCATCTGCCCGAGCAGCGCGTGGTGTTCGCCGGTGACATCCTCTTCGCCGGTGACCACCCTCCGCACTGGGCAGGTCCGCTGGAAAACATCTCCGCCGCCTGCGAGCGGATCCTGGCGCTCGACCCGGAATGGATCGTGCCGGGCCACGGACCGCTCATGACCCCCGCCGAAGTACGGACCTACCTCGCCTATCTGGACGACCTCGCCGACCAGGCCGACGTGATGCACGCCCAGGGCCGCACCGCGATCGAGGCGGTCCGCATCCTGCTCAAGGAGGACCGCTACCCCGGTCTGGGTCTCCCGGAGCGGCTGGCGATCACCCTCGGCACGGAGTTCCGCCACCTCGACGGGGGCTCCGCGACTCCGGACATGGTCGCGCTGATGAACAATGCGGCGCGTATCGCGTGGGAGCGCTCGTCTACCGCGTGACCAGGGGATTGAGCTGCCCGGCGTGCGGCCGGTCGGGGGCTGTGCCTATTCCGGCCAATGGAACAGCAGCCCCGCACCCATTCCGATCATTGAAATATGAACTGGCGGCGGCCTGTTCCGGCTTGCCCTGCGGCCGGTCCCCGCGGTGGAGTGCATCTGTCGGCGCGTCGTGTACGCACGGGGGAGCGCCGCCCAGGCACCGAGGGCACTCCCACGCCCGTTGACGTGCGCGGTCGAGCAGCACGCCTTGCGTTGCTGGACTCGATTCCGGATGCCGCCGCCGGCCCCCCGGCGGCGGCATCCGCTCGAAGCCCCCTCGCTCTCGCTCCAGGGAGAAGCCATGAGCCCCGCCGCACTGCCCGTCCCCGCGCCCGTCCCCGAGTTCCTTACTCCCCGCGTCGAGGCGGTCCGCCAGGCGGCACGCGCCGGCCGGCGGGAGGAATCCCTGGCCCTGGCCCGGGCCATCAGCGGCGAACTCGCCGAGAGCCACGGCCCCTTGCACCCCTACACCCTGCACGCCCTTGAGCTCGTCGCCTTCTGCGCGCAGCTCGCCGGCCGTCCCGTCGCCGCGACGGAGGTCTCGGCCCAGGCCGCCGCCGGGTGGCAGCATCTGCTGACCGGTGAGCACCGTCAGGTCCGCCGGCAGGCGTGCAACACCGCGGCTTTCTGGCTCACGGTCTCCGACTCGGTCCAGGCGGTCCGGACCGGCACCGCGCTCCGAACGTTGCTGCGATCGGTTTTCGGCCCTGACCACCCCTCAACCTTCTTCGTCGAGCGGCGGCTTACAGCCATCGCCGGCCGCGACAGGGAGGCTGCCATGCAGGCACTCAGGCCCTCGGGCCCGGCCTTGCTGGTGCATCCCTGAGGCCGTGACCTAGGTAAACAGGAGCGGCCCGAGCCAATGGCATATACCGGAAGTCCCTCTACCGGAAAAAACCGGGCCTAGCTGCTTCTGATCTTCGTGGCGAGAATCGGCCTCGGACCGATTGCGTTGTGGGAGATGCACGGTCCTGGACCGCGAGGGGGAGTGTCGCGTTGTTGCAGACCACCGCCGACTCCACGAAGAAGGACGTCGGCTGCATATCCGGAAAGGTCCCGGCGCGCGTTGGTGCGTCGGCCTGCCGGACGCCACAGCCCGGAATCGGATGCGCCATCCGTCCCGCATCAGCCGCCCGGCGCCTGCGCCGGCGCTCGGCAGGTGCGGGCCGGACGGTCCGCCCTGCCGTGGAGTCTTCTCGTGTCCACCGTGCTTCGGCCGTGTCCTGAGCTGGGGACCCGCGCCGTTTTCCTACGATCCAAGCCGTCACCACTACTCACAAGGGGGATACGCAGTGTCGATCTCAAGCGCCGCTTCCGGCACGAACCGCTGGCTGCGCCGAACGGTGGTCGCGGCCACGGCTCTTGGCGTCGCGGTCACGTCTGCCGGCTGCTCGGGCGGCGAGAAGAAGCCTGCCGCCTCGGCAAGCCCGAGCACATCGCAGAGTGCCGACCCGCAGGCGGAGGCGAAGAAGGCGGTCGAGCAGACGTACCGCAGCTACTGGGACGCCCAGGCCAAGGCGTTCGAGAAGGTCGACGCCCGCGGTACCGGCCTGGAGAAGTACAGCTTCGACCAGGCCTACACCAAGGTTCTCGCCGACGTGGCGAACATGAAGATCAAGGGCAGCGCTATGCGCGGCGCCCCGCAGATCAAGCCCCAAGTCACGGCGGTGAGCCTGGACGAGACACCGAAGAAGGCGACCATCACCGACTGCGTCGACGTCTCCAAGTGGACGCTCGTGGACGCCAAGACCGGCAAGGAACTCGAGCTGCCGAAGGGCCGGCTCACCCGCTTCGTCGTCAGCGCCACCGCACGCACCGTCGGCGATGAGTGGAAGGTCGTCGAGCTGACGCGCCAGGACCGCGCATGCTGAGACGGCGCATAGCCGCGTTTCTGGGTGTCGTGGCAGCGCTGCTGAGCGTGCTGGTGCTGACCACGCCCGCCAACGCGGACGGCGGTGGCACGGACGTCGGCCACTGCGACAACGACTTCGTCTGCGGCGGTGTCCAGGTACCCGGCACCCCCGGCACCTCCGATAAGCCGGGCAAGCCGGGTAAGCCGGGCGGTGGTGGCGGTGGCGGCGGCTCGTCGGAGAAGACGTGCGCTACGGGGGCCACCCACTGGGGCGTGTGGCCCTGTCACATCGACGGCGTCGGAACGTTCGTCGAGAGCCAGGGGTGTTACGTCAGCCTTGCCGACCCGCAGCCGCCGAAGTCGGACCCGGTCTGGCAGGGCCAGTCCACCGGCGCCATCTACTTCTTCGTCTGCCTAGGCGAGACCAACGGAGAGCTGCCTAACGGCCACAACGGCGGCGGTGCTCGCTGGCAACCGACCAACCCGCTCAATACCGGCCCCACGGCGGCTGAACTCGCACAGCAGGCGTTCGACCGCATGCGCCTGGACGCAGCGCAGATTGGCTCGGCTCCCCCGGCCGACGCCAAGGGCCTGGTCGGGCTCCCCGTATGGCTGTGGACCGCGCAGTCACCGCAGACCTGGGGCCCGCAGTCGATGACCGTCTCCGCCGGCGGCCTGTCGGTCACCGTGACAGCCACGGTGAGGAACATCGCCTGGTCCATGGGCGACGGCTCCACCGTGACCTGCACCAAGCCCGGTACGCCGTACCAGAAGAGCTTCGGCAACGCCGACTCCCCCGACTGCGGCCACCGCTACACCAAGGTCGGCGAGTACACGGTCACGGCCACCAGCACCTGGGCCGTCAACTGGACTGCCACCAACGGCGAGACCGGCACGATCCCTGACGCCACCCGCAACTCCTCGACCACGGCCCGCGTCGGCGAGCTCCAGGTCGTCAACTAGCACGAGGAACACGAAGACGATGTCGACGACCTTCTCCACTCGAAAGTCAAGCAAGGGCGCCGGTGCTGCGGCCACGGTGCCGGCCGGACCCGTCCCGATCACGCAGGAGGCACCGCGGCGGCGCCGCCGTCCCGTGGTCGTGGGAGCCGGGCTCGCGCTTGCGGCGGTCGGGGCTCTTGTCGCCGTATGGCAGGTCGACGAAGCCGGTAACCGCGTGTCGGTCATCGCCCTGGCCCACGACGTCAAGGCGGGCGAGACCGTAAAGAAGGGCGATCTCGTCGTGGCACAGGTCGCACCCGACCCCGCGCTCGCCCCGGTCCCCGTCAGCCGCAGCAGCGACATCGTCGGCAAGACCGCGGCCTCCGACCTGCCCAAGGGCACACTCGTCACCGATGCCTCCGTACGCGTCGGAAGCCCCGTCGCCCGGGGCCGCGACACCGTGGGCATCCTGGCCAAGCCGGGGCAACTGCCCGCGCAGCAGCTGCACTCCGGTGACACGGTGATGCTCGTCCACACGCCGCAGGACGACGCCGGCGCGGCGAAGTCCGCCACGCAGGCGGCACCCGACAGCATCACCGCCGTCATCGCCGGCGTCGCGGCGCCCGACGCCAACGGGGCGGTCGTCGTTGATGTGGCCGTCGCTGGGACCAACAGCGCCTCGCTGGCCGCCTGGACCGCCAAGGGCGCGGTGACCCTCGTTCTGAAGGCCAGCTGATGGCGGTCATCGCCCTCGTGTCGGGCAAGTCCAGCGGCGTCACCTGCTCCGCGCTCGCGCTCGCTCTCGCCTCTCCGAAGCCGTCCCTGCTGGTGGAGGCCGACCCGGCCGGCGGCACGGTGCGGACCGGCTATCTGGGAGGAGAGGGCAGCGCGGCCGTCGGCCTGCACCGTCTGGCCGCCGCGGACCGACAGGGCACGCTCGCCCGTGAGTTCTCCCAGCACTTCGTCAGCCTCGACCGGGACCACAGCGGGCAGCGGCTGCTCCTGCCGGGCCTCACCGACCCCACGCAGGCACCGTCGCTCGCCCGCACCTGGGGGCAGATCGCCCGTCTGCTGAGCGTGATGGACCAGGCCGGGCACGACGTGATCATCGACGCGGGCCGCCTCGTGACGGAGTCCGAGACCCGGCTGAGCACGACCCGGTACCCGGCACCGCTGCTGCACCGCGCCGACGCGGTGCTGATGGTGGTGCGCACCACCCAGGCATCCATCGCGGCGGCGGCACCCGCCGTGCGCGTCCTGCGGGAAGAGCTGGCACACCACGGCACCGGCGCCGACGCGCTGGGACTGCTGCTGATCGAGGAGGGTTCCTTCACCTCCAGCCAGGTCCAGCAGCATCTGCAGACGCCGGTCGTCGGGATGCTCGCGTGGGATGCCGACACCGCCGATGTCCTCACGCACGGGGCGTACAAGCGGATGCCGCGGACCTTGCTGCGCTCGGCGCGGACGGCCCACCAAACGATCAACGAGCTCGTCACCAAGCGCCGCGTCCAGCTGCAGCCGGCCGGCGTACCCACGGTTGCCGGGAGGGCATCATGACCGACACCAGGCCCGAGAACCCGGCCCCCAACCTCGAGATGCTCTTCGCCCGCGCCCTGGACGAGGCCCCGGCCGCTCCCGCCCCCGTCCTCAAGCCGGTGCCCTCGCGGGTGTCCCCGGCGAGGCTGACGGAGAGCACCTTGCAGACCGCGGACGCCGCTGGCCCGGGCACGCTGCCGGTCGGCCACGAGGTGCTCGCCGAGCTGCGGTCCCAGGCCAGCATGCGGATCGGCGAGGCCGCGGGCGCAGATGCGTCCATGACCGAGCAGGACCGCCGCCAGCGCGGGCAGTCGATCATCACGCAGGTCGTCTCGCAGTGGGCGACCAAGTACGCGGCGAGCGCGACGCCCCTGACACCTGATCAAGAGCGGGCGGTACAGAAGGCCGTCTTCGACGAGCTGTTCCGCGCCGGCCGTCTCCAGCCGCTCCTGGACGACTCGAACGTCGAGAACATCATCATCAACGGGGACGAGGTGCGCGTCGACTACGCCGACCGCCCCACTCGCTCCTGGGACCCGATCGCGAAGACCGACCGCGACCTGATCAACCTCATCAATCACATCGCGCGCATGCAGGGGCAGGGCGAGCGCGCGCTGACCCCCGCGACACCCAACCTGAACATGCGCCTGGCCGACGGCTCCCGCCTGGCCGCCTCCGCCTGGGTCACGCCGCGGCCGAACATCGTCATCCGCCGGCACCGCACCCGCGGGCAGGGTCTGGACGACCTGGTGCACTGGGGCACGATCGACTCCACGCTCGCCCACTTCCTGCGCGCAGCGGTCAAGGGCCGCAAAAACGTAGTCGTGGTGGGCTCCCAGGGCGTGGGAAAAACGTCTCTGCTGCGGGCGATGGCCCGTGAAATCCCCCGCACCGAGCGCGTGGGCACGCTGGAGAGCGAATACGAGCTCTACCTCCACGAGGACCCCGAGGGCCCCGAGGTCGTCGCCTACGAGGGCCGCGAGTCGAACGGCGAGCGCGGTGCGGACGGCAAGCTCCAGGGCGAGTTGACCCTCAGCGACCTCTTCCCGCAGCTGCTGCGCATGTCGCTGCGCCGGGTCCTGGTCGGTGAGGTCCGCTCCAAGGAAGTCGTGCCGATGCTGCACGCCATGAACGAGGGCGAGGGCGGTTCGATGGCCACCCTCCACGCCCGCAGCCCCCAGCTGTCGATCGAGCGGCTGGCCACCCTGTGTCTGGAAGCGGGCATCGGGATGACCGAGGCCCTCGCCTACCGCCTCATCGCCCAGGCCATCGACCTGGTCGTCTACGTACGCCTGGTCGATGAGACCGAACTCGTCGGCCCGGACGGCAAGACGGGCCGCAAGCACCGGTTCGTCAGCCACGTCATGGAGATCACCGGCATCGGCGAGGGCGGACGCCCCAGCCACCAGATGGTTTTCGCGCCCCGGGATCAGGACGGCCGCCGCGAGGCCCGGGCCGTGCCCCACGGAAACATCTCCCAGAGCGCGCTGGACGACCTGGTGCGTGCCGGGCTTGACCGCCGCGTCCTGCTCAACCCGTGGGGCAGCTGGGGAGCGCCGCTGGAGACGGTGATGCCGCTGTGACCCTCACACCGAACTCCCTGCTGGCCGCACTGGCCGGCCTGGCCGCCGTCGGCGGTCTCGTCCTGGCCGCGGCCGGCGGCGTCGGCTGGGCGCCCTCGACGACGGTGCGCCGCCGAAGCCGTCTGGAACGCAAGGTCCGCAGCTTCTTCGTCAAGGACGCCGCTACCCCCACCGCCTGGTGGGCCAGAGGCCAGACCCGGCTGGCCGGGGCCGGCCTGGCGGGTCTTGGGGTGTGGCTGTTCACCGGCTGGCTGATGGGCGGCCTCGTCACGCTCGCCGTCGTCGTCGGCCTGCCCTGGCTGCTGAACACCTCCGGATCCGGCGCGGGGCAGATCCACAAGCTCGAAGCCGTCGAGGAGTGGGTGCGGCGCCTGTCCGACATCCACACGGTCGGCGTCAGCCTGGAGGCATCCGTCCAGCGCAGTCTGGAGACCGTCCCGAAGGCCATCCGCCAGGACGTGACGCTGCTCGTCTCGCGCCTGTCGGCCGGCTGGCTGCCCCAGGACGCCTACCGCGCCTTCGCCGACGGCCTCAACGACGCGATGGTCGACGAGGTGATCGCCCTGCTGATCCTGCACATCGAGGACCGCGGTGCCGGCCTGAGCCGGGCCCTGCGCGAACTCGCCGAGGCGCTCCAGCACGAGGTCCTCTCGCGGCGCGAGGTCGAGGCCGACCGGCAAAAGCCCCGCACCAACGACCGGTGGGTGACCGTCTTCTGCTTGAGCATCTTCGGCATCACCGCGTTCTCCGGCAGCTATGTCGAGCCCTACAACACCGTCATGGGACAGATCGTCCTCGCCTTCGTCGGCGTCGCTTTCGTCCTGGTCAAGATCTGGATGCGCCGCATGGCGGTCATCGAGGCCGCGCCCCGGTTCCTGTCGTCGGCCGACCGCTCCGGCAGCGGCCGCACCACCGAGGAGGCACCGTGATCCTCTCCCCCTACGCCGTCATCGGCGGCGCCGTCGCGGGCCTTGGCCTGGTGATCGCCGCCCGCGGCCTCCTGCCGGGACGGCCCGACCTCGGCGACGTCATCGGCCGCATGGACGCCACCCGGCTGGAGAACCTCGCACGGCACCGGGATGCCCGTCCCAACTCCCTTATGGAGAAGGCGGGTGCTGTCCTGCTGCGCACCGCCGGCGAGGGCACCCTGCGCCTGCCGCGCCAGCAGCTGGAACTGGTGGGCCGCTCCCCCGCCGCGCACCTGGGCCGCAAGATCGCACTGGCCCTGTACGGGCTGCTGCTGCCCGTGCTGTGCGTGACGCTCGCGAACCTGGCCGGCTACCCCTTCCCCTTCGCGATCCCCGGCATCGCCGGGATCGGCCTCGCGGTCGTGTTCTGGTTCCTGCCGGATCTCCAGCTCAGGCAGCAGGCGCTGGAGGCCAAGGGAGACTTCCGGTACGCCATCAAGGCCTACCTCCGGCTCGTCCAGCTCGAACGCGCCGCGGACGCCGCCCCCACCCAGGCCCTGAAGCGGGCCGCGGAGGTCGGTGAGGGCTGGGTGTTCGCAAAAATCCGCGACACCATCACCCGCGCCGAACTCGAAGGCATCAGCCCCTGGGAGGGCCTCAAGCGGCTCTCCATCGAGCTGGATGTGCCCGAGCTCGGCGCCCCGGCCGACATCATCGCGATCGCCGGTGAGGAAGGCGCGGCCGTCGGCGACAGCCTCGGCGCCCAGGCCAGGTCACTCTCCGGCGCCCTGGTCACCTCGGCCAAGGCCAAGGCCAACATGGCCAGCGAAAAGATGGTCATGCCGGTCGCCATGCTCGTCCTGATCATGACCGTCTACATCGGCTACCCCGCCCTCTCGCGGATCATGGCCAGCTAACTCCCGGAAGAGACAAGGAAATCCGCCATGGGCATCGACTCGAACCTCACCTTCCTGAAGGCCTTCTTCAGCGCCCGCATCGAACGAGTACGCAACGTCCGCGACGACCGCGGCGCCATCTCCATCGAAACGATCATGATCGTGGCCGGTCTCGTCGTCGTCGCCGCGATAGCCGGCGCGGTCATCCTCAGCAAGGTCAATGAGAAGGCGGCCACGATCAAGTGAGCCACCTCCGCAGGGCACTTCGCCGTCGGTCCCGCGCGCTCACCGAGCGCAGCGCACGGGACCGCGGAGCCGTGTCCCTGGAGATGCTGATCGTCTTCCCCGCCGTGCTGCTGGTCATCCTGCTCGTCGTCCACGTCGGACTGTGGTGGCACGCCCGCAACGTGGCCCTGTCCGCAGCCCAGTTGGGGGTGGAGTCGGCCCGCGTACGCGGCGCGTCCGCCGGCACCGGCACCGCCGAGGCCCGCGACTTCCTCGCCCGTGCCGGCGGCAGCATCTCCAACGCCTCGGTCACCGGCAGCAAGGGGGCGACCGTGCGGATCCACGTCACCGGCTACGTCGACACGATGATCCCCGGCCTCCGGCTGCGGATCGACCAGCACGCCGACGCGGCCGCCGAGCGCATCACGGAGGCCAGGTGACCCTCGCCCGCAGGCTCAGGGACGACCGCGGCGCGCTGTCCCTCGAAGCCGTCATCCTCTTCCCCGCCCTCATCCTGGTGCTGCTCCTGGTCATCGCGTTCGGCCGGATCAGCTCCGCCGGCAACGCCGTCGACACCGCCGCCCGCAACGCCGCGCGCGCGGCCTCGCTCGAGCGCACCGGCGGAGCCGCCAGCAGCAGCGGTGAGCAGATGGCACGCAGCGTGCTGAGCCAGCAGGGGCTGCAGTGCACCAGCACGTCGGTCTCCGTCTCCACCGCCGGGTTCTCCGCCCGGATCGGCGAGCCGGCCTCCACCACCGCCACCGTGCGCTGCACCGTGCGGCTCTCCGATATCGGATTGCCCGGCCTGCCCGGCACCAAGACCATGATCAGCAGCTTCACCTCGTCGATCGACTCCTACCGCCAGCGCGGCTGACAGGACCACCTCCTCATGACACCCGCCCGCCCCGCCCTCGCCCTGCGGATACGCCGTGCCCTGCGCGACGACCGCGGCGCGATGAGCCTGTTCGTCCTCGCCACCATGGTGGCGCTGCTGGCCGTGGCCGCCCTCGTCATCGACGGCGGCGGAAAGCTGCGGGCCCGCACCCACGCCGAGGGCGTCGCCCATGAAGCCGCGCGGGCCGGCGGCCAGGCCGTCGACGCGGGCAAGGCCATCTCCGGCGGGGGCGTCCGTGTCGACCGCAACGCAGCCGTCGCCGCCGCCCGTACCTACCTCAGCCGGGCCGGCGTCAGCGGCACGGTCCAGGTGAGCGAGGACGGCGGGTCCCTGCAGGTGAGTGTCACCGAGTCCTACCACCCCAAGTTCCTCGGCGGCGGCAACTGGTCCGTCACCGGCCACGGCAGCGCCAACCTCGTCTACCGGGGGTAAGGGTCATGAGAAACCGCAGCAGAGCAGCCACCATCATCCGCGCACTCCTCGCGCTCACCGTCCTGGTCGCCATCGTGGCCGGCGTGCCCTGCGTGCTGCTCGCCATCGGGGTCCTGCCCGATCACGTCCCCGGCATCGGCGAGTCCACCACTGCGCTCACCAGCCCCGACACGGGCCAGTTGTTCCTGGGCGCGGTCACCCTCATCGGCTGGTACGGCTGGCTCACCTTCGTGATCTCGGTCGTTCTGGAGACGGTCGCCGCGCTGCGCCACCGCAGGGTTCCGCGGATCCGCATGCTGGGCGGCTCCCAGCAGCTGGCCGGCGCGCTCATCGGCGGGATTCTCATCCTGCTGCCCACCGGAACGGCGTTCGCCACCCCGGCCACCGCCGCTCCCCTCTCGTCGGCGACCGTGGCCACGGCATCCGTGACGGCCGGGTCGCACACGGCTGCGAAGGCCGCGACTGCGGGTTCGTGGGATGGGCCGGTCCACCGGGTCCAGGACGGCGACACCCTCTGGGACATCGCGGAGAAGCGCCTGGGTGCCGGAATCGAATGGCACCGGATCGTCGAGGCCAACAAGAATGTCGCGCAGGCGGACGGGTCTGTCATCACCGCCGATACCACCCTGCTGCAGACCGGCTGGGTCCTGAGGCTGCCGACCGACGCCGCGCCCGCGGCCGACAACGACGGCGGTAAGCGGCCACAGACCGGCGCCACCGCCCACGAAGCAACCCACACCGTCCGGCCCGGCGAGACCCTGTCCGCCATCGCCGAGGACGAGCTCGGCAATGCGGACGACTACCCCCAGATCGTCGACGCCAACAAGGGCGTCGCCCAGGCGGACGGACGCACCCTCGGCGACCCGGACGACATCTACCCCGGCTGGCAGCTGAAGCTTCCCGCCGCCGGCAGCGGGCAGCGGGACTCGGGCACTGCTGTTCCTCCGCAGGAACGCCAGCCCGCGCCGGAGCACGACCACGCCGGTGAGCAGCCGGGCACAGGCCGGCACGACCAGGCCCAGCCCCCCGCTCACGCCGGGGGCGGCAAGGCAGAGGGTCCCGGTCAGGACGGAAGCGGCAAGGACGCGGGCACGGAGCAGCCGGGCGGCGGGCAGGCCACGGCCCGGCCCGAAGCGCCCGCTGAGCAGCCGCCCGCGCAGCCTCACGGACCTGACGAGGCCTCCGGCCATCCGGCCACCGGCGCACCAGCCGAGCAGGCGCAGCAGGACACGTCCGAGGACAGCGGCCAGAGCGTGACCGCGGTCGCGGCAGCCGGGAGCATCCTGGCCGCCGCCGTGCTCGGCGTGATCGCCGTCCGGCGGACCCGCCAGCAGCGCCGGCGCCGGGCCAAGCGCCGCATCCCCATGCCATCCGGTCCGAGCGCCGACTTCGAGAAGCAGCTGCGGACGGTCTCCGACATCACCGGCACCGCGTTGGCCGACCTCGCCCTGCGCACCCTGGCCTTCAACTGCCATGAGGCGGGCCGTCCGCTGCCCGAGGTCGAGGCGATACGGATCACCACGCGGGGCCTCGAGCTCCACCTGGCCGCGGCCACCCCGCCCGTCGCACCGTTCACCGAGCGCGATGACAATCCGGCGGTGTGGTGGTGCCCGAGGCGGGGTGCCGCCCTCCTCGGCGAGGAACAGGCCGCCGACGTCACCCCGCCCTACCCGGCGCTGGTCAGCCTCGGTGAGACCGAGGAAGGCGACGCGGTCCTGGTCGACCTGGAGAACATCGGCCTGTTGCGGCTGGCCGGCAGCCCCGCCGACGTGCGTGCGGTCACGCTCGCCCTCGCCATCGAGCTGGCCTCCTCCAAGCTGGCCGGTGACACCCAGATCGTGCTCGCCGGAGCCGGCAGCGACCTGCACCACCTCTACCCCGACCAGGTCGAGCACCACACCAACCTGGCCGAGGCCGCCGCCGCCCTCAAGGCGCACGACGCCTTCCAGCGTGACGCGCTCGCCGAGACCGGCCACGACCATCTGCGGTCCGCCCGGCTGGACGACGAGACCTCCGGTGACTCCTGGATCCCCCGCATCCTCGTCGCCACCACCCCGCCCACAGGCTCGCCAACCGCCGTGCTCGAGGACCTCCTGACCTCCCGTCCGCGGACCTCGGTCGCGGTCGTCACCGCTGCCGGGGGCGAACTCGACCTGCCCGGAACCTGGACGCTGCCCGCCCAGCCCGGCGCCCTGGTCGAACTGCCCGGCCTGGACCTGGCGGTGAAACTGCAGTACCTCGACGATGGGGCCTACGACCGGCTCGTCCAGCTCCTCGCCACCTCCAGCCGGACCGACGACGTGCCGCCGCCGGCCTGGACCGGCCACACCGGCCCGGCCGACAACGGGCCCCGGGCAACCGCCGGCCCTGCCGAGGAGGCTTCCGCCCTCGCCCCCGAGGCCTCCGCGCTCGCGGCCGACACCTACGCACCCGCCCACACCGCGTCCCCGGGAGGAGACTTGGCCGCCGCGCTCCCCGACTTCACCTCCCTTGCGCCCGCTTTCACGGCCGACACCGCCGCAACGGCCGGCGGCACCTCCGGTCCGGCCGAGGAAGACGGTGCGAGCGCGCTGTCCCCCGCCGTCGCCGGGCCCCCTGCCCGCCAGACCCCGCAGACCTACGCCGACTCGGCCGGCGTCGAACGCGGCATCCCACACTCCGGCGCCGTCGAACCCGAACACGACGCCGACGAGGCGCCGTACGAAGAGGAGCCGGAAGACGAGGAGGCCTCCGCGCTCGGCGCGGAGGTGTGGGACAGTCCCACGGCCGCCGACAAGTTCGACACGGCCCTCGGCGAAGTACTGGCCGAACAGGACGACGAGGAAACCGACGACACTGGCGATACCGGCGATGGCGAGGCCGACGGGCCCGGCATGTCCGCGGCCGCGCTCGGCGCGGACACGGACACGGGCGTGGACCGGCCCGCACCGGCCGAGCGGCGTATCGTCCCGAGGCCGAGTGCCGCGACCTCCACCGTGCTGGCAGCCCTCGCCACGCCCCCCGCGCCGCCGACCGCACCCCAGGTACAGGTGCTCGGTCCGGTGAGCCTCGTCGGGGCATGCGGCCGGGTGGGCAGCAACCGCCGCAGCAGCCTTGTGGAGATCGCCGCATGGCTGGTGCTGCACCCGGGGCTGAGCCGCAAGGACCTCGACGAGGCCATCTGGCCCGGCATGCGCATCATCGCCGAGTCCCGCAACACGGCGATCAGCCGGCTGCGTTCCTGGATAGGCACCGCGCCCCACCTGCCCGCCGACGGCCCTCAGGACGCCTATCTCCCGCCGATCAAGGGCGGCATCTACGCCTTCAGCGACCAAGTCACCTCCGACTGGGGCCAGTTCCAGGAGCTCTACCAACAGGGCATGCACCACGACGGACCGGACGCCGACATCGCGCTCGCCGAGGCCCTGGCGCTGGTGCGGGGACGTCCCTTCGCCGACGTCGACCCCTCCAAGTACATCTGGGCCGAAGCCGACATCCAGGAGATGATCAGCGCGATCGTCGACGTCGCCCACGAACTCGCCGAACGGCGCCGCCAGGTCCGCGACTACCGGGCGGCAGCCCAGGCCGTCACCAAGGGCATGCTCGTCGACGCGCAGTCGGAGCTGCTGTACAGAGACCTGTTCACGATCTGCCACGAGATGGGCGACCGCGAGGGCCTGGAGCGCGCCGCCGCCCAACTGGCCCGGATCAACGCGGTCGAGGGCATCGACTCTTCACCCGAGACCGTCGGCCTGCTGCGCACCCTCCTCAAGGGCGAGAGGACCCAGCCCCCCACCTGGGGATCGGCCGCCTCATGAGCCGTTTCAAATGCACCGGCCTTCGGTGTCACACCGCACCGCTCGATCACACCTGTAGAGAGCGAGGGGCCTCTGCGGCCAACGATCCGACCAAGGAGTCCGCGTACATGAGCCGCCGGCCGCACGCCGCCGTCCCGCCCGCCGAGCCCGCCACCCCGGCGGGCCGTACCCGGACGGGTGGCCGCTGATGACCATCTTTCAGTGGGCGCTGTCCGCCGGCCTCACCGTGGCGGGGATCGGCGCTGTCGCTGTCGTCGCCATGCTGCTCGGCAACCGCCGCAGGGCCGAGGAACAGAACGCCACCGCCGAGGAACGGGCCCAACTCGCCCTCCAGCGCCGCAACGCCTGGCAGCGCCGCCTCGCCGTGATCGCGCTCGGCGTCGGCTGCGTGATGATGTTCGTCCTTGCGGGCATCGCCGCCTGGCTCTCCTTCGGAGCCCAGCGCGAGTACGCCCACGCCCACAACGGCGGTGACTGGGACGCGGCGACGGGCTTCGCTCTGCTCCTGGACGCCGGCGCGCTCAGCCTCAGCCTGATCCGTTTCTTCGAGGCCCTCACCCTGCGCTCGTCCGCCATCACACGGATCCTCCTGCTGGGCTTCGTCAGCGCCTCCGCGATCATGAACCTGCTCCACGCCCCGGGAGCGGGCGCCGGCAGCGCCTTCCTCGCCGTGGTGCCGCCGCTGGTCTACGCGATCCTGCTGGAGATGCTCCTGCTCAAGATCGAACAGGTGATCATGGGCCGACAGAAGCGCCGCAAGGCCGACCGGGAGCGGGACTACAGCCTTCTGCTGTGGCTGCCCTGGCCGATCGGCGCACCGGTACGGATGTGGAAGGCGTGGCGCTCCGAACTCCTGGCGACCGTCGACAACGTCCGCGTGATCGGCTCCCAGCGTCCCCGCCCCGCGGCGGCTGCGGCCCCCGCAGCCGAAGTGACCGTAGAGCGGGCCGAGACCGCCATGTCCCCGGCCGCGACCGTGGCGAGCGCAGCACCGGTGAACGCTCTGCCGCTCCTCCCCTCGCTGCCCCCTGCCCAGGAGGCCCAGACACCTACGACCACGGCAGCGGCCTCAACGGCACCGCCGGTCGCCGCCGCGCCCTCCGGGTCCGCCACCACGCCGCAAGGCCGGCAGGATCCGGCCCCGAAGACCGAAGAGAAGCCGGCTCCCGCCGCGTTGGCCGAGCCGCGCCCGGCGCCCGCTCAAGAGCCGCAGCCGAAGCCGGAGTTGAAGCCGGAACCCGAGCCTGAGCCGGAACCCGAAGGCGAGGCGGAGGCTGCGAAAGGCCCGGAAGGTGTGCCAGAGTCCGGCGACTCCGGGACGGCCGCGCCCCCGGACCTGAGGGCCGAGGACACCCCGCTTCCCGGCGACGAGTCCGCCGACGAGGACGAGGAGGAGCCGGAGCATGACACGCCGCCCGGCGATGAGGGTGACGAGGAGGCACGGGAACGGGCGAGCATCGAGATCGACCTCTCAATGCTCCCGGCGAACTTGTCCCAGCGCCAGCGGGCCGAACGGCTCTACGTCGCCCACCAGGCCGCCGGCGTGGCCCTGTCGCAGGCAGACCTGGGCAAGTGGGCCGGCTACAAGAACCCGAACTCCGGCGGCAACGAGTACCGCAGGCTGGAGAAGACCTACGGGCCCATCCTGGTCCGCGAGGGAGCGACCCACGTCGACCTGAGCTGGTCCCACCACGATGACCGAGAGCACGCCGACTCCCACTCCGCGATGGCAGCCTGACCCCGCCCCACGCGCCCCTACGCACTCCCCGTTCCCTGCCGGTGACTTTGGCCGGGAAGGGGGGACGTGTCGGACCGGGCCGGTAGCCTCAGGGCGACACCAGACCCGGCACAGGGAAAGGGGGCGGCCGGTGAGCAGCCACTGGCATCGGGCGATCGCCGAACTGCGTGCCCAGGGCGACGCCGCCCGGGCAGCCGCCCAGCGCGCCGACGACGCCTCGGGGCCGGAACGTGCGACCGCGAAGGTCATCTCGTACGTAGCCGGGGCCGACTACCTGCGGAGCGCAAGCGCCCTGCTGCGGGTGCACCTCACCGACCGGCAGCCGCCCCGGCGGCTCCCGATCGCCCGCCCGTGGCCGTGGTTCCGCGATGTGTGGGAAGCGCGCGCTGGAGAGCGGCGCGGCGGAGTATGGCGGGCCGTTCCCCGCGATGCCGCACTGGAACGGATGCGCAGCGCCCCTTCCGAAACCCTGCTTGCCGACGTCATCCAGCAGGCCGAAGCGTTGCAGGCCAGTCTCCACGGCGAACGGAACCTGGACCGCCTGTACGAGGCGTTCATCCCCGAGCGCACGGGCGCCCCCATGGCCAACCTGGTCGGTGGCGGTGGCAGGTCGGCGCCCACGCTGCCCGGATTCCCCGACCCGGGGCACCCTCTCAACCGTGCCTTCCCCAGGGGCGATGGCGTGCGTATCCAGCCCGGCCGCGAGGCAGAGTTCAACCAGCTGTCGCGCGACCGGTCCGCAGTCCACACCCGGGCCCGCGGCTTCGGCGACGCGGTCCTGGCTCTCCTCGTCGAGCACCGGTCGGACGGCCTAGCTCCGCAGCCGGGGCGGCTGCGCGGCGCCGGGCGCTGGATGGGACGCGAAAGGCAGTTCGTGCCGGACCGCGCGAAGTGGCCGGCGAAGCTCAGCTTCTTTCAGGGCGTGACGCTGGCCGGGCTGAGCTGGCTGGTGTTCAGCTGCGCGGCGCTGCCGCTGATCTTCGGGCGCGAGGCCGACCTGCTGTCCCACCTCACCCTGCTGCTCATGGCCGCCGTCCTCATCGCGTCCGCGGGCGCCGGGCTCATCACCCGGCACGCACCGAAACTGATGAAGGCGCCGGGGCTCCGTGCGGCGGTACCCGGCATCGCGGCTGCCCTGGTCGCGATCCTGGTGTGGCAGGGGCAAAGCTCCCTCGCCAGCTACTACTTCGCCGGCCCGTACGACCGCTACGACCGGGAATACGCGAACGAATGCCTCGCCGCCAGCCCCTACCGGCACGACACCATCCAGGCCATGGTCGACGACGGCGTGCTGAAGGTGACCCCAATGAGCGGCGGGACGACGCTGCGCCTGGGCCCGGCCAACGACGGCAGCACACACCCGCTGCAGCCGCTCGACCAGGCAACCCGGGCGGTCCTCAACGAGTATGGCTGCTGACCCTGCCCGCATGGGGCCCGGCGCCGTCCGGTGGGCGACGTCACCCACGCCCGCTCTGCGGCGTCATGTTTCGTATCAACCCCCTCAACGCTGAGCACTCGACGGCCAGCGCGGCGATCTGCTCGGTGAGCACTGCGAGCTCGGAGCTCAGTGCAGTGACCGGCTCGGTGAGAGCAGGCTCGGCGACCGGCCCGTCGTAGCTCTCGTTGGGGGGATTTTCTGCTGCTCGGGCGGCCCCTCCGCCACGCTGTGCGGCGGACCCTTCCGAGTTCGCCGCACGCTCGCGCACGAAGGTTCCCCGTCCCTGCACGGAATAGACGTACCCCTCACGCTTGAGGAGGTGCATTGCCCTCTGGACGGTGACGGAGGCCGTACCGAATTCCTCCTGGAGCATTCGTGCGGTCGGGACCCGCATGCCGGCCCGCAAACGCCCGGACGTGATGTCCCTTCGCAAGAAGTCGGCGATCTGGAGGTAGGCATAGCGGCCGTCCGTCTCGAAGTCCAGCGCGCGGGCAGTAGGCCAAGGACTCGCCTCCATGCCGGGCTGCTCCTCGCGCAGCGCCAGCCTGGTCATGCGGTGTCCTCCTCGCGGGCACCTCGGCGCGGGGCCCGGCCGATCTGTTCTTCGATCTGGGCGATCTCGCTCTTGCCGTACGCAGTACGCACCCCGGAGAAGGTGTATCCGGACAGGTCACCGAGCTCTTTCAGGGAGTACCTGCCTTTGGCGTGGAACTCCCGTGCGTAGGCGAGCAGGTTACGGATGCGCCAGTCGGCCATGCGCTTCTGGGCGTAAGCCTCTTCCAGGGCCAGGAGGAGCGGGTCCGCTTCCAGCCCCAGTGAGGCAGCTTGGAGATTGTCGGCGAACTCCTTGCGGGCCTGTTCGGTGTCTTCGCGTGCATCGTCGAAGCACTCCGCTGGGGACACGCTGCCGGGCTCGGGCAACGGGTGGAGGAGTGCGGCCAGTTCGGCTACGGGATTCATATTGCGATGGTCGCAGCTTTTTGCGTTCATCGCAACACCGGGCTAGGGCCGAGCCACCGCGTGCTTCCGGGTCTCGGCGGTCATCGCCGTTTCCCCAACGGCCGCATGGCCTGCGGAGGCGACGGACACGGCGTTTCGGCAGTGCGCCAGGGACCAGTGCCGCCCAGTGGTGCGCGGCCTCTATCCGTATCGCGTCGGCGGGGTTCCGCAGCCCGGCACTGCGGGCTCGATCGTCGGCAGCCCGCCACACCGTGCGCAGCGTGGCGACGGTCCGCCGTAGAGGTCGATGTCGCTAGTGCCGCGCTCAGGGGTGCGGAACGCCGACCGGAAGGCCAGGGACCAGTGCAGCCAGGTGCTACAGGCCTCCACACAGGCGCCTACTCGAACTCGCACTGGACATTCCGCTGTACCTCGCACGCCTCGTCGAGCATCTGTGGCGCCCGCCGGGCCGCTGACGTCGCGGTCCTTGCTGTGGGCCCCGCATCCGGCTGCGCCGCTCCTAGAAGGGTTCGGCGGCCCGCAGTAGGTCCTGCGGAAGGTAGGGGGATTCGACGCGGATCGCCCAGCCGCGGCGGCGGGCGTGGCAGGCCAGGGCGAGGATGTCGAGGTTGACGGAGGCGTCCGGGTCGTCGGCGCGGTCGGCGACCTGGTAGTAGTCGCGGTGCGCTTCGAGCGCGTCGGCCAGTGCCAGATTGAAGCTCTCCTCGTCGCCCTCCACCAGCTGCGACAGCAGCACGGCCGGCGGCATGGCGAAGCCCCAGTCCCTGGCCCTCTCGTTCTGTTCCAGGGCCCGCTGCGCGGCCGCTTCCGGATCGGCGCCCTTCAAGTAGGCGTGGAGGGCTTCGCGGTACGCGCTGAAGGCGGAGCCGTCCGGGCGGGCGAAGACGGGGCCGGTGAGGATAAGCGGGGCGAGGTCCTCACGTGCACCGGTGATCAGGGCGAAGGCGACAGCCCGCTGCCAGTTCCCAGCACCGATCACCTCGCCCCGGTCGGCCGGGGACGACAACGTGTGTCCCTCGACGCTGGCCTCGGCTGGTTCTCCCTCGGCGGGGGTGAGCGCCTTGCGGAGGGATTCCTCGTACATGGCCGCGATCCGCTCGCAGGCGGGCCGTTCCACCACCAGCGGGCCCGCGGCGAGCGCGGCGACCGCGTCCGGCCGCCGGCTGCGGCCGAACCCTGCGACCCGCGGGCCGCGCGTCTCGAAGCCGGTGACCAGCGCATGCGGCAGGTACGCGGTGTGGACGGCGGGCGCCCAGCCCAGCGTCCGGTAGGCGACCGCGGCCAGGGCGATGGGGACGAGCGGCAGCAGGGTCCGGGGCAAGGGCGCAGCCGGCGGAACGCCGGTCTAGCGCTACACGCGCTACACCCGAGCCGGGGCAGTACGCCGTCGCGAGTGATTCCATGTGCAGTCCGGACACTGTCCGCGCAGTTTGACGCATGAGCGCCGGACGATGCGTAGTCCCATGGCGTCATGGCGAGGGCCGTCCGAGCCCCCGAAGTCCGTGAGGCCCAGGGCGGCGAACGGCAGGACGGCGATGAGATAGGCCAGGCCGTACAGCCAGCGGCGCACCGTCGGCCGGAAGCGGGGCCGCGCACCGTCCTCGACCCGCACCACGCACAGCAGTGTGGTGAACTTGCCCAGACTGGCACCCGTCCACATGGTCAGCAGGACCTGATTGGTGAAGGATCCGGCGATCATCGCAGCCGCAGCGACGGCCAGGCCTCGCAGACCGACCAGTTTCCATGAGACCTCGGAACCGGTGTAGGTTGCCAGGCCCTCCTGTACGACCACGCTGATGATCAGGGTGATAAGTCCGCACAACAGGGCCCAGATCGTGTCCAGGAGGACGGCCAGGTCCCGGCGGAGGTGATTGCCGATGGGGCAGGGCACAGCGGGTGCCACTGGATGCGCCGCCGTCTTGATGTCGCTCACGCGTGTGTCCCCTCCATGAGGCGGTCAGAGCCCCTGAACTGAAGGGCTCGACGATACTGCGTGCTCGCAACGTCCCCACGGCGCCAGGTTCCAGGGATGCACCGAGACCGGCACAGCCCAGAGCTCGGCCGTCGCGCAGACCACGGCAGGACCGCCTCTGCCGCACGGCAGCGCCGGACTACTGGGCCTCGAACGCCCCGTAGGGGGAAGGAGGTTGCGGTAGTTGGCGTTGGACGCTGAAGACGGCCCCGACTGTCGGCTGCCGACCCGGTCTTCGCCGAATTGGTAGCTCCACTGCCCCGGGGGTGACGCACCAGCCCTGCGACCTGCGTGATGTCGGGTGAACCACCGGTCGCAGGGTGGTTACAGTGCCTTCATGTCGAACGAATATCCACCTCAGCCACACCCGTACCCCGCTCAGTACCCGCCGCCTTACGGAGCTCCGCCCACTGCACCTGTGACCATGCCGGGCAGTGTCCGTGCTGCGCAGGTGACCATCTTCGCGATGATGGGGCTCTGCCTGCTGATGTCGGTCGTGGTGGGCATGGCCCAGAACACGCAGGCTGCGGGCGCCACCTTCGGACAGAACTTCATGGGCTGCGTGTTGTTCGTCCTCGCCTTCCGCTACCGAACGGCAGGAAACGGTGTGCGGATAACGTCCATTGTGCTGGCGAGCGTGCAGATCGTCCTGGCGCTGAGCGGGACAGCCCGGGGGATCCAGGGCGGCATCTTCGCCGTCATCGGCGCGATTACCGTGGTGGTGCTGCTCAGCCAGCGCACTGCCAGCGCCTGGTTCAAACGAAACGTGCGCCACGAAGTCGCTTGAGAAGAGTGGGAATCCGGTGGGCGGCGGACTGTCTTGACGGTGCTGTCGAGGTACTTCTTCGCCCAGGGGATGAGCTCGTTCTTGGCGTAGGCCGAGTCGGCCCAGACGATGGCGGTCTCCGGGTGCATCAGCGCGAGTCGGAACAGTAACTCCCGTGCGACCAGGGAGTCCTGGGCGTCGTTCGCCAGAAGATGGGCCGCCGTCGGCGCCCGGGCACGTTGACGCCTCAAGTGACAGCTCGCGTCAACCAGCCGCTGGCTCTCCTCGACCACCGGGCGGGCCGTCCGCGCCAGTCCCTCGGCACACTCCGTCGCGGCAACAAGCCGTTCCCACAACGCTCCGACCGCGCTTCCACCGCCACGAGGATTGCCTACTCGAAACGAGCCTTGTCATGGCGGCCTCACATGCAGGCTCTAAACTCCGGGGGTCCTCTCGCCCCACTGGCCTGCTGGCCTGCCGACCAGGAGTGCACGATGTTCCAAGCCCGGATGCCCATAGCCCCGTCGGTCCTCGCGTCCGTCACGGCCGTCGCCGCCGGCACACTGCTGGTGGGCTGCTCGGCCCACGTCGAGGTCGGGAAGTCCACGCCGAAGCTGTCGGCTGACAAGGTCGCCGACACCGTCGCCGAAAAGCTCGCCGCCACCACAGGACAGCCGAAGCCGCACGTCACCTGCCCCGAGGATCTCGTCGGCAAGGTCGGCACCACCATGCGCTGCACCCTCACGGGGAGCGACGGCCGCACCCTTGGTGTGACGGTCAACGTCACCTCGGCGGCCAAGGACCAAGTCAACTTCGACATGAAGGCCGACGATAAGAGTTCGCCTGCTCCGAACTAGGACGATTCCAAAACGAGTTCACCGAAGGGTGAGTGTGTGGGAGCTGCGCTGTCGGCTCGGCATGTGGCTCGGTGGACGTCGAGGCACCGCCAGTTCTGGCCTGTGGTGCAGCAACTGGTGCCAGTCCGCATCGGACAGCGCTGCCCTGATCAGGGCAGCCTCAGGCATCGCGAATTCGGTCGGCGCCTTGGTCGTGTTGTCTGTGCGAGTCATGCTCGATCAACGACAAAGACGGGCAAATGGGTCATCGTTGACTTGGTGTTTCGGGGTTCAGACACAGGGTCTGATCACGCGTCAGCGAACTCCCCTAATTCTGAAGGTGGTTGGCCGCGGCGGTGCGCTTGGGGAGCAGCAGGCCCTTTTCGAGACCGTATGGCGGCGTGGACGCTCCTGGCCGGGCTGGTACCACCAGGTCAGCATCGCCACCGCCGCCCACGCCTTCCTCGACGGGCAGCAGTTCTCCCCAAAAGAGCTGCCACGCTACCGCACCTTCTGCTTTGTCCTTCTCCTCAGCCGATCGGCTTGCGGATCTCGGCGCGTACTTTGACGGCCAGTTCGGCGGCTTCGGTGACATCGACGTCGGCGGGTTTCTGCGTGGCTGACGCGGGGGTGACGACCCCGACACTTGCCACGGTGTTGCTGTCGCCCCATGCGCACATCGGGAAGCTGAAGGTGATGGCGCCCTGCGACTTGGTCAGGACCTCGCAGGAGATCTTGACGTCCGAGCCGGCAGGGGTGGCGTCCCTGGGAGGCGTCACGAGGGTAGCCCCGTCCGCTTCCGCGGCGCCCCGCAGCATGCCGTCGCGCTGCCGCTCGGGGGCCTTCACCCTGCCGTAGTAGCCGCCCACGACTATCGACGTGCCGTCGCCCTTGGCGCCCGAGTACTGGCCCACGGCCGACTGGGGATCGCGGACTTCTGCCTGCGAGGTGCCCTTGAGGCTCTCCCTGCCCACCTCGGACACGTCCTGCGCCAGGGTGTACTGACCGTTCAGCAACGTGGGCGGCACCGTGAGCCGGTACTTCGCCTCGGGAAAGCCCCCGGCCACCCCGGCAACCCTGCTCGCGACGAATCCCAGCCCGCCGAGCACCACCAGCACGACCGCGATGATGCCGATCACCAGACCGGCCCGGTTCTTGCGCGGCGGCGGCCCCACCGGGGGCATCCCCCAGCCCTGCTGCGGCGGGAACGGCTGCACGGGGAAACCCGGTTGGGCGTGGGGCTGCTGCGGCCAGGGCTGCTGCGCACCGTAGGGGCCGGGCGGCGGGGTGCCGTAGGGGCCTTGGGGCTGCGCAGCGTAGGGACCCGGCTGCGGCGACGGAGGTGGCATGGTCATGTCCCTGACGCTACTTCACCTCGGCGACGGCGCGACGGCCGGCCGAACACCGTGACAGGCCACCTCTCCTCGGTCCCCACGTCTTCCGTTGGCGCTCCTCCTACGCCCACGCAAGCCGCCTTTCGGCGGGGTGCATTGCGCAGCGCAGACTGATCCCGCGTCCAGCTGCGGGCGTACGGCGCGGCCACCGGGCTGGTGGGCGGGCACGGCGCAGCCCGTACCGACCGCCAAATAGATGAGATCCGGGTCACGTCCGTAGCGTCCGAACGTGGACGACGCCCCTGCCTGTCCCTGGTCATGATCAGAGTCTCATCCACGACCAGGAGGGGAGACCGCCGTGCCGGTCCTACGCCAGATCACCACCTGCACCAGCCCGTCCACCATCGTCGTCGAGCGCCGCAGCCGGGCACGGGACCGGCCGGTGGACTACCGGCTGGAGTTTTGCCGCCGACACCGGTGGCTGGCCGGCACATGGACGGGGCGGCGCAGCCCCGAAGGTGCGGGCGGGCGATGCGGCACCGTCACTGACTACCGGCCGTACTCCGCGATCGTGCAGTCCCACTCCGATGTGTGGCTCCGGGCGTTAACGACGCACGGCCCCGAGGACCACGACGGCGACCTCGCGTCCGCGCTCCGGGCCGGGTTCGAGTGGCTGACCGCCTACCGGGAGCCGACCGGCGTTGCGATGGCCTTGGAGCACGCGGCCCGGATCGCCGAGGCCACTGCGGCCGGAGCCCTTCCCTTGGCCGATGGCCAGTTCCAGCTCCTGGTCGCGCTCAGCATGGCGGAGACCCTCGACGCCGGCTCGCGAGGGGCATGAGCCGCTGAGGAGCGACCTGGGAAAACCAGGCCCCGCGTGGTCCGCGGCGCCGAGCCGGCACAGCTCCGGCGGCGCGGCCTTCACGGGGACGGGCCGGGCCGATGCCTCACCGGGCAGTAGGGTCGAATCCGATCAGCCCGTCGCAAGGAAGCCGGTCTGTACGTAGGAGTCTTGGTTGTCCGCCCTCGCCATTGTCCTGACCGCCGCTGCCGGAGCCCTGGCCGGTGCCGCGGCACGCCTTCTGGTCTTCGCCCGGTCGGTGCCGGCGCCCATGCCCGGTCGCAGCAGCTGCCCGCATTGCGGCACCACTGTCCTCGGAGGCCGGCTGCCGGTGCTGCCCGTCTCCGGGCGCTGTCCTGCATGCGCGCAGGCGATCGGACCGCGCTCCTTCGTACCGGAAGCGGCGGCCGCCATCGCGTTCGCCGCCATCGCTGCGGGCGGGGCGCACGGCTGGTTCGCGGCCGCCCAGTACTGGATCGCGGCGTGCGGTGTCGCTCTGGCGCTGATCGACCTCGCCGTCCAGCGGCTCCCCGACGTACTCACCCTTCCCGCCTGCGGCGGAACACTCCTGCTGTTCAGCGCGGCCGCGCTCGCCGGTGAGCCCGGCCATCTGGGCCGCGCAGCCGCCGCTGCCGGCGTGCTCACCGCCGCCTACCTCCTCGTGGCGTTTACCGGTGCCATGGGGCTGGGAGACGTCAAGCTCGCGCCGGCGATCGGGGCGCTCCTCGGCTGGAGCAGTTGGACGGCGCTGTTCTGGGGGGCGGCCGCCGGATTCGTCGTGGGCGCGGTCTCGGAGGTGGTGCGACTCGCGGCTGGCCGACTGCGTCGCGCCCACGTCTCGTTCGGCCCCTACATGGTCATCGGGGCCCTTGCGGTCTCCGTCGCCGCAGCCTGACGTCCGGGGAACGATTTCCTGTAGTCGCTCTCCCTGTATATGGGGTTCCGGAACGAACTGGGCGTGGTCAACTCCGCTGGGCGGAAAGAAGATCGGATCCGGAACGAGGATGCAACCGTCGCGTTCCTGTCTTCCTCGCCCACCTCACCACGGCCGCGCAAGCACGCGGTGAAGAAGCGGGATTCCGGCCGACAGCACCAGGAAGAGCCGCACATGAACACCCTCACCCGCCGCGCCGCGACCGTGGCAACCACCGGTGCGCTGCTGCTCGGCGGCGCCGTCGCCACCGCCTCCACCGCCAGCGCCGCGACGCTCGGCAGTGGCGCGTGCACCCACCAGATCAAGATCGACACGGACGTCTACACGACCGTCAACTTCCGCACGGGCCCGGGCACCGGCTACACCGCCACCGGCCAGCTCTCCCCGGGCACCCGTGTGTACTGGCAGTGCAACAAGGGCAGCAACGGCGAGCCGGGGGCCTGGGGCTACGTCACGGTGACGTCCGGCGCCCACAAGGGCGAGCAGGGCTGGGTCGCCGCCCAGTACATCAACGTACCGATGCAACTGGACTGACACGACCCGGCCCGCGGAGACGACCCGACCCGAGCTCTCCCGGCCACAAGCGCCTGAGCAGTCACTTACGACAGGCTCAGGACGACCCGACGGCGGCCCGGCCCCCTGCGACCCCGGGCCGCCGTCGGCAGAGGATCATCTAGGGAGTATTCGAGCGCTGGCCGGCCCGGCGACGTGGTCCCGCGGCGCTTCGAGGCGGCCGAGGAGCACCGCGCGGCGACCCTGCTCAGTATCGAGTGCGCGCAGCCGCACGTAGCGGCCGTGGGCGGTCTCGGGCCGGGGCGGCGGAGCACTTCGGCCCGCTCGGCAAGAGCCCGCCATACCGGCACACGCAGCTGCGCGGCGATGGCCTCGGCCTCGTCGGGCCGCTGTACGTCCGTCGTGGTCGCAGTCGTGTGGCCGAAGGGTGCACCGCCCGCTGACAGGGGACTGCTGGAGCGGTGCGCGGTCCGCTGGTTGGCTCAGTCTTCGAGGGTGCCGGGCTGCTTGAGCCAGTGCGGCACGCGTGAGGTGTTCGCCCGTGCGCTGGTGAGCATTTCCTCGGCCTCGGCGAGGACCTGCTTGAGCTGCCCGGCATGCTCCGGCTTCAGGTTGAGGCGGGCCTCCAGCAGGATCATCAGAGCACGTGCCGTGTCCGCGCTGGCCTTGATCAGCGGGTCGGTCTGGGGTGCCTTGGTGCGCAGGTCGCGCAGCATCCAGGCGATGGTGGAGACCTGCCAGTACCAGAGCAGCGGAACGGCCTCCGGGCGGCTGTCTCCCTCCTCCATCGCTACGGTCAGCAGATGGTTCAGCGCGACCCCGGCCTGGAGGTCGCCGGTGGCGGCGAGGTCTGCTTGTGCCTTGTGGGCGGCCTTCGCCGCGCGGCCGAACACGGCAGTGGCCAGGGCCGCCGTGGTCAAAGTCTCCGTGGCCGTCGGCCCCTGCGGGATGTACGTCCTCGGCGTACCGCCGAGAGTCTTCACGATCTTTTCGAGGTCCATGACGCTGGGAACGGCGGTGGGATCGCTCATAGACGGCAGCCTACGAGTCCGCGGCGGCTACGGCGCGGTGAGACACCCGTCGGCTCAGTCATCCGGCTTGCCGGACTGCTTGATCCAATTCGAGACGGCTTTGAACGTGCACCGGCAGATAGCGATCCTGCCGATCGGAACTCGGCGGGATCGCCAGCCGGTTGAGAGCGTGTCACGCCCCCACACACCGTGTCTCAGATCCCACTGGGACCGACGCCGGGCACGCTCCTTGTCCTCATCCGACGACGGAGGCTGGGCAGGCTTCGGGCCGCTCCTCCGGGCTCATCCCCTTCATTTCTCTCTGCGGGGGCCGGGCAGCCGTCCTTGAGCACGGTGTAGGGCGAGCCCCCACGGCACGAGGGGACCTCGCCCGGGCCATGGCGCGCTTCTGGGGTGGAACAGCCGGACAAGCCTGTGGCGGCGCCGTCGCCGGGACCACCCTTATACCGGAATCCATATTTCCGGAAAATGATCTACCGGAACCATCCGAGCCTGGCCAACTCGCCTTTACATACAGAGGATTAAGGTCACAGCCCCCCACCACGTTGGATACGGGTGTCCTCAGCCCCCCGAGATGCTGGGTCAGGAAGATCTTCTCCGTCGATCCGGAGCCCAGGAGACGGACCATTACGTCGCCTCGGGAGGCCGCTTCAACACCATGGCCCTCGGCAGCCTGTTGACATGGCCGGAGCCCGTCCCCATCGACCGAGGAACGCATACCGTGACCACCCCGCACCCGCAGGCCTCCCCGTCCGGCCCTGCCCCCCACCAGACGGCGCCGCAGCCCGCGTATCCGCACCTTGGTGCGCCACATCCCGGCTCCTTCGGGCCGCCCATGCCGCCCATGCCCGGCGCCACTCCCGTCATGCCCACGCTGCTGGCACCGCCTCTGACGTGCCGCATCTGCGGTGCGCTCCCGGCAGCCTTCGCGACGTTCCGCCGGCATCAGGGAATATTGATGTGGATGCGGTTCTCGAGCGTGAACGGACCCTTCTGCCGGCCGTGCGGTACGGCGATCTACCGTGAGGTGACCAGCGAGACGGTGTGGCAGGGCTGGTGGTCGCCCCTGTCCCTGGTCCTGTTCACCCCCGGCACCCTGATCATCAACCGGGTCGCCCTCGCGCAGATCAACAAACTGCCCGCGCCCGTTCCCGGACAGCCCGGCCCGCAACTGGCCCCCGGAACACCGGTGCTGCGGCGCGCCAGTTCCCTGGCTGCCCTGCTCCCTCTGGCCTGGGCGATCTGGGTCCTCACCCACATCATCAACGACCTGACGTCCTGAGACTCTGCCGCCGTGAGCGACACCGGCGCCCGCAGGCTGGATGTCTCGCCGTCGGGTCAGCTGCCGTCCACGGCCAACTCCCCCTCTGCTGAGGTACGTACCGTTATGAACTACCCCCCACCGCCCGCGCCCGGTACTCCGCAGGGATTCGGCCCGCCCCCTGCGGGATTCGGCCCGGCTGTTCCGCCGATGCCCACCACCCCGCCGACGAACGTTGCCCCTCCGGCCGCTCGGCGCGCCCGGCAATGGCCGGGGGTCGTCGCCATCATCGCGGGGTCTGCTCTCGTGCTCGGTTGCGGCAGCACCTGGTACCTGACGTCGGGCGGCGACAGCGGCAGCAGTAGCAACAGCAAGCCCGCGGCCGACGCGAGTAAGGGCGGCAACGACGGCGGCCACGCCGGGCAGGCCGCTCCGCCGGCTGCCAAGATGCTCTTCAACCAGTTCGCGCCCAAGGCCAGCAGTGATGGGGGCCGTGTCAACGGTGAGTGGCTTACCGACAAGGTGTACGCCAAGACCGGTTTCAAGGAGATCACCGGTTACGACCGGGCAAGCGGCGCTCAGCTCTGGAAGCTTCCCCTTCCTACCCAGGTGTGTTTCACGACCTTGCAGAGCACTGCGGACGGCGTCACCGTGATCGCGTACGACGATGAGAAGAGGCCCACCTTCGAGGGCGTCGGAGATTGCACCAACATCGCGGCGTTCAACATCACCACGGGGAAGATGCTCTGGCACACCAGCACACCCGTTCTCGGTGTTTCCGCCGATGGGAACGGTGATCGCAAACTCTGGGTCGACGAAATCGCCATCAGCGGCGGCACCGCTGCGGTGGGCGGCGGACCCGACGGAGGTGCCGCCTGGGACATAGCCACGGGCAAGCTGCTCTGGAAGCCCACGGCCAACGCCGACAACTGCCAGGACGACGGCTACGCGGGCGGACCGGCGCTGGTTGCCGTGCGCCGGTGCGGCGACTACTCCAAGCCGTCCCTCTCGGTGCAGACGCTGGACCCCGCGACCGGACAGCCGCTGTCCACGTACAAGGTGTCCTCGGCGTTCAGGGACATGCACGTGCTGTCTTCCAAGCCCCTGGTCGTCGGTGGTTCTCCCGGCGAGGGATCCGGCGCCAAGGTCTCCGACATCTACTCCATCGACGAGAAGACCGGCAAGGAACTGGCCCACATCACGATCCCCGACGAGAAGTACGCCATCGACTGCAAGAAGGAGGTGGGGACCTGCCTGGGTCCCCTCGCGGGCGGCGGCAAGCTGTTCCTGCCAACTGCCGACCACGACAACGCTTCGCCTGATGCGCCCGGCCACACCAACGAGTTCGTCGCCTTCGACCTCAACACCGGCAAGCCGGCACCGGGTCGCGCCGACGCCGGCGACGGGCGGAAGCTCTTCCCCATCCGCATGGACGGCAACAACGTCATCGCCCTGCGCACCCCGCCCTACGAAGGACACAGCGCGGTGATCAGCATCGACGGCACCACCCTGAAACAGACCGTCCTCATGGAGCTCCCAAAGGACGACAAGGTCCTCAACCTCGTCCTGCCGTCCTTCGGCATCCGCACGGACGACCTGCTGTTCGACAAGGGCCGGTTGTACATAGGCGACCGGCTGACGAACAAGGCAAGCGACGAGATCGAAGGCCCGCACTACCTGTTCGCTGTCCTCGGCACCAGCTACTGACCTTCCGGGCGTGATGTCGTGGAGGGTTGGCAGGTGACGGCCGTCGCGGTACGTCCGAACCATGAGGTATCCGCAAGGCGGTGGGCTGACAGCCGAGCGGCGGGCGTTTCGGGAGCGCATCCGGATGGAGGCCGCCGAGATGTTTGCCGCCGGGCAGGACTACACGGTGGTGGCCAAGCAGTTGCGGGTCAGCGTGCGTTCGGTACAGCGATGGCGCGCTACCTGGCAGGACGGCGGGCAACAAGCCCTTGCCTCCAGGGGGTCGGCTGCCCGGCCGAAGTTGAGCGAGGCCCTGTTCGCGGTCCTGGAGCAGGAGTTGGCAAGAGGTCCGGTCGCGCACGGGTGGCGGGACCAGACCTGGACCCTGGCCAGGGTCAAGACACTGATCGGGCGCCGGTTCCACAAGACGCTCTCACTGTCGGCCATCGCGGAGATGCTGCACCGCCACGGGTTCAGCCACCAGGTCCCGGCCCGGCGGGCGCTGGAGCGGGACGAAAACGCGGTGACCGGCTGGGTGAAAGACACGTGGCCCCAGGTGGAAGCACCGCGGCGGAGCTCGGCGGCTGGATCGTCTTTGAGGACGAGGCCGGCTTCTCGATGACTCCGCCCACCTCCCGCACCTGGTCCAAGCGCGGACACACCCCGCTCATACGGGTCAGGGGACGCTCCCGGGGCCGGGTCTCGGTGGCCGCTCTGTGCTGCTACCGCCCCGGAGCACGATCCCGCCTGATCTACCGGTACATCCTCCACGACCCTCATGGCGGCCATACGAAATCCGGGCGCCGCAGCTTCTCCTGGACCGACTATCGCGACCTGCTCCGCGTCGTCCACCACCAGCTCGGTGCCCCGTTTGTCCTCGTGTGGGACAACCTCAACACCCATCGTGCCGCAGGTCTTCGCGACTTCGTTGCCGAGCAAGACTGGATCACCGTCTTCCAGTTGCCGTCTTACGCACCCGACCTCAACCCCGTCGAAGGCATCTGGTCCGCATTGCGGCGCAGCCGTCAGGCCAACACCGCCTTCACCGACCCTGACCACCTGCTGAGAGCCCTGCGACAAGGCCTCCGCCAGATCCAGTACCGCAGTGGCCTCATCGACGGGTGCCTCGCCGCAACCGGCCTCACCCTGACGACATCACGCCCGGAAATTCAGTAACTCCACCGCAGAAACCGCTTCACATCGCTCCAAGCAGACGGCCGATAGTCCTGTTTGACATGAACTGCACCATCATGAGGAGATCATCCGGTCGTCAGAAGCTTTACCCGAGGAATTCGTGCATCCCTACATCGCAGCTCTCGCCGAGAAGGCGCCCAGCGTGTACCTCCAGAACGTCGCCATCACCCTGGCCGCGACCCTGCTCTTCTTCTGGGTCGGACGGACCAAACTCCGTGCAGGAAGCCGCTCGGCCGACCGGTACGAAACGGTGCGCGTCGCCAACACTTTGGTTGCTCCCCCTGCGCCCCGGCGCTCTCAGCGGGTCCAGGGCCGCATCTGGATCGGAGTGAGCTGCGTTTTCGCCTTCGGATTCCTCTTCAACCTCGCCATGGGCATCAAGGCCCTCTCGAACTGACCCGCTGCGGCCAGCGGATGCCAGGGCGACATGCACACCCGCTTGTCCGGGGTGCAATGGCTTGTCAGCGCCGGGTGCCACAGTGGAAACATGGTCATCGACACAGCTGACTCCCAGGTCACGACATCGGCGGACGAGCTCGCCGAGGCGCTGCGTCTGCCCGTGTGGAACACGTTGAGCGAGCGCGCCGACCACCTGCGCCGTGCCCTGCCGCCGCGCCCCGAGAACGTGGCCGGCCGGTACCAGTGGTGGCGCCTCCTCGATGCCGAGCAGCAGCGCCAGGCGGAGCTCCTGGACCGGATCGATGCGCTGTGCGGACATCTGGCAGGGCGTCCCGCGCTGGGCTACGACCCGCACCAGTTGGTTCCCGACTCTGCGCTGTACGAGGCTCAGGGGTTCAATCTGCAGTTGTCCGCTCTCATTGCGCGGTGTCTGGCCCAACGGGACCTTGCACGCCGGGCGTTGTGAGCTGCGGCTATCGCATCCGGGTTACCGTTACGACTCCGTGTCTGCCCGAGCCCGCCAGGATCTCGACCGTGGGCCCCTCAGGGAGCTCTCGGTAGGTCTCCCCGCTCTGGGCCCGGCCGTTGGACGCAGAGTGGCGACCGGTGAGCTGCGCGCCGAGTTCGGCGGCCAGGACCGCCGGGAGGCGCTGGGATAGGGCAACGTTCCCGTCGGGAAGGCGTACTGCCACGGTGTGCGGCCGGGTCTGTGGGCCGGTGAACCCGACGACGACTCCGTCGTCGGTGTCTGCGTGCCGCTGTTTGCGCCAGATGCGGCGTCCGCCCACGTACAGCGACGTCGCGTGCTTCCACACCAGGCCCTCCAGCCCTTGGGCTTGGAGGACGGTGTACCAGTCCGCCGCAACCGTCCGGTCCCCCGTGGACGGGACGACCTGCAGGGGCGGCCCGAGAGGCTCCAGCAGCTCGACGAGCCACGAGCGGCGCTCCACATAGCTGCGCATCCGAACGTCCCCATGTACGGGGTGCCGCAGCAGGTCGAAGGCGGCCAGCGTCGCCGGGTACTCGGCGGCCAGAGCGCGCGCCCTGGCCGTGGTGGAGGCGCCGCGGGACTGCGCTGCCGAGAACGACACCCGACCGTCCACCCATACGACGGCTTCACCGTCAATGACAGTCCCGGGCAGTAGCTGCATGCCGGCCACGGCCACGTCCATCCAGACCGATGTCACGTCCCGGCCCGTACGCGATTGCAGGCGGACGGTCTCTGCCATGCGCCACAGGGCCACTCTGTGGCCGTCAAACTTAGGCTCCGCGAACCAGTTCGCCCCCTTCGGCGGGGACTGCACGGCCTGGGCCAAGGCGAGCGAGACAGGGAACTCCACGTGTCCCAGCCTGGGCATGCGGAGCAGTCCCTGCCATACGTGTTGCTCCGTCCGGCGACAGCCCCCTGCGGGCTGCCTGAGCGACGCACAACGGCGCCCGTTCCCGGTCACGCGCCGCTCCCACCAACGCACGCCGGGACATAAACCCCGGCCCGGTTTCATCGCATCTGCCCTGGGGCCCTGAGCGCAGTGACGGGTACGCGGCGATGTTCCGAAACCCGGGTGCGTCGGTTCATACGGCTCTGGGATCATCCCCGGATGGTCCACCATCTCGAACCCCTGGTCATCCGGCACACTCACCGCCTTCCCGCTCCTTCCGGACCCGGCGGGCAAGGTGGTGTCGCCGCACGGCAGTTGGACGCGGTGCTGATGTCCGTGGGCTTCAAGCTTTCGGCGGACCTGCTCGGGCATCTGTCGGCGCTGTCCGAGGGCACGGTCGTCGACACCGCCGTACAGACACTGGACACGGTCCGCGCGATGGTCGGCGATCACGTCCAGCACAACACCTACTTCATCGACTTCCCGGCCAACGTGCCAGACACGTACGGCTTCTGGACGCGGTGCATCGCCGAGGCGCTCGGCGACGACGCGACGCGCGAGCACACACTCGCGCAGCTCAGCACCGGCGTGGTCGACCTGCTGACCCTCCCGACGTACGGCACCTACCAGCACACGTACGCTGAGCTGATCGCCGCTCACGACGAGCTGATCGCCGAAGCGGGCGACCGCCTGACGGTCCTGCGCTTGGGCGGCGCCCCGCACGATGAGGTGACCGCCCTGTACCTGTCGCTGGCGGGTGCCACCACGCCGCTGGGCGAGGAAGGCCTGCTCGACCTGGCCATGCTCGCCGGGTACTGCGTGGACGGTCCCCAGCCCGAGACGATCCCGATGCGGGAGAACCGCGCGGTCGTCAACCGCGCCCGTCTCGACACCGACGCGGACCTTCTCCTGGACACCGTCACCGACGTGCTCCGCCTCGCGTGCGCCCTGTCGGACGGTGACGTGACGCTCCTGGAGCCGACCCGGTTCCGCTCGCCGTCCCGGCGGGTCCGCCGTGCCTTGCTCACCGGCCTCGACTCCGTGGTCGCGGCGGCCCCAGCTAAGCTCGCCGACGTGCTGGCCCACCGCGAGGCGTTCAAGCGCCTGGGAGAGCGGCTGCACGCCCACGAGTACGAGGCGCGCTGGCCGCACGCCGCCGACGTGTTCGCCGTGGCCCGGGGCGACAAGCAGGCCCACACCTTCGACAGCCGCGTCGAGGAACTGCTCGGCGCAAACGACGTCCTCGGCGCAGTGCGGCTGCTGGAGTCCGCTCCGGGCAAGCTGTTCCGCTCTCTGGACCGCCTGCTGCGCGCCTGCCCCACTCAGGAGGAGCGGGACGTGGTGACGGCATCCGCCGAGCGGGTCGCCCCGCAGGTCTCGGGCCGGGTCCTGCTGTCGGTGCGCGAGCACTTCGACAACCGTGCGGAAGAGGGCGGCGAGCGCCGTGTCTTCGTCAACCGCCTCGGCCGCGCCTGGGTCAGCGACGACACGCGCCCGCCGGTGCCGGCGGCCGAGCGCAAGCGCCTGACCGCGGCGCTGGACGTCGAGATACGCCGCCGCCTGCCGGACCCGGGGCAGCTGCTGATCGACCCGGACATCCTGGACGTCGCGCTCCCGCTCAGCGGCAGGGCGACGGCGGCCGGCCTCGGGGTGCTGCCACGCGGTTCTCTCACTCCGGTCGACGGCGAGTTGCTCCGGTTCTTCGTGTACTGGAAGCAGACGAGCCGCACCACCGACTTCGACCTGTCGGCGCTGATGCTGAACGCCGCGTACGAGACCGTCTCCTGGCTGTCGTACACCGCTCTCACCGAGCTCGAGGGCGAGCACTCCGGCGACATCACCGACGCACCCGACGGCGCCTCGGAGTTCATCAACCTGCGTCTGGGCGCCGTGCGCGGCACCTACATCGTGCCGCAGGTCAACATCTTCTCGGGGGAGGGATTCGAGGAGGTCGAGGAGTCGTTCTTCGGCTTCATGCTGCGCGACGCCGAGCAGCAGGGCCGCCCCTTCGAACCGCGCACCGTGCGCTTGAAGTCTGAGCTGCGTGGCCCGGGCCGCGTCGCACTGCCTCTGGCGTTCGTACGCGGGGACGACGGCCGATGGCGCGCCAAGTGGCTGCACCTGTACCTCAAGGGCAACCCCAACGCGAACCGGGTCGAGGGGAACCGGATCTCGGTCGCAACCCTGCTGCGCGGCATCGTCGAGCGCGACCACCTCACCGTGCGCTACCTCACCGATCTGATGGCCGACCGAGCCACCAACACCATGCTGTGGGACGGCACCACGGTCCCGGACGGCCCGGTCACCTACATCGGCCTGGAACGCCCCGACGGGCTGCACCCGGCTTCACGCATCGTCACTCCGGAAAACCTGCGGGACTTGATCCCGGGCTGACTGCTACCGTTGGGCCCGGCGAGGCTATGAACGGGCTTCCTTCTCACACCTCATTGAAATTAGTCCCTTCGCTTTCCTCGCCGTCGACGTCGCGCCGGGGTGCCGCATGGCACCCCGGCGGCGTCGTCTCCCAACTCCCTGATGCAACCGTCGGCCGGGTGCCGATATTGGCTGGCGTCGGCGCAGGCCGGGTTGTTACAACCAGTGGCATGGGGATCTGGACCGATGTATTCGTCGCGCCCACCGAGCCGCACTTGTTGTCCCGTGAGGACTTCGGGCGCCTGGTGGTCGATCTGGCGCGCGAGCGTGTGGTCCGTACGCCCTGGGCGCTGATCGCGGGCGAGCTGTGCGTCAATGCGTGTCTCAACTGGGGCAGCGTCAGCGGCCAGGCCCGCTGGGACCGCCCACCCATAGGCAGCCTGCTGCGCAGCGAAGAGATCCCGGAAGAACTCCAGGACCCCGACGCCGACCCGCCGCCGTGGGGCCCCTCACACGAGCGGGCCAGGCTCCTCGGCCGCGGTGAGCAGCTTCTCGACGTGCTGCCCGCCCTTCAACTCGCCCCGTACGGGGACGAGGATGTCGCCGTCATCTTCGACCACCTCGACTTCGGCAACCGGGCCATCAACGACTACTTCTGCTACGACGACCACCGCACGATGCTCGTCTGCTTCGCCCTGGCCAGGACACAGGACCGGCCGCTGTCCACCCATGACTGCGGACCAGCCGGCGGCCCTGTTCACCCGGTGCGCACCTGCATCGTCCACACCTACAAACACGCGGCGGAAGACGGTGTGGTGCCGCCGATCGCCGCCATCGCCACGCGTTACTTCGGTCCGGCCCTCGTCAGCGGCGAGACCTGGGGCTGAAGGGAACCGCCTCCGGGAGTGTCCAATAGACGCCGCCCCGACCTCAGCCTCGACGTCCGCACCCTCTGCTCGGCCCACCTCGTCGGCACCTCGCGCGAATGACGTTCCAGCTCAGACCGGCCAGGGCGATGATGGCAAGCGCAACAAATTGCCCTGCCGGGAGGCCGTTGCCGGAGAGTGCCGCACTGGCGCCACCCGCGACGCAGATTGCGAGCGCCACCAGCAGAAACCCGCGCTGCCAGAGCATCACCCGCCGCCAGTGGCGTTCGAGTTCCTGATCCACTGGGCCCCCAGAGGTTGGCTGCTCTTCCCGCCCATCATTCCACCGGCCACCGACACGACCGGATTCATTGGGGACATCAGGGCAGATGCTCGAAGATCTCTGAGACCTCGCACCGAAGCTGCTCCCGGTGCCCGGTGCCGCTGTAGCAGGTGTCGTCGTCGCCCTCGCCGCCTTCCTCGTGGGGCGCTGGCAGGGGCCCGTCGCCAGTCACTCCTTCGCACACGCTCGATCCATGGTCCTTCTCTGTCGGCGCTACAGCCGGCCCCGGTCCAAGGGCCGTTCGCAGCGGGACGGCGGACATGAAACCTGAGTACATGTGCCCCCGGCCTGAGTACCCGAGCGGCTGGGCGGCGCCATAGGCTGCCCGTTGGATGGAGCCATGAACGCATCTCCCTCCCCTGCCGCGCTCCCGAGTCAGACAGTCCAGGACCGGGACCGTACCCGGCTGTGGGCCGCCCTTGCGGCGCTCCTGTTCGTGCCCGCAGTGCTGGCCATGGGTGTGCTCACCCTGGCATCGGAGCGAGCCTCTCGGTGCCTGACGTACGGGGAGCAGTGCGCCCCCGGGCTGCCTGGGTGGCTGTTCGAGTGGGGTGCCGGGGTTGGCGTGGTGGCGTTCATTGTCGCCCTGGCCGCGCCGGCAGTTCGGGTGCGGCAGGTGGCGGTCGCCGCCCAGGTGCTTGCCGAGTGCACGGCGCTGCTGGTCATCCTCAGCCACGCGTGACGGCCTGACATGCAAAGGCGGCACCGGCGGCGGGGACCGCGCAGGCAGGGGCGGGCGGCCCGCTGAGGACGCGCAGGCGGAGCCGATCTCGTAGTAGTGGAGGTGTGCACCATTCTCCTCCCTCAATCCAATACGGGCCCGACCCGTCAGTGAACTGCCCCAGCCGGAGGGAGAGACCCGCTGTACGAGCAGAGAGTCGACGGTTATCGCACGCTCGTCTTCGCCGGTCGGCGCCGTATGTCCAGTCCCGGCGGGCCGCCAACCTGGGCCCGGCGTTCCCGGAGATCCCCCGGGCCGCCGGTGCCCCGGGCGTCGAAGCGGTCCTTGATGCCGACCTGGTGATGTGGGGTGACGGCAGGCTCGATTTCGTGGCCCTCCAAGGCCGGGCCCGACGCCGCGGGGCCACCGCGGAGCGCGCCGGCCGCGAGCAGCCCGCGCACCTGAGCGCCTTCGACGTACTTGAGGTCGCGGGAACCGTCCTCGTGGACCAGCCCCGGCACGGCGCCGGGTCTCCGAACACGGACCGGCGAGGTTGCGGGTGACGTCCCCCAGGGGCAGAGCATCGCGATCACGCGGGTGCTGCGGGCCGAACTCCGGCTTGACCTGCGTGCGCCAGGACCGCACTGGGCCACGTGCTGGCTGGTGAAATCTCGGGAACCCTCCCTGAGATGGAGCTCCTCGCCCGCAATCTGCGGGAGGCCGAAATCTCCGCAGCATCCACCCGGACAGAGTTCCGCGCCTGTGTCTTCCTCGCTCACGGGCACAGCCCTGGCCAACCACCTTCCGAAGCGCGGAGTCCGCTGACGCGAGGTCAGGAATGCGAGCAGTCGTACTTCCACACACCGCCCTCGAGCACCCAACCCGATCTCTTGAATAGTCCCTTGTCCTTGTCCTTGCCATAGCCGTAGGTCACTGTCGCGCGGGTTCCGGACAGCTGGTCTATGTGGAACGTCCTGACCGTGTCCGCGCCCCACTGATCGTGAGTCACGTTCGCCACCGAAGTAACCATCTCCAGTGACGACATCGACTGGCACCGATTCGACATGAGCCGCCAGGCAGCCGGAGCGTCCGGGGCGCTGAGCGCCTTTCCGTAGCTACGCACGGACTGCTCCAGGGCCGCATCGTGGTACTGAGGGCTCTCGTCTTTGGAGCAGGCAGAGGCCCCGAGCGCCAGGAAGACAAGGACACTGGCCGTAACGGCAATACAAGCGCGCAAGAGATCTCTCCTCGGTGACGTCACTGATTACCATGCAGGTTGTCGAGGGCCGTCAGCACCCGCACGGTCTCCCTCCGCTTCGGCCGCGAGTACGGCTGCGGCCCACAAGCACGCTTACCCGGCACTCTGTGCTCGCGGCGTCCTCCTCCACGTCGATCCTGACCGTCTAGTCCTCGGGGACCAGGACGTTCACCTCCAGGACCAACCGAAGCGACAGCCCGTCCGGAACAGCCTGCGCACCGACAAGGAGCGCTGCTGGGATAATGGGGCGTCAGCGGCGGGCGTTTTGACCTTGGTCGGCACTCCGCCCGCCGCTACGGGGCGTCCCGGCCGACCAAGAGCAACCGACCGAAGCCTCTCCAACTCCCCAATCCTGGAACACTCCATGAGGCCTGTGCCATCATGGGCACCAGTTCGCGCTCCCCGCCGATGCGGGGGTGAATCCGTCTGTCCACCACCCTGTGAGGGACGGCGCCGGTCTCCTGTTTCCCCGCCGCTGCGGGGGTGCCCCAGGACAATCAGCTGACGAGCATGCTCCCCGCGCATGCGGGGATTGCCCCTACGCCCGTGATGAGCGGCGTGTCGGACGTGTCCTGTCGGGATGGGGATGATTCGGGAAGTTCGGGGAGGGAGCCCTGTGGTGTCGCGTACAAGTGAACGGCCGCATCCGCTGGCCGAGTACACGCAGCAGATCGACCCGGACCGGGTGTACACGGTGCGGCAGCTCGCCGAAATCCTGGAGCTCTCGCCGTCCAGCGTCCAAGGGATGGCCCGGTCCGGCTGGCTGCCCGGCAGCAGGATGCGGCCGCACCGGCGCGGAGGCCGTGTGCACACCTGGAGCGGCGCGCAGTTGCTGCGGATCGCCAACCGGCCGGTCAAGGTCACGTTCGACCACGACCGCTACGCGGCGGCGACCCTGTACCGGGTGGGCTGCCGATGCCCCCTGTGCGTGCGGGCACACAGTAAGGACAGCCTCCAGCGGCGGCACGCGCTGGCCGAGGAAGCCTTCCCCTACGAGGCGCGCAGGCGTGTGCTGGAGCTTGTGGAAGCACAGATGCCCGTGTCGGAGGCTGCGGCAGAGGTCGGCGTGACGCTCCGCCAGGTCTACGGGCGTGCGAACTGGGACGCCGGCTTCGCCGAGGACTTGGACGAAGCAGCGTGGTCCCTCTGTGTACTCGGCGAGGACGACCCGGCATGTGCCACCCCTTCTGGCTACCGCGGAAGCGCCAACCGGCCGGCGTGCCGGGCTACTGGGTGCCGGGAGTGGCGGCGCGCCCAGGCTCGGCAGGAGCGTGCCGCCGCCTGACGGCAGTTCGGCCTCTCCGATCCGGCTGCATGTGAGCGCGCCATTCGGCGGCACTCGGGTGGCAGGCCCGGCGGTGCGGGGGAGATGCTGAAGACCCCGGTCATCCGAGCGAGAGCGCGCCGGGGAGATCCGAGGGGACGTTTCCTTCGCACGGGCGTCCCCTTCGGTCTGCCCGGGCCGCCGCCCGCTCACCGTTCGTCGATCCGGCTACGTCCTTCGATCGGGCGGTGTACTCCCGGTGATAGTGCGGCAGTTGGCGCTCGGGAGGTAGGTTCGCCGTGTCGCAGTCTCATCTCGGGGGTCTTTGATGTCCGTGCACCGTATGACCGTCACCGCGCTCTCGCTGCTGCTGGCCGCATCGGTGGCGGGCTGTTCGAGCGGCAAATCGTCCGACAGCGCGAAACATCCCGATGCGCCGTCGAGCCCGGCCGGGAGCCCGGCTCCGGGCGGCGCTCCGGCGGCGCTGCAGTACGGGCCCGGCCCGCAGACGAAATACACCGTCCAAGCCCAGCCCGCCCCTGGCAGCTGTAAGTACCGGTTCACGGCGGACAAACAACCGCTGCCGGACCCGAAATGCACCCCGGGCGCGCTCAATCCGAAGGTGACGCAGGCGACGTTGAAGACGACGGTTTGCAAGTCCGGGTACACGGCCACGATCCGCCCGCCGGTTTCCGTCACCGGACCGGAGAAGACCGCCAACGCCAAGTCGTACAGCTACACCGGACCCATCGGCGACGCTGAATATGACCACCTTGTCTCCCTGGTTCTCGGCGGAGACCCTGATGATCCGCGCAACATCTGGACCGAGCCGCCGTCGCCGGGCCACAAGGCCGGCGGCGGCCCCAACAACCCCAAGGACAGCGTCGAAGCCAAACTGTCCGCTGCGGTCTGCTCCAACAAGGTCCAGCTCGCGGCAGCGCAGAACGCCATCGCGACTGACTGGACCACGGCATTGGCCAAACTCGGCCTCACGTAGGACCCGGGGCAGCGCACCACCGCCCCTGAGGGAGCAGGCCGGGCGGCGGGGAGCCAGCGAGACGTGGCGGCTTCCCGCGTCGGCCGCAAAAGCAACGGATATCACTGGTCTGGGGCGATGTGGCCGTCACTCGGTGGGCTGTGCGGGCCGGGGCAGTTCGGGTGCGGTCGTCGCCCTCTTCCGCCGAGTGCCGTGGTTGCGCTCGCGGAAGCTCGCCCCGAGCCCGTGGGAACTTCGGGGCCGCCGGGGCAGCAGCCTCCCGTCCGCGTCGGCGTTCGGCCCAGATCCTCCGGTGCGCTCACAGGGGTGTTCCGGCTGTCGCGGCTTGGAGGGCGCGGGCTTGGCTGTCGAGAGTCCGGGTGAGCGTCTGGGAGCGCTCTCGCAGGCTCTGCCAGGAGGCGGGCGGGTCGATTTCACGGACGGCAGAGCCGTCCCAGAACGGGCCGGGGATGAACAGGGCGGCCATCTGGCGTCGCAGCTCTTGTTCTTCCTCGCTGGTCGCACGCGTCTCGGTACTGCTGTGCAGGTCGATGGCGTCGGTGGCTCCGAGCGGGGTGAGCAGGCCGTTGTCCAGCAGGTGCCCGAAGCGCACGGTCCACCACTGGGAGTCCTGGTGTCTCTGGCTGGAGGTGCTGCGGGCCATGTCCAACGGGGAGAGGACGCCGTGAAGGCGGATCTGGGCGAGCAGCGTGTGGTGGAGGTTGGTGAGCCGCGCCGGTTTACGGGTCCCCGGCTTGGCAGGGAGCGCGGGCAGGTTGACGGCATCGCGCATGATCTGGTGCATTCCGCGCAGCGTCGCGCTCTGATACCTCCAGTTCCACCACCTCTCCCGGTCCGGGCGGTCGGCCAGCTCCAGGAGCCCGGGACACAGCGAGCAAAGGCGCAGCTCGAACGGAGCGGACTCCTTCTCGCCCTCCTCCCGGTCCGTCCACCACGACCGGACGCCGCCATCGGGCCGTCCGCACAGCGCGCAGCCTTCCGGGTGGTGGGGCTGCTGGGTGAGGGCGGTCCGGGTCTCCCGCAGGGTCCAGTGCCGGGGCTGGTACCAGCCGAACGAGGACTCGCTGTCGCTGTGGCCCAGTTGTGAGCACAGTCGGCACAGGCCGATGGGTGAGGTGCTGACCGGCTCGCCGCGCGGTGCGATGCGCTCACTGGGTTCTTCGCGCTGGCACCACGAGCAGCGCGGCAGAGACTCCGGCTGGGTCGGCTGCGTGTAGGCGGCGGTGGGCGCGGCTTTGACCGTCAGGTCCCGGTCCTCGTGGAAGAGCAGCGGGCCCTGGGCGGCGCTGTCGGTGTGGAACAGCCGGACGACCTTGCTGCGGCCGGCCAGTGCCAGGCGGGTCTGGAAGTGTCCGTAGCCGTTCAGGTCCCAGGCCCGCACGCGCTCGTGGCGGTCTTCGGCCGCGTCCCGTAGCCGTGCCTCGGCCTTGCGCTGCTCGGCCGGGTCGTCCAGGCATGGGCGCAGCACGACCGCGAGGTCCACGTGCAGCAGGGGGTCCTGCTGCGGGTCCGCATACGCACCGGCGGCGCGGATCTCCTTTACCCACCACAGCGTTGCGTCGGGGTCGGCGTTGATGGTGGCCGCGGCCTTGACCACCTTGGCCGCGAGGGCGTCGGCGCGTTTACGAGTGGAGGGCTGGCGGCCGGAGGCATGGCCCAGGGTGCGGCCCTTGCCCGTCAGCTTCCAGCTCCGGTAGTCGTGGTGGCACGCCAAGCCCCGGCAGTCGTAGCACTCGTCCCGGGGGCCGGGCGCGACAAGGTAGCCCGCGTCCACCAGTTGCCCAAGGTAGTCCTCGGCGTCGCGGCTGTTGAGGTGCGCGACCCGTTCCGCGTCGCGTACCTGCAGGCCCCAGGCGTCTCCTCGTTTGAGGAGATCGCGGGTCACGCGCAGCGGCCGGCCGAATCTGGTCTCTTTCAGGTCGACGAAGGCTTCGCCCTCGAACCGGCCGACGCCGCCGAGCGGCAACAGGGCGGGACCGTGGTCCTCGCGCGGGTAGTTGGCGGCCATGTCCTTCAACAGCCCCAGCAGCCCCGCGGCAAAGGTGCTCTCTTCTTCGTCGGGCTCCTCGTCGGCAGTTTTGTGGTCATCGATCACAGCGGGATCTCCTTCCCCGGCCACTCCGGTCTACGGCTTGGGGCCAAGGCCCAGAACCTCGGAGATGAGCGGGACACCGATCGAGAGAGTGAACACGGGCCCGAGAGAATCAGCGTCGAGGGTGCTGCCGATCTGGTCGAAGTGGTCGCTCAAGTTGCCCTCCTCGAAGCCGTCATCGAGGAGGTGCCACGGTGAATGGCCATCCGGGCGTTCGCGGAACTGAGTAGCTGCCGTGACCGCGAAACAGATTGCGGATGGCCACAGTTGCTCGACCAGGTAGTCCCGCGGGTCTTCTCCGTCGCTGTCTTCCTCGTCTTCTTCCAAGGTGGCCGCCACCTGCGCGCGGAAGCGGTCGCGCAGGTCAGGGTGAGCGGTCTCCACGGCGGACACGAGGGTGCCCAGACTCGTGCCCGGGGCCAGGCCCTGCAGAGCGGGCGGCAAGTCGCCGGGCGGAAGCCACACCCACACCTGGTCGGGATCGAACCAGTGCGACAGCGGCACTTGCAGCACGCCAACATCTTCGAGCCGCTCCCGGAAGGCCGGGCCCGCGGCGCAGGCCAGGAGTGCCGTCACCGCCGCCCACCCTGCCGGTGCAGCCACGTCCTCGCTGGTCAGCTCGTCGATGAGGTAGACCAGGCGCAGCGGGTGGCTGCCGAGGATGTCGCCGTCGAAGACGCAGAAGGGGCAGAGCACCAGCCGGTCGGAGTCGGTCGACGGCAGCAGGTGCGCGGCCGGGTACCGGTCGCCGCACAGGGAACACGCTGCGTTGTTGACCAGTTCGCCGACCTTGGCTGCGCGCGTGCGCGTGAGTTCCTCGCGGACGGCTCGGACGACGTCGGCGGCCGGCATGGTCCCCGGGAGCCTGAGCACCATCGCTTCCCCGGTGTTGATGGGGATCTTGGGGGTGATGAGAGTGAGCTCGGGGACCGCCGTGAGGTCGTAGTGGTCCGGGTCGTCCGGGTGCGCCTCGCTGTGCCAGTCCTGCGGGCGGGAGAGCATGGACCACACCGGCCCCGGCCAGCCGGTCCAGGTGCCGTACTCGGGGAAACCGTCGTTCTCCACGGGCCAGCCCGCCGCCTTGAACGCGTCCATCAGCCGGTTGTGTACGTCGGCCGTCAGGATCTCTTGAGGGGTGGACGCGTGAAGGCGTGCGGCCTCGGTGTAGCTGCCGCCGTCCGCCTCGGCCCGGATGGCCAGCTTCTTCTTACGGTTGCGCGTCATGCGGGCTCGTCATCCCGTGCAGTCCCACGTCCCGCACTTCGATATCCCGAGCACAGGTGATTGATCAGTGAGATTCGACAGAACCTTGTCCGCCGCGCTGCTTGCCACGTGGGGACGCACAGCATCGGAGTGGGGCGGTCACCAACGCCGCCCCCGACTGTAGCGCGGCGACTCACCCGCGGGCCACCTTCTCCCGTCCGGGCCGACTGTTCGTGAGGTGACCAGCAACCGCTACGTCGCCGCTGCGAGGCCTGATGGGCGGTGAGGACCGGGTGGTGGGCCTTGTTCGCCAAGTGGCCACGCGAGCACCTGCTCCGTGAGCGGGGTTTTCCCCGGGCCCTCGTCTTTCCAGTGGGCCCGCCACCCGCCCCCAGGCACTGCGGCTACGACCTGGTCGGACTTCTCAAGATAGGAGAAGTCCTCGTAATCCGTGACAGGACGCATGGCGCGTCGCTTGGGATCGACGACAAGCGCCGTTCCGGTTGCCGGGTCCCATGCCTCCACCCGCACCATGCGGCCGATATCGGTTTCGGTGCCGTTAAAGATGGCGGTCCGGCCGGTCTGATTGAAGTAGCGAAGATCCACTGCCCCATCATCTCGCATGGCAATGAGGGCCATTCGGCAGCCACATGCTCAGCACGTTCCTCCGTACCTGCCTTTGGCACAGACGCGGCCCTGGCAAGATTTTCGTGAAGCCGGGATGTGCCCCCGTGCGCCGGTGACGCTCCGTCACGGGCAGCGGCAGTGTCGGCGAGTGCCCTGGCAGCGGCCCGCCTCAGTGATCCTCGACGATGAAGCAGGCCCGCTCGTAGAGTTCGTCGAACGTGATTACCTCGACGTCCTGGATGGATGTCCGGTACAGCTCGAAGGAGCTCATCTTCTCCGGGTTCACGGCGCCGTTGTGGGTGAACTCGCGCAGGCTCCCGATCACCACGACCTGCCGGGGCCGGGTAGTGGACAGTTCGATACCGGTCGGGGTGCCGTCGTCGTCGTAGATGCGGGTGAGGAACTGGCTGGAGATGAGCTGTTGGGCCTTGCTGGCCGTCTTTTGCACCTGCGCCACGCCACCGCCGAGTTCCGTGGATGCCTGGTAGACGCCCGCGCGGTACGGGGTCTTGGAGAGCAGTTCGGTGTCGTGGGTCTTGATCTCGCAGAAGAGCATGCTGCTGATCAGGCCCTTGGACCGCATGATGGCGTCGATGCGTTTCCCGGCTCCGCCGAAGATGTTGGCGCCGGTGGTGATGCGTTCCAGTTTGCCGTCGTTGATGGATTCGCAGGCGATGAGGTTGAGGCCGTAGCCGAATATCCACTGATTCGCCTCGAAGAAGGCCTGCCAGACCGCCTCCGCCCCGCGTGTCGTTGCCAGGCTCTCCTCCTGCCGGAAGTAGTCCGGATCGGTCAGCAGTCGCTCGAACCTCTGGAGCTGTTCCTTGCGGTTGCTGATCAGCCGGATGTCCTCCTCCGTGAGCCCGCCGCCGATGGCTGTCCTGACCGCACCGAGAACCGTCGTCCGGTCCTGGCCGGTCAGGAGCTGGGCCAGTTGGGCCTCGTCGCCGGCCACGAGCTGGAGGGAACTGCCGGGAGTGCTCAGGCCGGTGCAGCCCTGGAGGAAGTTGATGACTTTCCAGAAGTTCTCGTGGACGTCCCCGGTGTCGACGAGCGCCTTGACGGCCCGGGTGGTCCCGGTCTCAGGCACTGTCTGCGTAGCGCAGACTTCCCCAGCCTTCTTCTTGTCCTTCTTCCAGAGCTTGATCCTCGGCGTCAAGGTGTCGCCCTTCTTGATGATGGTGATGCTGCACAAGGTCGCTACCTGCGGCCGGTCGTCGAGGACGAAGTCGGTGATCATCCGGCGTGCGCGGGTGTCGTAGAGGTAGTGGAACCCGCCGCTGTCCTGCGAACCGTGGATTTCTAGGTCGGTGAAGTCCCTGCGGGTGACATCGAACTCGGTGGTGGAGAAGGGGAGTCGGAAGCCTCGAACAATGGGGGTAGCGGGCGCTGAGGCTTGGGTCCGCCAGTCCGGTGGGATGTTGGGCAGCGGCCGGGTGTCGCCTTCGACCACAAGGTCCTGGACGTCGATGCGCCCGAGCTGGATGAGCACGGACTGCAACGTCCGCCAGATCACCTCCTTCGCCCCCGGGGTGCAGGTGGGCAGAAGTTCGCGCTCCACCGTCAGGACCGCCTCGTAGGTGTCAGCCGTCCAACCGTCACCAGGCATGGGATGGAAGATGCCGCCATCACGGCGGAGGGTCAGGACCGCGGTGCGGAGCAGGTCGCGTGGGGTCTCCTCGCCAGCGCAGTCCAGGAGGCTGAAAGCCTGGCCGAGGACCAGGCCGAGCTTGCCCGTGTCCTCGTCCTCCAGCGGCAGCGGGATCAACGGGCCTCTGGGCGGAACTCGTACCGGCTTATACAGGGGGCGGCCCGAGAGGAACTCGTGCGGACGCAGACCCCATCCGTCTGGCGCCAGCAACAAGTTTAGTTCCTCGACGTGCTTTGTAGCCTCCTCGACGTCGGCTGCCACTTCAGGATGGACCATCCGTGCCAGAAAGGTGAGCAGTACCTCGTCCGGTCCGTGGGAGAGCTCCAAGCGGGAGTCCTCGAAGATCCAGTCGTCGGGCAGGTCTTCGTTGTTGAACCGGTGCTGCTGGATATTGGCGCGGACAGTCGGAAGCTGGCTGTTGCCGACTGGAGGTCGGTCCAGGTCGTAGAGGCCCTCCAGGAACGTGACCTCGTCCATTTTGCCCCACCAGGGGCGCGATATCCCGCGCAGGTACGTGAAGATGTCACGTCGTGTCACCGCCGTGATTGTCGGCGGCTCGTTCGCTCTGGCGGGATCGGTCGAAGTCATGCGTCCAGGATGGACGGTTCGGCAGTAGGGCGCCGGACGATTGAAACTTTCACCTCGTCGAACACGTTGCTACCCACACTCGCTCCACCCGCACCGCCTCCAGGTGTGGGGACACAATCCGTACGAAGTCATCACACACCCGACGGGGGTCCCGCTACCGGTGACGGAGCGTCACCGGCGCACGGTGGCGCATCCCGGCTTCACGAAAATCTTGCCAGGGCCATAGACGCGAGTATGCCGACAGACGGGACATTCGTGACGCAGGGACGGCGGCAGAACATGGACAGCGGCATCCGCGACGGACTGCTCAGTCGCCTGTGAAGAGTCGAACTCGACGTACCTATGACTCCCAGCAGGTCCCAGTACCTGGTGGCAGTCGGGCGAGACGGCGAGCGCCACGGCCGTCTTCGGCAATAGCCTCTTTACCAACCCCGACGACAACCAAGGCATCCGCTACCTGATCAGGCAGGTAGAGACGGGCGTTCGGTGGCACCAGCGGGTTGGGGTCTAGTCGAGCGGGACAGTCGGCTGACGGGCTTGACGATCGCTGCAGTGGCTGGGCCGGGCAGGCAGGCCAGGACGCCTCATGGCGCGGGGCGTCAGGGCCACGTGGCGAGGCGGAGAGGTAGCGGCCGTCGAGCGCGCGGCCTGCGGTGGCCAGCACTCGGGCGGCTTGCCGGTTCTCCATGGCGGTGGCGCACATCCGGGAAGGCCTGAGGAATCAGCTCGGCCCCACGGACCCACGGCTCCGGCACGGTGAACGGTGACACCGGCCTCGCTCGTTGATCCCGGCGGTCAATGGGTGACTGCCTGGTCCCCTGACGCGGCGTCCTGGGGTTGTGCGGGCGTACTGGTACCAGCGGTATCGGGGAGGGTGTAGAAGACGGACCGGTTCTGGCGAGTGCGCTCTGCCTGGCTCTTCGCGACAAGGTTTTCGAGGGTGGCGCGCACCGCGGTGGCGGCGATGTTCCGGTCCGGGTGGGCGGCGGCCAGGGCGGTGGTGACCTCGGCGGCCGAGCGCGGCTCACCGGCGCCGGCGAGGTTCCCGGCGACGAGCTCGCGCAGGGTCGGACCACTGCCCCTCGTCCTGGTCTTCACGGCGGCCTGCCCCCGCTTCCCTGTCCTCGTGCGGGGAGCCTCGTCCGCTGTACGGGCCCGCGGAACCCGCCCGCCGACAGGTGGTGCAGTCTTGCCGGGCTTCTTCGGTGTCTTAGCGGCCGGGGGTGTGCTGGTGCCGAGGGTCTGCTGCATCGCAGTCAGCAGCAGATGGTTGTCCTCTAGGACCTTCAATTGCTCTTGGAGGACGTCGATCTCGGCGGTGATGCGGTCGCGTTCCGCGACGTTGGTTTCCAGGTCCTTGTGGACCTGGGCTGCGTACTGCGACTGGAGCGTGGTGCTGTCCGGCACGGTGCGACTCCCAGGGGATATGTGTGTGCGTGTGTTGCTGCCGGATGGTACGCGTTTCCAACCTGCACCGATACCTGACGTAATCCGCCCCGGATAGCGCCGCCGACATTTCCGCGAGCACCAACGATCCGACGGATCGGTGTAATTACTGCAGTCACGACCGGCGGAACGCCCATGCCCCGCGTTCGGCGAAGTGGACAACCATCCAGCAGACACCGTGAACACGAGTGACGCACACTCTTGCGCCCCACGAGGTCCCGGCGGAACGACGATCAAGAGCTGCTGCCTTCTGCATCCCACCAACGCAACCAGGCCCGCGCCGCCCACGCCAGGGTCAGCTCGTGTTCCACGCTGCCCACATCCTTGATCACACAGCCCGGCCCGGGCGCACCGGTCACCCGAACGAAGACCAGTGACAACATGTCGACGGTGAGCAGCGTGACGTCCAAGTAAGGTACGGGGAAAGCCGGTTGGCGATCTCAGTGTCGTCGCGCAAGAGCGTCAACGTGACGGCTCCCGGCCATGGCCACGGTGAACGTCGCGAACCCCCGCGTACGTACTCACGCTGTACGCCGCCCAACACACGCTGGCGCCGCGGAGTGTCGTCGCTCACGCCCCACGGCGTCGAGGGTCACCTCCGGGTGCGGACTGCGGGCTCGGTGAAACCACTCAAGATCCATACGGGGGCCGTGAAGAGCAGCGTCATGCCACCGAGCCCCCCGAGAACGGCGAAGAGCGCGCCGGACAGGGTCGCCAGCAACATCAGCGGGAGCGGCAGCGCGGGCGCGAGCGTCAACAGCCCGTAGCTCGAGGTCCACACGGCGGCGCAGACGATCGCCCCCACGATCACCCCGGCAAACGTGGTGTAGCCGCGGCGGACAAGCGGGTTGACCAAGCGAGCCAGCGGTCTCAGAGCCCGTCCCAGCAGGTAACCGAGGATGCGCGCGGACCTGGGATCATCCGAGGCGGGAGAATTTTGTACGTCGCTCATGAGGCTCCTCTGATCAGTGACGCCTAGCCTCCCAGATGCCCCCGACAGCTGACATGAGTACGATCGCTCAGCCGTTCTTCAGTCGTTTACAGGCTGGCTGACCAGCGGCGGCCGCGGGAGAGGGCGGAGGCACCGTCGGAGGTGATGGTGACCTTCGCGCCGTACACGGGCAATTCGCCTTGACTGTTGAGACGGTCGCGGTCCACGGGCCGTTCCCAGCGGGACGGCGGACATGAAACCTGAGTACATGTGCCCCCGAACTGAGTACCCGAGCGGCTGCGCGGCGCCAAAGGCTCCCCGTTGGATGGAGCCATGAACGCATACCCCTCCCCCGCCGCGCTCCCGACCCAGACAGCCCAGGACCGGGACCGTACCCGGCTGTGGGCCGCCCTCGCGGCCCTCCTGTTCGTGCCCGCAGTGGTGGCCACCGGTGTGCTCACCCTGGCATCGGAGCGAGCCTCTCAGTGCGTGACGAGCGGGGAGCAGTGCGCCCCGGCACTGTCTGGGTGGCTGTTCGAGTGGAGTGCCGGTGTCGGGGCGGTGGCATTCGCGGTCGCCCTCGCCGCCCCTGCGGTTCGGGTGCGGCAGGTAGCGGTCGCCGCCCAGGTCCTCGCCGAGTGCACCGCGCTGCTGGTCATCCTCAGCCACGCATGACCGCCTGACATGCAAGGTGGTGTTGACCGGCCGGCCGGCCTCCTGCCAGGAGGCAGCGGATGGACTCTTATCCTGCCGGGATGACGATACTTTGGGTGGGGCTCGGCCTCCTGGCGGCCTTTGGCACTCTCTGTTTCTTCCTGACGCGGCAGCTGACCGGCCGACTGCGCACGATCGTGAGCGGTATCGCGGTGGAAGGCCGCTGCGTACGCCGGTACTCAAGCGAAGGCAGTGAGGGCAACACCTACTGGCATCACGTCCATGGCTTCACCACTCTCGAAGGCCAGTACATCGAGTTCGAAGAGGATGCCCTCCTGCTCGCCCAGGGCGACGCCGTGACCGTCCGGTACCGGCCCGACAACCCGGCTCGGACCGCGACCGTCATGGGGCGCGGAGGAAGCTGGTCACCGTTGTTCGGGAGCCTCTTCGGCATCCTGATCTCCGGCGGCTTCACACTGCTGGGCGTCCTGTTCGTCTTCCTGAGTTTCGATCAGTAGACGCACTTCGGGCAGACGTCACCTCAAGGCCGGCTCGGCGGAGGTCTGACTGCCCGTCATCGCGGCATCGATGGCCTCCGGGTTGCGGGCGTTGTCCGCCAGGACCGCGTCCTTGACCGGATCACCGGTGTTCACCTGCTCGTACACGTGCTTCACGTCCGCCGCCATCACGGCCTCGGGCCGGTCCGGCACGACGGCCGACACCGACGGCAAGACCGCGGGAGACGCGCATTACGGCTGGCACTTCTTGTCCCCCCGTACTGACGACAGTTTGGTGACCTGCCACACGCCCTTGTCGTTCTTGCGCAGGACCAGGGCGTACGAGATGTACGAATCGCTGTTGGCCGGAGTGACGTTGACCTTGCCTGTCTTCCGGTCCTTGGTGAACCCCTTGGTCTCGTCGCCGCAGTACGTCAGAGTCGCCGCGCCGTCCTGCCTGATAGAGACCTGCCGGTCGAAGTAGCGGATCGTCCCCGTGATGGAGACGTCCTGCTTTGTCACCGAGGCAATCCACTGCATGGCGCCCACCAGGGCGTCGTCCTTGGCGTAGAACGCCACACTCGGCGCCTTGGCATCCTGATTGGCGATGGCCTCGTCGACGGCGCGCACGTACTCCGCGTTGTCGCCGAGTACCGCGTCCTTGATCGGGTCGCCGGTCTTCTCCGGGTCGAAGGACAGCTCCTCCCCCGCCGGCGGCGTCACCTTCGGCCGGTTCGCCGCGTCGGCTGCACCGGACGCGGACGCCGACGGCGCAGCCGACGCGGACGACCCGCTGTCCGCGCCCGCGATCTTCTTCGAATCGGCCCCCTTCGAATCCCCACCGCACCCGGTGAGCAGAAGCGCGCCCGCGGCCGCCAGGGCAGCCGCGGCCGTCGTGGCCTTGTGGTTACGCATCGGGGAGTCCTACCTCCGTAAGGGAAAAGGGTCCATCTCAGCCGTCGAAGCCAGCCGCCGTCCTCATACACGGTGGAGGGCGCCGCTGTCAGAGCCATGGTGCCGATCACCGGCCTGCGCGGGCGGTTCGCCTCATCACCTGCACTTCTTCGCTCCAGGTCCCGAGGTGATGCCGACGGACTGCCAGACACCCTTGTCGTTCTTGTGCAGTTGCTCGGTGAAGAAGGTGTAGTCAGAAGCCGATCCGGCCACGGATCGGTCCACCTTTCCGGTCTTGCGGTCCTTCGGGAAGGTCTGCGTCGCGTCTGCGCAGTAGGACAGGGTCGCCGTCGCATCCTTGACCGTCACCTGGCGGTGGTAGTAGCGCGTGGTTCCGACGAAACTCCGGCCCTCGTCGTAGAAGGGCTTGATGTAGGCGGACACCGCGATGAGCGCGTTGTCCTTGTTGTAGAACTTCAGGGCAGCCTCGGCAGAGGACTGACTGCCCGTGATCGCGGCATCGATGGCTTCAAGGTTCCGGGCGTTGTCCGCCAGGACCGCGTCCTTGACCCGATCGCCGGTGTTCACCTCCTCGTACACGTGCTTCACGTCCGCCGGCATCTCGACCTTGGGCCGGTCCGACATGGCGGCCGACACCGACGGCGCGGCAGAGGCAGAGCCGGAAGACCCGCTGTCCGCTCCCGCCATCTTCTTGGAATCGAACTCCTTCGAGCCCCCACCGCCGCATGCGGTGAGGAGCAGCGTGCCCGCGGCAGTTAGGGCAGCAACGGCCGTCGCGACCGTGTGATTACGCAGAAACATCAGGGGGTCGAACCTCCGTCGTGGGGAAAGGTGGAGCGGCGCGGAGAACGGATCACTCTGCCCACCTCGGTCTTAACAAAACCACGCGTGTCAGCAGCTGTGGTGTGGGGGTGCTGGCGGATTGTGACCCAGGGTTCGTCAGAGCGCGTTCTCGATGCTGGTCTGTTCCTGCCCGGCGCGGTCGCGCCACTTCTCGACTTCCTTCCACGACCTGGCGCCGTGGTCGCCGAAGGAATCCGCGAGGTATCCGAGCAGACGGCTCATGCGGCGCGCCCCGTCACGGTTGATGGGGAGCATCGAGTTGGGGGTCCACGCGCACTCGTCGAGGATGATCTGCTGGACCTGGCTGGGTGACTGTGTGTCTTCCTCGGGGTAGTCGTTGACGTCCGCGTAGGCGTAGATCAGTTGGCTGAGCGCGCGGGAGAGGCCGTCGGTGAGCAGGGCGAGGGCATGCCAGGCCGCTGCTGCTTCGGTGGCGGCTTCCTGCTGCTGGTCCGGGTCTTCGATCGTTTCCCACTCCTGCGGGGTGACGACGAATTCGCCGTAGCCGAGCCCGGTGAAGCCTTCGGCGAGTTCCAGAGGCAGATAGTTGATGGGCTGCTCGTTGGGGAGCCTGCCGCGAGTGGCGTCGGGGTCGGCGAGGGCTTTGCTGACGGCCTGCGGGCTGACGCCGAGTTGTCGGGCGACGGCCCTCTGGGTGCCGAGGACGTCTTCCGCCTGGCGCAGCAGCTGGGCGCGGCGGATCGCGGACAGAGTGCGCTGCATGGCGGCGCGTTCTTCTTCGCGGCGGATGGCGCGGATGATCCGATCTGCTCGGGCTTGCACGTCGGGGGTGATCGGCTGCGGCATGGCGGGGTTCCTTGGGGTCAGCACGTGGTTGATCCACCACGCGGCTTGGGTGTGGCGGGGCGCTGCGAGGACGCGGTTGAAGCCGGCGAGATAGTCAGCCTCTGTGTCGTAGGGTCCGATGAGCGGATGCCGAGAGTCTGTTCGCAGGTGATGCCGGGGGGTCGCGGCCGAGCATGCCGGGCTCGGTGATCTGGTAGCAGAGGGTGCCGTCGCGCCGGGCCGGTCAGTCCGGGCAGTTGCAGTCCGGCGCGGATGCGGGCCCGGACGATTGCGACGGCCCGGTCGGTGCGGGCTTTGCGGATGCGGGCTCTGAGGGAGTCGGCGTCGATGTTCCAGCGGCCGGCGGTCTTGGTGGCTGTGACGATTCTGGGGGCGCGCCAGCTGCGGGCGGTGGGGATGCTGACAGGGGCTTTGGCGGTTGCAGTGGCGGTGTCCATCGGGGCTGCTCCCTCTCTCGACACCACCTACTCAACCCTAGGGTTGACCTCTCTATCAACTCTAAGGTTGATTTCAAGGCGTCGCGCTGCCATAGGAACCTGAATACGTAACCCAGCGCCCCACCTGCGAGTTGACCGGTCATGGATGATCTCGCTTCACCCGTGACCGGTACGTACTCGGACGCCCCCCGCCTGCCGCTGATCACCCTGATGGAGGCGCGAGATGTCGTGCGGCTACTCCAGCACCTCGCTGACCACGAGGGCGACGACGAAGCCTACGAGGCAAGGCAGTTGGCCGGGGATATCGCATTCCGGCTGCCGTCGGAGTGACTCGGCAGCCGATGTGGATCGTGGCGTTGGGGCGAGGCGCGCAGCTGTCCTGGTGAGCAGCTCGGTCTGGACCGCCCACCAGTCAGCAGCGGAAAGCCGGGCGCGTCACGGGTGCTGCCGGCGACGGCACGGGCGCGGGTCCGGCGGAGTCAGCCGTCGAGGACGCGCGGGACGAGGCAGGCGCGGTTAGGCGGATGGGTGCCGAGCCTGCGGGACTACGTGGGTCACGCGGGTGGGGGCTTGCTGGTCGCTTGATGGGCCACGGCTTCCAGCAGGCGCGGGATCCTCTGAGGGACCGGCACCAGGTGCTCGTAGACCAGTCCCATCGGCGCGATCGTGCGGTGCTCGCCGTCCAGGCCGATGATGTCAACGACCAGCTCCCAGCCCGTTGGGAGCGTTTCGTCCGAGCGTGCCCGGCAGGTGCCGCCGTAGGCCTCCATCAGCACCACGATCACGAAGGCGGTCAGGTCGGCGTGCAGAGTGATCCAGTCTTCCGCCTCGAACGCGTCGAGCGGCAGCCGCCGCACGTAGTCGTCCAGGACCTCGATCGAGTTCAGCGGGTCGACGTCGAACGCGGCAGCTGCCTGCTCACCGGCGACATGCTCCACCAGGCCTCGGACCGCCGGCCGACAGCCGCTCATGAACTCGTCGATGTCGATCACCGTCCGAGTCTGACACCCCGGCCGCGGCGCACACACGAAGGGCCCCGTGCCGCTGCTGCGACGGGGACCCTGTCTCGGTTCGTGGGTATGTAGCTAGGGCGGTGCGGTCCCCGTCAGGAGGCCTTGGCCTGGGCGTGCTTGAGGGTGCGCAGGATGAGCCACTGGTCGCCCCAGGCCATCGCGGTGCCGATGACCGTCATGACGATGCCGAGGGTGAGCTGGCCCGTGGCGGCGCCCAGCGCGAGCCCGGCGACGCCGAGTCCGTAGCGGACAACGAAGCGCACGGCCAGCAGACCCAGAGCGAGGAAGCGGGTGCGCTTGTTCTTCCACAGCGCCTTCATGGAACGGATCCGGGCCCTCAGGACGGTGAACGCGAGCACGATCTGCACGATCGCGACGACCGGGATCAGGGCGTACAGGACCGGGTAGGCACGGGCGATGTCGAATATCCCGGCGAAGAGGCCCACCAGCGGGAAGTACCAGTTCGGCAGCCCCCTGAGCGGAGCCACGCCCTCCGCCGCCGTGCCCTCGACCTGGGTGATGGCCTGGACCGGCATCTCCATCGCGACCGTGGCGCTCATGGCGTTCCTCTCACGTCTTCTCAGTGACCGCCGGGCTCGTGCCGACACCACCGATACTCCCGGTGGGAAGGGAGCCCGCGGCAGAGCGAAGAATCCCGAGACCCGCAGGACAAATGTCCTGGCCGCCCTCCATGGACCCGCCGCCCCCTGGGCCTTGTGCCCGCAGACCACCGACCCGGACACGGCCCGAACGGGCTGTCTCCGGGCTGGGGCGCGGCCAGCGTCGAAGGCATCATGGTCAATAGCCTGGATGGCATGTACCGGTGGGAACGAGCCCAAGTCGGGCGGCCCCGCCTTGAGTTGGATCAGACAGGCATGCCGACGGCCGCGACAAGCTCGCGGACCCCAACAATGCGCTTGTGCCGCTGCCCCAGCTCGGTGACGACCTGCCGGATCGCGGGGCGCTCACGTACCTCTGCAGGCGAGACCCTCAATGCGGCGAGCAGCTCGGACGCGGTCTGCTCGGGGCGCTCTTGAAGCCACCAGACGCGGGCGAGGTCGGTGTGCATCCTGCCCTTGCGCTCCGCGGTGGCGAACTGGCCCTCGCGCAGTCCGCGGCCAGCTTCCAGGGCCGCGCTGGGGTCTCCGAGCGCCCAGTGCACCCCGACGGCATACAGGTCGACGGCGGCTTGGGTGATCGGGAACAGGCGTCCGGCGGGGGCCTGTTGGGGCAGGGGGCGGGCGGCCCGGGTGGCCTCGCGGATCATGGTGAGGGCCTGATCGTGGTCGCCCGCCTTCGCCGCGGTGTACGACTGGGTGCACAGCATTTGGGTGTAGGCGGAGGTCTGCGCGTCGGTTTTCAGGCCGGTGCCCTCGACCCGGGCGACGGCATCCAAGATGTGCCGCTCGGCGGCGGTCGCCTGGTCCTGGTGGCGCAGCACGATGGACATCTCCCGGGCTGCGGCCGCGGCGACGAGCGGGGAGCCGGACCATTCGGCGTACACCGCGGCCCGGTCGGCACTGAGCCGGCCCTGGTCGTAGCGGCCCACTTTGACCGCGACCTGCGCAGCCAGGCTGTAGGTGGAGGAGAGGCACGCCAGTTCGATCTCGCGGCGGCTGCGGGCGGCGTGGTGCGCGTCGGCCAGAAGTCCCGGCAGGGCCTTGAGGAGGGCGGGGTGCTGTCCGGCGTCGAAGAAGGCGCGGGCCTGGGCGAGGCGGGCGTCCAGGGGCACTGGTGAGCCGGTGGGGTCGGGGGTGCTGGCTAGCGCGGATCCAGTCCAGCCAGCAGGCTAGCGGGGCCCGCGAGCCCGGCAGCGGCGAGCATTGTGCGACGGCGCACCGGGTCCTCCTGGTGGTGTGGGACGACCGTCACAACTGTAGTGGGTAGAGGCGCGATCAGGCCGAGAGACGCTGCCAGTACCGGGGTTGGGATGCCGACGGCATTCGCGGCAGCTTGGATCAGGGCGAGGTCAGTGCGGGCGCCGTGCTGCTCCAGGCGGGAGATGGTGGAGGCGGAGTATCCGAGCCGGCGCCCTAAATCAGGCTGCCGCCATCCGCGGGCCTCGCGCCCCATCTTGATGAGGCCTCCGGCATCACGGCTCGCGACCAGGGCGCGCGCGCCCGAGCAGATCTCCACAGCGGATCGACGCTGCTGCTCATCGTCGCCTCCCGGATGCTAGGGCCACGGCCAGCCCACGGTAGAGCTCCAACCGGCTGGGCGTACAGGGCGCATGCACATGTTGCAAGTCGCTTGCGGGCAGGCGTAGCTGCTGGTCATCTGGTCATCCGGCGGGCGCGCTTGGGATGCGCCGACCCGACGTCGTACACCAGGGAGGCATCATGGGTGGCAGTCGCGGTGATCAGGACGGTCAGGTGGGCGGGCCCTCGTCGAGCCCGGGCGACCCCGGGAACGATATGCCGGAGCCCGACCCGCAACCGGAGCCGGACGATGACTGACCTCGCGGACCCGTCCCTGGCAAGCTTGGCCCTGGAGCTGCGCGCCCAATGCGCTGCCGAACTCGACGACCGGCCGGTGGGCCACTTCCATGACCGGCCCTGGCTGCGCCAGGCGTTCCTGCGGGTGCCGCGCGAACACTTCGTGCCGGACCAAGTGTGGTGGCCCACCGCCCGCGATGACGGGCTGCACCATGTGATCGACCGTCACGAGCGGCCCCGCGCCTGGCTCAAGGGGGTCTACCAGCCCGGGGCGTCCCTGATCACCCAGGTCGCCGACGGCGCCGTGCGGCCGGAGGACGGACCTACCGACCAGCCGTTCACGAGCGCCGCGTCCTGCTCCGCCGTCGTCGTGGACATGCTGCACTACCTCGACCCCGGCCCCGACGACATCGCGCTGGAGATCGGCACCGGCTCGGGCTACAGCACCGCACTCCTGGCTCAGCGGGTCCGGCCCGGGAACGTGGTAACGGTGGAGATCGACGAGCAGTTGGCCGCCCGCGCCCGCGCGGCGCTCGCCGACCTCGGTCTTCACCCGACAGTGGTCGCCGGTGACGGGGAACTGGGCTATCTCGCGCGCGCCCGGTACACGAGGATCATCTCGACCGCGGCCGTCCGTGAGATCCCGCAGGCCTGGCTCGACCAGGCCGCGCCCGGCGCGATCGTGGTGACCCCGCTGTACGGGCCGTTCGGGCACGACGCTCTGCTCCGCTTGGTCGCTGACGGACGGGGCGGCGGCGAAGGCCGGCTCGTCACCGGTGTGGCCTTCATGAAGGTGCGCGGTCAGCGCACGGCGCACCGCTCGTTCGAGGAGTTGGGCTGGCCGACTGTGGACGGGCGTTGGCCCGCCTACGCGGACGTCGAGTATCGGGTGACGGTGCGCGACAGCCGTCAGGAGATCCGAATCATCGTCGGGACGGGGCTGGGGGCTGATACCGCTCCTCGGCGTCCTTGCGTCGGGTGAACTTGCTACAGGATGTTCCAAGTTCGCTCGTGGTCTTCGCCTCTCAGTCCCTCCACGCGTTGGCGCACCTCGTGGAGGCTGCCGGGCGCGTGGTGGGTTTTCCGGGCATTCGTGGTGACCATTCGGAGCTCTCGCAGGTCGCGCAAGGTGCTGTATCCGGGCCACTGGCGGACGTCGAAACCGTAGGCGGTGGCGAAGGCATGGTAGTGCGAAGGAGGGTAGCCGAACCGGCGGCAGTGCACCTCTATGGTGACCAAGTCCCATTCGGGCTGGCCCACGCAGACAGTGTCCCAGTCGCAGAGGACTACCCCACCGCCGCCATCGTGGAGGGCGTTGCGGTGTTGCGGGTCGCCCTGAATGAGCCCACCGGGCAGAGCGAATTCCACGTGCTCAAGATCTTCTTCCAAGCGGGTCGTTCGGTCTTCCAGAAAGGCGATTTCCGGCGATGACAAAGATGTGATCTTGGCGAGCGAGGACCGAATGGCCCGGACGTTGTCGTGAGCGGGCAGGACGAGATTCGGGGCCGTGAGGGTGTGGAGCATGCTGAGCGGCTTGGCGAGTTGCTCGGCGGTGACTGGTTCATCATCAGGTTGAGGCAGGTATGTCCAGAAGGTCACGGGGTGCCCGTCGATGACCTGAGGCTGAGCAATGCCGGGGTGCAAGGGAGCGGTGGGGAATGCGGAGTCTGTGAGCCACTGAACGAGGTGGACGGTTCGCTGGACCTCGGCTACTGAGGTGCCGAGGCGGGCGATCTTCACGACGATGGGCACGCTGTCGAGAAGGACGACCGCGTTCGTGTGGCCGCGCAGGAGATGTGCACCATTGCCGTCGAGGCCAACGGCCTCGCACGCCCGGTGAAGGATGTCGATCATCGTGCGCTGGGGGAAGCCGCCGGGGGCCGACGCCGGTTCTGTCATGAGGACAGGCTGACGGACCCGCAGGTCCCCTGTCACATGCCGCTTGGCGGCAGAGCAAGGATTTCGGTGAGTTGGCGCGCTTCACGTGCTTGTCGAACCGCAGGCGGCAGGATCCCCAGTACGTGGCGGGCCCGTTCTTCCAGAATCGGTGTGCGATGACCTGATGAGACTCGCAAGACCGTCGCTCCAGCCAGCTGGCATGCCTCGGCAGGGCTGTGGTCGCGGGCCAGGCAGATGGCCGTCTCAAGCCGCAGCAAGGCGGGATCGATCCCGGTGCGTTGCGGGTACAGGGCGATGGCTTCCTCCTGGACCGTGCGGGCCTCGCGTGTGCGTCCGAGCGCGGTGAGTGCGCCGCTCAGATAGAGCAGGAGCCGGCGGTAGGGAAAGGCGAAGGCGTCGCTCTCGTCACCGGGATCGCACCGCTCGAAGACTCGGCGCGCGACGCCGATCGCCTCCTCGGCACCGGCCACATCGCCCAGCCGGGCGCGAGCTCGCGCCTCGGCGGCGGCCGCGAAGGCCCCCGTGGCGGTCGGCCGGGTTCTGGAGATCAGGCGAGCCTCGTGGGCGAAGGCGACGGCCTCCGCCAGCGGCCCGTAGTAGTACGGCAGCATCGCGCGCTGCGCGCGGACGCGTGCTCGCAGCTCCGGATCACCACTGTCCTCGGCCGCGGTCTGCGCCGTGTCATACCAGGACCGCGACATATCCAGCTTGCCGAGCTTCATGAGTGCATCAGCGATCAAGACGGCGAGGCACGCAGCCATCTCCGAAAGCCGCACCTGAACCGACGCCGGCTGCCGGTCGGCGGAGAGGCCCTTGACCTCACCCAAGATGCCGAGGAGTTGGCGGACCATCATCAACGGGGGCTGATAGAGGTACTCACGCCGGGCCGTATTGATCTGTAAATCAAGCAGGTCGAGCTGGGTGGCGCTGACCGTCGTCATCGCCAGCGTTCGGTTGACCGCCCGGCGGACTGAGTCAACCTGGTCCTCGAAGTGATCATGCTCCGATCTCCAGGAGGAAACCTGTCCGCGAGCAGCGGCCGGCGCCGTCAAAGCGGGCTGCTGATGAATTTCAGAGGCATGGGCGTCAGCGCGGAAACCCAGGCTCTCCGGTGACGATTCGTACACCCTGGACAGGAGATCAACTGTCAATCGCTGGGGCTTATGCCGCCCCATCTCGTACAGGCGCAGTTGTTCGTCGTCCGTGCGAGGCGCGTGGGCGCCAAGAGCGGCGCCGCTCTCCTGCAGCAAGCTTGCGGCGGCCTTCAAGGTGAGTCCCCGCCCAAGGCGCGCCGCGCGAAGGGGACTTACCCGGCAGCACGCGGTGATTTCCTCGGCGATCCGGGCGGGGGACCAGGCCGCCGAGACTCCGTGCGCGCGGATCCGCTTGGCACAGGAGGGGCCATGTGGCAAAGGACGTTCCGGCATGCTGCGGACTCCCTACGAATCGGGCTGGTCGCGTGCAAAGCCTAGTAGCCGATTCGTGAACCTGCGTCAAGAAACCGTGATGTTCCTCTGATCCGGCCCGCCAGCCGTGACGGGAAGCCGTGAAGCGGCCCAAAACCGTGACCCCTCACGGTTGTTGCCTGGGCTGGCGCAGAGGAGTCTGCGGTCCCAGAAGGCAGCTTGCCGGTATCACCGGCAACACAGCGAACCGACAGGACGGACCGGGCTCATGACTCTCACCGCGCACCGCACGCCGTTCGTCGAGCCGTCGTGCGGTAAGGGCATAGGAGCGGGCCGGGAGAGAGTGAGGGTCGTGCACGAGCAGTGGTTTCCCAGGACCGCAGGGCCCGGCGAGGACTTGACTGTCGAGGACCGGAAGTTGCCCGAGCGGCTCCGGCTCCAGTCTCGGGGCCTGCTGGGGCACTGGGAGCTGGACTGTCTCGTGGACCGCGTCAACACCGTGCTCAGCGAGATGGTGACCAATGCGCTCGTGCACGGTGGCGGTGACCTCGGGTTCCGGATCATCCGCACGAACGGTGGGGTCCGGGTGGAAGTGGCCGACAGGTCGACGGCTTCAGCCCACGTGGTGCACGCCGACCCGGATGACGAGCACGGGCGCGGCCTGTTCCTGGTCCACGCCTTCTCCGACAGCTGGGGCATCCGGGCGCGGGAAGGCAGGGTCGGCAAGTGGACGTGGGCCTTCCTTGCTACGCCCTCCGAAGCGGAGGGAACGCGCTGATGGCGACCCCAACCGTCGAATACAGCGTGGCGCTGCACCGCGAGTTCGCTCCGGGAGGCACTGCTCTGCTGGAGCGGCTCAGGGACTCGCTGGCGGCGGACAAGTGGCCGGACGAGCGCGCGACACGGGTTCGCGTCACCCGCACCCGACTGTTCGAGGCGGTACGGACCCTGGCCCTGGTCCCCGCTCCGTCACCCGCTCTCGCCCACGCTCTGTGGCGGGCGCAGCAGATGCTCCTGATCCTGCCCGCCGACCCGGACTTCCCCCGGCCCAAGTACGCGGACGCGGTGTCCAGCGCCCTGGACGACCTCCTGCCCCACCGGGTCGCTGCCGCCGCCTACACCTGCACCCGCGAGCGTGTTGACCTGGACGTCCTTCTCCAGCGCATGGCTCGGGCCGGCGAGGAGCGTGCGGGTTCACTGCGGTTCGCCCATGGTGACCGCAGCTTGCACGACTGGCCGCTGTCGGAGCGGCCCGGCTGGAAGCGGATCCGGCGCCTCGTCGAGGCTCGGCAGATCGGCATGCTGCTCGTCGACTCGACGGACGACCTGGTTCCGCCCGTGGAGACGCGGGACCCGGGCTGGGATCGCCAGAAGTTCAAGGCGTGGCTGACGAGTTGGGGCATACGCCTGGTTTGCCTCGCCAACGCCGCACCGGCGGGAGGCGATGCGCCATGACGCCCCCAACGCTCCCCACCCGTCGGCAGAATCATGATCTTCCGCTCCCTGTTCGTCTACGCCATGCTGCCCGGCTACGGGGTCTGGCTGGCGAGTGCGCTCTGGACCGCCCACCGCCGCACCCCCGCACCAGCACCCCGCCAGCCTGCTCCGTTCTGGCTGCACTACCTCAAAGGCTGCGCCGGGTTTGGGCTCCTGTGTATTGCCCTGATCTCCCTGGCGCTCGTGTGGACCGGCCGTATCCCCTGATCCGCGGGCGGTCGACCGGGCACAGTCCGCCTGCCTCCTCAAGCGGGTCATCTCCCTGGCGCTGCTGAGCCCCCGAGGCGCGTCCGGGAGATGACCTTCCAACGGGATCCCTCCGTACCCGGTAGATGACCGCACAGCGACGCCCGTCGCGTCGGCGCCCGGGGATTCGAACGGCGGAGGGATGCGGCGCGGTAAGCGTCTGGCCATGGAGTGCCGGCCGGAAGCGCACCGTGCCCCGGCCGCCCTTCTGCGGGAGGAGGGCGGCCGGCCCCAGGTTCGCGAGGAGCACGTTCCAGTCCGATTAATTCGAAAGAGCCTCATGATCATCAACGAGCAAGCCACGGCCCTGCACTGGGACAAGGCTTACAAGCAGGGCCGGAAGTTCCTCCCTGTGACGCCTGAGGAAGTGGAGTATTTCCAACTGCATGTGAAGACCGTGCCGGGCATGGTCGCTGTCGATGTCGGCTGCGGCGTGCGACACGAAGTCGCACGTGGTGAGTGGATCCGATTACGGAGGCCGGTTGAAGCCGGTATCGCGATCCCGGGTTAGTGCTCAACAACCCGTCC
>NZ_JBITHR010000021.1:0-134416 GCF_044458185.1 Streptomyces sp. NPDC050485 | reverse complement strand
GGGGCGCGCGCCGCTGCGGGTGTGGTGGGTCGCGGCGGGGGGTGTCCTCGGGCGGGGGGGGGGGGGGGGGGGGGGGGGGGCGCGGGGGGGGGGGGGGGGGGGGGGGCCCCCCCCCCCCCCCCCCCCCCCCCCCCGGCTCAGCGGCGCAGGACCAGGCAGCCCACGGAACCGTCGGCGCCGACCGAGGTGACCAGCGCGGGCCGGCCCTCGGCGGCGGCGTCCTCGCCCTGCCACTGCGCGAGCACGGCGGCGATCTGGATCGCCCCGCCGGCGCTGAAGCACTCGCCCAGGACCCGCTTGACGCGGATGACCTGCGGCGGGAGCGTGCCGCCGAGGGCGGCGCGGACGCCGCGTTCCTCGATGCGTTCCAGGCCGACCTGGCCGCTCGCGCCGAGCGACACGGTGTCCACCTCGGCGGGCTGCACGCCGCTGCGTTCCAGGGCCTCGCCGATCACCCGGGCAAGGACGGCGGCCAGACCGCCGGCTTCGCGGCCGGCCTGCGGGCCGAAGGCGACCTCGCAGGCCAGGATCTGGGCGATCCGGTCCTCCTCGCGGACCGCGTGCAGCGGCTCGACGAGCAGCATCGCCGCCGCCTCGCCGATCGCCGCGTCCGGCGACAGCGCCCCGGAGCGGTGCCAGCCCCAGGCGCTCTGCGCGCAGAACTCCTCGACGCCGCCGACCAGGAGACGGTCCGCGTGACCCTGGCGCAGCGCGTTGCGGGCGTAGCGGATGGCCTGCAGCCCGGACAGGTGCCCGCCGGCCAGGGTGGCGTTGACGCCGTGCAGGTCGTTGCGGATGGCGATCTGTCCGGCCGCGCAGTTCATCACGGTGTTCGGGAACAGGCCCGGATTCACCAGGTAGGGCTTCTCCAACTCGAGCGTCTCCCGCGAGTACTCGCTCGAACTGCGGATGCTGCCGGTGCTGGTGCCGAGGACGACGCCGCTGTGCGCGGTGGTGGCGGGGCCGGTGCCTCGGGCCCCGGCCACATCGAGGGCGAGGCGGGTGGCGATCAGCGCCAGCTTGGTGGTGCGGTCGAGCTGCCGGTTCCCCTTGCGGCCCAGGAGTTCCTCGACCGGCAGGTGGGGGACGACCTGGATCGGGCAGGGCGGGAGCGACGCCTCGGTGACGGCGGACGCGTCCCCGGGCGCGACCCGGCCCTCGGCGAGGGCGGCGCCGAGCCGTTCCAGGCCGAGCCCGGCCGGGGTGATCACGCCTGCGGCGGTGATGGCGAGCGGGGTCGTCCCGAGGGCCATGGCCGTGCTCATTCGACCCTCCCGAAGATGGTGATGGCGTTGTTGCCGCCGAAGGCGAACCCGTGGTTCTGCACCACGCGGGGGGCGGCCGGGCGGGCCCGGCCCGGCACCGGGTCGACCCCGGGGCCGAGGGCGGGATCGACCTGCTCCAGGTTGGCGGTGGGGGGCAGGAATCCCTCGTGGACCGCCTTGCAGCAGATCAGCGCGCCGAATCCGCTGGCCGCGCCCATCGTGTGACCGATCATCGACTTGAGGGAGCTGATCGGCGGCAGCCGGTCCCCGATCACGTCGCGTACGGCGGCCACCTCGGTGGCGTCGTTGGTGCGGGTGCCGGTGCCGTGCGCACAGATGTAGTCGATCTCGTCGGGTGTGACGCCCGCGCTGCGGTGGGCGGCCCGGATGCATGCCGCGATGCTGGTCGGGTCGGGGTGCACCATGTGTTCGGCGTCGCAGTTGACGCCGTATCCGAGCATCTCCGCGTAGATCCGGGCGCCGCGAGCCACGGCGTGGTCGTGCCGCTCAAGGAGCAGTGCCACACCGCCCTCGGCGGTGAGGATGCCGGCGCGGTCCGCGTCGAAGGGCCGGGAGACCTCCTCGGCGAGGGCGCCGAGCCGGTAGAAGCCGGCGTGCGCCCAGCGGTTCACCGAGTCGGCGCCCCCGGCCAGCATGTACTCGGCTTCGCCGGAGGCGACCTGGTCGAAGGCGTATCCCAGGGCGTAGTTGCTGGCCGAGCAGGCGGTGGCGAGGGTCAACGCCTCGCCGGTCAGGCCGAGTTCGGTGTTGACGGCCGCCGCGATGCGCTGCGCCGGCGCGGCCGCGACCAGGTGCGGCGAGAGCGACTTGAGGCCGTCGGTGACCCATTCGCCCACCAGTTGCTCGATGACCGCGGACTCGCCGCTGGTGGTGCCCATCACCGAACCGGCCCGTGCGGCGGCGACCTGCTCCGCCGTCAGGCCCGCGTCCTCGACCGCCATCCGGGCGGCGGACGCGGCGAACTGGGCGCTGCGGCCCCAGCGTTCGGGGTCGATCCGGCGCAGCCACTGGCCGGGGTCAAAATCGTGCACCTCTCCCGCGTGGACGTGCGGAAATCCGGTGGTGTCGAAGGAGCGGATCGGTGAGGTGCTGCGCCGGCCCGCGCGGACGGACGCGGTGAACTCGGTGGCACCGAGCCCGGCGCTGCTGACCGCGCCGAGGCCGGTGACGACGACCCGCTGGCTGGCCGGCCGGGGCTTGTGGGACGTCTGTTCAGGCATCGCCGCCGCCGGCCTTGTTCCGGGCCACGATGGTGTAGACGTTCTCCAGGGTGGTCAGCTCCGCCAGGTCGTCCTGCGGGATGATCACGCCGAGGTCCCGCTCGATGCGGGCGAGGATCTCGATGGCCAGGAGCGAGTCGGCGTCGTGGTCGTCGACGAAGTGGCTGGTGCCGGTCAGCTCGCCGTCGTCGAGTTCGAGGACGTCGATGACGATCTCGCGGATCTGCTCGGCCTCGGTGCGGGTGATGGTGATGGGGGTACTCATGACGCATTCCTCTCGGTGAAGTGCGCTGGCGGGCTCGGTGTGCCGGCTCAGGCGACGGTGCGGAACCGCGGGGATTCCCCGGACGGGGCGGGTGCGGGTACGGGGCGGGTGGGACGGTGCGTGAGGTTCACCCACAGCGCCCGAAGCAGGGCGCCGGGGTTCAGGAAGCGCAGCGGTCCGACGAGCCGTGAGGCGAACAGGTGCATGTGCCGGGCCATCGCGTCGTTGCGGGCTGCGGCGGAGAACATCAGGCGTTCGAAGGCGTTGAACGGGCGCCCCTTGGCGTAGTCGGCGATGAGGTGCTGGTGCCCGCGCAGCGCGCCGCGGTGCCTGCGCCCGTATCCGGCGAGGGCCTTGTCGATCTCGTCCGCGCCGCCGGCCGCGGCCAGTACCGGGGCCAGCACATCGGCCAGCCAGGACGCCGACTGGAGCGCCCAGCCGCAGCCGACGCCCCACAGCGGGTCGCTGGTGAGGGCGGCGTCGCCGATGAGGGCCAGGCCCGGGGAGGCGGGACGGCGGGACATCAGGGGGTAGTTGACCGTGCCGATGATCTTCGATACGCGGGTGGCCCGGTCAATCGCGGGAGCCTCGGGCAGGTCTCGTACGAAGTCGAGATAGGCGCCCTCCAGGTCCGCGCGGAACTGCGGCAGGCGTTCTTTCGAGGGGATCACGGCGACCACGGTCACGCCGCCGTCGTTGGGCATGGCATAGGCCATGTCCGGCTCCAGGAACCAGGACTGGGTGATGCCGCCGACCAGCTCCAGGTCCTCGAAGTGGGCGAAGTAGCTGAAGCGTTCGTTGGCATGGGTCTTGACGGGCACGCCGGCCAGGCGGGCGGTGGCGGAGTCCTTGCCGTCGGCGCCCACGACGACGCGGGCCCGCAGCTCGCGCTCCCCCGACCCGCCGCAGTCGGCCTTGACGCCCGTGGTGCGGCCGCCGTCCCGGAGCAGGCCGACCACGGTGTGGCCGAGCAGCAGGTCGACGCCGGGCGTGGCCGCGGCCCGCTCCCGCACGATCCGGTCCAGCGTCTGGCGGCGCACGTTGTAGGCGTGGGGCAGCGGCTCGCCGTCGGGTCCGGGCTTGGGTTCTATCCAGCCCCAACGGGTGTACCAGCGCGCCTCGTTGCGCACCGCACCCGCCTCTTCGAGCGCCTCGACCAGGTCCAGCTCCTTGAGCACCGGCAGGGCGCAGGGCTGCAGATAGTGGGTGCACAGCACCTTGTACGCGGCCGGGTCCGAGCGGCGGTCGAGCAGAGCGACGCGGGCGCCCCGGCGGGCGAGCAGGATGGCCGCGGCACACCCGGCGACGCTGGCTCCGCTGATGACGACGTCGTAGTCGGCGGTGCGGGATTCGGCGGTACTCATGCGCTCATCGCCTCCTGGACGCGAAGGGCATCGGCCGGGCGGCCGATGCCGGCGGCATCGAAGCGGCCGATGCCGAGCGCGCCGAGGAAGGCGAGCGCCTCGGCCGCGACCTTCGGGGCCTGCTGGACCTGGCAGAAATGCCCGAGGCCCCATTCCTGATGGATGGTCAGATCCTTTAGTCCGGACCGCAGCCGGTCGACCGCCGTGGGCGGTGCCGAGGGGTCGTCGATGCCGCTGATCAGTTGCACCGGGACCGTGACCCGGTCCAGGGCCAGGCGGGGTGAGCGGGCGAGCATCGCGTACAACTGCAGGAAGCCGTGCGGTTCGACCCGGTCACGGATCTTGTTCTGCATCAGTTCGCGCAGCCCCGCGTCGAGGCGTCGGGCGCGCGGCCCGAGTTGCACGGCCATGCCCTCGGCGAGCACGCCCCGGAAGCGGAGCACCGCGTCCGCGAAGAAGTTCTCGTCGACGGCCCGGTCGTGCGGCCGGTAGACCGGAGCCACCAGGACGGCGGGCACCTGGGCGACCTGCGCGCTCCTGGTGAGCAGTTCGAGAAGGGAGCTGGCCCCGAAGGAATGGGCCACGATCGCCGCGGGCGGCTCGGCGAGCAGTTCGAGCGCCCGCTCCAGCCAGACCGTGGAGCTGCCGCGCTCGGTCCAGGAGTAGCTGGAGCCGGCCCGCCAGGGCAGGTCCAGGGCGGTGAGGCGCAGTTGTGGCGGGAGGTGCTCGGCCAGCGGCAGCCAGGTGTCCCAGTTCTCCTCGAAACCGTGCGCGAGCACGATGCGGGGGGCGCCCTTCGGGCTTCCCGGCCGCTCCCACACCCGCAGCACCTCGCCGCCGACATGGTGGTCCGCCGACAACGCCCAGGGGCTGGAACGGGGGGAAGCACGACGCGTTGCAGGCACGTCCGATCACTCCTCGGACTCGTAATGACGGAGGTCAGCAGGGCTCGGGCCCTACCGGCCCGCCGCCTTGATGCCCTTACCGTCGCCCAGCGGGGGCAGCCCCGGGGAGGTGGCCCGGCCACCCGTTCCCCGCACCAGGTGGTTGGCGGCACACACCCGCCGGCCACGCCCGCTCGTGGCGCGCCGGAGAGATGACGGAGTCGTATCCGGCGGGGCGACACATGGGTCGGACGCTCCTACGCTTCCGTCATGAACGAGTTCGATGCGATGGACCGTCGTCGCTTTGCCCGACAACTGACGGCGGAGGGCGTCGCGTTATGGGCGGCCGGCCTCGATCGCGGCGCACTGGCCGACGGCACGTTCGCCGGCCTGGTGGCGGAGGGTCTGGCGGTCGGCGCGACCATCGATGCGACAGCCCTGGCACGGGCCGCCGCGCGCCCCGACTCCCCCTACCGTGAACAGCTCGACCAGCTCGCACATCGCGGGGTCACCGGGGACGCGGCGCTGGCCGCGCTGCGCGCCTACGACACCCGCTGGGCCTGCGATGTGCTGGCGGACGTGTTCAAGTCGAGCGAGGGGCGCGACGGCCTGGTCAGCGTGGATCTGCCCGAGGCGGACGGCGGCGCGGCACAGGAGTTGCGGCGGGCGGTGGCCCGCCCCGGGCTGCTCGTCAGGGTGAACGCCGGGACCCGGGCCGGTATCACGCTCATCGAGGAGTGCCTGGCCACCGGGGTCGGTGTGCAGGCGGCGGGGGTCACCTCCGAGGACCGCTACCGGCAGGTCCTCGACGCCTGGATCCACGGTCTGCACCGCGCCGCGGCCGGGGGGCTCGATCTCGCCGGGCTCGCCTCGGTGGCCTCGGTCCCGGTCGGCCGGTTCGAGCGGGCCGGACATCACGAGGCGGCACAGGCCCTGGCGCGGCGGCTCTACCGGATCTACGAGGAGCGGCTCGGCGAGGAGGACTGGGCCGCGCCGGCGCGCCTCGGCGCCCAGCCGCAGCGGCTGATGTGGACGGAGCTGACGGAGCCCGAACAGGTCGCCCGGTACGTCGCGTGGAACACGGTCAGCGCCCCCGGACTCGCGGTGCTGCGCACCCGCACCTGGGACGCGCCGCTCGCCGGTGACACGCTGGGCGGACAGTACTCGGCGCGGAACACGGCCCAGGCGCGGGCCGCCGCGCCGGCCTTCGACGCGTACCTGGTGGCCCGCGAGGCCGAGGCGCTGCGGGCCGCGCCCGAGCCGGACGGGCCCGAGGACGTGTCCGGCACGTGAGGACACGCCCTCGGGCAGGTGCGGACACCTGCCGCGGAGCCCTTACCGCGCGGCCGGTGCCCGGACGGGCTCACCCGGGAACGGTGCGCCGGTCAGGGCGGTGAGGGGCGCGGCCTTGACCGCGGTCTCCTCGAACTCCGCCTCGGGGTCGGAGCCCACGAGAATCGCGCCGCCCACGCCGTAGCGCACCTGGGCGCCGCGCATCACGGCCGTCCTGATGACGACGCTCAGATCCGCCGTGCCGTTCAGCGAGAGGTATCCGATCGCCCCGGCGTAGACGCCCCTCGGCCCCTGCTCCAGGCGGTCGATGATCCGCATCGTGCGCAGCTTGGGCGCGCCGGTCATCGAGCCCGGCGGGAAGGCCGCCCGCACGCAGTCCACCACGTCGGCGTCGGGATGTTTTCGCGCGGTGACGGTGGAGACGAGTTGATGCACCCGCGCATACGACTCCACGCGGAAGAGGTCGTCCGCGCGGACCGAGCCGACCCGCGCGCAGCGGCCGAGGTCGTTGCGGACCAGGTCCACGATCATCAGGTTCTCCGCCCGGTCCTTGGCGTTGACGAGCAGGTCCGCGCGGAGCGCCGCGTCCTGCCCCGGGTCGGCCCCGCGCGGACGTGTGCCCTTCACCGGGCGGGAGTCCATGCGGCCGTGGCGGTCGATCCGCAGGAACCGCTCGAACGACGTACTCAGGACGGACAGCCCGCCGAAGGAGAGCAGCGCGCCGTAGGGGGCGGGGGCCGCGCGGCGCATCCGCCGGTAGCCGTCCCAGGGCGTCGTCGTGGTGTCGGATTCGGCCATGTTGGTCAGACAGATCTCGTAACTCTCCCCCCGCGTTGCCTCTTCCCGGCATTCGTCGATCAACCGCAGGTACTCGTCCCGGTCGTGACGCAGCCTCAGCGCCCCCGCTCCCGGACCGGCCTGCAAGGGGGCCGGCGGCTCCGGCGGCGCGGGCGCGTCCTGGAGCGCGGCGAGCCGGCGCGTCGCGTCGGCGAGCCAGGGACGTTGGTCGTACGCGGAAGCGGGCTCCTCCAGGGCCAGCAGATAGCCCCGGCCGGTGAGATGGTCAAGGACCAGGGCCCGGTCCGAGAAGACCATCAGCGCGTCGGGGTCCTGCGCCTGGTGCGTTCGCTCGCCGCCGCACTCGGCCTTCAGCTCGTAGCCGAGGTAGCCGACCCAGCCGAGTGTGAACTCGCAGGGCAGGTCCGGGGTTTCGACCTGGATGGCGCGCAGGTCCTGCTCGATCCAGGACAGGAACGGGCGGTGTTCGGTGCGCGTCGCGCCGCCCTGGCCGGTGACCGTGACCGTGCCCTTCCACACGTCGGCGCGGGCCACCCGCCCCAGCGGTCCGCAGGCACCACCCATGATCGAGAAGCGGCCGGTGTCCGCGTCGGGGCGGCTGCTGTCGAGCCAGTAGGCGTGCCTACCCGCGCGGAACAGCGCGTCGAAGGCCTGCTCGGCGCCCCAGCTCACCGGGACTTCCCTGACCCGCACGCGCAGGCGGCGGCGCTGCGCGGGCCGGGCGCCGGGCGTCGCCGGGCGCCGGGGGGCGGCGTGGACCGTGCGGCCGTGCGGGCGGTGCCGCTCGGTCAGGCGGCGGAAGTTGTCGAGCAGGGCGTGCCCGTCGAAGCCGCCGATGGACTCGGGGTGGAACTGCACGCCCCACTGCGGGCGGTGGCGGTGGCGCAGCCCCATCAGCACACCGTCGGGCGTCCACGCGATCGCCTCCACGTCGTCGGGCAGCCGGTCGACGGCGAGCGAGTGGTAGCGGACCGCCCGGAACTCCTGCGGCAGCCCGGCGAACAGCCCGGTGCCCAGGTGCCGCACCGGCGAGGTGTACCCGTGCACCGGTCGCGGCGCGAGCCCCACCCGGGCTCCGTGGGCCAGCGCGATGCCCTGATGGCCGAGGCACACACCCAGCACGGGCAGCGTCGATGTGCCGACGATCGCCGCGCAGATGCCGAAGTCCTCGCTGCGGGCCGGGTGTCCGGGGCCGGGTGAGAGCACCACGTTGTCGAACGCGGACAGGTGGCCCGGCCGCCACGAGGGGAAGTCGTTGGGGATCACCTCGGGCTCCTGGCCGTTGACCTCGGCCAGGTAGTGAAAGAGGTTGTGGGTGAAGGAATCATGGTTGTCCACCAGGAGCGTACGCACAGCCGTCGTCCCTGTGGCCCTCACGCCGACAGGCCCGCGGGAGCCACCGGCCCGGTCGCGCCCTCGCGCCCGCACACCCCGACCTCCAGGAGCATGTGGTCGACCACGTCGTCGCCCTCCCGCACCGAGCTGAACCGACGGATCGTCAGCTCACGCCCGCACTCCTGGGCGATGGCGCACAGTTCCGTCAGGCTGCCGCGGCTGCTGAAGTGCAGCAGCGCCCGCCCCGCCGCACCGACCCGCAGCGGTGCCTCGATGAGATAGCGGCGGTGAGTGGCATAGCCAGGATCGACATAGGAGCTCTCGGTGACGGCGCGGTACCTGAAGTCCTCGGGCGCCAGCACGTAATTGGAGCTCCAGAAGACGGTGTCGAACCGATCGTCGGTGTGGAACGCGGTGAAGAGATCGCTGTGCAGCACGCGCAACCGGCTGGCCTGGCGGTGCCGCGTGGCGTTCAGCATCGTATTGCGTACTGCGGCCGGGTTGATGTCGGCCGCGGAAACCGTGTGACCGGCGAGCGCCGCACTGACCGCGATCACTCCCGCACCGCAGCCGATCTCAAGGAAGGAGCCGCTGGCCCGGGCGCCCGACGCAGGGTCGAGCCCGAGGAATTCCAGGGCGATCCGGGTCGACGGCGAGTCCACCGGTGCGAAGACGTCATCGAGCAGATCCCAGTCATTGCCGCAGAGCGAGAAGGTCCTCGGCCGATCCGCGCGGGTGCGCGAGGCCGTGCACCGGTCGAGCGATCTCCTGTAGTCCTGCACTTGTCTCAGCGGAGCTGTCCGCATCCCGTTCCCCCTGGTTGTCGTCGTGCGACCACCCTGGCGCAAGCGCCACTTGAGAAGGGAGGTGGCCCGGCCACCTGGTTAGCGGGAAAGCGTTGTTGTCGAAACCTACCGGTGCACTCCCAGCCGAATCCGCGCCGATATTCGGCCAACTGGAACAAAGAGGGGCAGAGTCCCTCTTGACTCAACCTTTCTTGATTGAGCGTCAATTGACACCCTAGGCTTCGGTGACTGTGGTGGCTGTCGTGCGGGGAGGACGAAGCACCAATGGGGGATATCCGTGACGACGACGTCGTCGCTTTTTTAGCGCTATTGGCCCGCGAAGCACCCCTGCCCGAGTTCGACTCGCTCCTTGAGCAGGCCCGTGGGGCGACGCCGCCCCCCGAGCCGGACCGGCTCACCCGCCTGGAGACCGTGCACCGTCTCGCCCTTGAGGTCCAGGCCCAGCTCAACCGCCGCCAGCAGCGCGCGGCGGGCCTGTCCGCCCTGGTGGACACCGCCAGGGATCTGACCCGTCCCTACGATCTCGACGAGTTGCTGCAGCTGACCTGCCGCCGGGCCCGGCGACTGCTCAACCTCGACATGGCCTATGTCAGCCTGCACCTCCCCGACACCGCGACGTCCGTGGTCCGCGCGGCCGACGGGCACGCCTCCACCCTGACGGTGGGCTTCGAGGTGCCCACCAAGGCCGGGATCGGAGCCGCCGCCACCGAACACGCGGCGCCGTTCTGGACGCCCGACTATCTGCCCGACGAGCGGATCCACCACGCGCCCGTGATCGACGAGGTGATCCGTGCGGAAGGTCTGCGCGCCGTCCTCGCGGTCCCGTTGCGGCACGGGGACTCACGGTTCGGTGTGCTGTACGCCGCCGACCGCGAGGTCCGCTACTTCACGCCGGACGAACTGTCGTTGATGGGGTCGCTCGGCGACCTTGCCACCGTGGCCATCGAGAAGGCCCGGCTCCTGGACGACGTACGGGCCTCGGTCGACTCGCTGGAGACGGACGGCATCCGCTCGCGCGGTGCGCTCGCCGACGCCGAGCAGGTCGCCGAGACCTACCGTGATCTGCTCGGCTTGATCCTGAGCGGCTGCACCCTGCACCAACTCACCACGGAGGCAACGGCGTTACTGGGCGGCACGGTGCACATACGCAACAGTTTCGGGGACTGGCTCGCCGGGGCGACCCAGGCACCGAAGATCGACGACGAGCTGTTGCTGCGCTCGTCCCTGGACGCCCATGCCGAAGGCACCGTGGTGGAGTTGCCCGACGGTATACGGATGGTGCCGATCCAGGCGGGCACCGAGCATCTGGGAGTCCTCCTCGTCTGTGCTCGGCAGAAGACCGGCACCCACCAGGGGGACGGCCCCGGGCAGGCGGCCGATGGCGGACAGGAAGCCGGTACGGGGCCGGAGGCCGGCGGCGCGCCCGACCCGGGCGACGCGGCGCCCACCGCGACGGCCGGCACCCGGTCTGCCGACCGCCTCCTCGCCACCGTCGCCCAGGCCGTGGCCGCCCTGTTGGTGATGCAGCGCAGCACGGCGGTCGCCGAGGGCTCGCTCCGCGACGAGCTGCTCGACGACCTGGTGGGCGACGCCCCGCACGAACCGCGGGCGCTGCGCGAGCGCTGCCAGGGCCTCGGCCTGGACCCGGACGCGCCCTACGTCGTCATGGTGATCCGCACCGAGGGCGGCTCGCAGGGCCGGGCCGTGGTCTGGGCGTCGTCTCACGCCCACAGCGTCGGCGGCCTCAAGACCGTGCTCGAGGGCACCCTGACCCTGCTGCTGCCCGGCCGCGATCCCAGCGCACTCGCCCGGCGCGTCGCGCAGGAACTCAAACCGCTGCTCGACCACGCGCCGACGGTCGCGGCCGCCGGTCCCGTCACCAGCATGCTGAACGTCCGGGACACCTGCAAGGAAGCCAACCGCTGCCTGAGCGCCCTGCTCTCGCTCGGCGCACGCGGCACCTCGGCGAGCGCCGCCGATCTGGGGTTTCTGGGCCTGCTGCTCTCCGACCACCTGGACGTCTGCGGTTTCGTCCGCTCGGCCATCGGCCCGGTGCTCGACTACGACCAGCAGCGCTCCACCGAACTGGTGCGGACCCTGGAGGCCTACTTCGAGGCGAGCAACAGCCCGACGTACGCCGCCGAGGCGCTCTACGTCCACCCGAACACGGTGTCCCGGCGGTTGGAACGCATCGCCGAACTCCTCGGCCCCGACTGGCAGACGCCCGCCCAGTCCCTGGAGATCCAGCTCGCCCTGCGCCTGCACCGCACCCGCAAGAGCCTCGGCCACTGACCCGCGCCGGCCGGGGCGGGTCAGGCGAGCGGACCGCCTTGCCCCGAGGGCCTGCACCCGTGCGGCGCGGCGGACAGGGCCAGGACGGCATGGGCCGCCGAGGCAAGGGTCATATGCCGATGCCAGCCCAGGTAGGTGCGGCCCTCGAAGTCCCGCAGCCCCACCTGCTCCCCCGGGCCCGCCGCCGCGGCCGCCACCCGGTCCTGCAACTGGGCGAGCCGGAGCAGCTGCCTCGGCGGAAGCCGGGTCGGACCGGTGAGCCAGACGCGCCCCCGGACCGGCCCGGCACCGTCCCAGACGGCGAGCACGAGCAGGTCGTCCGCGCGCGACGCGGGTGCGGGCGGCCCGCTCGGCCGCGCGTCGCCGATGCCGGACAGCGGACCGCCGGGCAGCCGCACCCGCAGCAGCGCCGCGGAGGCACCGCCCTGGGGGAGCGCCACCGGGCGCCTGGGTTGGGGGGTGGCGCGCAGCAACTCCCGGAGGGGAATCGCGCGGCCCGACCACGAGGGAAGCGCAGGCCTGACGGGGATCACCCGGGTCGTGTCCCTCACCCGTACCAGGAGGGGAGCCGCCGCCTCGGTGAAGCTCCGGAACACCCAGGGCAGGACGGCCGGCGGGACCTCGCTCAGGTCCATCACCACGGGCCGGGCCGCCAGCCCCCAGGCTCGGATCGGACCGAGGGCGGCGCTCACGGCACACACGGCCGGCGCCTCCTCGACACGGTCCTCCGCAAGGCCGGCGCGCCGGCGCGGGTGCGGGTCGAAGAGCCGGTCGCCGGGCAGCTGGAGCCGCCAGCCGACCGGCGCGTCGCCATCCGCCGAGGCGTGCCACAGGCCATAGGCGAGCTGGCTGTTGACACTCCCCCCGACCTCCGGGACATAGCGCCGACGCACTCCCGGCGACCGGTTGCCGGCCTTCGGGATCACCAGCGGCCGCACCACCCAGGCCTGGGCGGGCGCGAGCCGGTCCAGGAGCCGGGCGAGCGCCGCACGCGCCTCGCCGAAGTCCCAGGGGGAGGCGCTGACGAAGTGGTGCAACCGCTGTTCGGCCGCCCCGTCGGAGCACGTCGTGGCGAGATTGCGGACCGACTTGCGCCCCTTGGCGGCCAACAGGGCGCGCAGGTACTGCTCGGCGGTACGGCGCTGGTCGCGTCTACGCAGCACCGAGAAGACCTCGGTCACGACAGTGTCGAGGATGCCGCCGTCCACGCCTGCACCGTCCTCCCTGCGGCACACGGGCAAGATGGTGTTCACGTCAGGCCGGCCTCCTACTCCCCGTCACGTCAACTCGGCGCCGCCGCGCACCGCCCAGTCCCCGCGGCCGCCCTCCACGTTCGCGCCCGCCTTCCACGGGCGGCGAGGTGTACCGCTCACACCGTCCGGACCCCGGACGGTGACCGGACCACCGCCGTCCGGCCGACAGCGGGCCATGGGCGCCGCTGCGGCGGTGGGCCGGCCACCACGAACAGCGCATGTGCCGACGGGAATTGCCCGCCTGCGGGCCTGGGGAGCGCGAGACCACTCCCGGTGAGAGCCGGGCGGCCGGTGACGGCATCCCGCCGAGTGGTGCAGCCGGCAGGGCTGTGGAATGCGCGGGTATCTGCTCAGGGCGTGCATCCGTTGCCGGTGACTGCTCCCGGAACATGGGCAGACCCCGGCGCCGCCCAGGCAACCGGCACCGATCCCGACCGGTGCAGCTTCTCCGTCGCCCTGAACACAGCCCGCGACCACATCATCCAGGCCCAGGGTGTGATCGCCGACACCGTCATCGACCTTATCGGCACCATCGGCCGGGCAGTCCTCGACGCCCTCATGCCCCGACGACGGCTCCGCCTCAGCCCCCGCGCAGTCAAACGCCCCCTGTCCCGCTACGCCTACAAAAAGCCTGGGCGTCGACCGCCACGCCCACCAGACCGCCCTCACCATCGACATCCTGTTGGCAGAGCCAATCAGCCCGTAACTTCACGGCCTTGGGCTTTAGCCGGCGATGGGGGGAGACGTGCGTGGTCCGGCTTTCTGATTCCGGGCGCCGTTGAGCGGCGGGCTGGTTTAGCCCTGCTCAACCTGGCGTTACATACCGGGCGTTGTTCGAGGTGCCGTCGGATGTCAGCGTGTAAGCGTCGGCGGGTGCTCAACACCGGGCATCGCGAGCTCACTCACCCACCGGCTTTCTACCGGCCGTCGATCCCGACATGCCATACATCCCCCACTCCCAAGGAGCCTTGCTATGCCCGTGCGTGAACAGGTGCGCTTTGCTGGCGAAGCGGCCAAGCTCGCCGGTCATCTCTTTCTGCCGGACCCCGCCGATTCCGACCCTGCCGACGGCGGCGCGGCAGGTCCGCTGGTGGGCGTCGTGGTCGCCGGGACCTGGACATCCGTCAGGGGGCAGATGGCCGACCGGTACGCGGAGGAGCTGGCCCGGCGCGGCTATGCGGCGCTGGCGTTCGATTTCACCGGATACGGCGAGTCCGAGGGCGAGCCGCGCGACTACGAGTCGCCGGTGCTGAAAATCCACGACCTGCGGGCGGCGGCCGACTTCCTGAGTGCCCATCCGGCGGTAGGCGGCGGGCAGTTGGGAGTGCTGGGGGTGTGCGCCGGGGCGATGTACGCGAGCGCCTTCGCCGCCGAGGACGCGCGGGTGGGGTCGCTGGCCCTGGTAGCGCCGTGGCTGCACGACCGCCGTATCTGCGAGGAGAACTACGGCGGGCCGGAGGGCATTGAGGCGAAGAAGGCGGCGGCGGAAGCGGCGCGGCGGCGGTACGAGGAGACCGGCGAGGTCGCCTATGTGCCGGTGGTCAGCGGCAGCGACCCGGACGCTGCGATGCCCTTCGACATCGACTTCTACCTCAACCCGGAGCGCGGCGGCATTCCGCAGTGGCCCAACCGGTATGCCGTGATGGCCTGGTCGGAGTGGCTGGACTTCGACGCCGTCGCGATCGCCCCGAAGGTCACCGCGCCCGTGCTGCTCGTACACAGCGAGGATGCCGCCATCCCGGACGGTGCGCGCCGCTTCCACGACGGCCTCGCCGGGGAGCGGGAGTTCCTGTGGACCGAGGGCATCCAGTTCGACTTCTATGACCAGGGGCCGCAAGTCGGCCTCGCCGCGGACGCGGCGGCCGAGCACTTCGCCCGCACGCTGTGAACCCCCCGACCACCGACAGGAGACCACCCACCATGTCCGAGTCCCTCGAGTCCAAGTACGCGGTCGCCGAGACCTGCACCCGCATGGCTGTGCACGCCGATCGCCGCGAATGGGAGCAGTTACGCGGCCTGTTCGCCGACAAGGTGCTGCTCGACTACACCAGCCTGGGCGGCGGTGAGCCGGCCCAGCTCACCCCGCAGGAGATCGTCGACGCCTGGACTTCGACGCTCGGCGGCTTCGACGCCACCCAGCATCTGATCGCCAACCAGCTCGTCGAACTCGACGGCGACCGTGCCGTGTGCACGGCCTCCTTCCAGGCCACCCATCGCCTGGCCACCGCCCACGGGGCGCCGCTGTGGACACTCGGCGGCGCATACCGGTGGGAGCTGGCCCGTACCGGCGACCGCTGGCTGATCGATACCGTGGTGATGACCGCGACGTGGGGCGACGGCAACAAGGACCTGCCCGTCCAGGCGGCTCGCCGATGAAGGCCACCTCCGCTCCCACGTCACTCGCCGCCTCGTCGCCGCTCGCCGCCCGGGGCGGATCGCCGGTGGTGCTCGGCGCCGCCCTGCTGGGCTTCTTCCTCATCTCGTTGGACGCGCTGATCGTCACGGTCGCGCTGCCCGACATCGGTCGCAGCCTCGGCGGCGGCATGTCGGGGCTGCAATGGGTGGTGGACGGATACACGCTGATGTTCGCCGCCCTGATGCTCTCCGCGGGGGCGCTGTCGGACCGGATCGGGGCGCGGCGGGCGTTCGGCGGCGGGCTGGTGCTGTTCGCGCTGGCCTCGGCGGCGTGCGGTTTCGCGCCCGGGCTCGGCGTGCTGGTTGCCGCCCGGCTCGTGCAGGGGGCCGCGGCGGCGGTGATGATGCCGGCGTCGCTGGCGCTGGTCCGGCAGAGCTTCCCCGATCAGGCCCAACGCGCCCGGGCGATCGCCATGTGGACGGTGGGCGGCGCGGTCGCGGTGGCGGCCGGGCCGGTGCTCGGCGGGGCGCTCACCGCTTCTGTGGGCTGGCGCTGGATCTTCTTCGTCAACCTGCCGGCGGGTCTGCTGGCGCTCGCCCTGCTCACCCGCGTACCTGCCTCGCCACGGCTGCCCTCGCGCCTGGACACGATCGGGCAGGTGACGGCGGTGGCGGCGATGGGCGGGCTGACCTACGGCGTGATCGAGGGTGGCGCCGACGGCTTCGGCAGGCCGACGGTGGTGGCGTCGCTGCTGGTGGCCGCGACCGGGGCGGCCGCCTTCCTCGCCGCGCAGGCCAAGGGCGCCCATCCGATGCTGCCGCTGCCGCTGTTCCGCTCCCGGGTGGTGGCGGTGTCCTTGGTGGTCGGCTTCATGCTCAATGCCGCCTACTACGGCGGAGTGTTCGTCTTCAGTCTCTATCTACAGCAGGAACGCGGGCAGTCGGCGCTGCACGCGGGCCTGATGTTCATCCCGATGACGGCACTGGTCGCCGTGGTGAACCTGGCCTCGGCAAAGCTCGCCGGCCGTTTCGGCCCGCGGGTGCCGATGGTGGCGGGACAACTGGTCGGAACAGCTGGGCTGGTGGCGCTGACCGCGGTCGGTCCGCACACCGACGTGTGGGCGGTGGCGCTGCTGATGGTGCCGGTCGGGCTCGGCGGCGCGCTGACGGTGCCGGCGCTGACCGCGATGCTGCTCGACGCCATGCCCGCGGACCGGGCAGGCACCGCGGGCGCGGTCCTCAACACCGCCCGCCAGGTCGGCGGGGCCATCGCGGTGGCTGTATACGGCGCACTGCTGGCGGGAGCGCAGACGTTCCTGGCCGGGATGCGGTGGAGTGTGCTGCTCGCGGCGGCCGGGCTCGTAGCGACGGCGGCCGCGACACTGACGCTACCCCGGGCCGGGCACCGGGGCGCGGAGGCATAACGAACCGCTGGTCGGCTGGGCGAGGTCGGCTACGGTCTGGATGAAGACCTGGAGTCCGGCTGATAGGTCTTCGTCCCGCCACATCAGCGCGTACTCGACGGGCGGAGCATCCTCGAACGGGACATAGGCGATGTCAGGCCGGGCGTGGTATCGCCCTGCTCTGACGGTGGCCACGGTGGCTCCATTACCCGCGCCGACCAGCGCGAGTACCCCCTCCCAGCCGGATGCGGCCGGGCCATGCTCGACATGCTCTCCCTGGGGTGTACGACGTGGGAAGTATGCCTCGCGCCACGTTGGAGACACGCCGACCGCCGTGATCAGGGGCAGTAGGGCGAGGTCCTCCAGCGACACCGTTTCCCGTGCCGCCAGGGGGTGTGTGGCGGGCACCACGAGGGCGCGGTGCTCGGAGAACAGGACCGGTCCCACGATGACGTCGGGCTCTTCGATGGGTGGCTCGGCGATCACCAGGTCGACGTTCTGTTGACGCAGCGCTCTGATCGCGGCGTTGTACGTCGCCCCCTGGAGCTCGACCAAGCAGCGGGGATGACGCGAGGCGAAGGCTTCCGCGGCCTGCGCGAGGAGCTTGCCGGACCACGGGGCGGTGAAGCCGGCGCGCAGCACACCGCGGACATCCGTGCAGGCCGCCATCGCATTGGCGACGGCCCGCTGGATCTGCTGGTGCGCCGGGAGCAGCTCGTCACAGAGCTGCTGGCCGATCGGAGTGAGGACCACACGGCGGCTGCTGCGCTCGAACAACGCCCCGCCGATGCGACGCTCCAGCGCCTTGATTGTCTGGCTGACCCGGCCCGGCGAAACGTGCAGACGCTCCGCGGTCCGCGCGAAATGCAGCTCCTCGGCCAACGCCAGAAACGTCTCGATCTCGTACCGCTCCACCAGGCTCCCACCCAACTAGCTCGGAGGCCACCCATGTCATGTCTGAACCCGTAGAACCCCCGGCCGAATGGGGAGGTTGAAAGGAACCGGCCTCGGCTACCACCCGCCGCCCGCCGAACGCGTACTGAGCACCACCAAATCTCCGACCTCGAGCTCAAGTACACGCCTTGCGGGCCGCCTTCATATACGTCCAAGCCCTCCAGGAGCGTGGTCAAGAACCAGTCATGCCACGAGATGCAGACATGCCAGTTCGCGGCCGCGTACTCTCAACTCACACAGTACGGACCGGTCGAGACGGTGCAACTCCGTCTGATGCGCAAGACGATTCTGGCGACAAGTAAGCTGCTCGATGGGCTGAAGTCGGCCTAGGACGCACTGTGTTGAACTGACGGCTGACAGGAAGGCGGTCCCGGGTGGATCTCCGCACCACGCCCCTCTTCGTGATCGACGTGCAGAACGGCTTCGTCAACGACCACAGCCGGCACGTGGTGCCCGTCATCGCCCGCCTGATCGACCAGTGGGAAGCAGCAGGCGCGCCCGTGCTGTTCTCCCGCTACTTCAACCACCCCGAGTCGCCCTTCGCCCGCCTGCTCGACTGGACCGCGCTCCACAACGCCCCGGAGACAGACATCGTCCCCGCTCTGGCGCCCTACGCCGCACGCGCCACCCAGGTCATAGACAAGGTGACGTACAGCGCCCTCCCCCGCGACATCATCGGCGAGTTCCGTGACGAAGACTGGGACACCGTGGTGCTGTGCGGAATCGCCACCGACTCGTGCGTCCTGAAGACCGCGGCCGACGCCTTCGAAGCGAACATCACCCCGCTGATCGTCACCGATGCCTGCGCCTCCGAAGCCGGTGACGCCACACACCAGGCTGGGCTGACCGTGGCCCGCCGTATGATCGGCGCCCGGCAACTCATTACGACCACCGAAGCCGCCGCCCTCCTCTCCTCGACTGCTTGAAAGCACCCCCGGCTGATACGTCGCAGCGATGCAGATCTCCTCATAGCCGACACCGGACCAGCCGAGTCGACCGTCGTACCCGACCATGCGGCCGTCGTGTTCGTAGCGGGGTCTGCCGTGGCGGCGGGTGAGCCTTCCCCGAGCTGGGCACCGTCCGGGGCGCGACGGCCGGGTGAACCTGAACGACCTGCGCCACCGGCTGCCGACCGACCTCCTGCGAGGACTGCGGTCGGCTCCTGGGGGCGGACGCGAGGCCGTCGTCTTCGGCTCTTGAATGCCGCCGGCCCCTCCGTAGCTACGGGAGGCATGGGGTCCCGTTCCTTTTCCGCTTCTTGATCGTTGGGGAATCCGGGTCGCGGACGGTCCAGGTGTTGGGGGGGAAGGCGGGCGTGGAGGTCAGGGACGTACATCATGCCTACCGTCGGCGTCCGGTCTTGCGAGGCGTTGACATGCGGCTTCGGGCCGGGACGCTGTGCGGGATCGTCGGGGAGAACGGCGCGGGCAAGTCCACGCTGCTGAAGGTGCTTTCCGGCGAGCTGCGGCCCACGCGCGGCACGATCCGTCACGGTGGCCGGTTCGGTTACTGTCCGCAGCACGTGGTCCTCAATGACGCTCTGACCGTCCGGCAGCACCTGACGTTCTTTCAGACGGCGTATCGCCTCGCCGACGTGCGGTATGCCGAGGAGGTCATGGACGTGCTGGGCTTCACCGGATACGCCGATGAGCGGGCCGGGGTGCTCAGCGGCGGGACGCGGCAGAAGCTGAACGTGACGCTGGCGCTCATGCACGATCCGCAGGTGCTGCTGCTCGACGAGCCGTATCAGGGGTTCGACTGGGACACCTACCAGCGGTTCTGGGACCTGGCCGGGCGGCTGCGGGACGCGGGACGTTCGGTCCTGGTCGTCTCCCACCTGGCGTACGACACCGAGCGCCTGGACGGGTTGTGGCGTCTGGACGGCGGGGTGCTCCGCCCGGAGAAGGCGGCGGCCGCGTGAGGTTTCACCTGACCCGGTTCGCTGTCGCCACCCGGTTCGCGCTGATCGAGCACGGCCGCAACCGGTTCGCCATGCTCCTGGTCAGCCTGTTCATTCCGCTGTGGGCGACCCTGGCGTATCTGGCGACGCCCGACACTCCGGCACGGATGCGGCTTCGCGCCACCGGCGAGGTGCTGACCCCGCACGGCAATGAACTGACCGGGATCAGCGGCGCGCTCAACGCGGTCACGCTGATCACCGGTTTCATGATGTTCGCCGCCACGTTCTCCGGCAGCGGTTTCGACCGCCGGCTGGCGATGGCCGGCTATCCACGCACCCACCTCGTCCTGGCCAAGGTCACCGCCCTCGCTCTGGCCTCCGCGGCGATCGCCGCCTACGCCACCGCGGTCAACTCCCTGGCCTGGACGCCTCGGCAGCCGGTCATGCTCGCCGCCGCGTTGTTCTGCGCCGGGCTCACCTACGGCGCTCTCGGCGTCGGCTTCGGCTCCCTGTTGCGCCGGGAAGTCGAGGGCATGTTCGCCATCTTGATGACCAGCATCATCGACCTCGGGCTGCAGAACCCCATCAGCAGCTCCGGAGCCGACAACCCGATCACGCGCTACCTGCCCTCCTACGGGGCCATGCAGGCCGGCACCGCGGCGGGATTCTCCAGCAGCCCAGTACCCCGCTATCTGGCCATCCAGCTCGCCTGGTTCGCGGGGGCCGCCCTGGTCGCCCTGGTGGGTTTCCACCGCAGCACCAGCAGCGCCCTGCCGTCGACCGCCCAGGCCCCTGAGCCCGGGCCAGGGAGCGACAAGACCGGACTTCCCAGGCCACGTAAGGCTGCCGCGCCATCGACGGTGGCCTCCGGCACGGAAGCACACTGATGCCCTGAGTCCTGGTCCCTGGTTCCCGATATGCGCGCGACAGCTCAGCCCACCACCACAGAACTTGACGCGGCGACACACCTGTTGCCCTACCCTCCGGAGGCGGTCAGTCGTGGGGCGGCAGGTGGCCGATCTGGTGGTCGGCGACGTTCAGGGCCTCGTCGACCAGGCGCCGCAGGTGCCCGTGGCGCAGGCCGTAGACGACCCGGCGCCCCTCCTTGCGGGTGGTCACCAGTCCGGCCAGCCGCAGCCGTGCCAGATGCTGGGAGACCGAGGTGCGCGCCGCCTCGCAGGTCTCGGTGAGCGTGGTCACGTCGGCCTCGCCCTCGCCCAGGCGGCGCAGCAGGGCCAGGCGGGTGCGGTCGGCGAGCAGTCCCAGCACCTCCACGGCCACCGCCAACCGCTCACCATCGCCTGGCTCCTGCGCATCGTGCGCACCTGATAGGTGCATGCGTGCGTTCATACGCACATAATGGTGGGGTACGCAAGCGAAGTCCAGCCCGGCCCAGCCAGCCGAGCCCGAAAGGTACGAGGCACCGTGAGCGAGCAGACCCACCCCCACGAGCCGCACGACCACGACCACCCGGGCCACGGGCACGGGCACGGGCATGACGGTCACGGTCACCCGTTTTACGCGGACGGAGACCACCACGGCCACGACCACCGCGACCCCAACCATGACCATGGGCACGGGCACGACCACGCCGATCACGCTCGCGGTCACGGCCCATGGGCGCGGATGCGCCACCAGCTCGCGCACATGGTCACGCCGCACAGCCATGAAGCCATGGACAAGGTCGACTCCGTGATGGAGACCTCCCGTGAAGGCATGCGCACCCTGTGGCTGTCGCTGGGCGTCCTCGGGATCACGACGGTGATCCAGGCGGCGATCGTCGCGTTGTCCGGGTCGGTCGCGCTGCTGGGCGACACCATCCACAACGCGGCCGACGCACTGACCGCGGTGCCACTGGGCATCGCGTTCGTGCTGGGCCGCCGGGACGCGAACCGCCGCTACACCTACGGCTACGGCCGCGCCGAGGACCTGGCCGGCATCGCCATCGTCCTCACCATCGCCGCCTCCTCCGCCCTGGCTGCCTACGAGGCCGTCGACCGGCTGCTCAACCCCCGCGACGTCACCCACCTGTGGGCCGTGGCCATCGCCGCGGTGGTCGGTTTCATCGGCAACGAGTTGGTGGCCCGCTACCGCATCACCACCGGCCGCAGGATCGGCTCCGCCGCCCTGGTCGCCGACGGCCTGCACGCCCGCACCGACGGCTTCACCTCCCTCGCTGTGCTCCTGGGCGCCGGCGGCGTCGCCATCGGCTGGCGCTGGGCCGACCCGGTCGTCGGCCTGCTGATCACCGCCGCGATCCTCCTGGCCCTCAAGGACGCCGCCCGCGAGGTCTACCGCCGGCTGATGGACTCCGTCGACCCGGCACTTGTCGACAGGGCCGAGGCCGCCCTGCGCGAAGTGGACGGCGTCCAGCACATCGGCCAGGTGCGGATGCGCTGGATCGGCCACGCCCTGCGCGCCGAGACCGACATCGTCGTCGACCCGAAACTCACAGTGGCTCAGGGCCACGCCATCGCCGCCGAAGCCGAGCACGCGCTCATCCACGCCGTGCCACGGCTGACCGCCGCCACCGTCCACACCGACCCGCACGCCGACGCACCCGGCGGCACCGACCCGCACGCGATCCTCAGCCATCACGCGGCCCGCTGACGTCGCCGAAGACTTCCAGGGGCTGGCCACGACGTCCTGGCCCGCACCCTGGTGGGTGAGCCCTCGAACACCGAGCCCGCACACACGCCGGTCGTACAAGACCCTCGGGACTCAACTCCCCGATCCACCAAGGGAGTTGCATATCAACATCCGTCCGGTACGGTCCCGTCCCCTCACCGCACAGCCGCCACCGGCCGCCACACCCACACCATTCAGCCGCACCCCCACCGGCCCAAGGTGCGGCATGCACGGCGGAAAAGAGCCGAATGGCCGAAAACGCCGACGGGGCGGCGTGCACCGACTCAGTGTCGGAGTACGCCGCCCTCGGGCGGAACGGGTTGCGGGAGGTGGCCCGCGTTGTCATGCCGGTTACTTCGGGTCGCTGTTGAACTTCGCGGTCGACCAGAAGTATCCGAGCACGGTCAGGCCCAGGCACCAGGCGACGGCGAGCCACCCGTTGTGGCCGATCGGGCTGCCGAGCAGCAGTCCCCGCAGGGTTTCGATGGCCGGGGTGAACGGCTGGTACTCGGCGATCGGCTGGAACCAGCCGGGCATGGAGTGGACCGGGACGAAGGCGCTGGAGAGCAGCGGCAGCAGGATCATCGGCATCGCGTTGTTGCTGGCGGCTTCGGCGTTCGGGCTGATCAGGCCCATGCCGACGGCGATCCAGGTGAACGCCAGGGCGAAGAGCACGAGCAGTCCGAACGCCGCGAGCCAGTCCAGGACGGTGGCGTCGGTGGAGCGGAAGCCGATGGCCACGGCGACGGCGCCCACGAGGACCACGCTCATGATCGACTGCAGCACGCTGCCGACGACGTGCCCGACGAGCACCGACGGGCGGTGGATCGCCATCGTGCGGAAGCGGGCGATGATGCCCTCTGTCATGTCGTTGGAGACGGAGACCGCGGTCCCGACCACGGTGCTGCCAATGGTCATCAGCAGGAGCCCCGGGACGATGTACGCGATGTATGCGGAGCGGCCGCCGCCACCGACGCCGGCGCTCATCGTGTCGCCGAAGATGTAGACGAAGAGCAGGAGCAGCATGATCGGGGTGAGGAGCAGGTTCAGCGTGAGGGAGGGGTAGCGCCGGGCGTGCAGGAGGTTGCGGCGCAGCATCGTGGTCGAGTCGCGTACGGCGAGGGAGAGGGAGCTCATCGGACGGTCTCCTTGGACTGGTTCGGCTGGGTGGGCACGTTGGCGCCGGTCAGGGCGAAGAACACGTCGTCGAGGTCGGGGGTGTGCACGGTCAGCTCGTCGGCCTCGACGCCGGCGGCGTCCAACCAGTCGAGGATGGAGCGCAGTTCGCGCTGGCTGCCGCCGCTGGGGATCTGCAGTGACAGCGACTCGTCGTCCCTAGTGACCTCGCGCAGTGCCGAGGCGGCGCCCTGATGCGCGGCCGGGTCGGTGAAGCGCAGGCGTACGTGTCCGCCCGGGACGAGCCGCTTGAGCTCCTCGGCGGTGCCCTGGGCGGCGATCTTGCCGTCGTTCAACACCGCGATCCTGTCGGCGAGTTCGTCGGCCTCGTCCAGGTACTGGGTGGTGAGGAAGACGGTGACGCCGTCGGAGACCAGCTCGCGGATGATCTGCCACATGTTGTGCCGGGAGCGCGGGTCGAGGCCGGTGGTCGGCTCGTCGAGGAAGATGATCCGCGGGTCGCCGACCAGGGTCATCGCGATGTCGAGGCGGCGCTTCATGCCGCCGGAGTAGGTGGAGGCGGGCTTCTTCGCGGCCTCCACCAGGTCGAACCGCTCAAGGAGTTCGGCGGCGACCCGCCGCCCTTCCCGCTTGGGCAGGTGGTGCAGGTCCGCCATGAGGAGCATGTTCTCCTCGCCGGTGATCAGGCCGTCGACGGCGGAGAACTGCCCGGTGACGCCGATCGCGGCGCGCACCGCCTGGGGGTCGGTGGCCAGGTTGTGGCCACCGATGTGGATGTCGCCGGTGCCCTGGTCGGCGGAGATGAGGGTGGAGAGGATCTTGACGGCGGTGGTCTTGCCGGCGCCGTTCGGGCCGAGCAGGGAGAAGATCGTTCCTTCGGGGACGGTCAGGTCGACGCCGTCGAGTACGACTTTGTCGCCGTAGGACTTGCGCAGCCCGTTCGCCGCGATGGCCAGGTTGGTCATGTCGGGTGCTCCTTCAGAGACTGCGGGTCAGAGGCTGCGGGCGGTGATGTTGCCGTGGGTGGTGGTCGCGTGGATGTTCAGGGCGGCGGCGCCTTCGGTGTTCTTGAGCGAGTTGTGGATCCGGCCGTGGCCGGTGCCGGCGTCCAGGGAGGCGGAGACTCCGGCCGCGGCGCCGACCGACAGGTCGCCGGACTGGGTGCTCAGCACGACCGTGCCGGACGCGGCCTCGGCGATGTGGATGTCGCCCTGCTGGGTGCTGATCTCCGCGGGGCCGGTGAGGCGGCCGACCACGATGTCACTGGCGTGGGCGGTGAGGCGGACACTCGCGGCCTCGTCGATCTTGACCGGGCCCTGCGCGCCCTCGAAGGCGATGTCGCCGAGGCGTCCGACGACCCGGAATTCGGCGCAGGCCTTCGCTTCGACGCGGGAGCCGGCGGGCAGCTGGATGGTCACCTCAAGGGACCCGGAGGGGCCGAAGTACTGGTTCTTCGCCGTCAGGGCCTCGATCCGCAGGACGCCGTCGGCGTATTCGACCGTGGCCTGCTCCGCTGCCTTCACGTCGCGGCCCTTCGAGGCGTTCGCGGGCCGGACCTCGACCGTGGTGTCGGCCCGGTCGGCGGCGATGATCTGGACGCGCCCCGCGGGGATGTCGAGGACGGCGGAGACCGGGGCGGGGGTGGCGAACTTCTGCATCGTGCTCTCCTTCAGGTCGTTGTTTCTGACTTGGGAAAAGCTACGTTGCGTTCATAGATACGGCAACACAGTCGTTGCGCTGGATTGTCATCCATACAGGTCAGAGGCACTAATTCGTTGCAATAGTTTTGATTCTAATGCAACAGAAGCCCGCCGAGCGTTGCAATGAATGAGCGGTGAACGCTATGCTGGAGGCATCAGGGAAGTACGAAGGGAGATCGCGATGCCGGGAGGCAGACTCACCCAGCAGGAACGTCAGCAGATCGCGCTGGGACTGGCAGACGGCCTCGCCTACGCGGAGATCGCCAGACGTCTCGACCGTCCGACCTCGACCATCACGCGTGAGGTGATGCGCAACGGCGGCCCCACCGCCTACCGCGCCGACGTGGCCCATCGCGCCACCGAACGCCGCACCCACCGGCGCAGGCAGGCGGCGCCCCGGGGCCCGGGGGTGCCCGAGCAGGCCCACGGGCGCGACGCCGAGGCCGTGCGCGAGTACGAGGAGACGTTCGCCACCGTCTTCATGCAGCAGGGCCTGCCCAAGATGACGTCCCGGGTGCTGGCGTCCCTCTACACCACCGACGAGGGCAGCCTCACCGCGTCCGAACTCGTCCAGCGCCTCCAGGTCAGCCCGGCGTCCATCTCCAAAGCGGTCACGTTGCTCGACAGCCAGGGCCTCATCCGCCGGGAACGCGACGAACGCCGCCGCGAGCGCTATGTCGTCGACAACGACGTCTGGTACCAGGGAATGATCGCCGCAGCCCGGGGTCACGCCCAACTCGTCGAGACCGCGCGGAAGGGCGTCAACGTCCTCGGCCCCGACACCCCGGCCGCCGCCCGCCTCGAAAACATCGCCCGCTTCGTCGACTTCGTCGGCGAGGGCATCGCCCGCGCCGCGGAGCAGGCCCGCGAGGTCCTCTTCACGAAACCCGAAACGACCTCGGGCGGCGCTGCCACGTCAAGTCCGGATCGCGGCTGAGCGCTCCGCGGGACGTGGCGTTCGTCGGCTGATGGCTCGCCTACGCCTTGGCAGTCATCGATTCGGCGGGTTCCTGGGCCTGCACCCCGGCCAGGTGGGGGAACCGCTGCCGCCAGCGCGGGTAGGCGGGGTTGCCGGTGCAGGCGGCCAGGTAGCCGGCGCCGACGCCGCGCAGGACCTCCGTGCCGTGGGCGGCGAGCGGGCCGGTGCGGTGCCAGGCCAGAAGGTGGCGGTACCAGAGGGGGTTTCCGGCCAGGGGGCGGACGGTGACGCCGGGGACCTCGATGAAGGTGGCCTGGCACAGGGTGACGGCCAGTCCGGCCCGGACGATCTCGACCAGTTGCCTGCCCTCGGCCTCGTACGGGGTGAAGGGGCGACGGTGCGTCAGGGCGCAGACGGAGGACCAGTACTCCCGGGTGCGGTCCCGGTCGGGGCCCGGAACCGCCCAGTCCTCGTCGAGCAGTTGGGCCAGCGAGACGTCCTCCTGGGCGGCCAGCGGGTGGGCCGCGGGAAGCAGCGCGAACACGGGCTCGGTGACGAGCGGGGCGAGGGTGACGCCGTCCCGCAGCGGGAGTCGCTGTTCGGGGTTGTCGCCGAGGACGGCGGCCTCCAGGCGGCCCGCCGCCAGGTCGTCCAGGAGAGGGGCCGGGGAGTGCTGGCAGCGGGAGGTCACTTCGGCTCCGGGCAGCAACTCCCGTACCGCCAGGATGAGATGGGCGAGCAGGGGAGCGCCGACGGATCCCAGGCGGAGGCGGTCCACGGGTGACCTGCGGCGGGTGGCGCGGGCCGTGTCGGCGAGCAGGCCGTCGATGCCGGGCAGGATGGTCTGGGCGCGGCTGAGCACGAGTTCGCCGAAGTCGGTGGGGACCGCACCGGCCCGTCGGCGGTCGAAGAGCGTCCCGCCGAGCATGGCTTCGATGCGGCGCAGCTGGGCACTGAGCCCGGGCTGGGTCATGCGCAGTGCGGCGGCGGCCTTGGTGAGGCTGCCCGCCTCGGCGATCGCGCAGACCACTCGCAGGTGCCGTACCTCCAGTTCCATGGCGCGGATGTTATGGACCGCCGACATCTTTCGGCCAGAGGTGGCTCTCCGTCAGTCTTATGTGAAATGTCACACGGCGTTCATCGAAGGGTCGCCCATCCATGAGACGTTCCGCTTCGCCACCGGCGGCAGCCCGCAAAGCGCTACTGTCCACCCTGGTCACCGCCTTGCTCCTGCTCCTGTTGGGCGCCCCCGCCGCCCACGCGCAGGACGGCGCGTCCGCCTGCGCTCTGCGCGGCACGACCGGCTGGACGGACGAGGGGCATGACACCGACTACTCCGTCTTCCAGCGGCCCGCCGGCACCATCAGAGTGGCCATGATCTTCGTGGACTTCCCCGACGCCCCGGCCACCGAGTCCCCGGCAAGCGACGCCGCCCAGCTCACACCGGGCGCGGACTGGGTGTGGAACGCCTCGTACGGGAAGGTGTGGCTCGCCATCTCCCAGCACCAGCAGTGGGTGCGGATGCCGCACAACTCCACCGACTACGGCTTCGCGCGCGGACTGAGCCACGAGGCACACGAGGCCTACATCAGGGACGCGGTGACCGCCGCCGACCCGAACGTGGACTTCTCGCAGTACGACATGGTCTATGTCGTCCCGACGAGGAACGCGGCGGCCATCTCGTTCACACCCACCTACGTGTACGAACCGGGCACGGCCGGTGTCGTCGCCGACGGCACCACCATCAAGTGGGCGGTCACCTTCGGCCAGGACATGTGGAACTGGGGGCCCAAACTGCTCGGCCACGAGACGGCGCACACCTTCGGGCTGCCCGACCTGTACGCCTTCGACACGGGCACCGACGCCCACCGGTTCGTCGGCGGCTGGGACGTGATGGGCCTGGTCGGCGGAAAGGCGCCGCAGTACTTCGGCTGGGAGTCCTGGAAGCTCGGCTGGACCGACGACAGCCAGGTCTACTGCCAGGCTTCGAGCGGCAGCGGCACCGTGTACCTGACGGCCGTCGAGTACGGCGGCGGAACCAAGATCGCCGTGGTGCCCACCGGACCGACGACCGCGTACGTGGTCGAGTCCCGCCGGGCCGTCCAGGCGGACACGGCGACCTGCTCGACCGGCGCGCTGGTCTACAAGGTCGACACCTCCGCGCAGTCCGGCTACGGGCCGATCCAGGTGATGGACGCCAAGCCCACCGCCACCCCGGCGAGCGGCTGCCGCCCGCTGGACGACGCTCCGTACTGGGCCGGTGAGTCGTTCACCGACTCCTCCGCCGGCGTGCGCATCGATGTGCTGGGCGCGGACGGGTACGGCGAGACGGTGCGCGTCACCAAGGCGTAGGCGAGCAAGGGAAGTTGTACCCCGGCCGAACAACGGCCGACCCCCCGATGGCGTCTTCGTGATGACAAGTCATCAGGGCGCTGGCAAGCCTCCGGCTCGTTTCAGCCACATCTCTTCACTACTCCCCCACAGAAGACACACGCCCGTGCACAGCCGATAGAAAGCCTTTGCCTTGGGGCGGCTGTCAACTAGTGGTGTCTGTCGGTACGTTCAGGAACTGCCCCCACTCCACGTGGTGGCAGTTCCAAAACGTCACATTGTCATGCACCTGACGTTTCTTTCGCGTTCTGTCCATCCCCAGGGCAGGACGCTCCCCCCATGGAGGAAGTACCGTGCAACAGAAGCGAACCTTCAGATTCGGACATCGATCCGCCGGCACGGCGTCCGCGCTGATGTCCCTGCTCGCTCTCGTCACCGGCGGCCTGCTCGCCGCGACCCCGTCCGTCGCCGCCCAGCAGCCCGCCTCGCCCGCCGCCTCCCACGTCAAGCACTTGTGCGCGAAGCCGGCCAAGCCCGGCATGATGCACTGCCTCGCGCTGGCCCGTACGGACGTCAAGCAGCACCGCGGCATATCCGCCGACGCCGCCGCCGCTCCCTCCGGCTACGGCCCCGCCGACCTGCAGAGCGCCTACAACCTTCCGGCCAACGCCGGATCCGGCGCCACGGTCGCGATCGTGGACGCCCAGGACGACCCCAACGCCGAGTCGGACCTGGCCACCTACCGGCAGACGTACGGCCTGCCGGAGTGCTCGACGGCCAACGGCTGCTTCAGCAAGGTCGACCAGAACGGCGGCACCAACTACCCGACCGCCGACTCGGGTTGGGCCGGCGAGATCTCGCTCGACGTCGACATGGTCAGCGCCGTCTGCCCGCAGTGCCACATCCTGCTCGTCGAGGCCAACTCCGCGAACATGTCCGACCTCGGTGCCGCGGTGAACCAGGCCGTCAGCATGGGCGCCAAGTACGTCTCCAACAGCTACGGCGGCAGCGAGGACTCCACCGACGCGCAGTCGGACTCCGCCTACTTCAACCACCCGGGCGTCGCCATCACCGTCTCCTCCGGTGACAGCGGCTACGGCACCGAGTACCCGGCCGCCTCCCAGTACGTCACCGCCGTCGGCGGCACCTCGCTCAGCCGGGACAGCAGCTCGCGCGGCTGGTCCGAGTCGGTCTGGGGCTCCAGCGCCGGCGGCAACGGCGCGGGCTCGGGCTGCTCCGCGTACGACCCGAAGCCGTCCTGGCAGACCGACACCGGCTGCACGAACCGCACCGTCGCCGATGTCTCCGCGGTCGCCGACCCCGCCACCGGCCTCGCCGTCTACGACACCTACCAGGCTTCGGGCTGGAACGTGTACGGCGGCACCAGCGCCTCCTCGCCCATCATCGCCGGCGTGTACGCGCTGGCCGGCACCCCCTCCGCGAACTCGACCCCCGCATCCTTCCCCTACGCCAACACCTCGGCTCTGAACGACGTCACCAGCGGCGCCAACGGCAGCTGCAGCCCGAGCTACCTGTGCACGGCGGGCACCGGCTACGACGGCCCGACCGGCCTCGGCACCCCCAACGGCACGGCGGCCTTCACCGGCTGACCCAAGGGGCCGCCGCCGCGTGCGGCGGCCCCGACGGATTCCACTGCGCCTCCCGCTGACAACTCAGCGGGAGGCGCGGTGGGTTCCGCGGTGTGTCAGGTGCCCGCTGACGCGGGTTCCTCCGCGGCCGGGGGGAGGTTGCGCCGGTAGAAGCGCCGGTAGGCGCGGACGGTGGGACCGTCCACCGCCGACCAGAGGTCCCTGGCCACCGGGCGCATCCAGCGCAGGATGTCGCGGTCGGCATCGTGATTGCGCTTGACCAGGCGCCACAGGAAGGCCGCCCAGAGACGGTTGGCCGGCCAGAGCAGCCAGTCGGGGCCGAGCTTGCGGACGATCAGGCTCCACGTCGCGATCGTGACACCGGGCCGCACCGGGCTCACGGCGGCGACGAAGGCCATCCGGGGTGGTCCGCCGTCCGGCGGCGAGCCCGGCAGCGGGGTGACCAGCGCGGTGGTCGGGTTCACCATCGAGACCAGGACGTACGGGCGGAAGTGGTGGATGCGGATGCCGTCCGAGTCGGCGGGCTGGATCCGGAACGAGAAGTGGCGCCCCTCGTCGCGTACCGGGACGGAGACCATGGGGTGCCCTCTGCTGTGTGCGTAGGGCCAGTGCGAGGCGTCGGTGACGTGTTCGCTGATGGGGAGCAGATCCGTGTGGCACACCAGGACCTTGCCCGCCAGACAGAGGTAGCGACGGCGGTCCTCGGCGAAGTCGAGCTGGTCCAGGGGCTCCGGGGCTGGGGATCCGTGCCAGAACCAGATGATGCCCGCCCGTTCGGTCACCGGGACGCTGCGCTGCGCGGCCCGGGAGGGGATCCGGTCCGCGCCGGGGATCTTCCGGCACGTCCCTTCCGCGTCGAACTCCCAGGCATGGAAGCCGCAGACAAGATTCTCCTCGCGGACGTGACCGCACCGGCTGAGGTCGGCACCCATGTGGCAGCACTGGCTGTCGACCATCCCCAGCCGTCCGCCGCGCGTACGGAACAGCGCGTACCGCCGGTCCATATAGGTGACCGGGACCACCTGGCCGCGGCGGAGGTGTCTGCTGAAGCGGGCGAAGTACCAGCCGGTGGGGCAGGGTTCCTGCGGTCCGCCGGCACAGGTCGCCTGCGGGCTTTCGAGCTCACGGTCGTATCGCTGCGCCCGGGGGCGCCGCCCGCGCGTCATGCGGTGATTCCTTCCTCACCCGCCGGACAACTGTCGTCCGCGGCCGCCCGGGGCGCCGGCACCGCGGTGGCGGGTGCGTGGCAGGTGTAGGCCGCGGCGTCGAAGCGGCTGAGGCGGCGGACGAGCCGGCCGGTGGACCAGGGCCAGCAGAAGGTGTTGCGCCCGCTGGGGCTGAAGTAGTAGCTGGAGCAGCCACCCGCGTTGTACACGGTGGTCCTGAGCGCCTCCTGCACCGAGGTGTTGTACGCGGCCTGGGCGGCCGGTCGCACATCCATGGAGGTGTAGCCGCCGAGCCGCAGGTGCTTCAACGCGGAGCAGAGGTAGGCGAGTTGGGCTTCGAGGACGCTGATGGCGGAGGTGGAGCCGGCCAGGAGGTTGGGTCCCAGGAGGAGGAAGAGGTTGGGAAACCCGCTGATGCTGGTGCCGAGGTAGGCCTGGGGTCCGTCCTCGTCCCACGTCTCGTGCAGCGTCCCGCCGTTCGCGCCGTGCACGTTCCGGGCGAGCGGCAGCTCGCCGATGCGGAAGCCGGTGGCGGTGATCAGCACGTCGGCCTCGGTGCCGGTGCCGTCGGCTCCGATGACACTCCTGCCGCGGACCGCGCTGACGGCGGTGGGGTGGAGATGGACGTGGGGCTGGGTCAGCGCCGGGTAGAACGTGCTCGACGTCAGCAGCCGCTTGCAGCCCAGCCGGTAATCGGGCGTCAGCGCCCGGCGCAGCGCCCGGTCACGGACCGCGAGGCGCAGATGGGCGCGGGCCGCGGCCTGGACCGGGCCGACGAGCCGTGGGTGGCGGAAGGCGTAGCCGAACCCCTCCTGCAGGCCGTACTGGCAGGCCCGGATGGTGCGTTGCACGCCGGGAAGATGAGCCAGGCACCAGTGCAGAGCGGGGGGAACCGGAAGGTCGGGTCGGGGCAGCAGCCACTGGGCGGTGCGCTGGAAGAGGTGCACGGCCGCCGCCTGGGCCTGGATGGCCGGGATGATCTGAACGGCGGAGGCGCCGCTGCCGACCACGGCCACGCGCCGGCCGGTGAGGTCCACGGAATGGTCCCACTCGGCGGTGTGGAACACGGGTCCGGGGAACTCGCCGAGTCCCGGTACGTCGAGCCGCCGCGGCTCGTGCCACGGCCCGGTGGCCAGGACCAAGGCCTTGGCGCTGTAGGCGCCGTCGGTGGTCTCCAGCCGCCAGCGCGCCCCGCTCGGGTCCCACCGGGCCCGCAGCACCTGGACACCGCACCGCAGCACTTCGCCGACTCCGTACCGGTCGGCGGTCACCCGCAGATAGTCGTGGATCTCCTTCTGCCCGGCAAAGGTCCTGCTCCATTCCGGGTTCGGGGCGAACGAGTACGAATACAGCGAGGACGGCACATCGCACGCACACCCCGGATAGGTGTTCTCCCGCCAGGTGCCCCCGATGTGCGGGGCCTTCTCCAGCACGAGAAGGTCACGGACGCCTTCCTGGCGCAACCGGATGGCCGCACCGATGCCGGAGAACCCCGCACCGACCACCAGCACCTGCACGTCCCTGCCCGCTCGGGCATCGCACGGCGGCTCAGGCACAAGTGACACAGGTACTCCAGGGGCAGCGGGACCACGCACCACCCTCCACGGGGCCGGTGACAGCTCAGTGTGAGGGAGGCGGGGACACGGACCGCCAAGATCCCGGCGTACGCCACTCATTTGGTTGACGGACGACAACAGGCGTGTCCGATAAGGCGTTCGAATCCACGCCCTGCCCACCTGTCGAGACGTTGCAGGGTTCGGTCCGTCGGCCCGACGAGCTGGCGGGCGCGGCCACAACCGTGGCGGAGTGGCGTCGGCTACACGATGGGTCCACGTCACTACGCCGGCCCAGAGGGGTGTCCGGTGGGTCAGCGTCGGATGCGCGGCGTCTGGTGCCGCGCATCGCGAGGCGCCGCAGCGTCTTCAATGGGGGTTCCCCTGGCCCTTAGGCATTGAGGGAGGAGCTATGTGGATTCGACCGCGGCGAGGTGCCGTGCCAGGCGTCGCGACCCCGGCCACGACCCACCGGATTCCCCCTAGCTATCGCCGTCGGTTCCCGGTCGCGTTTCCGCAGGCTCGGTGGTGGTGATGAGGATTTGTGCGGCCTGGGTGATGTTGTCGACATGGACCGCCCGGGCCATCGCGGTGCGCGCGGCATCGGCGGTGGTGTGCGGAGGGACCACGAGCAGTGCGAAGTGGTCGTTCTCTCCGCGAGTGATGAGGACGGTGTCATCACCGACAGGGAAGGAGTCGAGGTGCACGACCCGGTCGTCTATCACCAGGCGGGTGGGGAGTCGATTCCAGGCGGTGGCGTCCAGGCCCACGCGCGTAATGGGGCCGAGATGCTCGGCCAACGCCGTGATCAGGGGGGGAAGTTCCGCCTCGATGTTACGGGATCGCGGCCACCACGCACCGTCGAGGACCCCTTCACGGGTCTGCGTCGTCTCCAGCCGGAGGAGCGCCGTTCCGGGCTTCACAGCGTGGTGAATACCGTCAGGGAGAAGCTTCGGAGGGGTGGGGGCGTCGGATTCAGCCATGATGGTTCGCCTGTCCGCGAGGTGCGGCGACACGTCGTCCGACGCCGGTACGACGTCGGTGGGGCTGTTGACCGACGATGTGCCACCCTTGTTCCACAGTACTCCGGATGCCTGTCTGGAGACTCGTCGCCGCACGTCTGGGATTGCTCGCCGTGCACCGGGAAATGCCTGGTCACGCGGCAGGTTTGAGGGCTGCGGACCGGAGTAGAGTGAAGGAACCGGGAGTATTTCGTGCGCCCGCTCCCACGCGGGTGTCGTTCCTGGCGATCAAAAGTGCCGGACTGTCGCAGACGAGTCCGGGGGCAGGTCCGCTCCATGACCACGACCATCGACGGCGTAACGCCTCGCGTCCTTGCTCCGTCGCTACCCGCACGGCTGTCCCTCACCCCCAGGACCACACTCGCGGGACAGTTGGACGGCGCCTGGTGGCCCTACTCCCGCGATCTGTACGCCGAGCTTCCGGCACTGGCGGACGCGTTGGACGAGACCTGGGGGCGCATCACACGCGTCACAGTGAACCCCGCCCGCTGGCCCGTCATCCCGCACAAGGTGCCTGCCGCCGGGCACACCGTGCACGTGGGCTGGTTCACCGAACAGGACCCCGACAAGCTGATCCTGCTCTCGCGCACGGTCGCTCGCTGGGACCTGCTGGTGATCCCGCCCGAAACCGAACCGGCCGCCGCAGCCCGGCTGATGTCCGCCGCCTCGATCCCGGGGAGCGTCCTCACCGCCGCCGCGTTGATGGCCGCCGAAGCCGTCATCGGCGGCGCCGTTGACGCCCGGGTCAGGGAGAACAGCTGGGAGACTGAAGGCGGGGCGTGCATGTCCCCCTTCGGGCACCCGATCGGGTGCCCGGTCGGCTCCCCTCCCACGGACCCGTGGAGGTGAGCACCATGGAGACCATCCTCCTCATTGCGGCGATCATCATCATGACTGCCATCGGTGTGCGGCTCATCCATCTGCTCAATGCCCAGCACGACGCGAGAATCGCGTCGTACCACTTCGGCGAAGCCCTGCCGGGTGTCGGCCGACGCAGCAGGAAGCACCACAGGCGGACACCGGGAGCTCCCCGTCAGCCGGCCGACACCGCCGGTCGTGCAGACCGCAAGGACACCGGCCGGTGACCCCGACCTCCCTCTGACCGGGGCAGCGGGCGGGTCCCCGGGCGTCCCGCTCACCGGCTTTCGCCTCGGCGCCCACCCCACCCCACGCACGAGAGGACGCGGTCATGGCAACACTGCATGAGCGGAAGGCCTACCGCGCGCAGGTTCTGCGGGCCCTGTATGAATCCACCGAAGGCAATCGCCTTCTCGGACTCACCGGCGCAGAAATCGGCAGCACTCTCCACGTCCCGGAGCAGGACCTGGCCGCTGCCTGCACCTACCTGGCGGGCGAGGGGCTGATCACCGTCGACTGGGAACCGGGCAACACACCCGCGATGGTGACGCTGACCCACCAGGGAATCCGGCTGATGGAGGCCGAGGAAGAGGAGCATGGCTGAGCGCGCCGTTCAGCACCGCGTTCCAATTTCGATCACGGACGTCCAGAGACCGGCGATCGGCCTGCCCGACAGCAGGTGTGCCGCAACCGTGTGCCTCGCTGTTGCACAGGCCAGGGCCCGTCGTGTCACTCCCGCGACCACTCGGTCTCGGCCTGGGGCTCGCCGACGGGGTGACTCCCCTCCCACGCCCGGACCCGAATCGCCCGGGGACCGGGAGCAGGCCGCGAGAGCGTGCGCACAAACACGTCTCGCAGGTGGTTCGCCGCCTGCTGGGGCGGCCCGTCGTAGTCCAGTGGATTCGGCATCGGAACGCCGTCCGCAGGGGACCAGCGACCGTCGTCGTCCTGGGTCTCAAGAATCCACCGATAGCGCCGCATCCTGGCCTCCAATGATGACGGTTCTCCCCCAGAACACGACCCTATGGGCAACGGCGGACTGTCGGCGACCGGCGGCCTACCCTGCCAAGGACAGCTGGCCGGAGAGACCCAGCTTCATGCCCCTGAAGCAGCAGGTCGCGGGTGCTCCGTGGGAGCTGTCCGGGGTACGGCACCACAGGCGCCGACAGCCGGGCGAGTGTGCCGTACCGGCCGCGATCCGGACATGGTCTATGGCGGGTTGATCACCCGTGGGTCCGTACGGGACGGGCCGACCGGGCTCGGTGTGGACGGGGGTGGTTCGCTGATGCCCGGGGCGTGGGCGGGCGGTGCCGGAGCCGGGTTCAACGGGCTGCCGGGCACCAGCAGGCACACGGCCACCACCGTCGCGGCCACACCGAGCGCGGCGAAGGCAACCCTGCGCACCCGGGCCACTCCCCAACTGCGGCCCTGCGGGGGGTCGTCGCGGCGCAGATCGCTGTGCGTGACGAGTGCGCCGCGGGCGGCCAGCGCGGCGCGCACCCGGTCGTCGGTCGCGAACCGGCGGTCTTCGGCATTCGGGTTCATCGGCCCGCCCCCAGCTTCTTCTCCAGAATGTCCAGCGCGCGGCTCGCGGTGGACTTCACCGTGCCGCGCGCCAGTCCGAGCGTCTGCGCGATCTGCGCCTCGGACAGCTCCGACCAGTAGCGCAGCACCAGTACTTCGCGCTGACGCTGCGTCAATTGCGCTAGGGCGTCCAGGACTTGGCGGTGTTCCTCGGCGAGCAGCAGTCCCTCGTCGAGGGGCGGCCCGTAGCCCTGGTGGGGCGGGGTGTAGGCGCGCGAGGTACGGCGTCGGCGCAGCACCGAGCGGGCCGCGTTGACCACGGCGGTGCGCAGGTAGGCCCCCGGGTCCTGGAGGCCGTCCAGCGAGGTGCCGTACATGCGGCAGACGGCGGCGAAGGCGTCCTGGACGACGTCCTCGGCAGTGGGCAGATCGTCCACCAGGAAGAGCGCGAGCCGCACCATGTCGAGCCGCCGCGCCCGGTACAGCTCGGTCAGCGTGGGCGGCGGTTCGTCGTCGTACGGCGTGTCGAGTGCCCGCAGATGACGGCCCCGGACCGGCCTGTCCTCGGTCCGGGGCATGCGGGAGAGCAGCCGGGACCACCAGGGATGGGCTGCGGGGATGGCGTACTGCATGGGCCTCGATCCGTTGCGGGAGGGGCGGGCGGGCCTGCGCGGAGGCCCGCCCGCCCCGTGGTGCTGCCGCTGCTGCTACTTCTTGACTCCGCTGCCCGGGTGGATCACCTTGGGCGCGTCCCCGGACGTGGCGGACCCGGCGGCGGGCTTGGCCGCGTCGGCCGACTTGCCCGCCTCGACCTTCGGGGTACCGGCGGGCGTGGAGACGGCGGGCTTCGACGCGGCCTGCGGGGCCGCGTCGCCGGCCGTGGCGACCTTCGGCGTGGCGGGGCCGGAGTCGGCGACGGCCTGCGCGGCGAAGGCGCCGCCGAGGAGCAGCGTGATACCGGTGACGGCACCCAGGACCCGGGGGCGGGGGCGGTAGTTCCGCTTGGCGTGCACAGACATGGGACTCTCCCGAGGAGGTGACGGAAACACGGTCTGGAACAGCTGGTGAAGGGCGCCTTCAACCCACCAGACGTGCGGCACCCCCTGAGGTTGCGACCACGTCCGAGAAAGTTTGACGCCGGTCTTCAGCGCGGAAGGGCGTCCTGATGTGGCTGTGGAGGGTCCTGATGTGGTTGTGGAGGTCTGAGCCGTCACGGATGCGGGATGTCGATGCCGGCCGCGCGCAGGTTCGCCTCGACCAGCGCGTTCAACCGGGCGATGGACGGTGCCTGGTCTTCCCGGTGGTGGTTGACCAGTCCGTACCGGGAGGCGGCGTCGGACCGGTTCTGAAACCCGGTCGGCATCGCCAGCTGTGCACTGTTGGCCAGCAGCTTGTCGGCCAGCGCGGACGCCAGCTCCTCGATCCGCGGGTCGTCGGGATCCCAGGACGTCGCGTCCAAGCCGCGCTTGGTCAGCTCGACGAACTCGGGATCGTCAAGCCCGTGTTCAAGCCTGGTCAGGAAGGTGTCGAAGACCTCCGGGACCAGCGCCCGGGCCAGCACCAGGGCCTCCCGTTGAGTGGCCACGTAGTCGGGACTGAAGCCCAGATCGGCGAGTCGGTCCAGGACCGCGCAGGCCCGGTCGGGCAGCAGGACCCGGTCGCCCTGGGCGAGCCGGTGCAGGGTGTCGCGGCGCGCGATCAGGTCCTCGATCTGTTCGGTGAGCCGACGATGGACGTCGTCCAGGTCGGCGGCGAACCGCTCGGGATCGGCGTCGAGCAGGTCACCGATCTCGGCCAGCGGCACGCCGGCCCCGGCCAGGGTCCGGACCTGGACCAGCCGGAGCAGGTCGGCCGACCCGTAACGCCGGTAGCCGGAACCGTCACGTTCCGGCTCGGCGACCAGGCCGAGCCGGTGATAGTGCCGCACGGTCTTGATCGTGACGCCGACGTACGCCGCCGCCTGACCGATCGTCAGCCCGTCTGCCATCGGCTCAGCACACCTCCGGATCGTGGGCGGTTGCGGTCTCACGAACCGCGTCGGCGACACGGAAGTCCGTGCGCAGGATCGAGCCGTGGTCGCCGGAGACCTCCGCGCTCACCTTGAGGTATGGGTTGCGGGCGATCACATGGGCGAGGGTAGCGCGCACCTGTTCCAGCTCATCGCCCTCGTAGACGAGGCGGGCACCCGAGCGACCGCGTACCGCACCGGGACGGTCAGCGTGTCGAGGCCCCCCGGTCGCGAGAGAGGTTGACCTTGACCTTAGGTCAGGGTGCACGCTCATCGCATGGCCGCCTCAAAGGGGCCGGTAGCCGGCAGAGCCGCCGTTGTGGTTTCGAGCTGTGCCAAACACCTACTTTCGCGAGTTGAGGAATGACCATGGGTGAGTCCCTCCGCACCACGAAGAACTCCGTTGCCGGGCCGGATCGCCCGGAGCTGCAGAAGGCCATCCAGGAGATCGTCGATTCCGGTCTCGCCGGAGTGCAGCTGCGCGTGCACGATGACCGGGGCCAGTGGGTCGGCAGCGCCGGGGTGCGCGAGCTGGGCGAGGCCGCCGAGCCGCCGGCCAACGGGCACTTCCGGATCGGCAGCAACACCAAGACCTTCACCGCGACCCTGGTACTGCAACTGGTGGCCGAAGGAAGGATCGGACTGGACACCCCGGCGGCCGACCACCTGCCCGAGTTCGGGCTGGACCGGCGCATCACGGCGCGGATGCTGCTGCAGCACACCAGCGGGCTGTTCAACTTCACCGGCGAGGTCTACGACGACGGGACGGTCGCGCCGGGAATCCCCGTGACGGACCAGGAGTGGGTGGACAACCAGTTCCACACCTACCGGCCCGAGGAGCTGGTACGGCTGGCGTTGTCCAAGCCGGCGCGGTTTGAGCCGGGGACGGACTGGAGCTACTCCAACACCAACTACGTGCTGGCCAGGCTGCTGATCGAGAAGGTCACAGGCCGCTCCTACGGTGCGGAGATGCAGCGGCTGATCCTGGGTCCGCTCGGCCTGTCGGGCACCGTGGTGCCGGGCGCCTCGCCGGAGATCCCCGAGCCGCACGCCCACGGCTACTACCGGTACCAGGACGCCGGCCAGTGGAAGACGGTCGACACCACCCGCTTCAACCCCTCCTGCCTCTCCGCCGCCGGTGACATGATCTCGACCACCCAGGATCTCCACACGTTCTTCTCCGCGCTGATGGGCGGCAAGCTTCTGCCGGCCCCACTGCTGGCCGAGATGCGCACGCCGCACCCCAAGAGCGGCGACTACCGCTACGGCCTCGGACTGTTCGTGCAGGACACGGACTGCGGCGGCACCATCCTCCACCACAACGGCGGCCTTTGGGGCTGGGCGTCACTGATGTACAGCACGCCCGACGGCAGTAAGACCCTGACCGCCTCGCTGACCTTCGGGGACGCCGAGCTCGGCCTCGCCGCCATAGCCGAGGCGCTTGAGACGGTGAAGCAGAGGCTCGTCAAGGAGGTGTTCTGCGGCGGGCAGTCCGGCTCGGCCGACGAGACGGCCGATCCGACTCGGCCGACGGGCTGAGCACCTCGGCCCCGTACGCCTTGAAGGTGGACTCCTTGAAGTCGCTCAGCTGGCCTCGGCCTGTTCGGCCTGGGCTTTGGTGTGGGCTTTGGTGTGGGCGAGGCGGTAGGACTCGGTGCCTGTCCGGTTACTCATGGCCGGGTCGGCGATGCACCCTCCGGGGCGCGCAGCAGGACGGCCGGCAGATAGCCGGAGCTGATGCGCGGCTCCCACCCGTGCACCTGGACAGCCAGCGCGGCCGACGGGACCGCGGCCAGCGGCAGCAGGCTCCGGGGAGCCGCGTCACACACTCTTGCACGGTGGCCGGGTACGGGTCGGCCCCGGCCGGGGACCCGGGAGGAACGGTGGGCGTTCCGAGCCAGCCGCTTCAGCCCCGGACACGCGGGGCAGGGTCCGTCGCTTCGATCCTGGATGTCGAGAGCCGGGGCCATCCGGAGGCCGCTTAGGATCGGCCCGTGATCGCTGAACTGCAGTGTGTGGTGCTGGACTGTTCCGATCCGGTGGAACTCGCCGAGTTCTACCAGTCGCTGCTCGGCGGGGCCGTCAACCAGCCGGATCGGCGGTGGGCGCTCGACGACGACTGGACGACATTGCACACACCGTCCGGCCTCGTCCTCGCCTTCCAGCGGGCCCCGGACCATCAACCGCCCGTGTGGGCCGATCCGTCGCGGCCCCAGCAGTTCCATCTGGACTTCGGCGTCGCGGACTTGGACCGGGCACAGGAGCAGGTGCTGGCCCAGGGGGCGACGGTGTTGGACGCCGATTCCGACGGGCGGGGCTGGCGCATCTATGCCGACCCTGCCGGGCATCCGTTCTGCCTGGTCCGGCACTGAGGACGGCCACCTCCAGGGTGTGCGTCGCGAGGGTCCCCCGATCGGCCCGGAGGTGCAGTGCCATGCCCGCGCAGATGAGGTTGAGCGCGATAACACTCGACTGCCCGGATCCGCCTGCTCTGGCGGCGTTCTACCAGCAGGCCACCGGCCTCGAACCACACCCGGAGTCGAACGCCGACTTCGCCGGTCTCAACCGCGAGGACGGACTCTTCCTCGGCTTCCAACGGGTCGACGACTACCGGCCTCCGAGCTGGCCCGACCAGTCCGTCCCCCAGCAGCTTCACCTCTGCTTGATGAGGCTCCCTGAAAGCGGCCACCCCCAGCTCGGGGGGGACCCCACAGCGACGGACCGGGTGTCCGAGCTCGGACACCCTGGGGCTCTCGGCGACGTGCCGGGAGGCTGCGTTGACACCGGCCGTCGAGAAGCGACATCTATTTGACCCTGAGGTCAAAAACGGTGCTACGGTAACGCCATGGGCAGGCCGAAGCAGTTCGATCCGGAGGTGGCGGTGGAGCGCGCGATGGGCGTGTTCTGGCGCAAGGGGTACGCAGCGACGACGCCTCAGGACCTCGTGGACGAGATCGGCATCGGCAAGGGCAGTCTGTACAACACCTTCGGCAGTAAGCACGCATTGTTCGAACGCGCGCTGGCACGCTACCGCGACTCACAGGCCGCTTGGCTGACGGAACTCCTCGACCATCCCGGTTCAGCGAAGGACCGGCTGCGGGGCGCACTGGAAGCCCTGGTCGAGCTCGACTTGGGCGACCGGGATCGGCGCGGCTGCATGGCGGTCAACACCGCCGCCGAGTTGGCCCCCTCGGACGCCGAGACGGCCGACACCGTGCGCAAGATGTTCGCACGCACGGAGAGCGCGTTCCGGGCGACCGTCGAGGAAGGCCAGCGGGCCGGCGAGATCGACGGCGGACGCGACGCGGCGGCACTGGCCGCCTGGTTGCTCGCGACGGTGATCGGCATGCGGGTACTGGCCAAGACCGCCGAGGACGCCATGCAGCTGAGGCGGGTCGTAGACGCCGCAATGGCGTCCTTGTAGTCAGCTGTCTCGACAGATGGCCCAATTTTTTTCGCACTTATTTTGTACCTGTGATTCAAAAATATGCAAGGAGTCTGCCATGGAACTCAATCTCGTCGGCAAGACCGCGGTCGTCACCGGGGCAAGCCGAGGCGTTGGCCTAGCGATCACGCGGCAGCTCGTCGCCGAGGGGGTCCGCGTTGTCGGCGCGGCCCGAACGATTACGGCCGCACTGAAGGAGGCCGGCGCCCACCCGGTCGCGGCCGACCTGAGTACGCCGGAAGGCGCCGAGGAACTGGGGGCGCAGGCGCTCGCCGAACTCGGCGGCGTGGACATCCTGGTCAACAACCTGGGCGGCGGAGACGCGTTCACCCTGCAGGGGTTCCTCGCGACCGACGACGCCCTGTGGGCGCAGAGCTTCGAGGTCAACCTCTTCGGCACGGTCCGGGTCACCCGCCGACTGCTGCCGAGCATCCTGGAACGCCGCGGTTGCGTGGTGAACATCTCGTCGATGAGCGCGCGCCTGCCGGGCACGGGCCCGATCGAGTACGGCGCCGCGAAGGCGGGCCTCAACGCGTTCGGCAAGGCGCTGTCCGAGGAATTCGGACCCCAGGGCGTACGCGTGAACACCGTCTCCCCCGGCCCGACACGTACCGGCATGTGGGAGGACGACAACGGCTTCGGCGCCCGCCTCGCCGAGGCGAACGGCGTCGGGCACCGCGAATTCGTGTCCGGGGTGCCCGCGGCAATGGGCATGACCACCGGCCGCATGGTCGAACCCGACGAGGTCGCGGCCGTCGTCGCGTTCCTCGTCTCAGACCGCGCGGCAAGCATGACTGGAGGCGACTACGTCGTAGAGGGCGGCGGCATCAAGACGGTGTGAGGCGTGCGACGGGGAACTGCCATGCACTCGCAGCCCGGAGTGCGGGTCTTGGGCGCATGCCGAGGTCCACGCGTGTGGCCAGTTTCGTGGGTGAAGGTGTTCCGTGGCCCGAAGGTGAGGCCGTGGGCGTCGAGGTCTTCGCCGAGGGGGTTGGGTTTCTGCTCGACTGCCCATCGCTGGCGGGTGACGGCGAGCTCGGCCATGTCCATCCAGCGGTGCCGGGCGGCCAGCCAGTACACCGTGCTGTAGACGTCGGCGAGTGCCGTCCAGCTGTCCACGGTGTTCGCCGCGTGCGCGTGCGCGGTGGCGTCGCGCAGCAGGCCGGGCAGCAGGGCGATGAGCCGTGTCACGTCCACGGCGTCGCGGTAGCGGCCCGCCGCGTCGAGACCGGCGCTGAGCCGGCCTTCCGCTACGCTCCGGGCGCTGGGCAGATCGAAGTCCCGCATCGCGGAACGCAGCGCTGACAGGCGCTCTTCGTCGTTCAGCGCGACCGGGGCACGGCCGAGAACTTCGGCCATCGACACTCCGAGCGCCTTGCCGATCGCGGCGGCGACGGCAGGCGTCAGCGCCCGGTCCCCTACCTCGATCTTGCTCAGCAGCGAGACCGAGACCGCTGCTTTGCGCGCGAGATTCGCCTGCGACACCCCGCGCACCTTCCGCAGCATTGCCACGTTCGCGCCTGGGGCCAGTTCAGTGATGCCCATAAGACCAAGTCTTCCCGAGGGTGAAACCGCCTGATTCCCATGCTTGCAGCCCCTTGGACTACCCGCATCACCGATGTGCGAACAATGTGCAAGTCCCCGCCTCCGAAGGGCCGTTGACTGGTGAAGACCAGGGGCGACGCCAGGAGCAGCGCCAGCCGGGTGCCGACGACCGAGACGGGAGACGACCGTGATCGCGACGGGGGTCGACCTTGACCGTGTGTACGAGGCACTCCAGAAGGCCCGCGCGCCCCGACCGGGAGAGCACCGAGCATCACCCCGTGGTGTGGGTGCTGCGCCGCCAGATTGACGCGATGCTGCCGTACGCCTCGCTGCGCCGTGAGCAGCTCCCCGGCCGCGACCCGGAGTGCATCGCGCACCTGGACCGGGCGGTGAAAGCCGCGAAGACGCTCGGCGCCACGCGGCGGGCCGACTTCCTGGCCACCGCGCAGTCCCGTCGCCGGGAGTACGTCGACCTGGCGGCCCGGCTTCTGGAGTACTTGGTCGGCGCCGGCGTCCCGCATCATGATCGCGGCGTAGGTGCGGACATCTGCGGCGGTGACGTCAGGGCGCCCCCGCTCGATGTGCTGTTGCAGGAGGTCGGTGACGTCCTGGGTGAATCGCAGCATCGTCACCGGGGCGTTGAAGCGCCTGGCGATGGCGAGGAGTCGTGCGCGGGCCTGCGGGGTGACATTCGTCGATTCGGCGACTGCACTTCGTCCCGCGGCGAGCCTGGCAATGATCCTGCGGTCACGTTCCTCGAAAATGCGGGCGTCCACCGCATCGGGGTCTGCTTCAGCGGGCGGGTAGCCGAAGAGCTCCGCGCGGATCTCGTCGCTGGACACCACGGTTTCGGCATCGATCTGCCGCCGCGCGATCAGTGCCCGCACGAAGCTCGTCTTGCCCGAGGCCGGTGCTCCGACAAGGAGGACGAGCCCCACCGGTATCCGGACCAGCCCGATGCCGACCGGCGCGGGAGCGTCAGTCACGGTGCGGGGGCTGTCGAGGTAGCGGCCGCCGGCGCAGTCCAGGGCTTCTTCCGGTGAGCCGAAGGGGAGTCCGGTGGGCAGGATGTTCTCCTCGTACGTGCCACTGCTGGCGAGGTAGCGGGCGAAGCCCCAGGTGTGCGGGACGCCGGTGAACCGCAGGCGGCACAGCGGAAGCGGTTCCTGCTTGCCGGGCAACTCGCCCGCGACATAGGCGAATCCAGCGCGGAAGCGAACCTGGATACCGCTGAGCTGGGGCCAGCGCTCCTTGGCGTGGGTGTTCAGCCGGTGGCGCAGGTGGTGCTGCACGGACTCGGGCGGGTTCTTCGGCACGGGCCCATCCTGCCGGGCGCCACCCCGACACGCCGTGATCACCACTTTGGCCAGGACCCAGCACCGGGTCCCCTCCGGGAAAATCGGTGACCGCCGGTGGGCTGACCGGAAAGCGCCGCCCGTCTTGAGGGCTGGCCCAGGACCGCTCGGCGTCCGGATGGCAACCGCGCCCGAGGCGGGCTCCGGGATGGAGGGTGAGGACACGGTTCCCCGCACGAGCCGGGAACCACCCGCATCGATCCACACGGAGCACAGATGATCAGGAACCTTGCGCGCGGCCTCCGTCCGGCCGCCGCCCTGCTGGCCACGGCCGCTGTGGGCGTGGCCCTGCTGGCCGCACCCGCGAACGCCGCGACCACACCCGGCTGGGAGACCCTGCCCCAGCCCAGAGACAACAAGACCTCGTTACTCATCCCGTTCGACAACCAGAGCGCCCTGGCCAGGACCACCGATACGTTTTGCGGGATGGGCGGCTGCTGGTCCCAGCACGAGCTGTGGCAGAAGAACGGGACGGCATGGAGCAAGCTGCCTGCCGCGCCGGCCAACGCCAGCCTCGACGTCCTCACCGCCACCGCCCCCGACGACCTGTGGGCGATCGGGTTCAAGGGCGGACCGGGCGGATACTGGCGGGCCAACCACTTCGACGGCACCACCTGGTCGGCCAATCTCAACCCCGACACACAGAATCTGGAGATCGTCGCCGCCAAGGCCGTCAGCCGGACCAGCCTGTGGGGCGTCGGCGACACCCGGATCGGTGACTCCTCGGGCTTCTCCCACCCGACGGTGACCCACTGGGACGGTACGCACTGGAACACCACCACCTTCTCGGCGATGGAGGGCGGCCTCGGGGCTCTCTACGTGAAGGCGGAGAACGACATCTGGGCCACCGGCCACCAATCCACCAGCACCGGCGCCCGCGGGGCGCTCGTCCTGCACTTCGACGGCACGCAATGGACCGAGGTACCGGTGCCGGCGACAGTGGCGAGCGCGAGCGTTGGCGAGATCATCAGCACCGGGCCGAACGACGTCTGGGCGGCCGTGGCCGAGAGTGGTCCCGGAGCGCACATCATCCACTGGGACGGCACGAACTGGACCCACCGGAACACGCCGGGTGCGCCGGGCACCTACCCCGGGTACGTCAACAGCTTCGCCTTCTACAACGGGCAGCTCTACGCGGGTCTCGACTTCGCCCAGCCGCAGCACTTGGTCCGCTGGACCGGTTCCGCCTGGGAAGCCGTCACCGGTCTCAACAAGTCCATCTCAGAGGTCATCGGCCTCACCAGCACCGCGGACGGTTCGCTGTACCTCACCGGCTCCGGCGCCGCATTCGACTACTACCTGCAACGCCTCGCCCCGCCCGCCGCGAACTGACGGCGGCCGCACAGGCGACGGGGGCTGTCGGCAGGTCTTTCTCCGCTTCGCGCATCCTGCATCCTGCGCCCTCGGTGGTGCCGTTCAGTACCCCGCCACCGAGGGCGCCGGTGGGGTCCAGCGGCGGCTTCGGGGGAGCGTGGAGGAGATGTCGTACTCCTGCTTCAGGTGCTCGGGGATGGCGTAGTGCATGACGCGGCCGCGGGTCAGGGAGCTGAGTTCGAAGACGGTGGTGAGGTGGCCGAGGCGGTCCAACGCCCAAGCGCCGAGCGGTGAGTTGTCCTCGATCGTCTCCAGGATGCCGAGGAGGGCGGGGGCGGCTTTGACGGCGGTGTCCCAGCGGGTGCGGGGGACTTGGAGCCAGTCGGCGCAGGTGTCGCCGACGAGGTAGCGGATGAGTGCGCTGACCAGGGGGTCGAAGAAGGTGCCCGGGACGACCTCTTCGAAGAGGTCGATGAGCTGGCGGGTGAGGTGGGCGCCCTCTTCGGACGGTCCCATGTGGCGGGTCATGTACAGGTCGGAGAACTGGCGTGCCTGGTCGAGGTCCCGCGGCGCGTGGGCCTGGTCGACGCCGAGCATCGCGCCCACGACGCGCCAGGCGTAGAAGTACGACTCGGCGCCTTCGGTGCTCATGTGGATGCCCAGCCGGTGCAGGGCGTCCAGGACCTGGATGGAGAACATCATCTGGCCGCCGATCATGTCCTCCTGGCAGATCGGCGTGCCCAGGTTCTCGATGTCCCAGCGGTTCTCGCGGAGCAGGTGGTGGCGGATCGAGGCGTGCAGCAGGCGCACCTTCTGGGCGGCGGGGATGAAGCGGCTGCCGGCTTCGAAGGCGTCCGGTCGCATGAGGTAGACGGTGAACTGCCCGGTCTCCGCCATCCGCTTGGAGGGGTAGCTCAGGCCATGGGTCGTGGAGAGCAGCTTGGCCACGTGGGGCAGGACGTAGCAGGCGGGCATCGAGGCGAAGGAGAGGGCGGTGGAGATGTGCACGTTGTTGTCGATGAAGAACAGCCGGGCCTTCTCCATCTCGCTCCAGTCCACCCACGAGGGCGGGGTGCTGGTTTCGTGCAGGTAGGCGCGGGCCACCTCCGGCAGCCCGTCGGGCAGTTCCTGGCCCGTGGTGGAGACGTACCGCATGAGGGTGTTGAACTTTCCCACCTCACCGCGTTCGAACAGGGTCGCCACGGTGGCGTCGGCCAGCTCGTCACCCGCCTGCCGCAGCGCCTGAAGGTTCTGCTCGGTGTAGGCCATCGGGGCTCCTCGCGGTGAAAGGGTGATCGGTGGTGGCGCAGGGGGCGATCAGTGGTGGCGGACGGCGAGATCAGTCGTGGCGCAGGGCGTGATGAGTGGTGGCGGACGGCGAGATCGCTGATGGTGGACGGTGTGATCAGTGGTGGCGGACGGTGGCCGTCTGTGCCAGGTCGGCCAGCGCGCGGGCGGCTTCGCGGGGCAGGTCCGTGTGGTCCAGGACGGCCGCGGCGAGCCGGATCCGCTCCGTGATCATCGACTCGATTCGGGCCGGGGCGCCCGCGCCGTGCATGATCTCCCGTACCCGCCGCAGACCGTCCTCCTGAAGGTCGCGCGCGCCCAACAGCCGTCCGAGCTCCTGCTTTTCGTGCGGCGGGGCGTTGTGCCAGGTGTACGCCAGGAGTGCGGTGGGCCGGTGTGCGGTGATGTCGTCGGCGTTCGCCTTCCCGGTGCGGGCCGGGTCGCCGAACAGCCCGAGCAGGTCGTCCCGCAGCTGGAACGCCTCGCCCAGCGGCAGCCCGTACTCGGAGAAGGCCGCCCGCAGTTCTCCGGAGGCACCGGCCAGGGCGCCGCCGATGTGCAGCGGATGCTCCACGGTGTACTTGGCCGTCTTGTAGCGGATCACCTTCAACGAGGTGTACGGGTCCGGACGTCCGCCGGTGTGCAGGATCTCCAGGCACTCCCCCGCCACCAGTTCGCGGGCAAGCACCGCCCACAGCGGGCGGGCCCGCGAGAGGTAGGCCCCGGGCAGGCCGCAGGTGGTGAACAGCTGGCCCGCCCAGGACATCAACAGGTCGCCCACCAGCATGGCCAGGGACCGGGCGGCGGTCGTCGGACGCGGGCTGCCGGCCGTGGCGGCGCGCAGCGCGAGGTGGGCGGTGGGCAGGCCGTGGCGTACCGCGCTGTTGTCGATGAGGTCGTCGTGCACGACGGCCGCGGCGTGCACGAGTTCCATCGCGGCCGCCGCCCGGACGAGGGCGTCGCTGTCCGGCTGCCCGGCCGCGCGCCATCCCCAGTAGCAGAACGCCGCCCTGAGCCGTTTGCCGTAGGCGGTGGCGATGTGGAGCTGTTCGGCCAGCGGGGCCAACTCCGCGTCGATTTCCAGCAGTTCGTCGATTTCGCGTTGGACGAAGTCGCGCAGTACGTCGTCCACCCGGTGCTTGAACGCCGCCTGGCCGGTGGTGTCGGTCATCGCCGGGGTCACCGCGCCGCCTCCGCGAAAGCGTTGTCGGCCAGCGGGGTCTGCCCGGCGCCGCCCGACATCGCTACGGTCACCGCCTCGCCTGGCCGGGGTACGCCGGACATCGCCGCCATCACCGCGCCACCCGCTCGGTGGTGTCAAGCATGGTCACCGCGCCGGGCGACCGCGTGCCGGGCGAGTACCTCCAGATGCGCGGGCGGGATCGTGGCACAGCGGTCCAGGGCGAGCCGCCCGCGGGCCTTGAGGTCCCGCTGCCCCTCCTCGGCCAGCTCGGCCACGTCCGCACGGCTCAGCAGCCCGCGCACCTCTCCCACCGCGCTGCTCACGGCACTCACCGCGAGATCGGCAAGCCCCGCCACCAGCAGCACCGCATCGCCGGTCCGGGCCCCGCGCGCCGGTCCGCTCTCGTACGTCACGCCGTCCTCCCCTTCGGCCACCAGCCGTCGGACAGCACGGTCACCGGCTGTCGGGCCCGGGGCCCGGTGGCCCGCCCCCCGTCCCTGCACCGAGCCTGACCCGGGTTCGTCACGGGCGCGTCGGGGATCACCTTTCGGGTGACGCTCCGGACTGGCGTGCCAACTGTGCGGTACGGACGGGGCGTTGTCTCGCGGCCAGCAGGTCCGGTGCGGTACGCGCCCTGAAGGAGCGCGGGGCTGCGACACCATGCGGCTCCGCCGCGATGCCGACGAACGCCACCTCCCGCGGAGCGCTTAGCGCGCCCGCCGGTAGCGGAGCTCGGTGAGGGTGGTTTCGGCGTAGACGTCGTCCTGAGTGCCGCCGTCGGCCTCGTAATCGGCCCGCTCGTAGAAGCGGCGGGCAGGCTTGTTCGCGCTGAGGACCCACAACGCCGAGGTCCGGAAGCGCTCGGCCTCCATGCGGGTGTGCGTCTCGCTGAGGAGGGTTCGGCCGACGCCCTGGCCGATCAGTTCCGGCCGAATGTAGAACGCGTAGATCTCGCCCGCTCGTTCAAGGCCGGGCGCCTCGCCCCGGTACGGACCGAAGCTGATCCAGCCCACGGGCAGGCCCGCGTCGACGGCGACCAGGTCCGTCGACCGCCGACGCGGCTGGATCTCAGCCCCTGGTCGCCGTCAGCTGGAAGAGCCGAGCCGTGTGCATGTAGGGCGCACGCGCGGTGGTGGCGAGTTCCAGTTGCTCCAGGTCGGCGTAGAAAGCCGGGTCGTACTTTCGTGCGTCGTCGGTGATGTAGTCGCAGAAGCTGCGGATGCCGTAGTGCCGTACGTCCTGGCAGCCGAGGTCCCGCAGGACGGGGATGATCTCCTCGGCGGTGTGGAGCGTCATCGCCGCGTCGAACGTCTGCGTCCGGGCCTGGTCGGTGTCGAGCGCGGCCAGGGCGGCCGCGGGGTCCATCGCGCGGATTGCGATGTTCAGGGCCGCCGAGTGCCGGTTGGCGGCCATCACCGAGAACAGCCCGCCGCGCTTCAGCGGGGCGAGGACCGGGGCGAGGGTGCCCGGCACATCGTCCACGTACTGGAGGAGGTTGTGGCACAGGACCACGTCGAACTCCCCGGCGGCGAGGTCGGCGGGCAGCGAGGTCACATCGGCCCGCACGCAGGTGATCAGCTCCGTCAGGCCGCCCGCCGAGGCCCGTTCGGTCGCGGCCGCGAGCATCTCGGGGGCGTAGTCGACGATGGTGACGTGGTGTCCCCGAGCCGCCAGGCGCATGGCGTCACCACCGTCGCCACCGGCCAGGTCCAGTACCCGCAGCGGCCCGCCGCCCAGGCCGTCCAGATGACGGGCCAGGTTTGCCTCGGCGATCGCGTAGCGCAGCCGGCCCCAGGGGGCCTCCTGCCACTCCTGCCAGGCGGCCATCGCGGTGTCGAACTTCTCGGGAGCTTCAGGCATCCGGTCACGATAGCCCGAACAAGATCCCGAACGGAGCGGACGGAGCGCACGGACCGAAGCTGACGGAGCGCACGGCACGGACCGGACGGCTCGGCGGCGTGAGCGTGCGCGAGGCGGCCTTTTTCGGGGGCAGCGATGCCATTCCGCCCATGCCTTCATATCGACAACTTGGGCGCATTTTGCGGCTGTTGACCTGCGGAAATGCGATCACCCCCGCCGATCCTCCGGGACGGGCGCAGCACTAGGGTGCTCGCCGCACCTGGCTCAAGGGAGAACATTGAAAACCGCCGCAGGCTCACCGACCATCCGCATGGCACCTCTGAAGGTCGCTGCCTTCCGGCGATTCGTTCTCGCCAATCTGATCTCCGCCACCGGGTCCGCGATGGCCCCGCTCGCACTGGCGTACTCGGTCATCGGCGAGGGAGGGGGCGCGGGGTCCCTCGGCCTGGTGCTCGCCACCAACACCGTGCCCACGATCGTCTTCCTGCTCGCGGGCGGGGTCCTCGCGGACCGGCTGTCCCGCAGCCGGATCCTCTTCCTCGGCAACCTGCTCGCCGCCGTCGCTCAGGGCGCGCTGGCCGCGACCGTCGCCACCGGCCACGCGACGACCACCTCCATCGCCGTCTGCGGCTTCGCTTCGGGAACCGCGGTCGCCCTCACCGTGCCCGCCGCCCAGGGAGCCGTGAGCCAGATCGTCCCGGCCGAGCACCTCCAGCAGGCCAACGTGCTGCTGCGGCTGCCGAGCAACGCGGTCAAGGTGCTCGGGCCCGTCGTCGGCGGAATCATCGTCGCCTTCAGCGGGCCCGCCTGGGCGCTGGCCTGGGACGCGCTGACCTTCGCCGTCGCGGCCCTGCTGCTCCTCGGCCTCCGCCTGGACGCCCCCCTCGCCGTCAACAGCGCCCTGGCCGACCTGCGGGCGGGATGGACCGGTTTCTGGTCGCGCACCTGGCTGTGGACGTACACGGCCGCCGGAACCGTCCTCGTCGCAGCGTGGCTGGCCGGCTACCAGCTCCTCGGGCCCGTCGTCGCCGCGCAGCGGTACGGGGGCGCGCGTGACTGGGGGCTGGTTCAGGCGGCCTTCGCGACGGGGCTGCTGGCCGGGACGCTGGTGTGCCTGCGCTGGAAGCCGCACCACCTCCTTGCGGTGTCGGTGGCGACCGGCTTCACCCTCACGCTCCCCCTGGCCGCGATGGCATGGGGCCTGCCGCTCGTCTTCGTGCTGCTCGCCGCCCTGCTGGCGGGGATCGGGCTCGACGTCGCGATCGTGACGTGGAGCACCGCCTTCCAACAGCATGTACCCCAGGCCGAGTTGGGCCGCATGAGCGCGTTCAACAACATCGGCGAACGCCTCGCCATCCCCCTCGGCTACCTCATCACCGCCCTCGCGGCGGACGCCTGGGACAACCGGGCGGTGCTGATGGTGTGCGCGGGCTTGATCGCCGTCGCCGCCGCGGCCAACCTCTGCGTTCCGGAGGTGTACCGCGTCAACCGGCTGCTCCCCAAGTGAGCCCGTTCGGCATGGTCGAGTCATGTCGGTGGCCAGGGGCCGGGCGAGGTCGACCCCGGCCGGCCCCGCCCCATGTGCCACCACCACCGGAGGGGCAGCGAGGTCAGACGCGGTCGGCTGCGATCAGGAGGTACTGGAAGGAGCCGTCCGCGTACGAGTTGAGGAAGGCTTCTTCGATGCCGGTGACCAGGGAGGAGGTGGCCCGCAGCTGCCAGTAGGGCGTGGTCGCGGCGGTCAGGTCGATGACGGCTTGCGGTACGAGACGGTTGTCGGCCATGGCGCGCAGGTATTCCCGGCGGGAGTGGATGTTGCATTCGAAGTGGGCGTTGATCTGGGAGACCCATTTCGAGGGCTGGCCGTAACGCGGGTTCCAGCAGCCGGTGATGGTCACATAGCGGCCGCCGACCGCGAGGACGCGGGAGTGCTCGGCGAAGAGGTCGTCCAGGTCGACGTACATGCTCGACTCGTTGTTCCACGAAGCCGCTGCCCGCCCGGTCTCGAAGGGCGTGTCGAGCATGTTGCACACGCGGGCGTGGACGTGGTCGTCAATGCCGAGTTCGTGGGCGCGCCGGTTGGCGAACTCGGCCTGCTTGGCCGACAGGGTGACCCCCTCGACCTTGCATCCGAATCGCTGGTGCGCCATAACCATCGACCCGCCCCGCCCGCAGCCGGCATCCATGAGTGTGTCATCACGCCCGATGGAGCCGAGGTGGTCCAAAAGGACTTCGGCCTGCGCCGACTCCAGGCGGTGGAGCTCGGCGATCAGTTTCTTCTCGTACGCGCTGTCCTCGGCGTTCCCGAGGGCGGCGTGGTCGACGTCGCCGATGCCGTAGTGGTGGTGGTAGAGCCCGTCGACGTCGCCGAGACGCAGGTTCACGGGCCTGGCCTCCTGGTCCCAGTAACGGGCGATGTCCCCCTGGTAGGGCGACACCGGGGCGGGGATGAAGGCGGAGGTGTTGGTGGTGAGCTCGGTGGTCACAGAGAGGTCCATTCTTTACCAGAAATCGGGCAGGCTGTATCGATAGGTGTTGGTCTGGTGCCAGTAGTGGTTGCCGTCGACCCATACGGCCACTCCCCGCAGGAAGCGCAGCACGCTCGGGACGGGGCAGGCTGCCGCCACGGCGGCGGCTTCGGCTTCGAAGTCGTGCATGAGGTGGTTGTGGACCTCGACCGCCTTCAGATAGGCGTCCCGGTCGGACCTGCCCTCGCGTTCGCCGATCACCACCGGCAGGTTCAGGTGCCGGCCGGGGCTGTCGAGTTCCTTGGTGTACGAGTACAGGTCGTTGACGATGGTGGTGGCGTTGCCGGCGAGGGCGATGACGCGCTGCACGGCGGGCCGGGCATGCAGGTCTGCCGGCAGTTCGTAGCCGCCGACGGTGTCGGTGATGGTGGGGCAGGGGCGGAAGTTGTTGAACTGGCGCATCGCCAGGTACTCCCACACCTCGGGAACGTGGTCCGTCTCGGCCCACGCGGCCTCGGCGAGATACCCCAGGTGCAGACGGGCCATGTCGTGCCGGAACCGGTCGGCCTGGGAGGGAGTGGCGTGCTGGAGGAAGTACTCCATGGCGGAGCGGTAGGCGCGCCGGGGGGCGTCCGACTGGAGCGAGTCCGCCCACGGCGGCTCGTACTCGTTCGTGGTGTGCAGCGGGTCGAGGGCTGTGTGCGCCAGCAGGAGTCGGCTGCCGAGACCGACGGGTGAGCCACCGTGGTCCTCGCAGTAGCAGTCGTCGACCGCGTTCTCGGCGACCATCAGCCGTGCGGCGATCATCAGGTGGTCGACGGTGGGAGCGTCGGGATGGCAGGCGACCATGTAGCGGCCGACGGAGAAGCCGTCGAACTGGTCCTCCCACTCCGGGGGGTAGGCCTCGACCTCGCCCACCGCCCATGCCTTGATCCTGCGGCTGACCTCTTCCACCCGCGCCGGGTCGGGCTCCGGTACCGGATGGTGGTAGAGGCCCGGGATCGCGATGCCCTCCGCCGGTGGCCCAGGAGCGGGGGCCGGCTCGCGCCGGCCCAGCCGCAAGCCGGCCGTGCCCAGACCGGTGGGGCCGCGCAGGATCCGTTCCAGGGCAGGGCCCAGTTGCCTCGCCGGTGCGGTGCCCTCCCGCACCTGCCGCTCGATCAGGTCACCACCCGGTCCGATACCGGGTACGGACGTGTCTGCGGGAACGGCTGCCGCTGGGACGGGGACCCGGGGCGGCCCGGGCAGGGCGGGCCGGGCCCCGGCTTCGACGCCGGAGGTATGGGTGCGCGCCTGAAGACGGGCCGCGGCGGCTGACTGGCTCGACAGCGCAGGGGCAGAACCAGGCTCGGGCATCCGTAGCTCCTGAGGTGAGGTGAAGTGGGGCGGGGCGGTCTGCCCCGAACCCCGGGTAGGGCCGCCCGGGACGGCAGGCCGTTTCGGCTCCTAGTCGCGCCTGCGGGCGATCTGCACGTTCTCCAGCACGCCGAGCGCATCGGGCACCAGGACGGCGGCGGAGTAGTAGGTGGAGACCAGGTACGAGGTGATCGCCTGCTCGCTGATGCCCATGAAGCGCACCGACAGCCCCGGCTCGTGCTCCTCCGGCAGGCCGGTCTGGTACAGGCCGATGACGCCCTGGCTGTCCTCGCCGGTTCGCATCGCGAGGATCGAACTGGTCCCCTCCTCGCTGATGGGAATCTTGTCGCAGGGCAGGATCGGGACGCCGCGCCACGCCGGGACCTGGTGCCCGCCGAGATCGACTTGGCCCGGGCAGATCCCGCGGGCGTTGAACTCGCGCCCGATCGCCGCGATCATCCTGGGGTGGGCGAGGAACAGCTTCGTGCCGCGGCGCCGGCACAGGAGCTCGTCGAGGTCGTCCGGGGCGGGCGGCCCCGAGCGCGTCTGAAACCGCTGCTTGAAGGCGACGTTGTGGAGCAGCCCGAACTCCCGGTTGTTGATCAGCTCGTGCTCCTGGCGCTCGCGCAGCGCCTCGATGGTGAGCCTGAGCTGCTCCTCGGTCTGGTCCATCGGCCCGTTGTAGAGATCGGCGACCCTCGTGTGGACCCGCAGAACCGTCTGCGCGACGGAGAGTTCGTACTCGCGCGGGTGGATTTCGTAGTCGGCGAAGGCGCCCGGCAGTTGGGCTTCGCCGGCGTGACCGGCCGACATCCCGATCTCGGCCTCGCCGTGGCGGTTCTGCCGCTTCAGACGCAGCGAGCTGTAGTGCTCGATGTGGGCCCGCAGGCTCGGCGCCCTGGACAGCACGCCGTCGAAGTCGGCGCGGGACAGCGCGAGCAGGGTGCCGGCCGTCTCCGCGGTGGCGGTGCAGTCCCACGTGGCGTCGGCGTCCAACAGAGTGTCCCCACCGAAGTGGTGACCGCCGGCGAGCAGGGCGACGGCCACCTCGTCACCGTACTGACCGACGGAGGTCTGGCTGACCTGGCCGTGGGCGATCAGGTGGACCTGCCCGGCGGGGGCGCCACGCTCGACCAGCACGTCGCCGGCCCGGAAGTCGCGCTGGACACACCGGTCGGCGATCGCGGCCAGCACCTCGACGTCCTCGAAGCCGCGCAGCAGGGCCAGTTCGCCGAGTTCACGGGGGATCACCCGGACATGGGCACCGTCCTGGACGAACTCGATGCGCCCGTCGCCGACGGCATACGTCAGCCGGCGGTTCACCCGGTAGGCACCGCCCTTGGTCTCCACCCAGGGGAGCATCCGCAGCAGCCAGCGAGAGGTGATCTCCTGCATCTGCGGGGCGGACTTTGCCGTGGTGGCAAGGTTGCGGGCAGCCGCGGTGCCCAGACTCTTCTGCCGAGGTGGCGCGGGCTGCGCTTCCGGGGTGGTCTCAAGGGTCATCCGCCGGGCTCTCTCCTTCGCGAGGGGTGATCGCAGTACGCCGGCCAACCGACGAAGGAGAACTGAGAGCGGATCTGTGGAATCCGCCCAGCTCTCCGGGACCAGTAATAGGCCCGCTGCCGTCGGCTCATGCCAAGATCCGGTCGGTATTACCTCGATGCAGTGCACTTGCCCCGCATCAGGTTTGCCAGGACAACCGAAAGCATTCGAGCGCACCGGGGAGACCACCGAGACCCTCGTACGCGCGCGGCGTGGGGATCGCCACCCAGTGGCCCCTTGGCCGGCGGCCGGTCCGGCGCTCACCGCTCACCGGATCGGCCACAGATATTGACGCGTCCTCAGCAGGGTTCTACCGTTCCAGAGTTCACATCCACACTCAATGTCCATGGTTATGAACATCTACGCGGAGAAGCCCCCCCATGCGCATACGCACGCTGCTCACCGCCCTGGCCGCTGCGACCGCCGCCACCGGCCTCGCCCTCGCGGCTCCCGCCTCATCGGCCACACCTCCAGCCGTCCCGCACCCCGCCGCACGGGTGGCACCCGGCGGCAACTTCGACCTGTCGGTGTGGGAACTCCAGGAACCCGTGGGCTCCCCCGGCTCGCCGACCACGATCCCCTCGTCCCGGCTGCAGGGCGCCAACGGGTTCCAGGACTCGTACTTCTACACCGACGGCCACGACGGCGCGATGACCTTCTGGGCGCCCGAGAAGGGCGTCACCACACCGAACTCCAACTACGCCCGCTCCGAACTGCGCGAGATGAACCGCGTCGGCAGCCCCGCGAACTGGCCGCTCCAGGGCACCCACCGCCTCGACGCGACACTGCGCGTGGTGTCGGTGACCTCCCATGTGTGTGTCGGACAGATCCACCTCGGTACGGGTGGCTCATCCACCAAGCCACTCGTGGAGCTGTACTACGACTCCAACGGCGACATCGCCCTCGGTACGGAGAACTCGCCCTCGGGTGGCCAGACACGACACACCGTAGGCCATGTACCGGTCGGCACCACATGGAGCTACACCATCGGCGTCTCGGGCGGGCACACGCTCGACCTGACGGTCAACGGAAGCACCACCCACTACCCGATCCCGTCCTCCTTCAACGCCTACCAGCAGTACTTCAAGGCCGGCTCCTACAACCAGTCGTCCTCCAACAGCACCACCAACGGCGCCCGCGTCGCCTTCTACAAACTCACCGTCTCCCACAACTGAGCCCGCCCCCCGGCCCGTTCACCTTGCTTGGCCCACACCGAACCCACCTGGACGGGCGTGCTCGGCACTGTCCCCGAGCAGACCGGGGCGCTGGGGTGCACTTCACCGGGGCGGCCGGAAGCGCCGCGACTGCGCGGCTACCGGCAAGAGCACCCCACCCGCCGGATCGTGGACCGGATTCGCCGCCGTCCTGATCGACTCACCCCAGCACAGCCACGCCCTGATGCCATCGCGCCCTGACCGATGGTCAGCCCCCTGGCCCAGCACGCGCCCACCGTGCCGCACGATGGTGGGCCTGTTCCCCCGCCGGGCCCGGCCGTCGTGGAACGAGGACGACCCCGGTTACGTACCGGGTTCGCCGCCGGGGTGGGCGCGGGTGGTCGACGTCGGGGGATCGCTCGGGGGCGGCCGGTGAGGCCGGTGGGGGTGCCCGTGCGGGCCGAAGATCCGCCGCGTACGGCCCGCGTGTGTCCAGGGGGATACCGGCCTTGAGCGCCGCCGGGAATGGTTCGTCTGTCCCCCGCTCCGGCGCGTGCGCCCGGTCGCTTCGGAAGCTTGTGGGGGCTTCGGGGTTCGGGGGTTCTGCGCCCAACGCCCGGATGTATTCCCGCAGTTGGGGGCGGGGTGGCGGGCGGTCGGACCAGCTTCGGGGAGGGGGACGGGTGGGGTCCCTGGGGTGTGGGGGGTTCGAGTGCGGCGGGTGGGCGGGCGGCAGGGGCATATGGCCAGAAAGAAAGTTCTCGGTCCGGCCGGGGCCGTGCTTGGCTGGCTCGTCGGTAGTTCCACGCACCGTATATCTCACGGCGAGGAGTGACCCAGATGGCCGAAGTCACCAAGATGAACAACCCGACACCCACCGCGTCTTCACGGCCCTGCGGGTTCGTGTCGACCGACAAGGGCAATGCGCCGACGATCACCCCGCGTCCCAAGGCGGAGTCGGTTCCCACCGCGAAGGCGGAGGAAACGAGCGCCCGGGCCTGAGCTCGTTGCCGCTCCTCTTTCCCGGGGCCTGTCGTCACGGGGTGGTCTGAGCACGCTGTCTTCCCGGTGGCGACAGGTCCCGGTTCTCCCGTACCACGACGGGCCCCTCTGCTGCTCCTTACTCCTTGAGGCTTCCCGCCGCACACCGTGAAACTCCCAGGAGGAAGCACGCCGATGTCCACCCCGGTTTATCAGTCCTCCCGCTACGTCCGGACCCTGCGCTCGGCGAACGACCGCGACTACTCGCGGTTCGGCGGCCGCCTGGAGAACTTCGACGACGATCGCACCATTGCCTTCCACTCCCTGTTCGGCAACGCCCGGCTGGTGGACCGCGACACGATCGACCTGCTGCGCACGGCCTCCGAGGGGCTGCCCCTGGACAAGCTGTGGGAGCGCGCCGACAAGGAGACCGTGGAGAGCCTCATCGAGGCCAAGTACCTGGTGGCGGCGGGCTACGACGAGGCGGCCGAGATCGACGCGCTGCTGTCCACCCGCGGCGAGGCGCTCAGCACCGGTGTCTTCCACTCCTCGATCCAGCTGGTCCTCACCAACGCGTGCAACTTCAGCTGTCAGGGCTGTTTCGCGTACAACTTCGACGGCGGCGTCGAGGAGCGCAACCACTCCGGCGAGTCCGTCAAGCCCGGTCCCGTGCTGGTCGAGCTGCGCGCGACGCGCGGCGACACCGGACCCACCCTGGCCAAGGGCGACTGGAACGAGGGGACCGACGGCGGCCGCAACCCCTCGATGCACATGTCGGCCGAGGTCGCCGAGAAGACCCTGCGGGAGGCCGTCGCGCTGCGCAAGGCCAACGGCGGCGGCGAGCTCACCGTGTCGTTCTTCGGCGGCGAGCCGACCCTTGCACGCGGCACCATCCTGCACATCCTGCGCACCTTCGGGGAGTCCTACGACGGCGTCAGCCTCTCGTACGACATGACCAGCAACGGCTCGCGGATCGACGCCGAGCTGCTCGCCGCGCTCGCCGAGCACCAGGTCAACACCACCGTCTCGATCGACTACCTGGTCCCCGAGACCGGCGAGTTCCGCGGCGGGCAGCAGCAGCGCACCGCCTGGCCCGTGGTCCGCAAGGCGATCCTCGACATGAAGGCGGCCGGGGTCCCGGTCAGCATCACGACGGTGCTTTCGCAGTACACCTGGGACAAGTGGGGCACCCCGCTGATCGACTTCGTCGCCGAGGCGGGCCTGGACTCCCTGGACGTCATCGTCTCCTTCCAGGCGAACGAGTTCTTCCAGCAGCACAGCCCGCACGACGTGGCCCAGCGGCTGCTCTCGGCCGTGGACTACGGACGCGAGCGCGGGGTGCAGCTGAGCGGCTACTGGTACCAGACGTTCCAGATGATCGCCGACGAGCAGAAGTGGGCCGCCCAGGCGGACTACAAGACCTGCCCGGCCGTCGGCCGGCAGCTGTCCATCGAGCCCAACGGCAGCGTCTTCGCCTGCAAGGCGACCGCGCGCAAGCTCGGCTCGATCGACGACTGGCGCGGCATCTTCAACTCCCCCGGCTACCGCGACTACGGCATGCGCGCCTACACCAACGGGCCCGGCTGCCAGGGCTGCGAGCTCCAGGGCACCTGCTCGGGCGGTTCGGCCGGGGCGCTTGAGGAGGAGAACGGGTCGATCCAGGTCATGTCACCGGGGTACTGCGCGTACATGCGCGAAACCGTGCAGGGACTGCTCGAACGGCACCACGCCCAGGTCGTCTCCGCCGTTTGAGAGGGAGCTGCACCGTATGCCGACGATCGGTCTGAACTTCGGACACGACGGTGGCGCCGCCCTGGCCGAGGCCTCGGGCGTCCACGTCATCGAGGCCGAACGCCAGGTGGGACTGCGCCATGTGTGCGGCGGCAACGAGACGTTCGCCGATGAGGTCGGCGGCTGGATCGGCACGCTGTTCGCGCGGGCCGGCGGCCCGGTCACCGGCATCGCCGTGTCCGACTGGTACACCCCGGCCTGCGAGATCCTGCCCGGCCCGCTCACCGAACTGGTCGGGCAGGACATCACCTGGAGCAGGCCGGGTGACGCCCTGGCGACCTCGGTGCTGCGCCCGCTGAAGCCGGTGGAGTGGGCGCTCACCGGGGCCACCCGCTCGGTGCCGCTCACCGCGGTGCGCCACCACTACGCGCACGCCGCCCTCGCCTACTACACCTCCGGCGAGTCCAAGGCGCTCACCCTGGCCCTGGACGGCACCGGCAACTACGCCGAGTGCGGCATGGTCTGCCTCGGCGACGGGGACGACCTGGTGCCCGTCCGGTCGTTCGACAACCGCACCGGCCCGCGCTTCGGCCTGCTGTACGAGGCGCTGGCCCGGCGCGTCCACGGCGGCCAGTTCGACACCGGCAAGCTCCTCGGTCTCGCCGCCACCGGCGAGGTCGACCCGGATCTGCTGCCGGTGGTGCGGGCCATGATGATCGGGGAGCGGTCCCGGCGCGCCGACGAGCTGTTCGCGCCGCTCGGCGCCACCGCGCCCATCGGCAGCGCACTGCGGTACGAGGACAGCTGGTTCGAGTACGACGAGAGCTCCGGCGGCTATCTCGACGGGCTGCTCGCCGACGCCACCGACGACGACGTGGTGCACTCCTACGGCGAGATCTTCCCCGACGAGATCCGCGCCGCGTCCGGTCGCCGCTTCGTGATCGGCACGAGCCCCGAGGACGCGGTCTGCCGCGATCTGGCCGCGACCGTGCAGGCGGCCGTGGAGCAGGACCTGCTGTACCTGGTCACGGCGCTGCGCGAGCGCCATCCCGAGTACCGGGTGCTGTGTTATGCGGGCGGCTGCGCCTTGAACATCCTCGCCAACTCCCGCCTGGCGCAGGCCGACTTGTTCGACCGTATCCACATCCCGACCTGCTGCGACGACTCGGGCATCGCGCTGGGCGCCGCGCTGGCGCTGGCGAACGCGGAGGACCGGCCCCGCCGCGCGGCGGACGCCGAGCCCGCCTACGCGGGCCCCGCGCTCATCACCAGCACTGCCGACACCCGTCACCGCCGTGAAGTCCTGGCGAGCGAGGCCGAGTTCATCGACCGCGTCGCCGAGCTGCTGGCCGACCGCCACTGCGTGGCCTGGCTGGCGGGCGGCATGGAGACCGGCCCGCGCGCCCTGGGCCACCGCTCGCTCCTGGTCTCCCCGCACTGGCCCGGCGCGCGCAAGCACGTCTCCCAGGCCATCAAGCACCGCGAGTGGTTCCGCCCGGTGTCCCCGCTGTGCCCGGTGGAGGTGGCCGACCAGTACTTCAGCGGCCCGCTCGACCAGACCGACCGGATGCTCTTCGCCGTACGGGTGCGCCCCGAGCGGGCCGAGGAGCTGACCGAGGTCCGGCACATCGACGGCACCGCCCGCCTGCAGACGGTGACCTCGGCCGAACACCCGCTGCTGCACCGGCTCTGCCTCGCCCTTCAGCCCCGTACCGGACTTCCCGTCGTCATCAACACCAGCGCCAACGCCGGGGGCCGCCCGATCCTCAACAGCCTCGACGAGGCGCTCGCCCTGCTCGATGGCACCCCGCTGGACGCCGTCGTACTCGCCGACGAGCGCACCGTCATCCACTCCTGACCTCTCCCGACATCTCACCGCACCAACCGGAACGAGGAGCTCGATGGAAGCCACCCAGCTCAGGGACGTCCGCAAACGGCTGCCCCTGCGCACCCTGTCGCCGCAGGACTGGGAGCAGTGGATCACCCTCGGCTATGTCATCGTGCGCCAGGCGGTCCCCGCCGACAACGTGGAACGGCTGACCCGGGCGCTGTTCGCGTTCGAGGACATGGACCCGGCCGACCAGGCCACCTGGTACAAGAGCGACGCGCCCAGTCAGCGGCTGCCCGGACACAGCGGTCTGGTGGAGATCTACAACCACCAGGCGATGTGGGACAACCGGCAGACCCCGCGCCTCTACGACGCCTTCGTGGACCTCTGGGACACCACCGACCTGTGGGTGGTCATCGACTTCGCCAACGTCAACCCGCCCAACCGCGGCACCCGGGAGTTCGAGGGCTTCGTCCACTGGGACGTCGACACCTCGCGGCGCCCGCTGCCGGTCAGCTGCCAGGGCGTCCTGTCGCTCAGCGCCGGCAACGAGGACATCGGCGGGTTCCAGTGCGTGCCGGGCATCTTCGAGAAGCTCGACAACTGGCTCGCCGAGCAGCCCGCCGACCGCGACCCGATGACCCCGGACCTCACCGGCCACGAGATCGTCACCCCCCGGGTGGATCCCGGGGACCTCATCATCTTCAACAGCCTGCTGCCGCACGGAGTGCGGCCCAACCGCTCGGCGGACCAGGTGCGCATGGCCCAGTACATCTCCATGGCCCCGGCCCTGGAGCACGACACCGCCCTGCGCGACACCCGGATCGCGTTCTGGCGGGACCGGATCCCGCCGCACGAGCACGAACACCACGGCCAACCCCGCAAGCGGGAACGCGAGTTGTACGACCGCGCCGAGCTGACCCCGCTCGGTGAACGGCTCCTGGGTCTGCGCAGCTGGTCCGCCTGAACGCAGCACCGCGCACCGGTTCCGGCACCAGATCAGAGTGAGGTTTCTTGACCACGGCAGATCCTCCGGCCACGCGGGGCACGCCCCGGCTCGGACGCCCGTTCCGCTGGCTCTGGGCGTCCTCGGTGGCCTCCAACGCCGGGGACGGCATCACCCGTACGCTGCTGCCCCTGCTCGTGGTCGCCGGACATCCCCAGCCGCTGGTGGTGGCCGGGCTCACCGCCGTCAACATGCTTCCCTGGCTGCTGTTCGCGCTGCCCGCGGGTGTGCTGGTGGACCGCCACGACCGCCGCCGGCTGCTGCTCCTCAGCAACGTCGTGCGGACCGTCGTACTGCTCGGGGCGATCGCGGCGTTCGCCGCCGGGGGCTCGGTGCCCCTGCTGTACGGGCTCGCCTTCGTGCTCGGCATCGCCGAGACGCTCGCCGAGACCGCCGGGCCCGCGATGCTGCCCGCGATCGTCGCCCCCGAGCAACTGGAGCGCGCCAACGGGCAGTTGCTCGCCCCGCAGGTCATCCTGAACGAGATGGCGGGCCCGCCGCTCGCCGGGCTCCTCGTCGGGGTCGGCGCCACCCTCGCGCTGGCCACCGGCGGCGCCCTGTACGCGATCGCCGCCATCCTGCTGACCGGCCTCGCCGGGGTCGTACCAGCGCCGCGCGAGACCGCTCGGGCCGGCTCCTCGATGTGGCGGGAGATCCGGGCGGGCGTCGGCTTCGTGCTCGGCCGCGCGGCGCTCGCCCGCACCCTCGCGGCGAGCGCGCTGTACGGCCTTGTGTACTCGGCGACCTTCTCCATGCTGGTGCTCCTCGCGTACGGACCGCTGCACCTGCACGCCGTCGGCTACGGACTGCTGCTCACCGTCGGCTCGATCGGCTCGGTCTTCGGCACGTGGCTGGCCGGCCGCCTTGCCGAGCAGGTGCCCACCATCCCCCTCGCGATGGCGTCGCTTGTGCTGTCGGGCAGCGCGTACATCGCGATGGGGCTCGCCGGGAACGTGGTGGCGGTGGGTGCCGCGCTGCTGTGCAACGGCGTGTTCATGATGAGCTGGAACATCCCCGTCCTGTCCCTGCGCCAGCGCTTCGCCCCGGCCGAACTCCAGGGGCGCGTGATGAGCGTGTCGCGACTGTGTTCCTGGGGAACCATGCCGGTCGGGGCGGCCCTCGGCGGCCTGCTCGCCCGCTTCTCCTCCGTCGCCACGGTCTTCGTGACGTTCGGAGCCGCCCTGATCGTGGGCGCCCTCGTCCTGCTCGCCCCGCTGCGCAAGGTCGTCCTGACCCAGGATCTCGCGGACGCCACGGGCTCGCACAACCCGAACACAGAAGATGAAAGAGGAGAAAATGACAGCCACTCCCTATGACGCCGTGATCGTCGGCGGCGGCCCCACGGGCCTGAACGCCGCTCTGTACCTGGGCCGCTCGCGCCGCCGGACCGTGCTGATCGACTCGGGCGACGCGCGGAACATGGCGGCCGGGGTCATGCACAACGTCGTCACCAACGACGGTGTGACGATCGCGGACTTCCGGGAGCGGGCCCGCGCCGAGATCGCCGGATACGGGGTGGAGCTGCGCGACGACGAGGTGACCTCCGTGTCGCCCGACGGCGACGAGGTCGTCACCGTGACCCGCTCGGGCCTTGAACTGCGCAGCCGTACGGTGCTGTACGCGGCCGGGGTCCGCTCGATCCTGCCCGACCTCCCCGGCATCGCCGACCTGTGGGGCAAAAGCGTCTTCGAGTGCCCGTACTGCCACGCCTACGAGGTGCGCGACGGCGCGTTCGGCGTCTACGGCGGCGGGGTGCCCAGCGAGTGCCTGGCCGCGACCCTCACGGTGTGGGCGTCCTCCCTCACCTATCTCTCCGACCAGCGCGAACTGCCCGCGGACGAGCAGGCCCGGCTCGCCGCCGCGGGGGTGCCCACGGTCGCGGACAAGGTGCTCGGCATCGCCGGTCATCCCGACGGGGTCAGCGTCAAGCTGGACGACGGCCGGTCCCTCGAATTCACCGCCCTGTTCACGCACTTGGAGACCGAGCCGAGGGTGCGGCCGCTGCGCCCCTGGCTCCAGGCGGCCGACCTGACCGAGGTGCAGACCGACGAGCGCGGCCGCACCTCGCTGCCGCGTCTCTACGTCGCCGGCGACCTGGGCAAGAACATGCAGCAGGCGGCCATGGCGGCGGCCAGCGGCGCGCTGGCCGCGATGGCCATCAACGCCGACCTCATCCGCGAGGACCGTCCCGGCGCCCTGTACGACCTGTAACCCGTACCCCTGACGAGGTGAGAAGGAGGGCAGACCGCCGTGAAGTCCCCACGGGCCGAACTGACGCCCCAGATGGAGCACTACACGTTCGTCCTGGAGGACCAGCCGTACATCGGCTTCTTCCAGTACGGCAACGAGAACACCCCGGTCTACCGCACCGACCCGTGCGGCTTCCGGATCTCGCACACCGCGGACGGCCGGACGGCCTCCGTGGCGGGCGAGCGCCCGCCGGGGCCGGTGCGGCTGCTTGCCGGCAGCTCCGCCGTCTTCGGCGTCGGCGCCACCGGCGACCACGCCACCGTCCCCTCCCGCCTCGGCAGCCGCCACGCCCCCGGGCGCCCGTGGCTGAACTTCGCGGGCCAGAGCCTGAACTCCGTACAGGAGCTGATGCTCACCACCCTCTTCCAGCACTATCTGGACGAGGTCGAGGAGATCGTCGTGCTGTCGGGTGTGAACAACCTGGTCCTCAGCAGGCTCCCGGAGTCCCAGCAGGGCCGCCACGGCGCCTTCTTCGAATGCGGCCCGGCACCGGAGAACCTCCCCACCCCCGACCAACGCATCGCCCGAGCCAGTGAGTTGACGGTGCGTCACCTCAAGGGTTGGCAGCGCTTCGCCACCGCGTTCGGCGCCCGCCTCACCTACGTACTGCAACCGCTGGCCCCCTGGGTCCGCGAGGAGCCCGCCCCGCAGGAGAAGGCGCTCTTCGACGAACTGGACGAGGTCTCCAACTGGCGGCGGCTGCACAACGACATCGCCTCGATGGAGGTCGGCCGCCGCTACGCGCAGGCGCTGCGCGAGGGCTGCGCGAGCGCCGGGGTCGGCTTCTTCGATCTCAATCCGGCGCTCGGTGAGGCGGTCGCCGACGACGACTGGCTGTTCGTGGACCGCGTGCACTGCGTGGACGCGGGCTACGACACCGTGGCCCGCGTGCTCGCCGAGCACCTGGAACTGCCGTAGAGCGGAGGAAGCCGCGATGACCGTAGAGCGGAGGAGGAGGTCACGATGACACTGCTGCGGAACGTACTGAACCGATTGCTGCGCCGCAAACCGAAGTTGAAGGCCCAGCCCAAGGACGACGCCTCCATCTACCCGATGTTCTGACCGTACCGGCCGCCCGCATCCGAGGAGGGACAGGAACGTGACGGAGCTGGTGCTTGGTCTGTCGGCGTACTACCACGACAGCGCCGCCGCCCTGGTCGCCGACGGCGTGCCGGTCGCGGCGGCCCAGGAGGAGCGGTTCAGCCGCCGCCGTCACGACCCGTCCTTTCCCCGGCAGGCCGTCGAGTACTGCCTGAACGAGGGCGGCATCGCTCTCGGCGACCTGTCGGCGGTGGCGTACTACGAGGACCCGGCGCTCAAGTTCCGCCGGGTCATGGCCACGTTCGCCGGTGCCGCCCCGCACGCCCTGCCCGCCTTCCAGGACTCGTTTCCCGGGTGGCTGCGCTGGAAGCGCAGGGCCGCGGACGCGGTACGCGACGAACTCGCCCGGGGCGGGCGGGCGGTGCCCCCGGTCGTGGCCCTCCGCCACCACGAATCGCACGCCGCGTCCGCCTTCCACCCCAGTCCCTTCCCCGCCGCCGCCGTGCTGTGCATCGACGGCGTCGGGGAGTGGGCGACGACCACGCTGTGGCACGGCCGGGACACTGAGCTGCGACAACTGGCCGAGCTGCGCTTCCCGCACTCGCTGGGCCTGCTGTACTCGGCGTTCACCTACTTCTGCGGTTTCAAGGTGGACTCCGGGGAGTACAAGCTGATGGGCCTGGCGCCGTACGGGACGCCGCGCTTCGCCCCGCTCATCCGCGAGCGGCTGATCGACATCAAGCCGGACGGGACCTTCCGGCTCGACGTCCGCCACTTCGAGTACCTGCGCGGCCGCGTCATGACCGGCCGCGCCTTCGAAGAGTTGTTCGGCGGCCCCAGGCGGCAGCCCGAAGGCCCGCTGACGGAGCGGGAGTTCGACCTCGCGGCCTCCGTGCAGCAGGTCACTGAGGACGTCGTGGTCCGGCTCGCCAGGACCGCACGCGAGCTGACCGGCGAGTCACGCCTGTGCATGGCGGGCGGCGTGGCGCTCAACTGCGTGGCCAACGGGAAGGTGGTCGAACAGGCGGGAATCGACGAGCTGTGGGTGCAGCCGGCGGCGGGTGACGCGGGCGGCGCGCTGGGCGCGGCGCTGGCGGTCGCGCATGGGCGGGGCGCACCCCGCTCCCATCTGACGGACAGTCATGACGCGGACGGCGCTGCTCTGCCCCGACCCCGTCCCAAATCCCATCGGGACGCCACGTCGGGAGCGGACGGCGCTGCCCTGCCCCGACCCCGTCCGAAGTCCGCTCGGGACGCCATGTCGGGGGCGCTGCTGGGACCCGAGTACTCCGACGACCGGATCGCCACCTGCCTCGACCGCCTCGGCGCGCCCTACACCCGGCTCGAACCGGACACGCTGGCCCGGGAGGTGGCCGCCGCGCTGGCCGACGGGAAGATCGTGGGGTGGTTCCAGGGCCGGATGGAGTTCGGGCCCCGGGCGCTGGGCTCGCGCTCCATCCTCGCCGACCCGCGCGATCCCGGCATGCAGTCGGCACTCAATCTGCGGACCAAGTTCCGCGAATCCTTCCGCCCGTTCGCGCCCGCCGTCCTGGCCGAGGACGCCAAGGACTACTTCGACCTGCGGCAGGACAGCCCGTACATGCTCCTCGTGAGCCGGGTGTCCGCGGCGCAGCGGCTGGACCACGAGGTGCCGGCCGGCACCAGCGGGCTCGACCTGCTGCGGGTTGCCCGGTCGACCGTCCCCGCCGTCACCCACATCGACGGCACCGCCCGCGTCCAGACGGTCGGCCCGGCCCACCCACATCTGCGCCGCCTGCTGCTCGCCTTCAAGGAGCGCACGAACTGCCCGGTGCTGATCAACACGTCGTTCAACGTACGCGGGGAGCCCATCGTCAACACCCCGGACGACGCGTACACATGCTTCATGCGGACCAACATCGACGCGCTGGCCATCGGGGGGTTCCTGCTGTTGAAGGAGGCGCAGCCGGTGTGGGAGGAGAAGGGGGACTGGCGGGCGAGGATTCCGGTGGACTGAGGGGTTCGTCCCCGTAGGCCGCTCCTCGGAGGAGCTTCCCGTAGGACCGCCGCCGACTTCCCCCCACCCACCTCCCACTCCCACCCACCAACTCGCCTGCCCGCCGCCCGATCCCGAGGAGGTGCACCACCGTGCGCCGGATTCTGCTCGCTGCCTTCTACTACCTGGCCATCACGCCGTGGGGCCGGTTGCATCGCCTGATCGGCGACCCGCTGGCCCGTCGGCTGCGCCCGGAGGCCACGACGTACTGGCACTTCACCGACGGCGGCTGATCCATCGCGATGCCTCCGAACGCCCTTTCAGGCGGCCGGACTCGGCCGTGGTGGCGGTCGCTGCGGCGGGGGTGGCGATGGCGGTACGTCGTCGTCGGACCTGCGGGAGTTGGCCCGCGTCCTCAACAAGACTCCGTACGACGGGAGTTGAGGGGTTGGCGGCGGGGGTGTTCACCGGCTTCCCCCAGGGCACGGGGAATTGGGGTGCCGCCGACGACAATCGCCGCCTGAGGCCATCGAGCGCATGGGCAAGCACAGCCGACCCAGTCGCCACCACCCCCGGCCTCGCGGCAGCACCGGAGTGGGTGAACGCCCTCGGTCGAGGCCGTAGGGGATCGCCGCCGCCGGTATTCTGCGCGGCATGATCGACTCATATGCGGGCCTTGACGATACCGGGGTTGCGATGGCTGCGGCCCGTGCCGGGGCGGATGTGGTGCGCACCATGTACGGCAAGCGACTCACCCGTATCGACAAGGGCGCCGGGGACTTCGCCACCGCCGCCGATGTCGAGGCGGAGAAGACAATTCTCGGCGTGCTGCGTGCCGCCCGGCCCGATGACGCGGTGCTCGGCGAGGAGGGCGGGCAGCAGGGTGCCGCCGAGGCCGTGCGCCAGTGGTTGGTGGATCCGCTGTGCGGCACCCTGAACTACGCCGTCGGCAACATGACGGTGGCCGTCAACGTGGCGCTGCGCGACGGGGCGGCGGCGGTGGCCGACCCGTTCAGTGGGGAGGTCTTCTTCACTGACGGTGCGACCGCCGGGGTGCGGCACGACGGGTCCGACGCGCGGCTGGCGCCCACGTCCGCCACCCAGTTGGTGGACGTCAACCTGGACCCGCCGTTCCCGAGCGCGCCCGGCTTCCGGGCGGTGGACCTGCTGGCGCACCCCGGGTTCGTCGAACGGTTCCGCCCGCGTGTCGTGTCCACGACGCTGGCGTTGACCTGGGTCGCCGCCGGCAAGCGTGCCGCGTACGTCACCGACGGCGGCGATCTGTCCGGGAGCGTGCACTTCGCCGCCGGCATCGCCCTGTGCCGGGCCGCCGGCTGTGTAGTCACCGGGGTCGACGGCGCCCCGCTCGGACCGGCAGGCCGCGGCCTTGTCGTGGCCGCCGACGCGGAAACCCACGGGGTGTTGATGTCGTTGATCCGTAGCGGGAGCTAGCTGGAACTGACCGAAGCCAGAGCGGCCTGGATGCTTCAGAGCCTGTGTCTGAGGCATCCAGGCCCTCATGTGCGGCTCCGACGCGAATCCCGGAGGCCGTGCGGGGCCACCGCCGATCTGTGTGGCGCTTCTGGGGTCGGCTGGCGTGCCGAGGCCCGGGGTGGCTGGCTGCTCAGACGGCCCGCAGGGCGCCCGGGCGGCGGCCGGTGAGGCGGTCCAGCGCGGCGGCGGTCGCCTCGTCGGCCGGGAGGTGCACGATGAGCCGCTGGTCGTCGTCGGCGGGCAGTTCGAGCGTCTCGTACGCCAGTCGCAGCTCGCCCGCCTCCGGGTGGGCCATCCGCAGGACCGCGCTCGCCCTCGGCAGTCCCGGCAGCATGTCCAGCCGCCGCGTGAACTCCGCCCCGCACGTCACGGTCAACTCGTCCATCAGCGCGCCGACATGGGCATCGGCCTGCCCCGGCCCCTGCTTGAGGGCCGCGACCTGCTCGTCGGCGACCCGCTCCCAGTCCGGATAGGCCGTGCGGGCCCGCGGGTCGGTGAAGACGAAACGCGCGAGGTTCGGCGGGCTGCCGTCACCGCCGTCCAGCACGCCGACCGGCCCGGCCAGCCGCCGGTAGCCGTCCGTGCAGGCCAGGATCTCGCTCAGCCGGTTCATCACCACCGCGGACGCCGGTTCCAGCCGGTCGAGCAGCGCCTGCACGGCGGGCCGCACCACCCTGTTCGGGCCGGCCCCGCCCGTACAACTGAAGCCCGCGTCAGCGCCTTTGGCGAGCCGGTGCAGATGGACGCGCTCGCCGGCGGTCAGCCGGAGCGCGTCCGCCAGCGCCGACAGGACCTGCGTCGACGGCCTGCGGTCCCGGCCCTGCTCCAGCCTGGTGACGTACTCGACGCTGACCCCCGCGAGCGTCGCCAGTTCCGCGCGGCGCAGTCCGGGCGTGCGGCGACGCGGCCCCGCGGGCAGTCCCGCCTCGGCCGGTGTGACGGCCTCACGGCGAAGACGCAGGAAGAGGCCCAGCTCGTTGTCGCTCACCCGCCGAACGTAACACCAGCCGATGGACCGGATCATGGCCCTGCCGGTACCACTCTCCGCCCGGCCTTCCTCCTCCCGCGACGGCGAGGCAGCTTGGAGTGCACGGCCCCGCTCGGGGACCGGCCACCCGGCACTCTCGTCTTGAGGAGCACCACCATGCCCAGTGAGCAGCTGAAGCTCGCAGTGATCATCGGCAGCGTCCGCGAGGGACGCTTCGGACCGGTGGTGGCGAACTGGTTCACCGAACAGGCCGAACAGCACGGGGAGTTCGCGGTCGATGTGATCGACCTGGCGGACATCGACATCCCCCTCGCACTTCCGCCCGTGCCGCCGGCGATGCAGCCCGACCTGCCCCGCCCCGCGTCCATGGCCGAACTGACCAGGCGCCTCGAAGCCGCCGATGCGATCGTCATCGTCACCCCCGACTACAACCGCAGCTTCCCGGCGTCCCTGAAGGCCGCCATCGACTGGCACTACACCGAGTGGCAGGCCAAGCCGATCGGCTTCGTCGGCTACAGCGGCGCCAGCGGCGGCCTGCTCGCCATCGAGCAACTGCGGCAGGTCTTCAACGAGTTGCAGGCCCACACCGTCCGCGACTACGTCTCGTTCCCCCGCTACTACCTGCTCTTCTCCCCCGACGGCACCCTCCTCGACCCGGAGGGTCCGCAAGGCTCCGCCAAGGTCATGCTCGACCAGCTGCTCTGGTGGGGCACGGTCCTCCACGACGCCCGCCGGGACCGCCCCTACGTCGCGAGCCGGTAACTCCCCTCATCGGCTTTACTGTGTGACATACATCGGCCTTGCCGAGACGCCCGCCATGGGTGACGATCACGAGCGAGGCGATTCTCCACGGGAGGGGTATTTGTGTCCGAAGTCAAGGGCGAGCTGGACCAGTTGATGGGTGCCTTCCTCAGCGCGTTCACCAACACCGGTGGCACTCCGCCCGACATCGGCATCATCCGGGAGGTGTTCATTCCGCAAGGGATGATCATCAACAATGTCGGGGATGAGCCCGTGATCTACGATCTCGACGCGTTCATCGAGCCCCGGGAGAAAATGCTCACCGATGGGTCGCTGACGGAATTCTCCGAATGGGAAGTCGCCGAGCGGACCGAAGTGTTCGGGTCGGTCGCGCACCGCTTCAGCGAATATCGCAAGTCCGGTTTCCTCAATGGCGAATGGTTCGAGGGCTCGGGTCACAAGACCACCCAGTTCGTGCGGACGCCTGCTGGGTGGCGGATGAGTTCGATGGCCTGGGACGACGACGCGTAGGGCCGGACCCCCTTGTGCCCTCGACTTCCCGGTAGCCCGGCGGTTTCGGGATCACGTACCCATGTATGTACAGCAGTGTCCGCGGACAGGAGTCGAACCGCAACTCGGCTGCCGACACTGCCGGTTGCTCCTGGGGAGGGACTGAATGATGATGGAGCGGCCTCCACCTACCGGCCGATACGCCACTCGCCGTCCCCAACTCCCGTCTGGCGGGCCGTGATGGGTCGGCTCAGCCTCGTACGCCCCGAGCGTGCACGTGTCGCAGCCGCCACGGAAGATCCGATTTCGGAAATCCTCATCAACGTGCGGTGCCCGAGGCGCGGGCGCCACTTGGGGCTGCGCCGGCCCGGTTGCGCGGCGATCAACCGGTGGGCCGGGGCGTCGAGGGCGGCGCGCGGCACGGCGGTGTCGGCCTGGTGCGCGGCGTCAGCAACGCTGTGGCCGCCTGTACTCAACTACTACTGCAACACCCGGTGTTGCGCCTCAGGCCGTGGCAGCGGGGCCGTCCCGGCCGCCGAGTACGCCCACGATGTCCGGCCAGGCCTTCGCACCGAGCGCCGCGTCCGCTTCCGGCGTGCCGCCGTGCCGGAACCGGCCGGAAGGGGCTGGTGGGCCCTCCCCCGGCAGTCGCGGGCGGTGTCCGGCGTCGGGGGTGCTGATGAGCTTCACCGGGCGGCCCGCCGACGCGCCGCGGGACACCAACTCCCGCGCGAATAGCAACGACGGCCACAACTCGTCGTCCCCGCCCGCCACCAGCAGCACCTCCGCCGTGAACCGCTCGATCGGGATCGCGGCCCGCCGGGCGTCCTCGGCGAAGGTCTGCCGGCTGCGTTCGTAGAGCGGCGTGTAGGCGACGGGCTCGCCGTCCGCTTCCGCCGGAGTCCAGTCGTCGTCGTACGCGACGAACGGGACGGGCTTGCCCTGCCACGTCCAGGAGGAGCGACAGGGGTGGCTCTCGCCGTCGACGCCGGGACCAAGGCTCCCCCAGACCAGGGACGTCGGCGAGACCGCCACCACCGCGTCGATCCGCGGATCGCGGACGGCCAGCAGCAGAGCGGCCTCGGCGCCCTTGGACGCCCCGAGCACACCGATCCGCTCCGCCCCCTTGGTCTGCAAGAGGTCGATCGCCTGCGTGAAGGTCTCCAGCGGGACCTCGCAGATTCCCCCGGGCTGCCCGGCACCGCCGAACCACCGGATCGACAGGGCGGTCATACCCGCACGCGCCAGCAGCCGACAGCGATCGGTCTCGACGCGGCCGCTCGAACCGGCCAGCACCAGCACCCCCACCGAGCTGCCCCCGGCCGGTTCTGCCAGCACCCCTTCCCAGGGCGCGGTGAACGTGTCCACGGTGATCTCCATGGGCCTCCCATCGGCGGACTCACCCATGATCTTCCCTGAGATGCCGCGCAGCGGTCCATGGCGGCGCGAACGGCCCGGCCAGGCGGGCGGGAACCCCCATCACGGTGAAGGACGGCACACCCAAGTACCCCTTCCCTCCAGGCACTTGGGAGCCCGGCTCATGCGACTGTCGAGCTCCGACGGCCCCGCAGGTGTGATCAAGCCACCGGGCGGTGACCCGGCGGCCCGGGTGGCCGGTAACAGACCCCCGCATGTGGCACGATCCGGACACCGGGTCGGACTTGTGGTTGCCGCTGCGTCAACTCGTACGGTCGGTTGTGGGGCCGGAGAGACCGGCCCGGCGATGGGAGGCACGGCCATGGCCTGGTCGATCGCGGACGTGGCCCGGATGTCCGGGGTGACGTCCCGGACACTGCGGCACTACGACGAGATCGGTCTGCTGCCGCACGCGTGGATCGGAAGCAACGGGCACCGCTATTACGAGGAGGCGGATCTCCTGCGGCTGCAGCAGATCCTGCTGATGCGGGAGTTGGACCTGGGGCTGCGCGAGATCCAGGCGGTGCTGGACAGCCAGGTCGACCGGGTGGCCGTGCTGCGCGAGCACCACGAGCGGCTGCTGCGGGAGCGGGACCGGCTGGAGACGCTGGCCCGCACGGTCGGGCGCACCATCGCCGAACTGGAGGAATCCAAGAGAGACAGGGGCGACAACGCCATGACGAAAATCAACAGGCCGGAGAACCTGTTCGAGGGCTTCGAGCCCTCCCCCGCCATCGACGCCGAGGTGCGCGAGCGGTGGCCGAAGGCGTGGGAGCAGTCCCGGCAGGCCGTCGCGACGATGACCGACGAGGACTCCGAGCGGTGGCAGCGCGAGGTGACGGCGCAGATGATCCGCTTCGCGGAGTTCATGGTGGCCGGAACCCCGGTCACCGATCCCGCGGTGCAGGCCGAGGTGGACGCCCACTACCAGGGCGTCTGCCGGTTCTGGACGCCGAACGCGGCCGCGTACAAGGGGCTGGGCAACACGTACGTCGAGGACCCGCAGTTCCGTACCAACTTCGACAAGGTCGCTGACGGGCTCGCGGAGTACCAGCGCGATGCGATGGTCGCGTACGCGGACGCCCGGCTGAGCTGACCCACCGCTCACCTGGCCGGGGGGCTGCAGACTCCCGGCGACAGGCGACTCTCACCACCACTCGGCATGCGCCGGGTGGTCGGGCGCACCACCCTGGAGTCATGGACGAGTTCGACGGCGACTCCCTCGGCAGCCAGCAGCAGGGAGCGCCTGCCCATCACCACGAGGCCGCGTGATGGACCCCCGCCGACAAGCACGCCTGGCAGTGCGCTGGGCCCGCCGCATCTGGACGGCCGGCCGGCGTGCGGGCCGCTGGGAGGAACGCATCCGCCGCCTGCGACCACGGCGCCGCCGCTAGGGGGTGTCTGGCGCATCACGGCCGGGGTCGCGACGTCTGATCCACCGGACACCCCCTGGCCCCCGGATCCGAGCGCATGGCGGCAGGGATGCCACGCCTGCGCCATCGCGGGTTGCCATGACGCCATCGTGGTGCCAAGATGGCGTCATGGACCTTACTCCGTATGTCGACCATCTCCGGCACGAGCTCGCGGTCGCCGCGGACGCGGGCGGCGCCGAAGCGCGGGCCCTGGCCGAGCGGCTCACCGCCCCGCTGGAGTCGGCCGCCCGGCTCACCCTGCTCAACGCGCTGTCCGCTGCCATGGGTGAAGTCACCCGTGACCTCGCGCCGGGTTCGGTCGACGTACGGCTGCGCGGGCTCGACCCCGAGTTCGTGGTGACACCGCCGCCTGGCCAGGAGGCGTACGAGGATGCGCGGGAGCGCGACAGCGCGCCGAGCGGGGCGCGGGCGCCCTTGGCCCCCGTCCCGGCGGAGGGTGACGACGGCAGCACCGCGCGGATCAACTTCCGCCTCCCCGGCCACCTCAAGAACCGGGTCGAGGACGCCGCGGCCCAGGAGGGCCTCTCGGTCAACGCCTGGCTGGTACGGGCCGTCGCCACCGCCCTGGAACCCGCCGAGCCCAGCAGATCGCAGGGACGCACCCGCCAGCTCGGCAGACAGGGCTTCACGGGCTGGGTCCGGTAGGGGGTGTCCGGTGGATGGTGTCCGGTGGGTCAGGCGCGACCCACCGGACATGATCCGCCGCCCCCCCCTAGCCCGGACCCGTACCGCACACCACTTCTCCCTTCACCCGCCCCACCAGCGGGAACGCACACCACAGCCATGAGGACGGGACAGCCATGCCTGAATTCGACACCCCCGAACCCATCTCCGTCACCCTCGAATTCGAGGTCGGCACCGCCCGCATCACCGCGGGCAAGCGCACCGCCACGGTGGTCGAGGTGCTGCCGAGCAGCAGCGCCGACGACGCGGACCTCCTGGCCGCGGAGCAGACCAAAGTCACCTGCGCGGGCGGCAAGTTGCAGGTCAAGGGGCCCAGGAAGCGGTCCCTGTTCGGCAAGGCCGGGTCGATCGAGGTGAGCATCGAGCTGCCCGCAGGTTCGGACGTCCACGGTGGCTCATCCATGGCGGACCTCACCTGTGCGGGCGTGTTCGGAGACGTCCGGTTCAAGACCGCGCTCGGTGACATCCAGATCGACGAGGCAGCCACCGTCCGGCTCAACACCGACCACGGCGACATCCGCGTGGACCGGGTGACAGGGGACGCCGAGGTCACCGGGGCCGGGCGGATCGATGTCGGCGAGATCGCGGGCACGGCGACGGTCAAGAACGGGAACGGTGAGACCACCGTCGGGGAGGTCACCGGCGATCTGCGCGCGAAGTCGTCCAACGGCCGCATCTCCGTGGGCATCGCGCACGCGGGTGTCGACGCCAAGTCCGCCAGCGGCGGGATCCGGGTCGGCGAAGTGGCGCGCGGCCAAGTCGTGTTGCAGACCGCGGCCGGTGACCTGGAGATCGGCATCCGCGAGTCCACGGCCGCCTGGCTCGATGTGAACACGCGGATCGGGAGCGTACGCAACTCCATCGGCGCATCGGAAGGACCCGCGTCCTCCGACGAGACCGTCGAGGTGCGCGCCCGTACCGGAGTCGGCGACATCGTGATCCGCCGCCCCTGACCACACCCCGCACCACCTGATCCGCACCGCCCCCTGACCCACACCCCATACCACCTGATCCGCGCCGCCGCCTGACCCACACCCCGTACCACCTGATCCGCACCGCCCCCTGACCACACCCAGCACCACCTGATCCGCACCGCCCGTGACCACACACCCAGCACCACCTGATCCGCGCGGTCTCCGGCCCGGGCCGCGCCAGGTGATCCACCACCCCTGACCCACCCCTGACCCACCCCGGACCCGGCGCCACACCGGGATCCGGCTCCCATGCCCCCAGCCGTCCAACTGCCCCCGGCTGCCGCGGCGTTGGCCCATTCGGCCAAGGGCATGGCTTCGTGCTGCCCGGAACCAGCGCCGCGGGCAAGTTCCCGCCAGGCAGCACCCCTGGGAGTGACGCCGCTCAGGCGCACGTCGTTGCTCAGTACGCCCGACACACACCGGAGGAAACCATGGAAAACCAACCGTCCAGCCACGGCCCCGTCCAGCTGCCCACCACTCGCCCGACGGGCTGCCCGTTCGATCCGCCGAGTGAGCTGGCGGGGCTGCGCGAGCAGGAGGGGCTCAGCCGGATGCGCTACCCCGACGGGCACATCGGCTGGCTGGCCACCAGCCACGCCACCGTCCGCTCCTTAACCGCCGACCCCCGCTTCAGCTCCCGGTACGAGCTCATGCACTACCCGTTCCCGGGCCCGGGCATGACCGAGATGCCTCCGGCGCCCGTCGGCGACCTCACGGGGATCGACCAGCCCGAGCACACCCGCTACCGACGGCTGCTCGCCGGCAAGTTCACCGTCCGCCGGATGCGTCAACTCACCACGCGCGTCGAGGAGATCACCGCCGAGCGCCTCGACGCCATGGAGCGCCAGGGCCCGTCGGTCGATCTGGTGGAGGCGTACGCGCATCCCGTCCCGGCGCTGATGATCTGCGAGCTGCTCGGCGTTCCGCACGGCGACCGCGAGGTCTTCCAGCGCCACGCGGCGACCCTGAGCGGCCTGGACGCCACGCGCGAGGAGCAGTTCGCCGCGTACACCGCGCTGCAGGAAGTGGTGCACGGGCTGGTGCTGGCCAAGCGGGCCCGCCCCACCGACGACCTGCTCAGCGATCTGACCGCCAGCGACCTCACCGACACCGAACTGGCCGGTATCGGCAGCTTCCTGCTGGCCGCCGGGCTCGACACGACCGCCAACATGATCGGGCTCGGCACCTTCGCCCTGTTGAGCCACCCCGAGCAGGCCGCCGCCCTGCGCGGCGAGCCGGACCTAGCCGACCAGGCGGTCGAGGAACTGCTGCGTTATCTGAGCATCGCCCACACCGGGGTCAGGGCGGCGCTGGAGGACGTCGAGCTGGACGGCCGGCTGATCAAGGCCGGCGAGTCGGTGACCATCTCGGTGGCGGCCGCCAACCGCGACCCCGCGAAGTTCGCCGACCCCGACACCCTCGACCTGCGCCGCAAGGCCACCGGGCATCTGGCTTTTGGCCATGGCGTCCACCAGTGCCTGGGCCAGCAACTGGCCCGCGTCGAGCTGCGGGTCGCCCTTCCGGCACTGTTCACCCGCTTCCCGGAACTGCGGCTCGCCGTCCCGCCCGAGGAGGTGCCGCTGCGCGTCGACATGGACGTCTACGGGGTGCACCGCCTCCCGGTCACCTGGGGGAAGTAGCCGCGGAGCCGGCCAGGAATTGGCCCGGAGCCGACCCGGAGGAAAGGGCGGTTGGCGGGACGACGTTCGGGCTGCGATAGTCTCTCCCGAGCCCGTGACGCACACCAGGAGGTGAGACCCATGAACGCTGTATCCCTTGGGTGCTCCCCCATGCTGTTCACGGTCTGGCGACTGACATAGGTGTCGCCGGGAGCGCCCCGACAAGGCACTCTCGAAAGGCAGCACCCCATGCATTTCACTGCGGAGACATCGTCGAACGGTGTCATTGAACGCGATTTCACTGTCGGCGATGTCCCCGGCGTCCTCTGGTCGCCCGCACCCGGCGCCGATCGCGCGCCTCTGGTCCTGATGGCGCACAGCGGCGGCCAGCACAAGCGGGCACCGGGAATCGTGGGCCGGGCACAGCGCTTCATCACCGGCTGCGGTTTCCACGTCGCCGCCATCGACGCACCCGGACACGGCGACCGGCCCCGAACACCGGTGGACGAGCAGCACATCGCCGTCCTGCGACAGGCCCAGGCGGCGGGCAAGCCGCTCGGGCCGGTCGCCGCCGGGATCCACCTCGAACTGGCGGCGCGTGCCGTGCCGGAATGGCGGGCGACCCTGGACGCCCTCCAGGAACTGCCGGAGATCGGCGCCGAAGGGCCGGTCGGCTTCTGGGGCATCATGCAGGGCACGGGGATCGGCGTGCCGCTGGTGGCGGCCGAACCCAGGATCGGCGCGGCGGTCTTCGGCTGCCTCGGGCAGGAATCGCTGGCCGAGGCGGCGGCCCGGATCACCGTGCCGGTCGAGTTCGTGCTCCAGTGGGACGACGAGCACATCGACCGCCGGTCCGGTCTCGCGTTGTTCGACGCCTTCGCCTCGAAGGAGAAGACGCTGCACGCCAACGCGGGCGGGCACCGCGAGCTGCCCAGGTTCGAGGCCGACAGCGCGACCCGGTTCTTCGCCCGCCATCTGATCGCCTGATGTGACGGGGGTGCCCCGGTAGACGGCGTGCATCCGGGGCAGTTCATCCTCACCGGATGCCTCCGTCGTCGTCCAGCACGGCCGTCAACATCTGCACGCTGGTGAGTTCGTAGACCCGGTGTCCCGTCGCCCCCGCGTGGTCGCGGCACCACATCTGCGCCGCGTCCGGACTCGCCAGCGTGTCAGACCGCTGCCCGCACCCGGAGCATTCTCCGGTGGACCTCACGGGGGCCGGGCGGGCAGTCAACCGCCAGTCCGTGCTCTGGTAGCCCCACCGCCGCTCGCTGGTGCCCACCGGCAGAGAGCAGCGCTCCCCCATGTCGCCGGCCAGTCCCAGGAGCTGGCGGGTGTGGCGAGCAAGTACCTGGGCGTGGACGGTCGCGGCGGCGAGGTGGTGGCCGGGGCCTGCGTCCAGTTCGGCCCGCACGTCCTGGACCGCCTCCAGCCATCCGGCGGGGGCGCTGTCCTCCACGACGGGCACCAGGTAGGCGATGTGTCCGCGCAGTACCTGGAGCCACTCTTCCACGGTCTCAGCGGCCGGGAGTCCGGAGCGCGGTGCCAGCACCTGCGCAACGAACCCGGTGATGGCCTGCTGGTCGAGGAGTGGGGCGTTGGCGTGGGTCATATCGTCAACCTCCCGTGGTTGATGGTCACGCCCCCGGGCCGCCTGCCGCGGCCGCGGGGGTCTCTTCATCAAGACCCTTGCGCCGCACGCCGGTTGAGGCCATCCCGCGGCCCTATAGGCGCGCCCTATATTTGAGGTATGGGAGAAAGTCCCGAGACTGTGTGGTCACATCCGCAGCTCGCAGCCGCCGTCACCGGTGAGGACTGGGGCGTTGTGTTCCGCACTTACCGCAAACTCACCGGGCTGAGCCAGACCAGGCTCGGTGAACGCGTCGGCCTGGTGCAGGGCGATGTCTCCGACATCGAGCGGGGACGGCGCCGGGTGACGTCGGTCGAGGTGCGCCAGCGCATCGTGGCGGGCCTCGACGTCCCGGCCGAGCTCCGCTCGGGCGGGGCCGGGCAGCCTGCCACCCCGGCCCCGATGGCCGGTCTGTCGCTGCCCGGTATCGCGCCGGACGGTGACCTCCTGGACCGTGTCACGAACGTCGTCGCCTCCACGGTGCGGGTGGATGCCGCAACCCTGGACTGGCTCGACCGGCTGCTCGCCGAGCACCGCCGCGCGGAAGACTTCATCGGCTCCCGGCCGATGGTCGACGTGATGCGCCAACAACTGCGCACCGTTGTGGACCTGTATGCGGGCGCCCGCGGGCCGTTGGCGGACCGGGTGGTACGACTGGCGGCCGAACACGCCCAGTTCCTCGCGTGGATGGCACAGGACCAGGCGCAGACTCCCGCCGCGCTCGCCTGGTACGACCGCTCCCACGAATGGGCCCTCGAAGCCGGAGACGCCAACATGGCCGCCACCACCCTGAGCATGAAGGCTCACATGGCGTGGTCCAGCGGACGCGGCCAGCGGTGCGTGCGGCTGGCAGAGGCAGCCCGCTGGTCAGCTCCCGGCGCATCCTTGGGGGTGCAGGGAATGGCCGCGCAGATGGCCGCTCGTGGCCACGCACTCGACGGCGCGGGCGATGACGCCCACCGCCTCCTGGACGACGCGCAGGATCTCATCACCCGGGCCGGCGAACGCCCCGAGGACGAGCCGGTGTGGATGTACTTCTACGACGAGACCTGGTTCACACTTCAACGCGGCATGACTGCACTGCACTTGGGCCAGTGGGGTACCGCGGTCGATCACCTGCGGGCCGGACTCGACGCACTGCCCGATGAGTACCGTCGGGACAAGACCTGGTACCGGGCCTGCCTGGCTCACGCCCACGCGGGCGCCGGACACACGGCCGAAGCTGCGGCAGTCGCCGTGGCGATCGTCCCCGACGCCGCAGCGATCGGGCGCCCGCACTCCTGGAACGAACTCCACACCACCGCCGCCGTACTGATCCGCCGGCGAGCGGCAGAAGGCCGCCTGCTCGTCACCGCGCTCCGCGAACACGACTGAGAGCCTGTGTCTAAACCCCGTCCGGGCCCGCGACGCCTGGCACGCACTCCCCCAAGGTCTTAAGGACCAGGGGGGACCCCCATGCCGCGTTGCCGAAACGCCCTAGTAGCTCCGCTACGAGGACGCTCCGGCGCCTTGCGATCGCACGCACCAGACGCCGCGGCCTGATCCGGACGGGGTTTAGACACAGGCTCTGACTGGCTGCCCCCGCCGACACTCCGGCAGCACCACCCAGATCACGGAGCCCGAGTACATCCGGCTGTTCACGGAACACCCACCGGCTGGACGCGGTTCGGCCGGGCCCGGCCGACGGCGCCACCGCGGTGACCGGCATCCAACTGCGCGGGGTCATCGAGCGCTTGGTCTCCGCTGGGCACTGGCACGCAGGTGATCCGGACATCCTGATCGTCGGTGTTGGAGGAGTTGGAGGAGAAGGATCTCCCGCCCGCGCGACATCCTGACGTCTCACGTAGTCATGAGGGGTATGCACGGGGATCACGAAGCAAGCGAACAGGCGGGGACCGAGTGAAATCAGCACAGGAGGATGAGTACCTGGAGTTCGTGGCCGCGAGGGCAAAGGTGCTCTACCGCTCGGCGTACGCGCTCGCGGCCGGCGACACGCATCTTGCCGAGGACCTGGTCCAGGAGACCCTCAGCCGGGTGTATGTGCACTGGAGCCGGGTGGCCGGTGCGGACAGCCCGGCGGCCTACGCCCAGACGGTTCTGGTCCGTACCTTCCTCAGCCTGCGGCGTCGGCGCAGCACCGGCGAGCGCCCGATCGGGAACGTGCCCGACAGCCCCGAGTCCGGCCCCGACGCCGCACTGCGGATCACCCTGCTGGCCGCGCTCGGCCAACTGCCGCCCCGCGACCGGGCGGTGCTGCTGCTGCGCTACTGGGAGGGCCACAGCATCGAGGAGACCGCCCAGATGCTCAGGCTGAGCAGCAGCGCGGTCCGCTCGCAGGGCACCCGGGCACTCGGCAGGCTGCGTGCGCTGCTCGGCGACAGCCTGTCCGATCTGGTTCCGCAGTGAGCACCGGTGCACGCAGGTCCAAGCCGGCGCAACGCCCCCATCAGCGAAAGAGAAGTGATGCCACCATGCCGTTCGAAGCAGACCTCGCCCATGCCCTGGACCGCACGACGGACTCCCTCGAACCCGACCTCACCGCGCTCTTGGGCGGAGCCGTCCAGCGCGGGCGGAGCCGCCGGCGTCGGCGCAGCGCCGCCGTCCTGGCCGGGGTCGGCGCCTGCGCCGTGATCGCGGCAGGCGCCCTGGTGATCCCCGGCGCGCTCGCCGGGACCCACTCCGCCGGGTCCAACATGGAGACGGTGGCGCTGGCGATGCCCCGTTCCGCGATCACCGGTGACCAGATGGTCCAGGCTCTGAAGAAGACGCTTCCGGGGGGCCGGTTCAGCCAGGTGACCGGACAGAGCAACAACCCCTCGGATCCGTCCGGCGGGTACGTCGCCAACGGTGCACTGGTCGTCGACGACGGGCACGGCGCCGCCTCCGTCGGCGTCTCGGCCCTGCGGCTCAAGCTGCCGCTCAGGGACGGCGACGGGCTGAGCTGCGAGCGGACGCCCGCGCGTGCCGAAGGTGACACCTGCACGCTTCGCGAGCTGCCGAGCAGTGCGGCGGTTCCCGGCGGGGCCGTGGTGATGTCGGAGCGGAACGCGGCCAAGCACGCGACCCGTGCCGACGCCGGGCGCCGCTGGACGGTGACGGTGACGCTGAAGGCGACCGGCGCGCAGCTTCAGATGGTGCAGTGGAACAGCCCCGGCGGCGGCACCGGCTCCGACACACCGAAGGCGACCCGTGCCGCTCCCCCGCTCTCCGAGCAGCAGGTGGTGGCCGCACTCACCGGTGCCGCCTGGGCGCCGATCCTCGGCGCTGTCGCCTGAGCCGTCGCGTCACCGAAGGGGGTTGGTCGTGCCCACCGTTGGCCCCCGGCCCCCGGCCCCGGGGGCCGGACACCCCTGAGCTCCCGGCTCGACGCCTCGACGCCGCCGATCTCCACCCGGGCACAGACGGCGCACCGTGAAGGGGCCAGGGGTACTCGGTGAGTACCCCTGGCCCCTTCACGTTCGTTCGTACGAGCCGTTCGGCCCATGTGGTCGGCGCGCCGACGGGGGATGGCGGCGCGCCGACCTTCATGAACACTGTACGGCCTTTCATACGCTGTACGCAAGAGCGTACGACGTACGGTTCGTGGCGATTCTCAGTCCACGAGCTCGCGTTCCCGGTGCGGCTGCGACGGGATCCAGGCGGGCGAGGTGCGGCTGAGCTTCTCGCCCTCGACGTCGACGTTCGGCAGCAGCCAGTCGAGCCACCTCGGCAGCCACCAGGCGGCCCTGCCGAGCAGCGCGAGCAGTGCGGGCACGATCGTCATCCGGACGATGAACGCGTCGAAGAGGACGGCGACGGCGAGGCCGAAGCCGATCATCTTGATCAGGTCGTTGTTCTCCATGATGAAGCCGGAGAAGACGCTGGCCATGATGATCGCGGCGGCGCTGACTACCCGGCCGCCGTAGCGGAAGCCGGTGACGACCGCCTCGTCGGGCCGCGCCCCGTGGACGTAGGCCTCCCGCATGCGGGTGACCAGGAAGACCTCGTAGTCCATCGCGAGGCCGAACACCACGCCGATCATGAAGATCGGCATCGTGCTCATGATCGGGCCCGGCTGGGCGACGCCGAAGACCTTGGCGAGCCAGCCCCACTGGAAGACCGCGACGACCGCGCCGAGGGCGGCGCTCACCGACAGCAGGAAGCCGAGGGCCGCCTTCAACGGTACGAGGATCGAGCGGAAGACCACCATCAGGAGCAGGAACGCCAGGCCCACCACGAGACCGAGGTACGGCAGCAGCGCGTCGTTCAGCGTCTTGGAGAAGTCGATGAACATCGCGGTCTGGCCGGTCACCAGGATCTCCGAGCCGTTGCCGGCCTGGAGGCCGGTCACGGTGCGGCGGATCGAGTGGACCAGGTCCTGGGTCTTGCTGTCGGTCGGTCCGGTGGTCGGGATGACGTTGATGATCGCGGTGTCGCCCGCCTTGTTGACCGTGGCCGGGGAGACCGATTCGACTCCCTGCTCCTTGGCCAGGGCCTTGCTGACGCCGGCGGCCGCGGAGGTCGCGTCCTTGGCGTCGACGGTGACCATCAGCGGGCCGTTGAACCCGGCGCCGAAGGACTCCGAGAGGATGTCGTACGCCTTGCGCTGGGTGGTGTCCTTCGCCATCGTGCCCTCGCCGGGCAGCCCGAGTTCCAGGCTGGCGGCCGGCACGGCGCAGGCACCCAGGCCCACGACGGCGATCAGCAGGACACCCACCGGGTGGCGCAGGACCCAACCCGCCCAGCGCGCACCCAGGTTGGGCCGGGCCTTGGCGGCCCGCTTGGCGGCCTTGCGCTGCTGGCGCTCCGAGAGCGGCTTGCCGTACTGCTGCTTGCGGTCCCTGCGGCGCAGCACCTTGACGGGTGCGAAGCCGAGCAGCGCGGGAACGAGCGTGATCGCGATGAGTACGGCGACGGCGACCGTACCGGCTGCGGCCAGACCCATCTTGGTGAGCATCGGGATGTTGACGACGGCCAGGCCGCCCAGCGCCACGATGACGGTGAGACCGGCGAACACGACCGCCGAACCCGCGGTGCCGGTGGCCCGTCCCGCGGCCTCCTGGCGGTCGTGGCCCTCGGCGATCTCGGCGCGGTAGCGGGAGACGATGAACAGCGCGTAGTCGATGCCGACGGCGAGGCCGAGCATCATCGCCAGCGTCGAAGTCGTGCTGGACAGACCGAGGGTGCTGCCGAGCGCGGTGATGCCGGAGATGCCGATGCCGACGCCGATCAGGGCCGTGAGCAGCGGCATGCCCGCGGCGAGCACGGAGCCGAAGGTGATGAGCAGGACGACGGCGGAGACCAGGATGCCGATCTTCTCGCCGGTGCCGCCCATCGAGGCGTCCACCTTGACGGCGTCACCGCCGGCCTCGACGGTCAGGCCCTTGGCGCGGGCCTTGGCGGTCGCGTTGGTGAGCGCGTTGTGCGCGTCGTCGGTGACCTTGGGTGCGGCGACCTTGTAGGTGACGACCGAGTAGACCGTCGTGCCGTCCTTGCTGACGGCCTTGGTCTTGAACGGATCGGTGACGGAGACGACATCCTGCCCCTTGGCCAAGTCGGCGACGAGCGCCGCCACTTCGGCCTTCTGCTGGGGAGCGGAGATCTTCTGCCCGTTGGGTGCGCGGACGACGACGCGGGCACTGGCCCCGTCGGCGCTGGCGGAAGGGAACTTGGCCTGCAGGAGGTCGAAGGCCTTCTGCGACTCGGTTCCCGGCATCGAGAACGTATCGGCCGGGGGTGCCGGAGCGGACGAGGCAGCGAAGCCCACTCCGCCGAAGATCAGTACCCACAGCAGTGCCATTAAGCCCCGCCGTCGGAAGGCGAAGCGGCCCAGTTTGTAGAGGAACGTAGCCACGGCGAAAGGACTCCCGTTGGTCGGGGACAGCAGGATGGGGCAAACCGCTCAGACGGTTTCCTTAAGGATATCGGCCGAGCTCAGAGGGCCTCAAGCGCTCACTAGCCATCCTTGAGCCGGCGTCCAGTCAGCCTTGAGGGGAGTGCGTCGCCGCGGGGCGAAGGTGGGGCAAAGGGGATGCCGGCGGGGCGGCAGGTGCAGGCGCCGGGGCGCCGAGGTCTTCGTACGGGGTGCTTGGTACGGGCGGCGAGGGCGCCCGGGGCCTCAAGACGAGGTCGCCAGGCTCTCAACTCCCGGGCGCGGAAAGCGCGGTGACCGCGGTCGGCGTGGGATCGCCACGCGACCGCGGTCACCGCTGTCCGGCCGGGCCTCGCGCCCGGGTCAGTGGCTGGCCTCCACGGCTCCGGCCCCCGCGACGTCCGCGACGGAGTCCGCCTCGGCGGCCGCGGCCGGGTCCGCCTTGCCTCCCTTGATGAGGAAGAGGGCCAGTACTGCGGCGCCCACGACGCCGCCCGCACCCGCCAGGAAGCTGGCGGACATGGCGTCGGTGAAGGCCTGGTGGGCGGTGTTGAGCAGCGCGCTGTCCTTGGTCTTGGCGACCACGGCGAGGGCGTCGACGATCGACTTCTTGGCCGTCTCCGGCGCCGAGCCCGGCATCGAGCTGGTGTAGGTGCCCGACAGGACGGCACCCAGAACGGCGACGCCGAGTGCGGCACCGGCCTGCTGGATGGTGTCGTTGAGCGCGGAGCCGACACCGGCGTGCTCCTCCGGCACGGCACCCATGAGGGCCGACATGACCGCCGGCATCGCCAGACCGCTGCCCGCGCCCATGAGGACCATGGCCGTGATCAGCGGGCCCCAGCCGTCGCCGGTCTTGAGCGTCGACAGGACGGCGAACCCGCCCGCGATGAGGAGCAGACCGGCCACGGCGATGGGACGGTTGCCGGTCTTCGGGATCAGGCCGGCGCCGAGGCCGTTGAACGCCAGGGTCGCCACCGCCAGCGGCGTGAAGGCCAGACCGGTCTGGACCGGGGTGTAGTCCAGGACGTACTGCAGGTACTGGGTGAGCACCAGCATCAGGCCGCCGTTGGCGAAGGTCAGCAGCACGAGCGAGAAGCTGGCGCCGGTGAAGATCTTGTTGCGGAACAGCGTCACCGGGACCATCGGCGATTCGACGCGGCTCTCCCAGATCGCGAAGGAGACCAGGCCGACGACGGCCAGGGCGAGCGAGATCTGCGTGCTGGTGTGGCCGAGGCCGCCCTTGGGCAGCTCGTTGATCGTCCAGACGAGCGAGGCCATGCCGACGATGGAAAGCACCATGCCGACCGGGTCGGCCTTGCGCCAGGGGCCCTTGGACTCCGGCATCAGGATCAGCGCCGCGATGATCGCGAGGAATGCGATCGGGATGTTGATCAGGAAGACCGAACCCCACCAGAACTGGGCGAGCAGCGCGCCGCCGAGCACCGGGCCACCGACCAGGCCGAGCATGGCCACCGCACTCCAGGCCGCGATGGCCTTGGGCCGCTCCTCGTCGTCGAAGACGGTGATGAGGATGGACAGCGTGCTCGGCATGATCAGTGCGCCGCCGACGCCCATCAGGACGCGGGCGAGGATCAGCTGCTCAGGACTGCCGGCCCAGGTGGCCAGGACCGACGCGGCCCCGAAGGCCGCGAGACCGATGATCATCACTCGCCGTCGCCCGAACTTGTCGGAGAGGCTGCCCGCGGTGAGCAGGAGGCCGGCGAAGACCAGCATGTACGACTCGATGATCCACTGGATGTCCTGGGCGCTCGCCTTCAGGTCCTCCGCCACGTGCGGGACCGCCACGGTGAGCACCATGTTGTCGATGACCAGCACCAGCGTGCTGAGGCACAGCACGATCAGGATGAGCCAGCGTCGCGGATGACGTTCCATCTTGAAAACCTCTCGAACGGTGTGGGCCAGGCGAACGGGCCGCGCCCAGGGGGGGAGCTTAGGCAGTCATCAAACCAGCGTGCCGGTTTTTTATCTAGTTACTAGTCCGAATCAAGCCACTCCCGCCATCCGTGTACGTCGTTCGATCTAGCGAACACTGTACGCCTCGGGAACGCTGTACGCAATCCCGCACAACGTGCGTTCACGCGCTATCCTGAAGCGACGAGAGAAGAAGGAGGCCCCACATGCCTGCCAAGGAGCAGCTGATCCAATCGGTCTGGACCCGCCCGCGCCGCGTCCGACGCGAGCAGCCGGCGCTGAGCCGCGATCAGATCGTGGCCGAGGCGATCAGGCTCCTGGACGCCGAGGGGATCGAGGCGCTGAGCATGCGCCGCCTGGGCGCCCGCCTGAACGCCGGTGCCACCTCGCTGTATTCGCACGTGGCCAGCAAGGATGAGCTGATCGAGCTGGTCGTGGACGAGGTCTACGGCGAGATGGTGGTGCCGGACGCCGAGGAGGAGGGCTGGCGCTCGGCGGCCGCGTCCAGTGCGCAGAGTCTGCGCGCCGCGATCCTCAGGCACCCGTGGCTTGTTTCCGTCCTCGGCCGTGCCGGATTCTCGTCACTCGGCCCGAACATGATGCGCAATACCGACCGGATGCTGGCCATTTTCGAGGCGGGCGGCTGCGATCTGGACGAGGCCGACCATGCCATGAAGGCGTTGCTGGCGTACGTCGTCGGGATGGGCACCAGTGAGGCGGCGTGGCTGACGGCGCTCAACCGCAGCGGCAAGAGCCCACAGGAGTGGGCCGAAGACCTGTGGCCGACCGTCGAGCAGGCCGCCCAGCCCTACCCGCGACTGCACGCCTGGTGCGTGTCGCGCCGCACCGGCGACCCGATGGGCGGCGGCTCGACGGACATCTTCGCCTACGGCCTTGACCGGCTGCTCAACGGGCTTGAGGCCTGAGCACGGTGGCGGGCGGGCCGGGGCTCTTGGTACGCCCCGGCCGCCACGCCCTTGAGGCACCCGGGGTGGGGGTGCCTTCGTACGGCGCCCCCGCTCGTGGGTGGGGCGCCTTCGTGCGACGCCGTGGGTGACGGCGCGTTCATGGGATGCCGCCCACGACGGCGATACGCGGCACGGGACAGGGCGGTTACGGGAAACGGCGGTCAGTGACCGGCCGTGCCGCTCAGGGCGCGAGACCGGTCGTGGACAGGCCCGTCTCCTCCGGCAGTCCGAGGGCGATGTTCATGGACTGCACCGCTCCGCCCGCCGTGCCCTTGGTGAGGTTGTCGATGGCGCTGACCGCGATGATCCGGTGCGCGCTCTCGTCGTACGCGACCTGGACCTGCACCGCGTTGGAGCCGTGCACGGCGCCGGTCGTCGGCCACTGCCCCTCGGGCAGCAGATGCACGAACTGCTCGTCCGCGTACGCCTTTTCATACGCGGCACGGACCGCCTCCGCCGTCACTCCGGGCTTCGCCCGCGCCGAGCTGGTGGCCAGGATGCCGCGCGGCATCGGTGCCAGCGTCGGTGTGAACGAGACGGTGACCCGCTCGCCCGCGACGGAGCTGAGGTTCTGGGCGATCTCCGGGGTGTGCCGGTGGCCGCCGCCCACGCCGTACGGCGACATGCTGCCCATGACCTCGGAGCCGAGCAGGTGCGGCTTGGCCGCCTTGCCCGCCCCCGAGGTCCCGGACGCGGCGACGATCACCGCGTCGGCCTCGGCGAGCCGCCCGGCGTACGCGGGGAACAGGCCGAGCGAGACGGCGGTGGGATAGCAGCCGGGTACCGCGATGCGCTTGGAACCCTCCAACGCGGCCCGGGCGCCGGGGAGTTCGGGAAGTCCGTAGGGCCAGGTGCCGGCGTGGGCGGAGCCGTAGAACCTCTCCCACTCGGCCGCGTTGCGCAGCCTGAAGTCGGCGCCCATGTCGACCACGAGGACGTCGCGGCCGAGTTGTTCGGCGACGGCGGCGGACTGGCCGTGCGGCAGGGCGAGGAAGACCACGTCGTGGCCGGACAGCACCTCGACGGTGGTCTGCTCCAGGACGCGGTCGGCGAGCGGCAGCAGGTGCGGCTGCAACGCCCCCAGGTACTGGCCGGCGTTGGAGTTGCCGGTCAGGGCGCCGATCGCGACATCGGGGTGGCCGAGGAGCAGACGCAGCACTTCGCCGCCCGCGTACCCGCTCGCTCCGGCCACAGCCGCTCGTATCTTCTTCATGAGTCCTCCCCGTCGCGGGCCTGTCTCCGTACCGGTCCCGGACGGCCGCCGTCAGCCATGTCGGTCGTGAACATCAGAGGTGGGCGAAGCGCTCGGCGCGCTCTTCGGTGAGGGCGTCGACGGCGGTCGTCGCCCGGCGCCACCCCTCGTGGATGTGGCCCAGTACGCGGCCCAGAGTGTGCAGGAAGGCCGCCACTTCCTCGTCGCCGATGATCAGCGGCGGGGCGAGCCGGATCACGTCCGGCGCGACGGCGTTCACCAACAGGCCCGATTCCTCGGCCACTTGCTGCACCTGGAGGGCGAGCGGCTCGGCCAGGACGATGCCCATCAGGAGGCCCGCTCCGCGCACCTCGCCGATCAGGGGGTGGCCGAGCGCCTCGATGCCGTCGCGCAGTTGCTCGCCCTGGCGCTGGACGTGGTCCAGGAGTCCCTCGTCGGCGATGGTGTCGAGGACCGCGAGCGCGGCGGCGCAGGCGACGGGGTTGCCGCCGAAGGTGGTGCCGTGCGAGCCGGGGCCGAGGAGCTGGGCGGCCCGGCCGAAGGCGAGGGTCGCGCCGATCGGGAGCCCGCCGCCGAGGCCCTTGGCGAGTGTGACGATGTCCGGTTCGATGCCCTGGGCCTGGTGCTGGAACCAGTGGCCGGTGCGGCCGATGCCGGTCTGCACCTCGTCCACGGCGAGCAGGGCTCCGGCGGCCCGGGTGATCTCACGGGCGGCGGCCAGGTAGCCGGGCGGCGGGACGATCACGCCGTTCTCGCCCTGGATCGGCTCGATGACGACGAGGGCGGTGTGCGAGGTGACGGCTTCGCGCAGGGCCTCGGCGTCGCCGAACTCGACGAAGGTGACGTCCTCGGGGAAGGGCTCGAACGGAGTCCGCTTGGCCGGCTGCCCGGTCACCGACAGGGCGCCCATGGTGCGGCCGTGGAAGCCGCCCCGGGTCGCCACCATGTGGCGGCGCCCGGTCAGGCGGCCGATCTTGAAGGCGGCTTCGTTGGCCTCGGCGCCGGAGTTGCAGAAGAAGACGCGCCCCGGGCGGCCGGCCAGCTCCAGGAGCCGCTCGGCGAGCTCGACCGGCTCGGGGGCGATGAACAGGTTGGATACGTGGCCGAGCCGGCCGACCTGCTCGCTGACGGCCCGTACGATCGCCGGGTGCGCGGTACCCAGGGCGTTGACGGCTATGCCGCCGACGAAGTCCAGGTACTTCTTGCCGTTCGCGTCCCAGAACGCGGCGCCCTCGCCGCGCACCAGCGGCACGCGCGGGGTGCCGTAGTTGCCCATCAGCGAGGCCTGCCAGCGCTGTACGAGCTCGGTATTGTCGGCCTCGCTCATTTCGATCCCTCTTCTCCGTCCGGCACGACCACCGTGCCGACTCCCTCGTCCGTGAACATCTCCAACAGGACCGAGTGCTGGACCCGGCCGTCGATGACGCGGGCGTTGCTCACGCCGTTGCGCACCGCGTGCAGGCAGCCCGCCATCTTCGGCACCATGCCGCTGGACAGCTCGGGCAGCAGCTTCTCCAGCTCCGTCGCCGTGAGCTTGCTGATCACCTCGTCGCTGTTGGGCCAGTCCGCGTAGAGGCCTTCGACGTCGGTGAGGAACATCAGGGTTTCGGCGCCAAGCGCCGCAGCGAGCGCCGCAGCCGCCGTATCAGCATTGACGTTGTAGACATGTGTGTCGTCCTGTGAGTGGGCGATCGAGGAGATGACCGGGATCCGGCCGTTCTCAAGGAGTGCCTCGACGGCGCCGGTGTCGACCTCGGTGATCTCACCGACCCGGCCGATGTCGACCAGTTCGCCGTCGATCTCGGGCCAGTGCCTGGAGGCCGTGATGGTGTGGGCGTCCTCGCCGGTGAGGCCGACGGCGAGCGGGCCGTGCTGGTTCAGCAGACCGACCAGCTCGCGCTGGACCTGGCCGGCCAGCACCATGCGGACGACGTCCATCGCCTCGGGTGTGGTGACGCGCAGGCCCGCCTTGAACTCGCTGGCCAGTCCGCGCCGGTCGAGTTCCGCGCTGATCTGCGGGCCGCCGCCGTGCACGACCACCGGCTTCAGTCCGGCGTGGTGGAGGAAGACGACATCGCGGGCGAAGGCGGCCTTCAGCTCGTCGTCGACCATGGCGTTGCCGCCGAACTTGATGACGGCTATCTCGCCGCGGTGGCGGATCAGCCACGGCAGCATTTCCAGGATGGACTCCGCCTTGGCCAGGCCCGGGTGCTGGTCGGTCTTCATGATGCGTACGCGCTGTTCTCGTGGACGTACTCGGCGGTCAGGTCGTTGGCCCAGACGGTGGCCGACTCGGTGCCCGCGGCGAGGTCGGCGGTGATGACGACACCCCGCCCGCGCAGGTCCACCGCGTCGCGGTCCGCCCCGATCGCGCCGTCCTTGCAGACCCACACGCCGTTGAAGGCGACGTTCAGCAGGTCCGGGTCGAAGCCGGCCCGGGTGGTGCCGATCGCGGCGAGCACCCGGCCCCAGTTGGGATCCTCGCCGTGGATGGCGCACTTGAGGAGGTTGTTGCGGGCGATGGTCCGGGCGACCTCGACCGCGTCGTCCTCCGATGCCGCGCCCACGACGTCGATGCGGATGTCCTTGGAGGAGCCCTCGGCGTCGCCGATGAGCTGGCGGGCCAGATCGTCGCAGACGGTCCGGACCGCTTCGGCGAACTCCCCGTATTTCGGGCTCAGTTGGGAGGCTCCGGAGGCGAGGAGCAGCACGGTGTCGTTGGTGGACATGCAGCCGTCGGAGTCGACCCGGTCGAAGGTGGTGCGGGTCGCGGCGCGCAGCGCCTTGTCGAGGCTGTCGCTGCCGAGGTCCGCGTCGGTGGTCAGCACCACCAGCATCGTGGCGAGGCCGGGGGCGAGCATGCCGGCGCCCTTGGCCATGCCGCCCAGGGTCCAGCCGTCGCCCTCGTACACGGCGGTCTTGTGCACCGAGTCGGTGGTCATGATGGCGCGGGCGGCGTTCTCACCGCCGTCCGTGGACAGTTGGGCCGCGGCGTTCTCGACTCCGGTGAGCAGGCGGTCCATCGGCAGCCGGATGCCGATGAGCCCGGTGGAGGCGACGGCTACCTGATCGGCGCGGTGTCCCGCAAGGAGCCCGGCCACCTGCTCGGCGGTGACCCGCGTGTCGTCCTGGCCCTCGGGGCCCGTGCAGGCGTTGGCGCCACCGGAGTTGAGGACGACGGCGCCGACCTCCCCGCCGGCCAGAACCCGTTTGCTCCACAGCACGGGCGCGGCCTGCACCCGGTTGGACGTGAAGACGCCCGCCGCGGCTCTGCTCGGACCGGTGTTGACCACCAGGGCCAGATCCGGATTGCCATTGCTCTTGATTCCGGCTGCGACGCCTGCGGCCGAGAAGCCCTGCGCTGCCGTAACACTCATGGCGAAACTCCTAGGGTGGAAAATGCCTGTTTCTTAAGGGGGCGAAGCGGCTTGAGAGGGCTGCCGCGAGCGGCCGTTCCATCGGGCCCGGACTGCCGGTGCCCGTGTCTCCATGCCGGTGCCGGAGTGGTACGTCAGCCACTATCAGCCGGAGCTCGACCGTTCGTCTAGCGCCCTGTGCCAAACTGCTGGAAATTCAAGTCCTTCAGCGCGGACTGTCCTGTCCACAGGACACCGGGCGGTCTCGGCCGGGAGAAACTTCCCGGCTTTGACCGTGGACGGATCACTGATATGCATGGACAGATCAACCGGCCTTCAGGAGCGCGGCGTTGCCATTATGTCGCGGCTCCGAAAGGCCGAACACCCTAAGAATGCGGGCTGGGAGCCTATCCACCTCGCACAGTACACGGATCACGAATCACTTCCCATGGGAAGCCGATCGTGAACGGCTTGAATTGGAGTGGACGATGAGCAGCAACCTGTTCGATGACGCGGATGGCCAGTTCTATGTCCTGGTGAACGAGGAGGAGCAGCACTCCCTTTGGCCCTCATTCGTCGAGGTTCCGGCCGGCTGGCGGGTGGCGTTCGGCGAGAGCGGTCACCAGGAGTGCCTGGACTTCGTCGAGGAGAACTGGACCGACCTGCGCCCCAAGAGCCTGCGCGAGGCGATGGCCGCCTAGGCGCTCCGCGGGAGTGGGGGCTTTTCGGCTGCGGGTCGGCCGTGGCTGGTCGCGCAGTTCCCCGCGCCCCTTCAGGGGCCCGTACCGCAGCGGACTTCCGCAAGTCCGCGTAGGCGACCGCCCCCAGGAAGGTTTCGGTCCCCCCCACCTGCGAACGGCTCGTCAGCCCGTGCTGACGGGCCGTTCGCGCAGGGGCCATCGGTCAACCCGCCATGGCCGCCACCAGCTGCCCCCGCTCCTTCAGCACGGGCCGGCTGCTGACGATGGAGTCGGCGATCTCCCCACTGCGGATGGCGATGTTCGACAGCAGCGCCGACGACAGGCCGTGGGTGTGCTCGGTGCCGCCCTGGATGTACAGGCCGCAGGGCAGTTCGGGCAGGGTGACCAGCCGGTTGTCGCGCTGCACCTGGTGCTTTCCGGCGTCGTCGCGCAGGCAGTAGCGGTCGAGGTCGCCGAGCAGCCGGCTCGGGTCCAGGGAGTCGTACCCGGTGGCGAACACGATCGCGTCCACGTCGAGTTCCCGCGTGTGCCCGTCGAGCAGGGTGTCCAGCAGGACCCGCGTCTCCTCGCCGGCCCGCTTGACCTCCCTGACCCTGGTCATGTTGAGGAAATGCAGGCGCTTGACGCCTGCGACGTCCTCGTCGTACGAGCGCCGGTACAGGTCCTTGATGACGTCGCCGTCGACCACCGAGTAGTTCGTGTTCTTGTGATAGCGCCAGAATGATTCCCGCGCTTTCTCCGTTCCGTAGTAGTAGTCGTCGACCGCGTCCGGGTCGAATATCTGGTTCGCGAAAGGCGTGTCGTCCGCGACGGAGTATCCGTACGACGGGAAGATCGCGGACACTTCCGCGTGCGGGAGGCTGTCGTAGAGGAACCTGGTGATCTCGGCGGCGCTCTGGCCCGCGCCGACCACCGCCACGCGCTTCAGGTCGCTGGGGTTCATGCGCCGGTACTTGGCCAGGAACTCCGAGCTGTGCCAGACGCGTTCGTCGGCCTTCATACCCTGCGGCATGCGCGGCACCAGGCCCGTCGAGATGGCCACGTTGCGCGCGTTGACCAGCCGGGTCACGCCGCTGGCGTTGTCCCGGACCTCGACCTCGACGTAGTCGGGGCGCTCGCCGCCGAGCCCCGGCGGCAGCCGGATCGCGGTGACGTCCGAGCCGTAGTTGACCCGGTCGGTGAAGTTCGCGGCCGCCCACTCCAGGTACTGGTGGAACTCCAGCCGGGTCGGGAAGAAGTCCATGTTGTTGACGAACTTCGCCAGCCGGCCCGACTCGTGCAGATACGACACATAGCCGAACCGCGACACGGGATTGCGGAAGGTCGCCAGGTCCTTCAGGAACGAGATCTGCATGGTCGCGGACGGCAGCAGCATGTTCCGGTGCCAGCCGAACGCCTGCTGCCGCTCGAAGAACACCGCGGTGGTCGGGTTTGCCGGAGTGTTCTCCCGGTGTTCTTCCAGAGAGATGGCGAGCGACAGGTTCGACGGGCCGAAACCGATACCGACTACGTCGTATACCTCGGGTGCACGAGTACTCATAGAGAATTCTCCCGTTTTGGTAGCTGTGACGGGACCTGCCGACCTTTCGACAGGTCAATTCGTGTATATCCCAAGAGGCCTCTGAACAGGAAGTCGTCAACTGTCGTCGTGCTCATGGATTGTGGTCTCGGAATCTCAACCGGCGGTCCGGGAGACATGCGTTCATGGGGTGCACTCAAGAACGCCTCGGAAACCAACCTAGAGCGGCCGGACGAGTGTTGCAAGACTTTCGGTCAAGGAACGCACCAGGATGCCGATGTCCTGTCGACAGTACAGCGTCGTGAGTGCGCCGAAATTATTTGACAGAACCACGCGAAGCCCCAGTAGCGTCGATGTCGAGTGGCACCCCTGCCGCATGTGGGATCTCTGAAAGGGTGGATGCCGGATGTTCGTTCCCAGCCAATACCGTGAACCTGACGGTTCATGGATGGTCGACCTGATCCGCAACAATCCGATGGCGCTGATGGCCTCCAACAGCAGCCCGGCCGACGGAAGTTCTCCGGCCAGTCCCTATGCCACGCATCTGCCTGTGATACCGGATCCGCAGATGGCCGGCGAATGGGCCGACGACCTGTCCGGCGGAACTCTCCTCGGCCATATGAACCGCGCCAATCCGCACTGGTCGGCGCTGGAAACCGGAAGCAATGTCCTGCTGGTCTTCTCCGGCCCGCACGCCTATGTGTCGCCGACCGTGTACGAGCTGACGCCGGCCGCCCCGACCTGGAACTTCACCTCGGTGCATGTGCACGGCGTGGTCGAGAAGTTCGACTCGCTCGACGAGACCCTGGAGGTGGTGCAGTCCACCGTGCGGGCCTTCGAGGGTGCTTTCGGCACCGGCTGGGACATGTCCGAATCGATCGGCTACTTCCACAAACTGGCGCCCGCGGTTGGTTCGTTCCGGATCCGGGTGACCGGCGCCGACGGCATGTTCAAGCTCAGCCAGGAGCAGGCGCCCGAGGTCCGCGACCGTGTGCAGGCGTCCTTCGCCGGACGTGAGTGCGGCCGGCACCGCGAGGCGGCCCGGCTCATGAGCGAGTTGCCGGCGTGCGCGCGGGCCTGATCCGGCGGCGCCCGGCCGCGTAGGCTCGTCCGGACAGCCTTCAGGGCCCTCACTCCTCGGGGAGTGCGGGCCCTGCGGCATGTGCGACGATCCGTGGGGTGGGAGCCGGTGTCCGAGCCCGGCTCTCAGGCGCTGATGCTGGCCCGCTCCTGTAGCTGTTCCAGCTCAGCGATCTCCTCCAGGGCCCGTCCGGCGGCGCTGTCGAGCGTCTCAAGGACCCACTGCTCCAGGCCGAGCCCCGACTGCTCAGCGGCCTTGTGCCACCACTGCAGGCGGCTGTCGGGCAGGGCGAGGCGCCGGGTCGTCTCCAACTGCTTGCCGGCGCGCGGCTCGTCGGCCCGCGCCATGCGCAGCGCGCCGCGGAGCTGCTTGGTGGTCCACTTCTTCTGCTCGGCCCGGTCCAGCCACGCGTCCTGCTCCTCGACCGGCAGGGAGGCTATCTCGGCGTGGTGCTGGAACGTCAGCGCCTGGCGGCGCCGGTCGAAGGCGAAACGGCGGGCGACCCAGGCGTAGTTGCGCAGGGTCTGGTACTGGAGCCCGGCGGTGCGGATGCCCCGCTGGTAGCGGTCGGTGTAGTGGTCCTTGCCGTACACGAGCCAGTCGCCGAGCCACCACGAGGACGAGTCCACGATGCCGGAGAGCCGGCACCCGGCCTGCTCCCAGTCCTCGTAGTTCATCCCGGCCGGCAGCTGCAGACCCACCTTCGTGGTGAGCACCTGGGCCCGCCGGTCGTCGGGGCTGTTCCTGCGCTGGCGGGGCAGGGCGTCGGTCCTTCGGCGGAACGGGGCGACTGTGGCGCCTTCGAGGTCACTGGTCCGACTGGTCATCATGCCTCCGTGTGCATGGGCGCGGGCGCGCTGAGCCGCGCGGTCCGTGCCCTAACGGGAATGGATTCATGGGATTGCGGCAGCAGTCCTCGGACGCGGCTCGTCTTCGGTCGCCTCTGCGCACCGTTCTGCACGGCCGGACCGTCAACACCCTCGACCACTCCCCCCGTTCGCCTCGACCACAGATCCCCCCACGTCATGGCGGCTGTCGGCCTCCGCCCCCGCGCCGGTGACACCGGGTGCCCGCTCGCGCGAGGGGAGGCCGCTCATGGGCCATCGAACACCGCACCGCGCAACACCTCCGCAACAGGCGGCTCGCGCGGCCGCGTTGCGCACCCGTTGCGGGCTGTCCGGTCTTCTTGTCCCCAACGGTTCGGTCCCATCGATGAGAGGCCCCGAAGATGTCCGTCACCACCACCGCGCAGGCGCCCACCGAGACCACCGGCGCCCGTACCGAGCAGGCCGCGTCGGTGATCAGCGACGCCCGTGAGCGCATCGACGCGCTCGACAACCGCATCATCGGCCTGATCCGGGAGCGCATGGCCTACTCGGCCATGATCCAGGAGACCCGCATCTCGTCGGGCGGCCGCCGCGTCAACCTGTCCCGTGAGATGGAGATCCTGTCCCACTACAGCGATTCGCTCGGCAAGCCCGGCACGACCCTCGCCATGACGCTCCTGGAGCTCGGCCGGGGCCGCATCTGAACCGGCCGGCACGGGGCCTGCGGGGCCCGTACACGGCGAAAGGGCCGCACCTGGGGGTGCGGCCCTTTCGCCGTGCCAAGACCCTGCCCGCTCGCCCGCACGCGGGCAGCACCGCGGCCCGCCGGATCCTGTCCGGCGGGCCGCGGTGCCTTGCTGCTCCGGTTATGCCTGGCCGTCCACCACCTCGGCCAGCTCGGCGATCGTCTGCCGCCGGAACACGTCCTTGGCGGTGATCGGCAGTCCGGCCTTCTTCGCCTTGGCGACCACCATGATCCCGAGGATCGAGTCGCCGCCCAGCTGGTAGAAGTTGTCGGTGATGCCGACCTCGGCGACCCCCAGGACCTGGGACCAGATCCCGGCGAGCAGCCGCTCGGTGTCGGTGCGCGGCGCGAGGCCGGCGCCGGCGTCCGCGGTGTGCTCCGGGGCCGGCAGCGCCTTGCGGTCGATCTTGCCGTTGGGGGTGAGCGGGAACTCGGCGAGCGTCACCACGGCCGAGGGCACCATGAACTCCGGCAGCCGGGCGGCCACGAAGTCGCGCAGCTCGGATACCTCGGGCTGCTGCCCGGCGACCGGCCGTACGTACCCGACCAGGCGCTTGTGCCCGTCCTCCTCCAGGGCCATGACGAACGCGGCCTCGATGTCCGGGTGCTGGGCGAGGACCAGCTCGATCTCGCTCGGCTCGATCCGGTAGCCGCGGACCTTGACCTGGTGGTCGACCCGGCCCACGTACTCGATGGCGCCCTGGCCCGTCCAGCGCACCAAGTCCCCGGTCCGGTACATCCGGTCGTCCGGCGCCTGGCCGTGCGGGTTGTCGAGGAAGCGCTCGGCGGTCAGCTCGGGCCGGTTGAGGTAGCCGCGCGCCACCCCGGGACCCGCGACGTACAGCTCGCCGACAACCCCGACGGGCACCGGGTTGAGCTGCTCGTCCAGTACGTACACGGTGGTGTTGGCGAGCGGGCCGCCGATGGGGACGGCGGCGTTCTCGTCGGCCTCGCGCACCAGCTGCCAGGTGGCGTACGTGGTGGTCTCGGTGGGCCCGTAGACGTGCAGCAGTCGCTCGGGCGGCTCGGCGGCCAGAACCTGCGCCACCCGGGCGGAGTTGACCGCCTCGCCGCCGAACAGCAGGTGCCGCAGCGTGCGGAAGGCGTTGGGGTCGGCGGCGACGACCTGGTTGAAGACGGCGGTGGTCAGGAACAGCGTGGTGATGTGGTGCCGGGTCAGCGCGCCGATCAGGGCGGCCGGGTCGAGCAGGGTGTGCTTGTCGATCACGACGAGGCGGGCCCCGGCGACCAGCGGTGCCCAGATCTCGAAGGTGGCCGCGTCGAAGGTGGCGTCGGCGCCCTGGCCCACCACGTCGTCCTCGCGCAGCGCCACGTAGTCGGCGTTGCACACCAGGCGGGTGATGGAGCGGTGCTCGATGACGGTGCCCTTGGGCTGGCCCGTCGAGCCCGAGGTGTAGATGACGTACGCGGCGTCCCGCCCCGAGACCTGGACCTGCGGCGGCGTGTCGGGCAGCGCCGCGATGGCCTCCTTCTCCTGGTCCAGGCAGACCATCCTGACGTCCGCGTCCGGCAGCTTCGACGTCAGCCGCCGCTCGGTCAGGCACACCGTCGCCTCGGCGTCGGCGAGCATGAACGCCAGCCGGTCGGAGGGGTATTCGGGGTCCAGCGGCAGATAGGCGCAGCCTGCCCGCAGCACGCCGATCAGCGCGGCGAACAGTTCGGGGCCGCGCGGCAGGCAGACCGCGACGAAGGATCCGGGCCGGACACCGGCCGACACCACCAGGTTGGCCAGCCGGTTCGCCCGCGCGTCCAGCTCGGCGTACGTCGTCGACGTGCCCCTGCCGTCCACCACGGCGACCGCGTCCGGCCGGGCCCGCGCCTGGTCGCCGAACAGCTCGTGGACGCCTCGGTCGGCGGGGAAGTCGACGCGGTTGACGGCCCAGTCGGTGAGCACCGTGCGGCGCTCCTCCTCGTCGAGGAGGGGGAGCTCGCCCACCGCGCGCGCCGGTTCGGCCACGGCGGCGGCCAGCAGGACGACCAGGTGCCGGGCGAGCCGCTCCATGGTGCCCGCGTCGAACAGCGCGGTGTCGTACTCCAGGACGCCGGCCAGTTCGCCCGACTCGGTCTCGGTGAACTCGACGGTGACGTCGTACGCCGAGGGCACCCCGGCGGGACGGAACTCCCGCACGGTGAGTCCGGGCAGTCCGGCCTCGTGACCCGCCGTCTCGCGCAGCACCACCATCGCCTGCACTAGCGGCCGGCGGCCGCCCTCGCCCTGCTCGCCCAGCTCGCCGACGAGGCGCTCGTAGGGCACCTCCTGGTGGGCGAAGGCGTCCTGGAGGGCCTGGGTGCTCTCGGTGAGGAGCTCCGCGAACGGCGTCGTGGGCAGTACGGTGCCGCGCACGACGAGCGGGTTGGCGAAGTGGCCGACCAGGCCGCTCAGTTCGGGCCGGGCCTCGCGGCCGGCCGCGACCGTGCCGAGCACCAGGTCCTGCTGCTGGCTGTAGCGCGAGAAGAGCACCTGGCAGGCGGTGAACAGGCCGCCGAACAGGGTGCCGCCGCGCTCGCGGGCCAGGTCGCCCAGGCCGCTGACGACCTCGGCCGGGACCCGGAAGGAGTGCAGCGCGCCGTCGGCGCCGCGCCCGCCCGTCCGGGGCCGGTCGGTGGGCAGCCGCAGCACGGGGAGGTCGGCCAGCCGCTTGCGCCAGCAGTCCAGGCGCGAGGCCAGCTTGGCGTCGCTGAACCGCTTGCGCTGCCAGGCCGCGTGGTCGGCGTAGCGCACCGTGAGCTCGGGCAGCTGGGCGGGCCTGCCCACCAGGGCGGCCTCGTACAGCTCGGCCAGCTCGGCGGTGATGACGTCCTTCGACCACTGGTCCGCGGCGATCCGGTGCAGGCACAGCACCAGGACGTGCTCAGTGCTGGTCAGCTGGGCGAGCAGCACCCGCAGCACGGGACCGGAGTCGAGGTGGAAGGGAGCCGCGAGCAACTCCGCTATGCGGGCGTCCAGTTGGGCCTGGCGGGCCGGTGCGGGCAGCGGTGCGAGGTCGGCGGGCTCCAGCTCGATCGGGGCCACCGGCCACACGCTCTGGACGGGCTTGCCGTCCACCACGGCGTAGGTGGTGCGCAGCGGTTCGTGCCGGGCCACCAGCTGGCGGACCGCTTCGGTCAGGGCGGTCTGCCGCAGCTCGCCGGTCAGGCGGAGCGCGACGACCAGGTGGTGCTCCGGCCCGTGGGAGGCGAGCCGGTACAGCTGTTCCTGGCCGAGGGAGAGCGGAAGCAGCTCGTCCCCGGTGGTGGCCGGCCCCCGGTCCCGCAGCAGCAGCGTCGGCTCCTCGCCCAGCTGGGCGCCGGGGCCGATCGTCACGTCGGTCATCGTGTCATTCCCTTCGCGTCCACAGAAAGTTCGGTTTCACGCAGAGCGGTGCCGGTCACGCGGCCACCCGGTCCGCCATGAGTTCGAGCAGTTCGGGGGTGAGGAATTCATCGACCGGGCAGACGCCCGACATCGTCGAGAAGTACCGGGAACTGAGTTCGGGGCTCGTGGAAATCGCGCGCAGCATCTCCAACTGGTGCTCCGGCGCGGTCAGTCGGCCCGTTTTCAGGGTGCTGCGGTAAAAGGGCATGAGGGCCTCGGTGCGCTGCACGGAGAAGCGTTCCAGGGCGGCCTGAAGACGGTCCGGGTCCTGGAGGCCGTCGCCGATGCAGTCCACGAGCAGCTGGGACGAGAAGAAGCCGTCGGTGATGCCGCGCGCGGTGATCGAGTCCTTGTGGTGTCCGGCGTCACCGATCAGCGCCCAGCCGGGGCCGGCCGCCTGCCGGAAGAAGTTGCGCTGGTCCCCGGTGCCGTGGACCCGCTCCAGGTTCTCGCCGCCCGCCATCTGCTCGCGTACCTCGGGCGCCGTCGCCTCCACACAGCCGAGCAGCGCGTTCAGGGCGTCGCCGCGGACGGTGTTGAACTCCGACTGGGGGAAGTAGCCGGCCACCAGGGTCGCGCCGTCGTTGGTCGGTACGGTGCCGACCCAGCGGCCGGGCGCCTCGAAGAGCCGGAACTGCTCCGGAAGGCCCGACCAGTAGCTGTAGTACGCGCAGGTCAGGGACGCGTCCTCGATCACGAGCGGGGCCTCGACCTTCGCCGCGACCGTCGAGCGCATTCCGTCGGCGCCGATGACGAGGCGGGCGCGCTCGACGGTGCCGCCGCCGCCCCGGACCGAGCCGATGCGGACGCCGACCACCCGGTCGTCCTCCCACACCAGGTCGTTCACGGAGCAGTTGTCGCGGAACTCGACGCCCGCGTCCACCGCGGCCTGCGCGAGGATCGAGTCGAGCAGGTAGCGCCGGGGCGCGTAGGAGGCCGCCTGGCCGTCGGCCGGCCAGGAGCAGCCGTCGAGCCTGATGTCGTCGATGGTGTAGCGGACCTGGTCGAGGACCGGGGCGCCGGTGTTCACGACGTCGTCAAGCACGCCCCAGCGGGCCAGCTGCGCCACACCGGGCTGGTGGATGTAGAGGGTGGACAGGGTGTCCTTGGGGAACCGGGCCCGCTCCAGCATGAGCACCCGGTATCCGGCGCGCGCGAGCAACATGGCGGCCGGTGCTCCGGCGGCTCGCGCGCCAACCACAATCACGTCATACAAGAGAAGCTCCCGAAGTTGCCTTGATGCCATTGAGGTGCCGGTTGATGACCTTGCAGATCTCGGCCGCGGGGCCCGGCATGTTCATTCCGAGGTGCGTGGAGTGGATGTCCCATTCCTGAACGTCCCCGAGAATGTGGGGAGTCCAGTGGGCGCGGTACGAATCGTCGGGATTCAGCGTCGCGTTGAAGAACAGGGCGTCACCGCTGAATACCGGGGACTCGAAGTCCTTCATCAGCGTGATGTGCCGCACCATGATGGCCGCCGAATTGTCGATCAGGGATTCCCGGTCGCCTTCGGCCGTTCCGGCCAGGGCCGGGAGGCGCTCGCCGAAGAACTCGCGTACCTCGGACACGTCGACCGTCTCGTTGTGGGTGAACCAGGAGGCGGGGACGCAGTCCAGCAGGGCGAGCGTCGCCACTTCGTGACCCCGGCTCTGCAACTGGGCCGCCATGGCCTGGGCGAGCGTGCCGCCAAGCGAGAGACCCACCAGGTGGAAGGGGCCCTCCGGCTGGACCTTGAGGATCTGCTCGACGTAGTCGGCGATCATCTCCTCGATCGATCCCGGCAGCGCCGCACCGTCGAAGCCGCGCGCCTGGATCGCGTACAGCGGCCGGTCGCCCAGGTGGGCGGCGAAGCCCATGTACGCCCAGGAGAGCCCGACACCCGGGTGGACGAACCACACCGGTGCCTCGTCTCCCCCGGTCTTCAGGGGCAGGACGACTCCGAACGGGTCGGTGAACTCGGACGATCCGGTGCCCGAAGCCAGGTGTTCGTCCAGCTCCACGACGGTGGACGACTGGAACATGACCCGGATGGGGATCGAGACGCCGAGCAGGGTGCGGATCCGGTTGATGAGCCGGCTGGCCAGCAGCGAATGCCCGCCCAGCGCGAAGAAGTCGTCGTCGATGCCGACCCGCTCGACGCCGAGCACCTCGGCGAACAGTCCGGCCAGCACTTCCTCGCGCGGGGTGCGCGGGGCCCGGTAGGTCCCGGCGGTGAACTCCGGGTCGGGCAGCGCGGCCCGGTCCAGCTTGCCGTTGGGGGCCAGCGGGAGCCGCTCCAGCGTCACGAACGCCGCGGGGACCATGTAGTCCGGGAGGCGTTCGGCGGCCAGTCGGCGCAGTTCGTCGGTGGTGAGGCCGTCGCTCGCGGGGACGACGTACGCGACGAGCTGCTTGCCCGCGTTGCCCGCCCGGCCCTCGCGGGCGAGGACCGCCGCCTGGGCGATGTCGGGGTGGGCGGTGAGGGCCGCCTCGACCTCGCCGGGCTCGACGCGGAAGCCGCGCACCTTGATCTGGGAGTCGTCGCGGCCGGCGTACTCAAGCTGGCCGTCGGCGTTCCAGCGGGCCAGGTCGCCGGTGCGGTACATCCGCGATCCGGCCGGACCGAACGGGTCGGCGACGAAGCGCTCCGCGGTCAGGCCGGGGCGGTTGTGATAGCCGCGGCCGATGCTTCCGGCGACGTACAGCTCGCCGACGGTGCCCGGCGGTACGGGGGTGAGGCCCGGGCCGAGCACGTAGGTGCGCATGTTGCCCAGCGGCGTACCGACGGGAGTGCTGCCCGAGCCGGTCCACTCCTCGTCGCCCGGGGCGGCGAAGGCGGTGGCGTAGAAGGACTCGCTCTGCCCGTAGGCGTTGACCACGGTCACGCCGGGGAACGCCGCGCGGGCCCGCTCCACCAGCGTCGCCGACAGCGCCTCACCGGCGAAGACCAGCGTGTCGACGGTGGTGCGCTCCGCGATCTGGTCGACCAGTTCGGCGAAGGCGGAGGGGACGGTGCTGATCACACTGCCCGACCAGCCGTCCCGCTCGCCCAGGACGAGGACGTCGCGGACCACTTCGATGCTGCCGCCCGAGGTGAGGGTGGTGAAGATCTCGAACACGGAGACGTCGAAGTTGATCGAGGTGCTCGCCAGCGCCCGCCGCCCCGGACCCATGCCCACCTGGGGAGCCAGCCGCAGCACACCGTTGACGACGGTGTGGTGGGTGATGGCCACACCCTTCGGCGTGCCGGTGGAGCCCGAGGTGTACATGACGTACGCGAGGTGCTCGGGGCGCAGCGGGGCGGTCCGGTCCCGGTCGGTGAGATCGGTGTCCGCCGCGGATCCTTCGAGGTCGAAGGTGTCCAGGTGGAACACGGCGCTGTCGCTGGGCGGCAGCACCGACTCGGTGGCGGTGTCGGTGAGGATCAGCTGCGGGCGGGCCTCGGTGAGGATGGCCGCCAGGCGGTGGCTGGGGTACTTGGGGTCGATCGGCAGATAGGCGCCGCCGGCCTTGAGTACCGCGAGGAGTGCGACCACCAGGTCCGCCGAGCGCGGCAGCGACAGGGCCACCACCGACTCGGGTCCGACCTCGCGCCGTACCAGCTCCCGCGCCAGCCGGTTGGCCCGCGCGTTGACCTGACCGTACGTCAGCTCCTGGCCCTCGCAGACCACCGCGACCGCGTCCGGACTCACCGCCGCCTGGCGCTCGAACAGACCGGGGACGGTCAGTTCGGGCGTGCTGGCGGCCGTGTCGTTGAGTTCGAGCAGCCGCTGGTGCTCGGCCGGCTCCAGTACGTCCACCCGGCCCACCGGGGTGGCCGGCTCGGTCGCCAACTGCCGCAGGATCCGCGCCAGTCGGGCCGCGATCGCCTCCACCTCGTCCCGGCCGAAGGCGCCCTGCTGGTACTGGAGGACCATCATCAGGTGCGGTTCGGCACCGGCCATCAGGGCCAGCGGGTAGTGGGTGCCGGAGAAGGGGCGGATGCCGGTGAACGCGATGCCCGCCGCCGTGTTGGCGTCGGTGAGGCCCTCCTTGTCCACCGGGAAGGACTCGAAGACGACCAGCGTGTCGAACAGGCTCTTGTGCCCGAGGGACTGCTGGATGTCGCTCAGCCCGTAGTAGTGGTGGTCGAGGAGCGCCGCCTGCCGCTTCTGCAGACCGGTGACCAGATCGGCGAGCGAGTCCCCGGGTGCGTAGGTGACGCGCACCGGAAGGGTGTTGATGAACAGGCCGATGATCGAGTCGACGTCCGCCAGGGCCGGCGGGCGGCCGGAGACGGTGGCGCCGAACACCACGTCCTGACGGCCGGTGAGCTGGCCGAGCAGGACGCCCCAGGCGCTCTGGAGCAGGGTGTTGACGGTGACGCCGAGCTCGGAGGCGCGCCGGTTGAGCAGACGGGCCTCCTCCAGCGGCAGCGGGATGTCGATCTGTCCGACACCCTCGTTGTCCGGGGCCCCGGGGGCGAGCACCGTCGGGTCGGCCCCGGCGAACTCCTCGGCCCAGGCGCGGGCGGTCGCGTCGTGGTCCTGCTGGGAGAGCCAGACCAGGAAGTCCCGGAAGCCGCGCACCCTCGGCAGCGCCGTGGCGTCGCCGCTGGACCCGTACAGGCGCAGCAGGTCCTGCATCAGGAGCGGGAAGGACCAGCCGTCGAACAGCATGTGGTGGGCGGTCAGGACCAGTTCGGAGCGGTCCGGGCCCATCGTGACCAGCGTGAGCCGCAGCAGCGGAGGCGTGGCCTGGTCGAAGTGCTCGTGGTGGTCGTCGGCGAGGAGCTTTTCGAACGCCTCCTCGCGGGCCCCCTCGTCCAGAGTGCTGAGGTCGATCTGCCGCCAGGGCACCTCGACGTGGTCGAGGACGACCTGGACCTGGCTGCCGGCGGCGTCGGTGACGACCGCGGTGCGCAGGCTGGCGTACCGGTCGAGCACCGCCTGACCGGACATCCGCATCCGGGCGGGGTCGACCTGGCCGGACACGTGGAAGACGATCTGCATCTGGTACGCGTCGAAGGTGTCGTCGTCACCTTGCAGGGTGGACTCGAAGAGCAGTCCGGACTGGAGCGGTGTGAGCGGCCAGACGTCGGCCAGACCCGGATAGCGCTGTTCCCAGGCTTCGATGTCGCTCTGCCGCACCGAGACCAGCGGCAGGTCCGAGGGGGTCAGACCGCCGGTGCCGGGCGTGGCGACGTGGCGGGCGAGCGCGGTCAGCGCCTCGCACCACAGGTCGGCCAGTTCCTGCACCTCTTCGCGGGTGAGCACCCCGGCCGGGAAGCCGATCATGGCGCCGAGCTGGGCGCCCTGGCCGGTGTCGAGGACCGCCGAGTTGATCTCCACGGTCGACATCGCCGGCATGTCGGCGTCCAACGGAGCGTCCATGTCGGGGAGTTGGGTGAAGCCGAGCCCGCGCAGCTCCTCCGGCATGTCGGCCGAGGAGAACTGGCCCAGGTAGTTGAACCCGATCTGCCCCGCGGAGTGCTGCCGCAGCTCGGCCGCGGTCTCCGGGTTGAGGTAGCGCAGCAGGCCGAAGCCGATGCCCTTGTCCGGGACCGCCCGCAGCTGCTCCTTGACGGCCTTGACCACACCGCCCGCGGCCGGGCCGCCGGCGAACGCCTCGTCCAGGCTGAAGCCGGCGGTGTCCAGGCGGACCGGGAACATGCTGGTGAACCAGCCCATGGTGCGCGACAGATCGGCGCCCGGCACGATGTCCTGCTCGCGGCCGTGGCCCTCCAGGCGGATCAGCGCGGAGGACTCCACGACGCCCCGCCCGCGCCGCCACTTGGCGACGGCGAGCGCGAGGGCGGCCAGCAGGCCGTCGTTGACGCCGCCGTGGAAGGCGGCCGGCACCGAGGTGAGGAGCGCCTCGGTCACCGCCACCGGCAGCTGGATCTCCAGGTGCTCGACGGTGGACAGCACGTCCACCGCCGGGTCCAGCGGCCGCGATCCCAGTACGGGGTCGGGCCCGTCCAGCGTGCCGCGCCACAGCTCCATCTCGGCGACGCGCTCGGGGCTTTCCGCCTGCTCGACCAGTGCGTGCGTCCAGCGCCGCATGGACGTGCCGACCTCGGGGAGCTCCGGGGTCTTTCCGGCCTTGATCTGCTTCCAGGCCTCGGCGAGGTCCGGAACCAGGATCCGCCAGGACACTCCGTCGACCACCAGGTGGTGGAGCGCCACCAGGAGGCGGCCGGGTCCCTGCTCGGGGGCGAACCAGACGAACTGGGCCATCACTCCCGCGGCCGGGTCGAGGCGGCCGGTCGCGGCGTCCAGCTCTGCCGCGGCCGCCTGCTGCCAGTCGCTCCAGGTGCCGTCACAGGCGACCTGGTGGATCAGCGAGGCCGCGTCCACCGTGCCGGGTGCCGCGACCTCCAGGGCGCCGCCGTCCTCCAGCAGGAGGCGGGAGCGCATGATGTCGTGGCGGTCCAGGACCGCGCCGAGGGTCGCGGCGAGCTGGTGCTCCTCGATCCCTTCGGGCAGTTCCAGGGCGATCGACATGGAGAACCGGTCGAAGCCGCCGCCGAGTTCGAGCATGTACGCGCCGATCGGCAGCAGCGGCATGCGGCCCACGCCGCCGCCTTCGAGCTCTTCGAGCACCAGGCGGGCCCCGATGTCGCTGGTGGCGACCTCGGCCAGCTCGGCAACGGTGCGCTGCTCGAAGATCTGACGGGGTGTCACTTCGACGCCCTGGGCGCGGGCCCGGGTGACGACCTGGATGGAGCGGATGGAGTCGCCGCCCACCGCGAAGAAGTCGTCGTCCAGACCGACCCGCTCCAGGCCGAGCACATCGGCGTAGACGGCGGCGAGGGTCTGCTCGACCGCCGTGCGCGGCGCGCGGTAGGTCCCGCCGGTGAACTCCGGGTCGGGCAGCGCCGCCCGGTCCAGCTTCCCGTTCGGGGCCAGCGGCAGCCGGTCCAGGACGACGAAGGCGGACGGCACCATGAACTCGGGCAGCCGGTTGGCCGCGAAGCGGCGCAGATCCCGCGCGGAGAGACCGGCGGTCATGTCCACTTCGAGATCGCCGAGGCCGTCGACGCTGTGGTCCGACTCCGCGCCGACCGGCACGACATAGCCCACCAGCTGCTTGCCGCGGCCCGGCCCCTCGCGGACGATCGCCACCGCCTGGGCCACCTCGGGGTGGGCCACCAGCGCGGCCTCGACCTCGCCGGGCTCGATGCGGAAGCCCCGCACCTTGACCTGCGCGTCACCGCGGCCGGCGTACTCCAGCTGACCGTCGGCGTTCCAGCGGGCCAGGTCGCCGGTGCGGTACATCCGGGATCCGGCGGGACCGTAGGGGTCGGCGACGAAGCGCTCGGCGGTCAGCGACGGACGCCGGTGGTAGCCGCGCCCGACGTTCCCGGCGACGTACAACTCGCCCACCACACCCGGCGGCACGGGCACGAGGCCGGGTCCGAGCACATAGGTGCGCATGTTGCCGATGGGGGCGCCGATCGGGGCGCTGCCCGCGCCGTCCCACTCCGCGTCGGGGAGCAGGGCGAAGGTGCTGGCGTAGAACGACTCGGTCTGCCCGTAGGCGTTGACCAGCCGGGCGCCGGGGATCGTCTCGCGCACCCGCCGCACCAGGGAGGCCGGAAGGGCCTCTCCGGCGAAGACCACGGTCTCGGCGCTGATCTGGCCGGCCGTCTGGTCGAGCAGTTCGGCGAAGACCGACGGGACGGTGCTGATGACGCCACCGCTCCAGCCGCCGCGCTCGCCGATGACCAGGACGTCCCGGGCGATTTCGAGGGTGCCGCCCGAGGACAGCGTGGTGAAGGTCTCGAACACCGAGACGTCGAAGTTGATGGACGTACCCGCCAGGGTGCGGGTGCCCGGGTGCATGCCGACCGAGGCCGCAAGCGCTGACACACCGTTCACCACGTTGTGGTGGGTGATGGCTACACCCTTGGGCTGCCCGGTCGAGCCGGAGGTGTACATGACGTACGCCACGTGCTCGGGCCGCAGCGCGGAGATCCGCTGGGCGTCGCCGAATCCGGCGTCCTGCTCGCCCGTGGCGAGATCGAGGTCGCCCAGGAGCAGGCGCGGGGTGTCGGTCTCCGGCAGGATCCCGATGGTCTCCGCGTCGCTCAAGAGCAGCGTGGGCCGGGCGTCGGACAGGATGAAGTCGAGCCGGGTGCTGGGGTACTTGGGGTCGATCGGCAGATACGCGCCGCCCGCCTTCAGTACGCCGAGCAGGGCGATGACGAGATCCGCCGAACGCGGCAGCGAGAGCGCCACCACCGACTCCGGACCCACACCGCGCCCGACCAGCTCACGCGCAAGCCGGTTGGCCCGCGCGTCCAGCTCCCGGTAGGTCAGCGACTGCTCGCCGCACTCCACCGCGACCGCGTCCGGCGTCCGGGCGGCCTGCTGCTCGAACAGTTCGGGGACGGTCAGGTCGGGGGTCGCCACCGCGGTGTCGTTGAACCCGCGCAGCACCAGCTCCCGCTCGGCCGGCTCCACCAGCTCGACCGTGCTGACCCGCTGGCGCGGATCGGCCGCCAGCTGCTCCACGACCCGGGTGAACCGGGCGGCGACGGCCTCGACCGTCGAGCGGTCGAACAGGTCGGTGGCGTACTCCAGATGACCGAGGACACCCATGCCGGGCAGGTCGGCCATGTTGAAGAACAGGTCGAACTTCGCGGACTCGTTGCGGACCCGCTCGAACTCCACCCGCACACCGGGCAGGGTGAAGTCCTTCCGGGCGAAGTTCTGCCAGGCGAACATCACCTGGAACAGCGGCGAGTACGCGGTGGAGCGCTCGGGGTTGAGCTCCTCCACCAGGCGCTCGAAGGGAACGTCCTGGTTGTCGTAGGCGGCCAGGGACTTGTTCCGTACCTGGTCGAGCAGTTCCTCGAAGGTGATGTTGCCCGACAGGTCGGCGCGCAGCACCCAGGTGTTGACGAAGAAGCCGATCAGGTCCGCGAGGCCTTCGTCGGTGCGGTTGGCGATCGGCGACCCGATGGTCAGGTCGTCGCCGCCGCCGAGGCCGTGCAGCAGCACCGCGAGGGCCGACTGCAGCACCATCGAGACGGTCACGCCGTGCGCGCGGGCCAGCTCGTCGACGCTGGCCACCACGTCCGGCGCGAGACCGAACTCGACCGTGTCGCCGCGGTGGCTGGCGGACGGCGGACGCGGGCGGTCGGCGGGCAGCTGGAGCGGCTGCGGTACGCCCGCCAACTCCTCGCGCCAGTAGCGCACTTGGGCCGCCAGCGAGCTGTCGGGGTCGTTCTCGTCCCCGAGCACCTCGCGCTGCCACAGCGTGTAGTCGACGTACTGCACCGACAGGTCCGCCCACTGCGGGGCGTCGCCCTGCATGCGGGCGGTGTACGCGGTACCGAGGTCCCTGGCCAGCGGGGCCATGGACTCGCCGTCGCTGGCGATGTGGTGGATGAGGAGCACCAGGACGTGCTCCTGCTCGCCGGTCCGGAAGAGCGTCGCCGCCACCGGGATGTCCTTGGAGAGGTCGAACTGGTGGGCCACGGCCTCGGCCATGGCGTCCGGCAGGCCCTCCTCGTCGGTCAGCACGAGGGGCATGTCGAGCGTCGCCTCGTCGGCGGGGACCACCCGCTGGAACGGGACGCCCTCGGCGTCCTCCACGATCAGCGTGCGCAGGCTCTCGTGCCGCGCCACCACGTCCCGTACCGCCGACTCCAGTGCGGCCACGTCCAGGGTGCCGGTCAGGCGCAGCGGGAAGGGCGCGTTGTACGTGGCCGAGGGGCCCTCGAAGCGGTCGATGAACCACAGCCGGCGCTGGGCGAACGACAGCGGCACCAGGTCGGGCCGGTGCTCCGCCTTGCGCAGCTGCGGCCGCACCCGGGAGCCGGGCGAGAGGTGCCCGGTGAGCTCCACGACGGTGGGCGAGTCGAACACCGCCCTGATCGGCACCTCGATGCCGAGCGAGGTGCGGATCCGGCTGACCAGCCGGGTCGCGAGGAGCGAGTGCCCGCCGATGTCGAAGAAGTTGTGGTCGATGCCGACCTGGTCGAGCCCGAGGACCTCCGCGAACAGCGCGCACAGGACCTCTTCCTGCGGGGTGCGCGGTGCGCGGTAGGCCTCGCCGGTGAACTCCGGCTCGGGCAGGGCGGCCCGGTCGAGCTTGCCGTTCGGGGCGAGCGGCAGCCGCTCCAGGACCACGAAGGCGGCGGGGACCATGAACTCCGGCAGCTGGGCGGCGACGAACTTGCGCAGTTCGTCGATGTCGATGCCGCTCTCGGCGGCCGCGGTGGGAACCGCGTAGGCCACCAGGCGCTTGCCGGTGCCGCCGGCTTCGCGGGCGACGACCACGGCCTGGGCGACGCCCGGGTGGGCGGTCACCGCGGCCTCGATCTCGCCGGGTTCGACGCGGAAGCCGCGCACCTTGACCTGGGCGTCGTCGCGGCCGACGTATTCGAGCTGGCCGTCGGCGTTCCACCGGGCCAGGTCGCCGGTGCGGTACATCCGCGAGCCCGCCGCGCCGAACGGGTCGGCGACGAAACGCTCCGCGGTCAGTGCGGGGCGGTCCAGGTAGCCGCGCGCCACGGCACCCGCGATGTACAGCTCGCCCACCACGCCCGGGGGTACGGGCGTCAGGCCCGGGCCCAGGATGTAGGTGCGCATGTTGCCGAGCGGGGTGCCGATCGGGGCGCTGCCGGTGCCGTCGCCGGAGTCGGCGGAGGTGGTGGCGTAGAAGGACTCGGTCTGCCCGTAGGCGTTGACCACCCGCACGCCGGGCAGCACGGTACGGATCTTGTGCACCAGCGAGGCGGGGAGCGCCTCACCGGCGAACACCAGCGTCTCGGCGCTGATCCGGTCCGCGAGGCGGTCGATCAGTTCGGCGAAGACCGACGGGACGGTGCTGATGACGCTGCCCGTCCAGCCGTCGCGCTCGCCGAGGACCAGCGCGTCGCGGACGACCTCGACGCCCGCGCCGACGGACAGCGCGGTGAAGATCTCGAAGACCGACACGTCGAAGTTGATCGAGGTGCTGGCCAGCATCCGGGAGCCCGCGGCCGCGCCGACCCGCGACGCCAGCTGCGTCACGCCGTTGACGACGGTGCCGTGGGTGATCACGACGCCCTTCGGGGTCCCGGTGGAGCCCGAGGTGTACATGACGTAGGCGAGGTGCTCGGGGCGCAGCGGCGCCGTCCGCTCCTCGTCGCCGAGCGGCGCGGCCTGTCCGGCGCCGTCCAGGTCGAGGTCGTCGAGCAGCAGCTGGGGGACGTCGGTGCGCGGCAGTACGTCCACGGTCGCGGTGTCGGTGAGGATCAGCTGCGGGCGGGCCTCGGACAGGATGAAGTCCAGCCGGTGGCTCGGGTACTTCGGGTCGATCGGCAGGTATCCGGCGCCGGACTTGACGATGGCGAGCATCGCCACTACCAGGTCGGCGGAGCGCGGCAGGGCGAGGCCCACCACCTTCTCCGGACCGGCCCCGCGGGCGATGAGCTCACGGGCCAGGGTGTTCGCCCGCCCGTCGAGCTCGCGGTAGGTCAGCGAGGTCTCCTCGAAGACCACCGCGACCGCGTCCGGGGTCAGCTCCGCCTGGCGCTCGAACAGGGCCGGCAGGGTCAGCTCGGGGAACGGCGCGGCCGTGTCGTTGAGTTCGACCAGGAGCCGGTCGCGTTCGGCCGCCTCAAGGACGTCGACCTGCCCGACCCGCACCTGCGGGTCCTCGACCAGCTGCCGCAGGATCCGCTCGAAGCGGGCGGCGATGGTCTCGACGGCCGCGCTGTCGAAGAGGTGGTGCTGGTACTCCAGCGCGACGCGCAGCCGGGGTTCGGCGGTGGCGGTCACGATCATCGGGTAGTGGGTGCCGCTGAGCGGGCTGATGCCGGTCACCGCGATGCCCGCCGCCGAGTACGCCTCGGAGATGCCGGCCCGGTCGATCGGGTAGGAGTCGAAGACGACGATGGTGTCGAACAGGGACTTGAGACCGGTGGCGTGGTGGATCTCGGCGAGCCCGTAGTGCTGGTGGTCCAGGAGCGCGCCCTGGCGGGCCTGGAGTCCGGTCAGCACCTGGTGCAGCGTGTCCGCGGGGACGCAGTCCACCCGTACCGGAAGGGTGTTGATGAACAGGCCGACCATGGAGTCCACGCCCGGCACCATGGGCGGGCGGCCGGAGACGGTGGTGCCGAACACCACGTCCTGACGGCCCGTCAGGCCGCCGAGGAGGAGGCCCCAGGCCGCCTGCACGACGGTGTTCATGGTGACGCCCAGCTCGGAGGCGCGCCGGGACAGCTCCTGGGAGAGGTCGGCGGTCAGCGGGACGTCGACCTGGCCGATGCCCGTGGGTGCCGCGTCCGAGGACACGGCGGCGGGGACGAGCAGCGTGGGCTCCTCGATCCCGGCGAGCTCACCGGCCCACACCCGGGCGGCCTCGTCGCGGTCCTGCTGCGCCAGCCACACCAGGAAGTCCCGGTAGCCGCGTACGCGGGGCAGCGCCGAGGTGTCCCCGTCGGAGCCGTACAGGCGCAGCAGGTCCTCCAGGAGCAGCGGCACCGACCAGCCGTCGAACAGGACGTGGTTGGCGGTGAACACCAGCTCCGCGCGGTCCGGGCCCATGGTGACCAGGGTCATCCGCAGCATCGGCGGGGTGAGCGGGTCGAAGTGCGTCGCGTGGTCCTCGGCGAGGAGCTGCTTGAGCGCCGCGCCGCGGGCCTCCTCACCGAGGCGGCTGAAGTCGACCTCGCGCCACGGCAGTTCGACGTGGTCGAGGACGACCTGGACCTGGTCGCCGGCGGCGTCGGACACGAACGCGGTACGCAGGGCGGCGTACCGGTCCAGGAGCGCCTGGCCCGCGGCCCGCATCCGGGACGGGACGACCTGCCCGGACAGGTGGAAGACCATCTGCATCTGGTAGGCGTCGAACGCGGCGTCGACCATCAGCGTGTGGAAGAGCAGACCGGACTGCGTGGCGGTCAGCGGCCAGACGTCGGCGAGACCCGGGTACTGCTTCTCCCACAGGTCGATCTCGCGCTGGGTCGCCGACACCAGCGGCACGTCCGAGGGGGTGAGTCCGCCCGCGCCGGGCTGCTCGGCGTGCCGGGCGAGCGCTTCGAGGGCGGCCCGCCAGTAGTCGGCGAGTTCCTGTACGTCGGCCTCGGTGAGCACGCCGGTGGCGAAGCCGAGCCGGGCGCTGAGCTGCGGACCGTGCTCGCCGTCGGTGACCAGCGCGTTCAGGTCGAGCGTGGAGAGCGCGGGCATGTCGGCGTCGGGGTCGGCGACCAGTTCGGTGGTGCCCTCGGCCTGGGTCCAGCCGAGGCCGCGCAGGTGCTCGGGCATGTCCGTGGTCGAGTAGCGGCCCAGGTAGTTGAAGCCGATCTGGCCGGTGGAGTGCTGCTTCAGCTCCTCGGCGGTCTCGGGGTTCAGGTAGCGCAGCAGGCCGTAGCCGATGCCCTTGTCCGGGATCGCGAGGAGCTGCTCCTTGACCGCCTTGATCGCATTGCCCGCGGACGCTCCGCCCGCGAACGCCTCGTCCAGGTCGACCCCTTCGAGGTCGAGGCGGACGGGGAACATGGTGGTGAACCAGCCCACCGTGCTCGACAGGTCGGCGCCCGGCACGGCCTCCTCCTGGCGGCCGTGTCCTTCGAGGCGGATCAGCGTCGAGGGCTCCTCGATGCCGCGGGCCCGGCGCCAGCGGGTGACGGCGAGGGCGAGTGCGGTGAGCAGTCCGTCGTTGACGCCGCCGCGGAAGGTCGCGGGGAGCGTGTTGAGCAGGGTCTCGGTGATCGCCTCCGGCAGCCGCACCCAGAGGTGCCCGGACTTGGAGACGACGTCGAGTGCCGGGTCGAGGGGGCGGGTGCCGAGCACCGGGTCGGGTCCGGCCACCACCGTGCGCCACAGGTCGAGTTCGGCGACCCGCTCGGGCGAGGCCGCGGCGTCCACGAGGGCGTGCGCCCAGCGCCGCGCCGAGGTCGTGCCCTGGCCGAGCTCCGGGGTCCGCCCGGCGCTAACGTGCTCCCAGGCGGCGGCGAAGTCGGGAAGCAGGATGCGCCACGACACTCCGTCGATCACGAAGTGGTGCAGCACCACGAGGAGCCGGCCCGGGGCTTCGGTGCCCGCGTCGAACCACACGAACTGCGCCATCGTCCCGGCGGCCGCGTCCAGGCGGCCGGTGGCCGCGTCGAGTTCGGCGGCGGCCAGCTCCTGCCACTGCCCGTTCCACCGGCCGTCGCAGGCGACGCGCTGGATCAGCCGGGGTACGTCGACCGAGCCGGGGGCGTCGACCTCCAGGCCCCAGTCGTCGCCGTGCACCAGGCGCGAGCGCAGCGCGTCGTGCCGGTCGAGGACCGCGCCGAGGGTCGCGGCGAGGCCCTCCTGGTCGATGCCCTTGGGCAGTTCGACCACCAGGGACATCGAGAACCTGTTCGTTCCGCCGCCCAGCTCCATGAGGTACTTGCCGACGGGCAGCAGCGGCATCCAGCCGACACTGCCGCCCTCCAGCTCCTCCAGAACGGGGCCGGCCCCGGCCAGGCCGCTCGCCTGGGCGACCTCGGCCAGCTCGGCCACGGTGCGGCTCTCGAAGATCTGACGGGGCGTCACTTCGACGCCTTCCGCGCGGGACCGGGAGACGACCTGGATGGAGCGGATGCTGTCGCCGCCGATGGCGAAGAAGTCGTCGTCGATGCCGACCTGGTCGAGGCCGAGGACCTCGGCGTAGACGGCCGCGAGGATCTTCTCGACCGGGGTGCGCGGCGCGCGGTACTCGCCGCCGGTGAACTCCGGCTCGGGCAGCGCCTTGCGGTCCAGCTTGCCGTTGGGGGTCAGCGGCAGCCGGTCCAGCATCACGAACACCGACGGCACCATGAACTCGGGCAGCCGTCCCGCGACGAAGCGGCGCAGATCGCGGGCGGAGACACCGGCGGTGATGTCGATGTCGAGGTCGCCGAGGCTCTCGACGCTCCCCAGACCGCTCTCCTCGATCTCCACCGGGACCACATAGCCGACGAGCTGCTTGCCGGTGCCGCTGCGGCCCTCGTGGATGGTCACCACGGCCTGGGCGACGCTCGGGTGGGCCGTCAGGGCGGCCTCGATCTCGCCGGGCTCGATGCGGAAGCCGCGGATCTTGACCTGGGAGTCGTCGCGGCCGGCGTACTCCAGCTGGCCGTTCGCGTTCCAGCGGGCCAGGTCGCCGGTGCGGTACATCCGCGATCCGGCCGGGCCGTACGGGTCGGCGACGAAGCGCTCGGCGGTCATGCCGGTACGGCTGTAGTAGCCGCGCGCCACGTTGCCCGCCACATAGAGCTCGCCCACCACGCCGACCGGGACCGGCTCCAGGCCGGGGCCGAGCACGTAGGTGCGCATGTTGCCGAGCGGGACACCGATGGGGGCGCTGCCCGCACCGTCCCACTCCGCCTCGGGCAGCAGGGCGAAGGTGCTGGCGTAGAACGACTCGGTCTGCCCGTAGGCGTTGACCACCCGGATGCCGGGGATCGTCTCGCGCACCCGCCGCACCAGCGCCGCGGGCAGCGCCTCACCGGCGAAGACCACGGTCTCGGCGCTGATCTCGCCGCCCACCTGGTCGAGCAGTTCCACGAAGACCGACGGGACGGTGCTGATGACGCCACCGCTCCAGCCGCCGCGCTCGCCGATGACCAGGACGTCCCGGGCCACTTCCAGGGTGCCGCCGGTGGACAGCGCGGTGAACAGCTCGAACACCGACACGTCGAAGTTGATGGACGTACCCGCGAGCAGCCAGGTGTTGGAGTCCACGCCCACCGCGGACACCAGCCGGGTCACACCGTTGACGACGGTGTGGTGGGTGATGGCCACGCCCTTGGGCTGGCCGGTCGAGCCGGAGGTGTACATCACGTACGCGATGTGGTCGGGGCGCAGCGCGCCGTGCCGCTCGGCGTTGTCGAGCGGTGTGCCGTCGGCGCCGCCGTCCAGGTCGAGGTCGCTGAGGTAAAGGCGCGGGGTGTCGGTCTCGGGGAGGATCCCGATGGTCTCCGCGTCGGTAAGGAGCAGCGTGGGCCGGGCGTCGGAGAAGATGAAGTCGAGCCGGGTGCTGGGGTACTTGGGGTCGATCGGCAGATACGCGCCGCCCGCCTTCAGTACGCCGAGCAGGGCGATGACCAGGTCCGCCGAACGCGGCAGCGAGAGCGCCACCACCGACTCCGGACCCACACCGCGCCCGACCAGCTCACGCGCAAGCCGGTTGGCCCGCGCGTCCAGCTCCCGGTAGGTGAGGGCGGCGCCGTCGAAGACCACCGCGACCGCGTCCGGCGTGCGGGCGACCTGCTGCTCGAACAGTTCGGGGACGGTCACCTGGGGCGTGGGCGCCGCGGTGTCGTTGAACCCGTGCAGCACCAGCTCCCGCTCGTCCGGCGCGAGGACGTCCGCCTGCCGGACCGGCTTGTCGGGGTCGGCCACCATCTGCTCGACGACGCGGATGTAGCGGGCCGCGATGGCCTCGACCGTCGCGTGGTCGAACAGGTCGGTGGCGTACTCGATGTAGACGAGCATGCCCGGCTTGGTGGGGTCGGCGAAGTAGTTGAACTCCAGGTCGAACTTGGCCGACGAGGTGGCCTGCGCCTCCAGGCGCGCCTGCAGCCCGCCGGGCAGTTCGAGGTCGATCCAGCGCTCGTTCTCCCAGGTGAACATGGTCTGGAACAGGGAGTGGTACGCGGTGGAGCGCTCGGGGTTGAGCTCCTCCACCAGGCGCTCGAACGGGGCGTCCTGCTTGTCGTAGGCGGCCAGCGCCTTCTCCTGCACCTGCCCGACGAGGTCGTTGAACGTGGGGTTGCCCGACAGATCGGTGCGCAGCACCCAGGTGTTGACGAAGAAGCCGATCAGGTCCTGGAGTTCGTCGTCGGTGCGGCCCGCGATCGTGTTGCCGATCGGGATGTCCTCACCGGCGCCCAGGTGCTGGAGCAGTACCGCGAGCGCGGTCTGCATCACCATCGGCACCGACACGTCGCGGTCGAGGGCGAACTCCTCGGCCTTGGCGAGCAGTTCGGGCTCGATGGGGAACTCCACGATGCCGCCGCGGTGGCTGGCGGACGGCGGACGCGGGCGGTCGACGGGCAGCCGCAGCGGCTGCGGGATGCCCGCCAACTCCTCGCGCCAGTACTGGACTTGGGCGTTGAGCACGCTGTCCGGGTCGTCCTCGTCGCCGAGCACCTCGCGCTGCCACAGCGTGTAGTCGATGTACTGGACCGGCAGCTCCGGGTACTCCGGGGCCTCGCCAAGCACCCGTGCCGTGTAGGCGGTGTCCAGGTCACGGGCCAGCGGCACCACCGACTCGCCGTCGCTGGCGATGTGGTGGATGAGCAGCACCAGGACGTGCTCCTCGGGGCCCGCGCGGAACAGGGTGGCCCGTACCGGGATCTCGGTGGCGAGGTCGATGGTGGACTGCCCGGCCTGGTCCACGGCGTGTTCCAGGACGTCGGGCGCCACCTCTACGAGCGGCACGTCGAGCACCAGCTCGTCCACCGGCACGACCTGCTGCGAGGGAACGCCGTCGGCGTTCGCGACGATCAGCGTGCGCAGGCTCTCGTGCCGGACCACCACGTCCCGTACGGCCGACTGAAGGGCCGTCACGTCCAGCGGGCCGTTCAGCCGCACCAGGAACGGAACGTTGTACGTCGCCGAGGGGCCTTCGAACTGCTCGATGAACCACAGCCGGCGCTGCGCAAACGACAACGGGATCATTACTGTCCACTCCTGTTCATCTTGCGCAGACGGGGGCGACTCGACGCGTTCGCACTCTTCACCGTGCGCGACAGTTCAGCGATGTTGCGGTGTTGGAAAATGGCCCGGATGGTCACGGAGACTCCGAGGGTCTTGCGGATGCGGCTGGTCAGGCGGGTCGCCGTCAGGGAGTTGCCGCCGAGTTCGAAGAAGTCGTCGTCGATGCCGACGCGCTCCACTCCGAGTACCTCGGCGAACAGCGCGCAGAGGCTCTCCTCCTGCTCGCTGCGCGGGGCCCGGTAGGGGGGTCCCGCCGGTCCGGGTTCGGGCAGGGCCGACCGGTCCAGCTGTCCGCCGGGGGTCAGCGGCAGCTGGTCGAGGACCACGAGCGCGGCCGGGACCAGGTGGCCGGGCAGGCGCTGCGCGGCGAAGGCGGTGACCTCGTCCACGTCGGTGCCGTCCTCGGCGGGGACCACATAGCCGACGAGCTGTCGGGTGTCGCCGTCATGGGCGACCACCACTGCTTCTTCGACCGAGGGGTGTGCGGCCAGGACGGCCGCGATCTCGGCGGGCTCGACGCGCTCACCGCGGATCGTGACCTGGGTGTCGGCGCGCCGCACGTATTCGAGGCGGCCGTCGGCGTTCCAGCGGGCGAGGTCTCCGGTGCGTACCATCCGCGATCCGGCGGGGCCGAAGGGGTCGGCCACGAAGTGGGCGGAGGTGAGGGCTGGACGGCCGTGGTAGCCGCGCCCGAGGGTGCTGCCGGCGATGTACAGCTCGCCGACCGCTCCCGGCGGCACCGGGGTGAGGCCCGCGCCGAGCACATGGGCCCGCACGTTCGGGAGGGGTGCTCCGACGGGGGCGTCCCCCGTCGGCGCCGTTCCCTCGGCCGGGAGGGCGAAGGCGGTGGCGTAGAAGGATTCGACCGGTCCGTGGGCGCTCACCACATGGGCGCCCGGGGCCGCCTTGCGTACCTTCTCGACCAGCGCCGCCGGCAGCGGCTCACCGGCGAACAGCACCGCCTTGGCGCCGATCTCGCCCGCGACCTGGTCGAGCTGGGCGGCGAACACCGACGGAACCGCGCTGATCACGCCGTCGGCCCGGTCCGCGAACTCCGTTTCCTGCTCGGCCAGTTCGACGCCGGAGCCGGTGCACAGCGCGGTGAACAGCGTCAGCGCCGCCACCTCGAAGGTGGTCTGCCGGGTCGCGAGGACATGGGTCGTGGGCAGGCCGCCCAGGTGTGCCGCGAGGCCCGGTACGCGCTCGGCCACCGTGCGGTGGGTGATCGTCACCCCCCTCGGCCCGCCGGGGTAGCCCGAGGTGTAGGTCAGCCAGGCCACGTGGTCCAGGAGCAGCGGCCGGATCCGGTCCTGGTTCCCGAGGTCAGTGCCGGAGCCCGCCGTGATCTCGTCCAGGCGCAGCTGCGGAACTCCCGTTTCTGCCAGGGCAGTTGCGGTGCCGGCGTCCGTCAGGACGAGCGCCGGAGCCGCATCGGCGACCAGCGTGTGCAGGTAGCCGGCCGGAGCCTGCGGGTCCAGCGGCAGGTATCCCGCGCCGGACTTGAGGACCGCGAGGAGCGCGGCCACGTGCTCGGGGTTCTGCGGCAGCGCCGCCGCCACCAGCGTCTCCGGCCCGGCCTCGCGTCGCACCAGCTCGTGCGCCAGCTGGTTGGCCCGCGCGTTCAGCTCCTGGTAGGTCCACGACACATCACCGTGGACGAGGGCCACCGCGCCCGGTGTGGCCGCGGCCTGGCGCTCGAACAGTTCGGGGACGGTCGCCTCGGCCTGGGCGGCCGCCGTGTCGTTGAGCTCGGCGAGCCGTTCGCGCTCGGGCTGCTCCAGTACGTCGATGTGGCCGACGCGCTGGGCGGGGTCCGCCGCGAGGCCGCGCATGATCCGCCCGTAGCGGGCGGCGATGGCTTCGGCCGCGCTCTGGTCGAGCACGTTCTGCTGGTACTGCACGGTCAGCCGCAGTCCGTCGGACTCGATGAAGACCAGCAGGGTCACCGGGTAGTGGCTCGCGGTGAACGAGCGGATCCCGGTGACCGAGATCCCGGCCGCCCGGCACGCCTCGGCGATGCCGACCCGGTCCAGCGGGAAGGACTCGAAGCCGATGATGGTGTCGAACAGCGCGTCCAGGCCGGTCGCCGCGTAGATCTCGGTCAGCCCGTAGTGGTGGTGGTCCATCAGCGCGGCCTGCCGGTTCTGCACCCCGGACAGCAGCTCGGCGAGGGTGGCCGCGGGTGCGGTCTCGACCCGTACGGGCAGCGTGTTGAGGAACATGCCGACGATCGCGTCGACGCCGGGCACCGCCGGGGGACGCCCGGACACGGTGGACGCGAAGATCACGTCGGAGCGGCCGGTCAGCTGGTTGAGCAGGATCGCCCAGGCGCCCTGGACCACGGTGTTCAGGGTGACGCCGAGGTCGGCCGCGCGCCGCATCAGGTCGCGGGCCTCCTGGCCGGACAGCTGGACGTCGACCTGCCCGATGCCCGCGCCGCCGTGCCCGGATCCGGCGCCGGGGACGAGCAGGGTGGGCTCGCCCACCCCGTCGAGTTCACCGGTCCACACCCGGGCCGACTCGTCGGGGTCCTGGCGCGACAGCCAGTCCACGAAGTCCCGGTAGCTGCGCACCCGCGGCAGCACCGAGGCGTCCCCGGCCGAGCCGTACAGCTTCAGCAGGTCCTGCATCAGGAGCGGCACGGACCAGCCGTCGAACAGTACGTGGTGGGCGGTCAGGACGAGTTCGTAGCGCTCCGCCTCCATCTTGACCAGGGCCAGACGCAGCATCGGCGGCGCGACCGGGTCGAAGTGGGTGCGCAGGTCCTCCGCGAGGAACTCCTCGAAGGCTGCCGCGCGTTCGGCCTCGCCGAGGCCGCTGTAGTCGATGTCCTGCCAGGGCAGCGGGACGCCTTCCGGGATCAGCTGGACCAGGTCGCCGTTGGAGTCGGGCAGGAACGCGGCCCGCAGACTGGGGTGGCGGTCCAGGAGTGCCTGGCCGGCGGCGAGCATCCGGGCCGCGTCGACGGTCCCGGACAGGTGCAGTGCGTACTGGACCTGGTAGGCGTCGAAGGTGGAGTCGTTGAGCTGGGAGTGGAAGAGCAGGCCCGACTGCAGAGGGGTGGCGGGCCAGACGTCCGCGAGGCCCGGGTAGCGCTCCTCCCATGCCTCGATGTCGCTCTGGCCGACGGTCACCAGGGGCAGGTCCGAGGGGGTCAGGCCGCCCGCGCCCTGCTCGGCGACGTGCCGGGCGAGACCGCTGAGGGCGGCGCACCACAGGTCCGCGATCTCGCGCACCTCGGCGGGGGTGAGCACGCCGGTGGGGGCGGCGAACACCGCGCCGAGGCGGGGGCCCTGGGGGGTGTCGGTGACGCTGGCGTTGATGTCGAGTTCGGCGGGGGCCGGCATGCGGGGGTCCTGGCCGGCGTCGAGCTCGGCGAGTTCGGCGACGTCCGCCTGCGTCCAGCCGAGGCCGCGCAGGTGCTCGGGCATGTCGGCGGCGGAGGAGAACCGGCCGAGGTAGTTGAACCCGACCTGGCCGATGGGGTGTTGGCGCAGCAGCCCGGCGGTGCGGGGGTTGAGGTGGCGCAGCAGGCCGTAGCCGATGCCCTTGTCGGGGATGCTCCGCAGCTGCTCCTTGACCGCCTTCAGTACGCGCCCCGCGGCGGGGCCGCCGGCGAACGCGTCCTGGAGGTCGGCCCCGGCGAGGTCGAGGCGAACCGGGAAGGCGCTGGTGAACCAGCCCACGGTGCGCGACAGGTCGGCGCCCGGCGCCACGTCCTCTTCACGGCCGTGGCCTTCGAGGCGGACCAGCGCCGAGGACTCCTCGACGCCCCGCGTGGCGCGCCACTGGGCGAGCGCCAGGGCGAGTCCGGCGAGCAGGCCGTCGTTGACGCCGCCGCGGTAGGCCGCGGGCACGGCGGTGAGCAGGGCCTCGGTGACCACTGCCGGGAGTTCCACATGGGTCTTCTCGACGGTGGACACGACGTCGAGGCCGGGGTCCAGGCGCCGGGTGCCGAGCACCGGGTCGGGGCCCTCGACGATCGAGCGCCACAGCTTCAGCTCCGCGATGCGCCGCGGGGTGACCGCCTCGTCGGCCAGGGCGTGCGCCCAGCGCCGTACCGAGGTGGCCACGTCCGGCAGTCGGGGTGTCGCGCCCGCCTTGATCTGCTCCCAGGCCGCCGCGAAGTCGGGCATCAGGATCCGCCACGACACTCCGTCGATCACGAGGTGGTGCAGCGCCACCAGGAGGCGGCCCGCGCCCGTGCCCTCGCCGGGTGCCGGGTCGAACCACACGAACTGGGCGACCACGCCCGCGGCCGGGTCGAGGCGCTCGGCCGCGGCGTCGAGTTCGCCGAGCAGGGTCCGCGTCCAGGACTCGTCCCAGCGTCCGTCGCATTCGACGCGCCGGATCAGCGGATCGGCCTGCACCGACCCGGGCGGGGTGACCAGCAGACCGCCGCCGTTGTCGGCGACGAGACGGGACCGCAGCAGGTCGTGGCGGTCGAGCACCGCGCCCACCGTGGCCGCGAGCCGGGTGCGGTCGATGCCCTCGGGCAGGTCGAGCACCATCGCCTGCAGGAACCGGTCGAAGCCCGGCCCCCACTCGCGGATCCACTGCGCGACCGGCAGCAGCGGCATCCAGCCGGTGCCGCCGCCCTCCAGCTCTTCGAGGACCGCGCCCGCGCCGGATTCCCCGTTGGCGGCCACCACCTCGGCCAGTTCGGCCACGGTGCGGCGCTCGAAGATCTCCCGCGAGCTGAGCACCAGGCCGTGCGCCCGCGCCCGGGTCACCACCTGGATGGACTGGATGCTGTCGCCGCCGATGGCGAAGAAGTCGTCGTCGATGCCGACCTGGTCGAGGCCGAGCAGTTCGGCGAAGAGACCCGTCAGGATCTCCTCGTGCTCGGTGCGCGGCGCCCGGTAGACCGCGCCCCGGAACTCCGGCTCCGGCAGCTTGGCCTTGTCGAGCTTTCCGTTCGGGGTGAGCGGCAGCTGGTCGAGGACGGTGAACGTCGCGGGGATCATGTAGTCCGGCAGGCGCTGCGCGAGGAACGGGCGCAACTCCCCGACCGCGAAGCCGGATTCGAAGGCGATGGCGCCGTACGCGCCCTGCTGGGCGCTGGTGTCGGCCGCCTCGCTCCTGGCCGGGACGACATAACCCACCAGCTGCTTGCCCCGGCCGCTGCCCGCTGCCTCGTGGGCGATGACGGCGGCGTGGGCCACTCCGGGGTGCGTCTCCAGGGCCGCCTCGATCTCGTGGGGCTCGATCCGGAAGCCGCGGATCTTGACCTGGGTGTCGGCCCGGCCGTGGAAGACCAGGTCGCCGTCGGGCGTCCACTCCGCGAGGTCGCCGGTGCGGTACATCCGCTCGCCGGGCGCGCCGAACGGGCAGGCCACGAAGCGCCCGCTGGTCTGTCCGGGCCGGCCGAGGTAGCCGCGGGCCAGCGCCGCGCCCGACACGTACAGCTCACCGGTCACCCCGGCCGGTACCGGCCGCAGTTCGGCGTCCAGCACATAGGTGTGGGCGTTCGCGATCGCCGTGCCGATGGGCGGCACTTGGCCGTCGCCGGGCAGCGGCGTGCTCATGGTGGCGCAGACGGTGGTCTCGGTGGGGCCGTACGCGTTGATCATGCGTCGGCCGGCCGACCAGGTGGCGGCCAGTTCCGGCGAGGTCGCGTCACCGGCGACGACCAGGGTTTCGACAGTGGCCAGCGAACCGGCCGGCACCGCCGCGAGCACCGGCGGCGGCAGCGTCACATGGGTCACGCCGTACGCGGCGATCGTGTCGGCCACCGGGCTGCCCGGGGCGAGTTGGTCCTTGTCGGCGAGCACGAGCGTGGCGCCGGAGAGCAGGCCCATGCACAGTTCCCACACCGAGGCGTCGAAGCTGGGCGAGGCGAACTGCAGCACCCGGCTGCCGGCGCTCACCTTGAGCCGGTCGGTCTGCGTCGCGAGCAGGCTGCCGAATCCGGTGTGGGTGACCAGCACGCCCTTGGGGCGGCCGGTGGAACCCGAGGTGTAGATGACGTACGCGGTGTTGGTGACCGACGCCGGTATTCGCTCGTCCGCGGTCAGCGGGGCGGGGTCCAGGGCGGCCACCGACCGGGCGATGGCCGGGTCGTCCAGGCGCAGTACGGGCACCGGCAGCTCGGGCAGTTCCCCGGCGGTGGCGACGTCCGCGAGGATCAGGCGGGCCGCGGAGTCCTCCACCATGTACGCGAGCCGGTCGGCCGGGTAGGCCGAGTCCATCGGCAGGTACGCACCGCCCGCCTTCAGCACGGCGAGCACGGTCACGGCCCACTCGGGCGAGCGCCGCATCGCGATGCCGAGGACCGACTCGGGACCGATGCCGCGCCGGACCAGCAGCCGCGCCAACTGGTTGGCGCGCTCGTCGAGTTGGCGGTACGTCACCTGAACGTCGCGGAAGACCACCGCGACCGCTTCGGGTGCCGCCACGACCTGCCGCTCGAACAATTCAGTGAACGTCTCCACCGGCACCGGAACCTCCGTGTCATTGAGCTCACCCAGCAACGAATTCTGCCCAAAAGAACACAAGGGACTTCCCCCAGAGTGGTTAGACGTCAATGAAAGGGGCATGGATCGTATGTGGAACCCATGCTTGCAATACCAAGCGCAAAGGTCGCTTGCCGCAGTGGCGGGATTTTCTCCGCGCCTGTAATTCGAAGGCCTGGCCGATAGCGTAGACCAGGCCGGTATCGGCTCGATCCGAAAGCACTACAGACTCGTTCGAGGCCGGTTGGGGGGCCGTTTGCGGCGCCCGCCGCCGCCACTCGGCGGGCGCGGCGCCTACGCGGCCAGCAGGGTCTCGGTGAGGAACTCGAAGACCTGCGTGTCCGTGCCGGGGTCAAAGAGGTAGAAGTGACCGCCGGGGTAGATCTGGGTGTCGAAGCCGGCCGACGTGTGGTCGCCCCAGCCTTCGATGGTGTCCAGGGGTGCCCGGACGTCGGCCTCGCCGACCATCACCGTGATGGGGCTGTCGATGAGCGGGCCGATCGTCATGGCGTGCTGCTCCCAGAGGGCGAAGTCGGCCAGCACGGTGGGGATCAGCTCGTCCATCGCGTCCTCGTCGAGGGCGACCTCCTCGTTGAACCCGCCGAGCCGCATGACCTCGGCGCGGAACTCCTCCTCCGACAGGCTGTGGATCTTCGGGCGCAGCGCCGCGGCGGCCGGCGAGGGCTGGGCGGACATGAACAGGTGCTCGGGCCGGGGCCCGGCCTCGGCGTACAGGAGCTGCGCGACCTCGTAGGCGAGCAGCGCCCCGCAGGAGTGGCCGAAGAAGGAGAACGAACCGGTCAGGAGCGGGCGCAGGGCCTCGGTCACCTCCTGCACCAGCGGTTCGACCTCGGTGGCCGGGTCCTCCAGGATGCGGCTCTGGCGGCCGGGCAGCTGGATGGCCACGACCTCGATGTCGGCGGGCAGGGCGTTCACCCAGTCGGCGAACGCGCTCGCGCCGCCGCCCGCGTGCGGGAAGCAGATCAGTCGATGACGGCTGCCCGGTCGGCGGGCCCGCCAGATGAACGGGCTCTCCATGGCCAGGCCGGGCCGGCGTATTTGTGTAGTCATGACCCCTCTACAGAAGTGAGGAAACGCTCGACGGAATGCGAGAACGTGGCGCGGAGATCACCGGTCGGGTGATGTCGGCGGGGTTGCGTGTGCCGTCGGCGGCACGATACGCATTTAATTTCTCACCGAGCTTATGAGCGTCCGCAGCGGCTATGCAAGGGAAATCCGGGTGGCATCGGCCGATATTCGAGCGGTTGCCGAGCGGTATTCAAAACACCGACGGGGCCGCCGGGCTTTCGCCCGGACGGCCCCGTCATCGGATCGTCCAACTCTCTGGTGGTGCGCGCCTACCGCTTAGCGAAGGCCGAGCGGGCCCACAGGTAGCCGAGGAGGCTGAGGCCGATGCCCCAAGTGAGCGCGATCCAGCCGTTGTTGCCGATCTCCGTACCGAAGAGCAGCCCGCGCAGCGTCTCGTTGATCGGCGTGAAGGGCTGGTACTCGGCGAACCAGCGCAGCCCGGTGGGCATCGAGTCGGGGGTGACCACCGCGCTGCCGAGGAAGGGCAGGAAGGTCAGCGGCATCGGGGCGTTGCTGGCGGCCTCGATGGTCTTGGCGCCCAGGCCCATTGCGGCGGAGAGCCAGCTGAGCGAGAAGGCGAGCAGCGCGAGGATGCCGAGGGCGGCGAGCCACTGCACGGGTCCCGCGGTCGGCCGGAAGCCCACCGCGAGGGCGACGCCGATCACCAGGACGAGGCTGATCATGGTCTGGATGACATTGCCGAGCACATGGCCGGTCAGCACGGAGGCGCGGGAGATCGCCATGGTGCGGAAGCGGTTGATGATGCCTTCGGTCATGTCGGTGCAGACGGACACGGCGGTCGAGATGGCGCCGGAGGTCACGGCCATCAGGAGGATGCCGGGGGTGACGTAGTTGGTGTAGTCTGCGCGGTTGCCCGCCCCGATGCCGTTGCCGAGCGCGCCGCCGAAGACGAACACGAACAGCAGGAGCATCAGGATCGGCATGGCGACGATCGAGATCGTCATGGACGGGTAACGGCGCGCGTGCTTGAGGTTGCGGCGCAGCATCGTCCGGGAGTCGCGCACGGCGTACGAGGTGGCGCTCATCGGACGCTCTCCTTCTGCGAGTTGGGCCGGCCGGTCAGGGCGAGGAACACGTCGTCGAGGTCGGGGGTGTGCACCGTCACGGAGGCGGCTTCGACGTCGGCGTAGTCGAGCTGGTCGAGCAGGTAGCGCAGCGCCGGGACGCTGGCCTCGCTGTGGATCTCCAGGGTGAGCGACTCGTCGTTGCGGACGCCCTGGCCGAGTGCGTGGACGGCGGCGTCGAGCCGGCTCTGGTCGGCGAAGTGGAGGCGGATGTGGCCGCCGGGAACGAGCCGCTTGAGCTCCTCGGCGGTTCCCTCGGCGACGATCCGGCCGCCGTCGAGTACGGCGATCTTGTCGGCGAGCTGGTCGGCCTCTTCCAGGTACTGGGTGGTGAGGAAGATGGTGACCCCGTCGTCCACGAGATTGCGGATGATCTCCCACAGGTTGCGGCGGCTGCGCGGGTCGAGCCCGGTGGTCGGCTCGTCCAGGAAGATGAGGCTCGGTTCGCCGACCAGGGTCATGGCGAGGTCCAGCTTGCGCCGCATGCCGCCGGAGTAGGTGGAGGCCATCTTGCCGGCCGCTTCGGTCAGTTCGAACCGGTCGAGCAGTTCGACGGCGCGCAGCTTGCCCTCCCGGCGGGAGAGGTGCTGCAGGTCCGCCATCAGGAGCAGGTTCTCCTCGCCGGTCAGCAGACCGTCGACGGCGGCGAACTGGCCGGTGACGCCGATGGAGGAGCGGACGCCGTCCGGGTTGTCCGCCAGCATGTGCCCCGCGACCTGGGCGTGACCCGCGTCGGCCGCGATGAGCGTGGACAGGATCTGCACCGTGGTGGTCTTGCCGGCCCCGTTGGGGCCGAGCAGCGCGAAGACGGTTCCTTCGGGGACCTGGAGGTCGACCCCGTCGAGTACGACCTTGTCGCCGTACGCCTTGCGCAGTCCGAGTGCGGTGACCCCCATGGCTGGGGCGGTGACTTCAGTGCGGACGGACATCGTGCCGCTCCTTTCGGTGGCTGCTTCAGAGGCCCTTGGCGGCGAGCTGTGCCTGCTGGTTGGCGCGGTGGACCACGATGTCGCCGCGGCTGGTGCGGACGTACACGTCGACGCTCACGCCGTACTCGCCCGGGCCGTCGGCGGAGTCGAGCAGGCGGTGCACGGTGCCCGACTGGGCGTTGGCGTCGAGCCAGGCGGCGGTGCCCTCGGGGATGCCGAGCTGGATGTTGCCGATCTGGGTGCGCAGGTCGACCCGGCCGCCGGCCTCCTCGATGGTGATGTCGCCGGTGGCGCAGGTCGCGGTGACGTCGGTGTGGGCGCGGCCGATCGAGATGTTGCCCTCGGCGGCCTTCAGCTGCGCCTGACCGGTGATCTCCTCGATCTCGGTGTTTCCGTTGGAGCTCTTGATGACGGCGGTGCCGTGGATCTCGCCGACCCGCAGTTCGCCGCTGCCGGTGGTGATCTCGGCGCTGAGGGTGCGCTCGACGGTGATGTCGCCGTTCTGGGTGCGCAGTTGGACCTCGCCGGCGTGGTCGATCTGGATGTCGCCGTCCATGGTCGTCAGGCTGCACTCGCCCAGCTGGCCCTTGGCGACGAAGTGGCCGCGCGAGGCGGTGCCGTTGACGCGGGAGCCGCGCGGCAGGGCGATCTCGACCCGGACGGAGCCGGGGGCGCCGCTCAGTACGCGTCCCTTCGGCGTCTTGATCTGGAGCTTGCCGTCGGTGTAGGTGACGCGGGTCTGCTCGGCCGCCCGCTCGTCGGCCTCGCTGCCGGCGGTCGTCGGGTGCACCTCGACCACGGTGTCGCCGCGGTCGCCGGAGACGATCCGGGCGCTGCCGGCCTCGACCTGGAGCGTGGCGGTGATCGGCTTCGGGGTCTCGAAAGTAGGCATGGCTTCCCCATCCTCAGTCTGTTGGGCGTCCCCGCTGGTCGACGGGTGACGAGTGGTTCCGGCGGGCATGGCGCTCTTGCGTTGTCGAACGTCGCACGGTGCAGCGCACGGCGTTCGCAGTTCGTTCGGCCTCCGTGGTGCGAGGTCGTGTCATCACTATGGCACACATGTGGCGCCATGGCGAGCCACCGTGGTGCCAAACATGGCGCACGGCGGCATCACGGCAGGTCAGGGGGGCGATGGGCGTTCCGAGCGGGGCCGGCGGAACAGGCCGGGGCCCCTCGGGCGGAGGTCAGAAGGCGCCGAGTCCGCCGCAGACGTTGAGCGCCTGCGCGGTGATCGACGCGGCGCTGTCCGTGGTCAGATAGCCGACCAGGGCCGCCACCTCCTCCATGGTCGAGTAGCGGCCGAGCGGGATCTGCGCCTCGAACTGCTCCTGCACGAACCCCTCCGTGGTGTCCCAGGCGGCGGCGTAGCCCTTGCGGACCCGCTCGGCCATGGGCGTCTCCACATAGCCGGGGCAGACCGCGTTGACGGTGATGCCGCGCGGCGCGAGTTCCTTGCCCAGCGCCTTGGTGAACCCGACGACGCCGTGCTTGGAGGCGGAGTAGGGGGCACCGAGCAGAACGCCCTGCTTGCCCGCCGTCGAGGCGATGTTGACGATCCGGCCGTACGCCGCGTCCGCCATGCCGCCGTTTCTGAGCACCTCGCTCGTCACCAGGAAGACCCCGTTGAGGTTCGTGTCGATGACGTCGTACCAGAGCTCGTCGGCGAGGTCGGCGGTGGCGCCGCCGCCGCTGCGCCCCGCGTTGTTGACCAGGATGCCGATCGGGCCGAAGGCCTCGACGGCGGCGGCGACGAGGTGGGCCACCGATGCGCGGTCGCGGACATCGGCCCCGGTGCCCTCCGCCTCGAAGCCCTCCTCGCGCAGATCCTCGACGGTCTGTTTGACCTGCTGCTCGGTCCGCGCGCAGATGAAGACCCGGTGTCCGCGCCGGCCCAGATCACGGGCCACGGTCAGGCCGATGCCGCCGGTCGCACCGGTGATCAGGGCGGTGGTCCTCGTCGGTGCCGTCATCGCATGAGCCTCCACGAACCCGTTGGGCGGATTTGACGATGCCCGGGCAACGTAGCCCGCATGGTGGCGGGGCCACCCGGTTCTGAGGCGGGTGTGCAGCGGGCTTCGAGTGGGCTTCCAAGAGTGCGGTTGTTTTCGGCTGCGGGCCGTCCTTGGCCGGTCGCGCAGTTCCCCGCGCCCCTTCAGGGCGCGGTACCGCACCACCTCGTGCCGTTCTTGAGCCGGGTTGGAGCCATCGGCCGCTTCAATGGCGACAGACGCAAGAGCCGCGCAAGGCCGCAGACCGCTGGGCGCGGCGCCGCCGATGACCGGAGGGGAGCCGGAGTTGCTGATCAGACTCATGGGGCTTGTCACCATCGAGCACGAGGGCCTGGCGCCCCTGCACGTGTCGAGCGCCCAGGCCCAGGCGGCCCTCGCCCGGCTGGTGCTGGACCGCGACGCGGGGACCAGTCGCGAACACCTCGCCGACACCATCTGGCCCGAAGGCCTGCCCGACACCTGGGCCGCCGCCCTGCGCGGGGTGGTCAGCAGGGTCCGCTCCTACGTCTCCAGCCCCTTGCTCAACCCGGGCGAGACCCCGCTGGTCTCGCAGAGCGGCCGGTATCTGCTGCGGCTGCCGGACGACACCGCCGTCGACCTGGAGGCCGCCGAAGTGGCGGTCGCCGAGGCGGAGACGGCCTTCGCCGACGGCGCCCACGCCGTGGCGCGCCGGCTCGCGGCGGGCGCCCTCGCCAATCTGCGCGGCTCGTTCCTGCCCGCCCACGAGGGCGAGTGGGCGGGCGGCGTACGGGACCGGGTGGAGGAACTGCGCCTGACTGCACTGGAGTTGGCGAGCCGTTCGGCCTCCGGCCTCGGCGACGAGCACCATGCGCTGCGCTACGCCGACGAGGCGGTGCGCCGGGCGCCGTTCCGGGAGAGCGCCCACCGCTGCCGGATGACCGCGCACGCCGCCGCGGGCAACCGGGCGGACGCGCTGCGCGCCTACCACCGCCTGGGCGAGGTGCTCGCCGAGGAGCTGGGCATCGATCCGGCGCCCGAGACCCAGGCCGCGTACCTGGAGCTGCTGCGCGCTGCCGAACCGGCCCGGCGGCCCCGCCCCGCGGACTCGGGGCGGGCGCCCGCGGACGGACTCGACCCGGTGCTCATCGGGGCCTTCGAGGCCCTCAGCCCGCCCTTGAGGTGACCTCCAGCGTCCCCGGGGTCCGTCCCGTGTTGCGCCTCTGTTGCGAGTGGACCGCTTTCCTGGTTCCCAACAGCGCGACACCGTACGGGAGTTAGGGACGCACATGACGACGGTGCCAGGACGGACGGCCGCCGGGACCGACACCATCAGGCACCACCACCCCGACCAGAGCGCCGATTTCCACCGTCTCCTGCTCGGCCCGACCATGGTGTACTCCGGCGGGTACTGGGAGGACGGCGAGGGGCTGACCGAGACCCTGGACGAGGCCCAGGAGCGCAAGCTCGACCGGTTCGTCGAGCTCGCCGGGGCCGCGGGCGCCCGCCGGGTCCTCGACGTCGGCTGCGGCTGGGGCACCATGCTCAACCGGCTCACCGTCGTGCACGGCGTGGCGCATGCCGTCGGCCTCACCCTCAGCCGCGCCCAGGAGGAGTTCATCACCGGCTTCGGCAACCCGCGGATCTCCGCCCGGGTGGAGAGCTGGGCGGACCACGCCCCGCGGGAGCTGTACGACGCGGCGTTCTGCATCAACGCCCTGGAGCACTTCGTCCCGTACGCGCTGGGGCCGCGCGAGCGCGCCGAGATGTACGGCGCCTTCTTCGGCAAGGTGGGCGGCGCGCTCAAGCCGGGCGCCCGGTTCGTCCTGCACACCATCACCGTCGGCCGCCGCCCGGCGGGCGACCGGCTCCTGGACGACCTGCGCTTCCTGCGGCACTCCGAGCTCCACGACGCGCACATCCCGCACCTGCACGAGCTGGCCCGCGCCGCCGACGACGTCTTCGACATCATCGAGATCGTCAATGAGCGCGAGTCGTTCGCGGTCGCCTGCCGCGCCTGGCTGGAGCGCCTGGCGCGGTGCCGTGACATCGCCGTCGTCCTGGCGGGCGAGGAGAGCGTGACCCGCGTCGAGCGCTGTCTGGGCATTCTCGCGGCCACGCTGGAGGACAAGTACTTCAGCAATCTGCGCCTCACGCTCGCCCGGCGCTGAGCGGCCGGTGCCTCAACTCGCTTTTGCCGCACCCGACTTGGCGGCCTCGGCCGCGTACACCGCCAGGAAGGTCGCCAGGCCCCACACCCCGGGCGGGGCGGCGAACGCGGTGACCGGCACGGTGCGGCCGAGCCCCGAACACAGGGCGCCGTGCGCGCGCAGCGCGGCGGCGGTTATCTCACCCCGGGTGCGTGGCTCCTGAGTGGCGCCGGCCATGCCGAGGGCCTCCACCCAGGCATCGGAGACGAGTTCCGCCATGCGTTCCTGTGCGGCCACAGACTCTGACTCGGACATGCCCAACCTCCGCTGTACGACGGGTGGTTCGGACGGGGCCGCCTACCGGCCGGCCCCGGGGGACGTCATGCCGCGCGCCGCGTCGCGGCGGCGAGCGTCCGGGCGAGTTCGCCGACTCCGGCCGTGGCCCCGGTCAGCACCACGACCCGGGGCCGGCCGCCGTGCGCGGCGACCAGCCGGGCCAGCTCGTACGCGGCGACTCCGTCCCCGGTACACGCGCCCAGCGTGACGGGGCCGGTCACACCGGTGCGGGATCCGAGGGCGCGGTGCCAGGCGGCCGCGCCTTCGGGCACCGGGCGCAGCAGGACGAGTTCCTCGGGCCCCGGGTAGGCCCGCGCGAGCCGGTCGTAGAACGAGGGGCGCCGCCCGGGTGCCTGGACGAGGGCGACGGTGCCCGCGCCGGAGTGCGCCGCCGGACGCAGCACCCCGAGCGCGGGTGTGCCGGCGGCATCGGCGCGGGTGCCGGGGGTGCCGACCGCGGCGTTCATGCCGGACAGCAGATCGAGGGCCTCGCCGATGGTCGTGAACGGCCCGGCCCGGTCGGGGAGTTCGCGCAGGAGCAGCGCCCCGTACGCGAGGACCTCGGTCGCGTCGGCGAGGCGGTCGCGGTCGTACGACACGGTCAGGGCGAGCCCGCCCGAGCCGTCGTGGTGGGCGACAAGCGTGAGGGAGAAGGCCGTGTGGGCGCCGAGGGGCTCCGGGGGTTCCACCCGGATTCCCAGCGCGGCGAGTTCGGAGGTGACCTCGTCCGGGACCGGCGGCCGGTTCTCGAAGCTGAGGAGGCTGTCGGCCGGGACGAGCGCGTCGTTGGTCCAGGAGCGGATCTGGCCCGCCGAGACCCATTCGTACGCCGCCGTGTCCATTTCCCGGTCGCGCAATTCGGCCAGCAAGCCGGGCAGCGGGGCGGCCGGGTCGACCACGACGGACAGCGGCAGCGGGTTGCACAGCGCGCCCGGCAGGCGTTCCACCCCGTCGAGCAGGATGCCCCGCCCGGAAACGGTGGTGCTGAAGCGGACGGGGGCCGCGCCCCGGGCTCCGCCGAGCCGGTGCAGCAGCAGCGCCCACACCGCCTGGAGCACGGTGCTCTCGGTGACGCCCCAGGTGCCGGCCCAGTTGGCGAGGCGCGCGGTCTCGTCCGGGGTCAGCCGGAGCCGGAAACAGCCGTTGCCGGTGGCGGCGCCGGTGCCGGCCGGAAGGCCGGGGGCGTCCGGGTTCGCCGGTGCGCCGCGGGACCAGAACTCCTGGGCCGGGGCGGTGTCCTGGCGCGTCAGCCACCGTACGTAATCCACCATGTCGGGGCGGCGCTCGCCGCCGGGCAGCCGGCCGCCGGCCAGGTAGGCGCGGTAGAACTCGCGCAGCAGCAGGCGCGCGCTCCAACTGTCGAGCAGGGCGCGGTGGTAGGTGAGCACGACGCGGACGGGCGGGGCGGTGCCGAACATGGCGGGTCCGCCGCCCAGCACCGTGATGCGCAGCGGTCCGGGGCGGCGCGGGTCGAGTCCGCGCCGCCGGTCGCGTTCGAGGAGGCTGTGCCAGTGGGCGGTGCCGTGCGGCAGCCGTACCACTTCGGGTTCGACCCGGTCGTACACCACGATGCCCGGCTCGGGTCCGTCCTCGAACGCGGTGCGCAGCACGCTCTCGCAGTCGAAGACGGACTGCCAGGCGGCGGTGAACCGGTCCGGGTCGAGCGGCCCGTCCCAGTTCCACGCGAGCTGTTCCACCTGGCGGCCGGTGCCGGGGTGGGCGGCCGCGTCGGCGAACAGCTCGCGCTGGAGCGGGGTCGCGGCGACGCGGCGCGCGGGCAGCGGGCCGCTCGCGCCGGGGTGGGTGAGCAGATCCGCGAGCCGGCCGAGCGGGAAGTCGGCGGGGGCCGCCGCCTCGTCCGCGGTGAACCGTAGGGTGTGGCGCCCGGGGTCGTGGGTTTCGAGCACGGGACGCCAGGAAGCCGCGGCCGGGTGGCCGAGCGCGATGGTGTCCAGGGCCCCCTCGACGCGTGCGGTGTCCACGGGGCCGTGCAGGTCCAGGACGGGCAGTGCGCCATGAGCGCCACCGACGTCCACGACGACGGTCATCGGCTCGTCCTGCGGTATGCGTGCGGGGTGGCTGCTGGTCATCGGCTGTCCGGGGTGCGCCGGATGAGACCCCTCCCCCTCCCTCTCTGGAAGCGCTGAACGAGTATCCGGGGCCGCGCCCATACGGAACTGACGCGGCGCTGACACGGCGCTCAAGAGTGTTCGGCGCAGGGTCGCTCCGGTCGCTGCCCCCGGCCTCGGCGTGTGCCGGGGATCACATCAGGATCGTTCGAGGCCCGGTCCACACCCACTGGAGGAAACCGCCCGGCACCCCGGGCGTGAGTAGCGTGCCGGGCGGCAGAAGTGGACACGAGGACGAGGAGCTCGCCATGGGAGAACCGGGCTTGGGGCAGCGGGCCGAGGCCTGCTCCGTCGATGACGGGTTCCATGTCTTCGACACGACGTTGCGTGATGGTGCGCAGCGTGAGGGGATCAACCTCACGGTGGCGGACAAGCTGACGATTGCGCGGCATCTGGA
>NZ_JBITHR010000020.1:0-137669 GCF_044458185.1 Streptomyces sp. NPDC050485 | reverse complement strand
CACCAGCCACTTCGCAGCACTTCGCCCCGCCGAGCTCACGCTCGACGGGGCGAAGTAGAACCAGCCCCCCCCGGATTAACCAACAGCATCCTTCCCGGACCGGGGGCACCCTCGTCTCACGTACGCCGGCTACATCGCCCGTACCTGCCGGGCGATGTCCCGCAGCGCGTCCGTCGCGCGGATCTGGAGGCCGGGGCCGAACGTGATGCGGCCCGCGCCCAGTTCACCGAGGCGGCGCGGCGACGGGGCGCCCGGCCGGACGGCCATGTTGACCGGCACCGGGACCGCGGCCGCGATCTCCGGTAGGTGCTCCGGCGGCGCGCCGAACGGATAGACGCCGTCCGCGCCCGCCGCCACATACGCGCGGGCCCGCGCGATCGTCGTGGCCAGCTCGGGAAGACCGCGGATGTACGTGTCGACCCGGGCGTTGATGAACAGCCGGTCACCCGCCTCCGCCCGCACCTCGGCCAGCCAGTCGGCGTGCCGGGCCGGGTCCTTGAGGGCGCCCTCGGCGGAGTCCTCCAGGTTGCAGCCGACCGCGCCCGTCTCCAGGAGCCGGTCCACCAGCTCCTTCGGGTCGAGGCCGTAGCCGTCCTCGATGTCCGCCGAGACCGGGACCGAGACCGCGCGGGCGATCCGGGTGACCGCCGCGAACATCTCGTCCGCGGGCGTCGACCCGTCCTGGTACCCCAGTGACGCCGAGACCCCCGCGCTCGGCGTCGCCAGGGCCGGGAAACCGGCCTCCTCGAAGACCCGTGCGCTGGCCGCGTCCCACGGGCCCGGCAGTACGAGCGGATCGCCGGGACTGCGGCCCTGGTGCAGGGCGCGGAAGGTGGCGGCGGGGTTCAGCTGTGCCATTCCGTCTCTCCGGGTGCCGTGCGGCGGGTCACCATCAGCCGGTTCCAGCTGTTGATGACGGTGATCGCCGCGATGAGGTGGGCGAGTTGGGTGTCGTCGAAGTGCTTCGCGGCGCTCTCGTACACCGCGTCGGGTACGAAGCCGGGCGCGAGGACGGTCACCGCCTCGGTGAGGGCGAGGGCCGCCCGCTCCCGCTCGGTGAAGACGTCACCCGCCTCCTGCCAGGCGCCGAGGAGGTCGAGCCTGGTCTGCGACTCACCGCCCTCGCGGGCGATCGCGAGGTGCATGTCCAGGCAGAACGCGCAGTGGTTGAGCTGGGAGGCGCGGATCATCACCAGCTCGGCGAGGACCGGATCACCGAGCCCGCGCTTGGCGGCGGCGGAGACCCCCGCGAGACTCAGATAGACCGCTTGGGGAACCTGGAACTCCCGTGCCGCACCGCTCACTTGTACATGCCCGGGGTGTAGTGACCGGCCACGCCCCGGGTGGTCACGCCGAAGCGGTTCCAGGCGTTGATCATGGTGATGGTGGAGATGAGATGCGCCAGCTCGGTCTCCTCGAAGTGCTTGGCGGCCTTCTCGTACACCTCGTCCGGTACGAAGCCGTCGGTGAGGACCGTGATCGCGTCGGCCAGCTCGATCGCCGCGAGCTCCTTCTCCGTGTAGAAGTGCGCGGACTCCTCCCAGGCGCTGAGCTGCACGATCCGCTCCACCGACTCGCCCGCCGCCAGCGCGTCCTTGGTGTGCATGTCCAGGCAGACCGCGCAGTGGTTGAGCTGCGAGGCACGGATCTTGACCAGCTCGGCGATCACCGGGTCGAGCCCCTGCTCGGCGGCGGCGCTCAGCTTGATCATGGCCTTGTAGACCTCCGGCGCGGCCTTGGCCCACTGGAGGCGGGGGGACTGCTCGGGTGCGTACGTCGTGGTCTCGTTCGTCGTCATGGCTTCGACGGTACGTGTCGTATGGCACAGGGGTATGGTCCATTCTCATGGTGAATTCCTGGGCCACTTCTCCGGAAACTCTCGGTGTCGATCTGCACATCGACGTGGGCGGGGCGGGCCTGCGCTCGGGGCTCATGGACGCGCTGCGCGAAGCCGTGCGCAGCGGACGGCTCGCCCCCGGCACCCGGCTGCCCTCCTCGCGCACGCTCGCCGCCGACCTCGGGATCGCCCGTAACACGGTCGCCGACGCCTACGCCGAACTCGTCGCCGAGGGCTGGCTCACCGCCCGCCAGGGCTCCGGCACGAAAGTGGCCCAGCGGGCCGTCGCCCGCCAGGACAGGCGCCACACCCACCGGCTCCCGGCCCGCCGCAAGCCGACGTACAACCTGCTGGCGGGCACCCCCGACCTCGCCTCCTTCCCGCGCGCCGAGTGGCTCAAGGCGGCCCGCCGGGCGCTCACCGACGCCCCGCACGAGGCGTTCGGGTACGGCGATCCGCGCGGCCGGATCGAGCTGCGCACGGTCCTCGCGGACTATCTGGCGCGGGCCCGCGGCGTGTACGCCTCGCCGGACCGCATCGTCGTCTGCTCCGGGTTCGTGCACGGTCTGATGCTGATCGGCAAGGTGCTGCGGGCCCGCCGGGTGCGGGAGGTGGCGGTCGAGTCGTACGGCCTGGACGTGCACTGGAAGCTGCTGACCGACGCGGGGCTGCGGCTGCCGCCGCTCCCCTTCGACGAACTGGGCACCCGCACCCAGGAGTTGGGGTCGCTGAAGGGGGCCGGGGCGGTGCTCATGACGCCCGCGCACCAGTTCCCGATAGGGGTGCCGCTGCTGCCGGACCGGCGGGCGGCCGCCGTCGACTGGGCGCGCGCCACGGGCGGGCTGATCGTGGAGGACGACTACGACGGGGAGTTCCGCTACGACCGCCAGCCGGTCGGCGCGCTCCAGGGCCTCGACCCCGAACGGGTCGTCTACATCGGCACCGCGAGCAAGTCCCTGGCGCCCGGACTGCGCATCGCGTGGATGGTGCTGCCCGAGCACCTCGCCGACGAGGTCGCCGAGGCCAAGGGCGGGGCGGACTGGACGGGCAGCGCGCTCGACCAGCTGACGCTCGCCGAGTTCATAGGGTCCGGCGCGTACGACCGACATGTGCGCGGCATGCGGCTGCACTACCGGCGCCGCCGCGACCAGTTGGTGGCTGCGCTCGCCGAACGGGCCCCCGACGTGCGGGTCAGCGGAATCGCCGCCGGGCTGCACGCGGTGCTCGAACTGCCGCCCGGCACCGAGCGCTCCGTCATCCAGGCCGCCACCTGGCAGGGCCTGGCCCTGGAAGGCCTCTCCCGCTTCCGCCACCCCGAACTCCCGCCGGACCGCGACGCGTTGGTGGTGGGGTACGCGACCCCGCCCGACTCGGGCTGGCCGGGGGCGCTCGACGCGCTGTGCCGGGCGTTGCCGTGACGGCCTAGCCGTCCTGGAGGGAGGGCTGCTGTTCGGTCTCCGGGGGCTCGCCGAAGCGGGCCAGGGCGAGGGCGCCGGCCACCGCCACCGCGAAGCCGGTGACCGTCAGCCAGCCGAGGCCCTCGCGGGTGCGGTCGCCCAGCCAGGCCACGCCGACCAGGGCCGGGCCGATGGTCTCGCCGATGACCAGGCCGGCCGTCGCCGTGGTGACCGAGCCGCGTGACAGCGCGGAGGTCAGCAGCAGGAACGCGGCGCCGCCGCCGAGCAGCAGCGCGTACAGCGCGGGATTCGTCAGGTCGAAGGGGTTGTCGATGAGGCGGACCGCCACCTCGACCACGCCGAAGCCGCAGCCCGCGCCGAGCCCGAGGACCAGGGCCCGGCCGCGGTCCGGAAGGCGGCCCCCGACCATGCCGGCCGCCAGCACCGCCGCGGACACCCCGAGCAGCCACCAGGGCAGCGAGGCGGGGCCCGCGTCCTTGCCCTCCGCGCCGGACGACAGGCCCAGCAGGGCGAGGCCCGCGCAGACCACCCCGACCGCCGCCCACTCCGCACCGGACAGCCTGACCCGCAGGACGCGGGCCGCGACCACCGCCGTCACCGCGAGCGAGGCGGCGAGCGCCGCGCCGACCGCGTAGATCGGCACCGAGCGCAGGGCGACGATCTGGAAGACGAAGCCGAGGCCGTCGAGCGCCAGTCCCGCCACATAGCGCCACTGGCGTACGGCGCGCAGCAGCAGCGCCGCGTCGACACCGGAACCGGCGCCCGCCCCCGTACTCGGCTCGGTGGCGCGCGTCGCGGCGGCCTGGAGGACGGTGGCCGTACCGAAGCAGAGCGCGGACGCAAGCGCGCAGATCATCCCAAAGAACACAGGGGGACTGTAGCCGCCCCCGCAGCCGTCCCCGCCGGGGGGCCGGGAAAGCCTCCACCCGCCGGGCTCCGCCCCGCCCCCTCGCCTGTCTCCCTACCCCGCCCTCACCTCCAGCGTCACGAACCCCAGCACCCCCCGGTACCCCCGCAAGTACCCCGCCCGGTGCTCCTGTGCCGTCTTCAACGCCTCGGCCGCGTCCGGGTGTTCGGGGTGGTCGAGGGACCAGCGGGACAGGGAGCCGGTCCAGGCGAATTCGTAGGTGTCCCACTCCTCCTGCGAGCTGACGTGCGCGGACACCGGCACCCAGCCCGCCCCGGCCACCTGGTCGAAGGTGCCTGCCAGGTCGGGGTACTCGTCGGGGGTGAAGCCCGCTTCCCGCATCACCTCGTTGACCTCGCCGCTGAAGAAGCCCTCGCCCACCAGGACGCTGCCGCCCGGCGCGAGATGGCGGCGGGCCGCCTCCAGGGTGGGGAGCAGGCCCCCGAAGGCGTGGGTGGCTCCGATGCACAGGACCAGGTCGTACGGTTCCGGCTCCGGCGGCGTGAAATCGCCCGCGTCACAGGAGTGCAGCCGTACCCGGTCCGCGAGGCCGGCCGCGTCGATGGCCGTGCGGGCCTTCTCCAGCGCGGTCCGGCTGATGTCGACCCCGTCCGCCCGCAGGCCGGGCCGGCCGGCCGCGGCCCGCACCAGCCATTCCGCCTCCGCGCAGCCGAGGTCCAGCAGTCTCCCCCCGCCGCGCGGCAGGGCGCGATCGAGGATCCGGCGCACCGACTCGTCGGAGAGCGGCGCGGCGATCGGATGGTCGGCGTGGGCGATGGTGCTGATGAGTTCGCGTTCCATGCCCGCATGGTGCCTCCGCCCGTACGGAGGTGCGAGGCAATTACCGCGCGGCGGGGATCGCGGGGGTGCGGGGGGCCGCGGCGCCGCTAACATGGCCTGCCTGGCAGCAGCCCCGCCCTCGAACCATCGGTCCGGCAGGGCGATTTGGGGCGCACGGTCACACCTCGGGGGAGCAGGAGCATGACGCAGGCCCATGTGCCGCAGCAAGCGGAGTCGACGGACCGGCAACCCGGCGGGCTGCCGCCGGTGCATCCGGCGGTCAGCGAGGCGACCCGGCTGATGGCCGCGGGCACGTACCTGGACGAGGAGTACCGCGACGCGGTCATCGACGAGCTGTACGTCCACGAGGAGCGGATCGTCGCGCCCTCGCTCGGCTTCGACGCGGCCCGGGTCCTCGCGCACGCGCTGCGCGCCCGCAACCTGGAGATCGCCTGGTCGCTCGGCATCCTCGTGCTCTGGGTGCTGAGCGTGGTCGTCACCCAGTACGCCTTCCTCGTCGTCCTGGGGCCCTGCCTGCTGCTCGGCGTGGCCCGGCTCGTCCGCGGCACCGCCAGACCCGCGCCCTGGTACCGCACCGTGCCCGCGTTCTTCCTGCGCTGGTGGGCGCGGAGCCTTCTCGCCGTGTTCGCCATCGCCGTGGTGGTCTCGCTGTTCGGCGGATACTCCTCCTCCTCGCACAACTACTCCTCCGCATACGGGAGTTACGGGAACGGCTACGGCTACGGCAGCTCCTACGGCAGCTCGGGCTCCGTCCCGCCGTTCGTCACGGGCCCCGCCCGCCTCGTCGGTGGCGGCGCCCTCGGCCTGGCGGGCCAGGGCTTCAGCCCGGGCCTCGGCTGGGGGATCCTCGCCTGTTTCGCCGTGCTCGCGCTCTGCATCGCGGCGCAGCGCGCCCAGTTCGCCCGGATCATGGCGGGCGAGCTCTCCCCGGAGGGCTTCCAGGACTTCGCCGCCGACCCCGCGCAGGCCAACGCCAACGGGCGGTTCCAGCGGCTGGCCGCCCTGATCCGCGCCGAGCAGCACGCCCGGCTCGCGGTCTACCGCGCGTACGCCCCCTTCCGCGGCGCGGGCGACCCCTTCGACCCCTGGTCGGTCTCCATCCAGCTGCGCCCCCGCAAGTCGCTCGGCGACCGGGCCCCGGCCCGGGTCTCCAACGCCGAGATCCTGCGCATGGTCGAGCCCCTCATCGCCCAACTCCGCGTCCCCGCACCGGCGGTGGCGGCCCAGGCAGGCGCCGTACGGGACCGGCTGCGGCAGCTGGAGATGACCGAGTACGTCTTCCTTCCGGTCGACGGGCTCCCCTCGCGCACCCACGCGCCCTACCGCGACGGCGACTTCGAGCAGCACCGGGCCGCCGCCCTGGAGGAGGGCGGCGAGGCCCGCAGGCACTTCCTGCGGATCCGGGTCGGCGGCTGGGAGGAGCACCTCGTCACCACCGTGTTCGTACGGGTCCACACGCAGGGCGGCATGCTGGTCCTGGAAATCGCGCCGCACGTCCTGCCGCCGCTGCGCGAGGACTTCTTCCGCGCCGACCGGGCCGCCCACGACTTCCGCTGCCGCAACCCGCTGGGCAAGGCGGCCTGGGCGCTGCTGCACACCCCGGCGTCCGCGCTGCGCTCCCTGGTCGTGCTTGGCCGCGCGATCGGCTCGACCTGGCACCGCCTCACCGGCGGGTACGGGCGAGCGCTGCCCGACGGGCCCGCCCGGTCGGTGCGCGAGCTGGCCGCGGCGCCCGACACCTCCCTGTTCCAGTCGATGGACTACCAGCGCTATGTGAAGTCCATCGAGGACCGGGTGACCAGCGGAGTGCGGAACGTGCTGTACGAAGCCGGGTACGACACCGGGCAGTTCGAGCAGAAGATCGTCAATGTCGCCCAGGGCGGGGTCATGATCGAGAACGCCCGCGGGGCGATCAGCGTCGGCGACCACAACACCGTCAAGAACGAGGGGTGATGACCATGTCCGACGGCGACAACACGCAGCGGTCCGTACACATCAGCGGGGTGACCGGCTCCGTCTCGGTCGGCGACCACAACAAGGTGCGGAGCACCTACCACGCGGGCGGCGCCGACGACGAGGCGCAGCGCCAACTCCTCGACGCCATCGTGGAGTTCAGGGCGGGTCTCGCCCAGCTGGTGGCCAACGACCAGACCCGCACCCTGGACGCGGAACTGGCCGACGCCGAGGGTGAGATCCGCACCGACGGCCGCGCGACCCCGGGCCGCCTCGCCCGGCTCGGCGAACTCCTCACCGGCGCCACCGCCATCACGGGCCTGCTCGCATCGGGCGAGGCGCTGGTGCAGCGGGTCCGCGAAGTGACCGGGCTGTGAGCGGGCGATGAGCACGGGCAAGGGCGAGGTCCGCTGGAACGCGGCGACGCAGAAGTGGGAGAGCGTACAGGGGTCGGACCATGCCCCCGTCGCACCTCCGGAGTCCCAGGCGCCCCCGGCACCGCCGGGGCCCCCAGCGCCGCCGACACCCCCTGCTCCCCAGCTGCCCCTGCCGTCCCTGGAGGAGCCGCACGTCGTGCCCCCCGAGGCGCGCCCCGCCCGGCGGGTGCCGGTCGCCGTCGTCGTCGCGATGGTCGTCGTGGCCGCGGCCGGGGCGGGGGGCGGCTGGCTGCTGGCCCGGGGCGGGCCCGACCATCCGAAGGTCGTGGTCGGCCCGCCCGCGTCCGGGTCGCCCTCCGTCACCCCCGACCGCAGCGACGACGGCAAGGGCAGCCCCTCGGCCTCCGCCTCCCCCTCCGCGTCGCCGGGTTCCACCGCGCCCGCCGGGTTCCAACTCGTCCAGGATCCAAGGGGGTTCACGCTCTACGTGCCGCAGGGCTGGACCCGTGAGGACCAGGGGGGCAAGGGCGTCTTCTACAACTCCGCCGACCACGCCCGGCTGATCCAGGTGTACCCGGTCGCCGAGTCGGGCCTCAGCCCGTACGACGCGCTGAAGCAGACCTCGGGGGAGCTGGCGAAGAACCCCGGCTACCAGGAGATCAGCCTTGGCAACGACGCGACCGTGCCCGGCGGCGCCACCCAGGCCGCGCGGCTCGTCTACGCGTACGACAACCAGCAGCTCGGCCACCGGCGCCAGGTGGTCGACTACGCCTTCCTGACGCCGGGCGGCGAGCATTACGCGGTGCTGTCCGCGGCCCCGGCCGCGGCGTGGCCGGAGCAGGAGAACACGTTGAAGACGGTGCTCAGCGTCTTCTGCGCGGGTTCCAACTGCCCTTCCGCTCCGGCGGGTTGAGTCCCGGCAAAGTGCTCCGCAGGAAGCGGCGGCCGTCTGCTGCGGGCCGTGCGTGGCTGGTCGCGCAGTTCCCCGCGCCCCTCAAAAGACAGGGCGCGGGGGCCGCATCGAGCCTTCGCCGGGGCCTCTCAGTCTTCCGCGAGCACCGCGCGCAGCTGGTCGAGGCCCCAGTCCAGGTCCTCCTTGCTGATGACCAGCGGCGGCGCGATGCGGATCGTGGAACCGTGGGTGTCCTTGACCAGGACTCCGCGGTCCATCAGTTTCTCGGAGATCTGCCGCCCGGTCCCGTACGACGGATTGATGTCCACGCCCGCCCACAGCCCGCGCCCGCGCACCGTCTCGACCGTGCCGGTGCCGGTCAGCAGGCCGAGCTCGTGGTGCAGGTGGTCACCCAGCTCGGTGGCCCGCTGCTGGTACTCGCCGGTGCGCAGCATCGCGATGACCTCCAGGGCGACCGCGCAGGCGAGCGGGTTCCCGCCGAACGTCGAGCCGTGCTCGCCCGGCCGGAACACGCCGAGCACGTCCGCCGAGGCGACGACCGCCGACACCGGGACCACCCCGCCGCCCAGCGCCTTGCCCAGGATGTACACGTCCGGCACCACGCCCTCGTGCTCGCAGGCGAAGGTCTTCCCGGTGCGGCCGAGGCCGGACTGGATCTCGTCCGCCATGAACAGCACGTTCCGCTCGCGCGTCAACTCCCGTACGCCCGCAAGGTATCCGGGCGGCGGAACGAGCACGCCCGCCTCGCCCTGGATGGGTTCGAGCAGCACGGCCACGGTGTTCTCGGTGACCGCGGCCCGCATCGCGGTGAGATCGCCGTACGGGACGATCTCGAAGCCCGGCGTGTAGGGGCCGTAGTCCGCGCGGGCCTCCAGGTCGGTGGAGAAGCTGACGATCGTGGTCGTACGGCCGTGGAAGTTGTCCCGGGCGACCACGATCTTCGCCGTCCCGTCCTTGACGCCCTTGACCTTGTACCCCCACTTGCGGGCCGTCTTCACGGCGGTCTCCACCGCCTCCGCCCCGGTGTTCATGGGCAGCACCATGTCCTTGCCGCACAGTGCGGCGAGCTCCGTACAGAACTGGGCGAAGCGGTCGTGGTGGAACGCCCTCGACGTCAGCGTCACTCTCTCCAGCTGGGCCTTCGCCGCGTCGATGAGGCGGCGGTTGCCGTGGCCGAAGTTGAGTGCCGAGTAGCCGGCCAGCATGTCGAGATAGCGCCGGCCCTCGATGTCCGTCATCCAGGCGCCCTCGGCGGAGGCGACGACGACGGGCAGGGGGTGGTAGTTGTGCGCACTGTGTGCCTCGGCGGAACGGATGGCGTCTTCGGTCGCTGCGTGGGTCGACACGGGTTCTCCGATCGTCATGCGGCATGGGGCGTAGATGGTGCCCTTTTCTATCGTCGCTCGGATGCCGGACGAAGAAACCTTGCCGTCCGGCGCGGCCGGTAGGGTGTTCGGTACGTACGGCGACTGGCGAGCGGGGAAGCGACCCCGGGGAAGCCGTGCGCGGCCTGTCGCACGAGGTGCCGCCCGCCTGGGCACCCCGGGAATCTGTCAACGGACCCCGGAGGACGCCATGAGCCTTCCCCTTTCCCATCCCGCCCTTCGCGCCACCGACCCCGAGCTGGCCGGGCTCGTAGCCGCCGAGGAGCGGCTCCAGTCGGACACCCTGCGCCTGATCCCCAGCGAGAACTACGTCTCGACGGCGGTCCTGGAGGCGTCGGGGACGGTCCTGCAGAACAAGTACAGCGAGGGTTACGCGGGCCGCCGCTACTACGAGGGCCAGCAGAACATCGACAAGGTCGAGACGCTGGCCGTCGAGCGGGCCAAGGCGCTGTTCGGCGTCGATCACGCCAACGTCCAGCCGTACTCGGGCTCGCCCGCCAACCTCGCCGTGTACCTCGCGTTCGCCGAGCCCGGCGACACCGTGATGGGCATGGCGCTGCCGATGGGCGGCCACCTCACGCACGGCTGGGGCGTCTCGGCGACCGGCAAGTGGTTCCGGGGCGTGCAGTACGGCGTGCGCGCCGACACCGGTCTGATCGACTTCGACGAGGTGCGCGAACTCGCCCTCAAGGAGCGCCCGAAGCTGATCTTCTGCGGCGGCACGGCGCTGCCCCGCACGATCGACTTCGCCGCGTTCGGGGAGATCGCCCAGGAGGCGGGCGCGGTGCTCGTCGCCGATGTCGCGCACATCGCGGGCCTGATCGCGGGCGGCGCCCACCCATCCCCGGTCCCGTACGCGGACGTCATCTCGACCACCACGCACAAGACCCTGCGGGGTCCGCGCGGGGCGATGCTGATGTCCCGCGAGGAGCACGCGAAGGCCATCGACAAGGCGGTCTTCCCCGGGCTCCAGGGCGGCCCGCACAACCAGACCACGGCGGCGATCGCGGTCGCGCTGCACGAGGCGGCGCAGCCGGCGTTCTGCGCGTACGCGCACCAGGTGGTCGCCAATGCGAAGGTTCTCGCCCAGGCGCTGCTCGCCCGGGGCTTCGATCTGGTGTCGGGCGGCACGGACAACCATCTGATCCTGATGGACCTGACGCCGAAGGACGTACCGGGCAAGGTGGCCGCGAAGGCCCTCGACCGGGCGGGGATCGTCGTCAACTACAACACGGTCCCGTACGACCCCCGAAAGCCCTTCGACCCCTCCGGCATCCGCATCGGCACCCCTTCCCTGACCTCGCGCGGTCTGGGCGTCGAGCACATGCCCGCGGTGGCGGAGTGGATCGACCGGGGTGTGACGGCGGCGCGGGCGGGCGACGAGTCCGCCCTCGCGGTGATCCGCGCGGAGGTGGCCGACCTGATGTCGTCCTACCCGGCCCCGGGCTTGCCGCTGGATTGAGCCCCTCCCCGCCCCTTCCCTAAACCCTCCGGGGGTGGGGAAGGAAAGGGGTTTTCTCGGGGCCCCGCCCCGGACCGGGGTCCGGGGCTTCGCCCCCTGCCCCCCCCCGGGGCTTGGCTTCGGCCTCGCTCCTATGCACCCTGCCAGGGGCGCGGGGAACTGCGCGAGCGGCCACGCACGGCCCGCAGCCGAAATCCGTTCCCGCGGGAGCGGGGGTCTGGGGGCGTAGCCCCCAGGAACAATCAGGGGGAAGTCCCTGTGGCCGCGGTCACAATGGCGCGGGTTTCCGGGTGGGCGGGCGCACCTGAGAGAATGCTGAGCATGGCCTCGACTCGTCCCCGCGTGCTCTCCGGAATCCAGCCCACCGCAGGCTCGTTCCACCTCGGCAACTACCTCGGCGCGGTCCGCCAGTGGGTCGCGCTGCAGGAGTCCCACGACGCGTTCTACATGGTCGTGGACCTCCACGCGATCACCGTTCCGCAGGACCCGGCCGAGCTGCGCGCCAACACCCGCCTCGCCGCCGCCCAGCTGCTCGCTGCCGGTCTCGACCCCGAGCGCTGCACGCTGTTCGTCCAGAGCCACGTCCCCGAGCACGCCCAGCTCGGCTGGGTCATGAACTGCCTCACCGGCTTCGGCGAGGCCAGCCGGATGACCCAGTTCAAGGACAAGTCCGCCAAGCAGGGCGCGGGCAACGCGACCGTCGGCCTCTTCACGTACCCGGTCCTCCAGGTCGCCGACATCCTGCTGTACCAGGCCGACCAGGTCCCGGTCGGCGAGGACCAGCGCCAGCACGTCGAGCTGACCCGCGACCTCGCCGAGCGCTTCAACGGCCGGTTCGGCGAGACGTTCACGATCCCGGCGCCGTACATCCTCAAGGAGACGGCGAAGATCTACGACCTCCAGGACCCGTCGATCAAGATGAGCAAGTCGGCGTCGACGCCGAAGGGCCTCATCAACCTCCTCGACGAGCCGAAGACGACGGCCAAGAAGGTCAAGAGCGCGGTCACCGACACCGACACGGTGATCAGGTACGACGCCGAGAACAAGCCCGGTGTCTCGAACCTGCTCACCATCTACTCCACCCTCACCGGCAAGACCATCGCCCAGCTTGAGGCCGAGTACGAGGGCAAGATGTACGGCGCGCTCAAGACCGACCTCGCCGAGGTGATGGTGGAGTTCGTCACGCCGTTCCGGACCCGTACGCAGGAGTACCTGGACGACCCCGAGACGCTGGACTCGCTGCTCGCCAAGGGTGCCGAGAAGGCCCGCGCGGTCGCCGCCGAGACGCTCGCCGCGGCGTACGACAAGGTCGGCTTCCTGCCCGCCAAGCACTGAACCCGCCGTCCGGCCGGTGCCCTGACCGGGGCACTGGCCAGACGGCGGTGCGGCCGTCACACTGCACACTGACGTCCGGAACCGACGTATCCGGACATGACTGAGGAGAACGACGTGGGGACCGTAACGCTCGGCGTTTCGATCGCGGTCCCGGAGCCGTACGGCAGCCTGCTCCAGGAGCGGCGCGCGGGCTTCGGGGACCCCGCCGCGCACGGCATCCCCACGCATGTCACCCTGCTGCCGCCGCACGAGGTCGAGGCGGAGTGCCTGCCGGAGATCGAGGCGCACCTCGCGGCGGTGGCGGCGGAGGGGCGCGCGTTCCCGATGCGGCTCGCCGGGACGGGGACCTTCCGGCCGCTGTCCCCGGTCGTCTTCGTCAACGTCGTCGAGGGCGCGGGCGATTGCGCGCGGCTGCAGCGGCGGGTGCGGGACGAGGCGGGGCCGCTGGTGCGCGAGCTCCAGTTCCCGTACCACCCCCATGTGACCGTGGCGCACAGCATCTCCGAGGAGGCGATGGACGTGGCGTACGAGTCCCTCGCGGGGTTCTCGGCCCAGTGGACGTGCGCCGGGTTCGCCCTCTACGAGCAGGGCGGCGACGGGGTGTGGCGCAAGCTCCACGAGTACGCCTTCGGCCGGGGAGCAGCGGGAGTCCCACCCCAGGGAACCTGCCGGGACCAGCCCTCCCTGCGCTAGGGCCTCTTCACACCGGCAGGCGGCGGAACACCCCCCGCGGCGCATGCCTCAGCGCTGACATCACCACCCGCAGCGCCCCCGGCACCCACACCACCTCCGCCCGCCTGCGCAGCCCCGATTCGATGGCCTGGGCCACCGCCTCGGGGGTGGTGGCGAGCGGTGCCTCCGCCAGGCCCGCCGTCATCTTCGTACGGACGAATCCGGGGCGTACGACCATCACGTGCACCCCTGTCCCGTGCAGCGCGTCCCCCAGGCCCTGTGCGAACGCGTCGAGTCCCGCCTTGCTCGACCCGTAGATGAAGTTGGCGCGGCGGGCCCGCTCGCCGGCCACCGATGACAGCACGACCAGCGAGCCGTGGCCCTGCGCCTGGAGGGCCTTCGCGCAGATGAGGCCCGCGGAGACCGCACCGGTGTAGTTGGTCTGCGCGACCCGTACCGCCGCCAGCGGCTCGCCCTCGTCGCGGGACTGGTCGCCCAGTACCCCGAACGCCAGCAGCACCATGTCGATGTCGCCCTGGGCGAACACCCGGCCGAGCGCGCCCTCGTGGGAGGCGGAGTCGAGCGCGTCGAAGCCCAGCGTGTGGACGTCCGCGCCCAGTTCGCGCAGCCCGGCCGCCGCCGCGTCCAGGGCGGGGGAGGGGCGGCCCGCGAGCCACACCGTACGGGTGCGGCGGGCCACGAGGCGCCGGGCGGTGGCGAGGCCGATCTCGGACGTGCCGCCGAGCACGAGCAGGGACTGCGGGCTGCCGAATGCGTCCTTCATCAGGGGGCTCCTTCTCGGGAATCGGGAGTGGGGGCGGGGGAGTTCAGGGGGCCGAGGGGCAGTTCACAGGGCCAGGCGGCGGCTCATGTCCGAGGTGAAGACCCCTGACGGGTCCAACTCGGCACGCAGCGCCCGGAATTGGCGCAGCTTCGGGTACATGCGCTCCACCAGCTCACCCCGCATCCGCGCGTCCTTCGCCAGGTAGACGCGGCCGCCCGCGTCCGCCACTTCCTCGTCGAGCTCGTCGAGGAACGCGCCGAGGCCGGGCAGCTTCGCGGGGATGTCGAGGGCCAGGGTCCAGCCCGGCAGCGGGAAGGACAGCCAGCCGGGGTCGCCCGCGCCGAAGCGTTTCAGTACGGCCAGGAAGGACGGGCAGCCGCGCCGGGAGATGCGCCGCACGATCGCGCGCAGGGCGTCCTCCTGCCCGTACCCGACGACGAACTGGTACTGGACGAAGCCGCCCCGGCCGTAGATCCGGTTCCAGTGCGGCACCCCGTCCAGGGGGTGGAAGAACGCCGGGATCCGCTGGAGTTCGCCGGTCCGGCGCCTGGGTGCCCTGCGGTACCAGAGTTCGTTGAACGCCGATACGGAGGCCCGGCCGAGCAGTCCCTCCGGCAGGAAGGAGGGGGCGGCCGGGAGCCGGCCGGGGCGGAAGGCGAGCGGGGTGCTGCGGGCGCGGGGCGGCAGGGTGTCCAGCGGCGCGTGCTCACCACGGGTCAGCACCGCCCGCCCGGTCCCGGCGCCCCGCGCGAGGAGGTCGATCCACGCCACCGAGTACCGGTAGCCGTGGTCGGTGGCGGTCAGCCGCGCCATCAAGTCGTCCAGATCCGCCGCCCGTTCGGTGTCCACCGACATCAACGAGGTCTGGACCGCCAGGAGTTGGACGGTCGCCCGGAGGATCACTCCCGTCAGGCCCATGCCGCCCGCCGTCGCGTCGAACAGCTCGCTGCCCGGTGCGACGGTGCGTACCGTGCCGTCCGCCGTGAGCAGTTCCAGTTCGCGCACATGGCGGGCGAAGGAGCCCGAGACGTGGTGGTTCTTGCCGTGGATGTCGGCGCCGATGGCTCCGCCGACGGTGACGTACCTGGTGCCGGGCGTCACGGGCACGAACCAGCCGAGCGGCAGCAGCACTTCCATCAGGCGGTGCAGGCTCACGCCCGCGTCGCAGACCACCACGCCCGCCTCGGCGTCGATGGTGCGGATGCGGTCGAGGCCGGTCATGTCGAGGACCGCGCCGCCCGCGTTCTGCGCGGCGTCGCCGTACGCCCGGCCGAGCCCGCGGGCGATGGTGCCGCGCGCCCCGCACGCCCGCACGGCCGCCGCCGCCTCCTCGTAGCTGCGGGGGCGCAGCAGCCGGGCGGTGCTGGGGGCGGTGCGCCCCCAGCCGCTCACGGACGTCGGAGCGGCGGATCCGAGCTGTGCGGATACGGGTGGTGCGGATCCGAGCTGTACGTCTACGGGTGGTGCGGATACGGGCGTTACGGGACCGGGCGGTGCGGGATCGGGTGCGGCGGTGGCCTCGGTATCGGCAGACATGAATGCGACCGTATCGCCTAACTTGCCCTCTTTGTCGCAATCACTCGCCCCGGTGTCCACCGCTCGGTATCCGCCGCCCACCCCGGCGTATCGCTCACCGAAATGGGTGATTAGGTGGGTGTCGGTACCTTTTGTCCCGAATCTGGCTTCCTCGGCGCAGGAGAGTCGCCCATGGCCTACGGCCAGTTGGCGGGGCCGACGTCACGGAAGAGGGGTGGCAGATGCAGAAGCCGTCGTGCGCCGAAGCCGACCAACGGCTCCTGGCCGCACTGCGCGACTGCGGCACGGACCCACGGGTGGCCGCCGCCGCCCGCGCGCTGTCCCGGGCCGGTGAGCACGGCGCGCTCTGGCTCGCGGCCGGGCTCGCCGCGGCCGCCGTCGACCGGGACCGGCGCGGGGCCTGGCTGCGCGGCACCGCCCTGGTCGCCGCCGCCCACCTGGCCAGCATGGGCGTGAAGCGGGTGGTGCGCAGACCCCGGCCGCAGCTGCCGGCGGGCGAGCCCCTGGTGCGTACCGCCGGGCGGCACTCGTTCCCCAGCTCGCACGCGACCTCGGCGGCCGCCGCGGCCGTCGCCTACGGGGCGCTGCGGCCGGCCGGCGCGCGCCTGGTGCCGCCGCTGGCCGCCGCGGTGTGCGTGGCCCGCCTGGTCGCCGGAGTCCACTACCCCAGCGACATCGCGGCGGGCGCGCTGCTCGGCGGTGTCACCGCGCGGGCCGGCGCCGCCTGGATGCGCAAACCGCTCGAAGGGGGGCGCGGATGACCGAGCCCGGCGCGGTAGTCCTCGGCGACCCCGGGCCGGTCCCACCGGGCCGGCGCCTGCTCGCGCTGCCCGGCGGTCTGGTACGCACCGCCCGGCCCCGCCAGTGGATCAAGAACGTACTCGTGGTGGCCGCGCCCGCCGCCGCCGGCCGGCTCACCAGCCCGCACGTGATCGGCCAACTCGCCCTGGTATTCGGCCTGTTCACGGCCGCCGCAGCCGCCGTCTACCTCATCAACGACGCCCGCGACGCCGAGGCCGACCGCGCCCACCCCGACAAGTGCCGCCGCCCGGTCGCCGCCGGGCGGGTGCCGGTGGCCGCCGCCTACGCGACCGGCGGCGTCCTGGCGGTGCTCGCCCCGCTCGCCGCCGCGCTGACCTGCAACGCCATGACGGCCGTGCTCCTCACCGGGTACGTCGTCATGCAACTCGCCTACTGCGTCAAGCTGAAGCACGTCCTGGTGGTGGATCTGGTCGTCGTCACCGCCGGGTTCCTGATGCGGGCCATGACCGGCGGGGTCGCGCTCGGCATCCCGCTGTCCCGCTGGTTCCTGATCACCGCCGGATTCGGCGCGCTCTTCATGGTCTCCGCCAAGCGCTACTCCGAGGCCGTCCAGATGGAAGGCCACGGCGCCGCGACCCGCTCGCTCCTCGACGCGTACACCACCGGCTATCTGCGCTTCGTCTGGCAGCTCGCCGCGGGCGTCGCGGTGCTCGCCTACTGCATGTGGGCGCTGGAGAGCGGCGGCGTCACAGGCGGATCGCTGCTGCCCTGGCGGCAGTTGTCGATGGTCCCCTTCATCGGGGCGATCCTGCGGTACGCCGTCTTCGCCGACCGGGGCAGCGCGGGCGCGCCCGAGGACGTCGTCCTGCGCGACCGCGCGCTCGCCGTGATCGGCCTGGTGTGGGTCGCGATGTACGCGCTCGCGGTGGCCGGCCTGTGAGCATCGCCAAGTCCGAGGTGATCGGCTTCGCGCTGGCCGGACTCTGCGCCTACGCCGCCGACCTCGGGCTCTTCGTGTGGCTGCGGTCCGGGCACGGCTGGGGCCCGATCGCCGCCAAGTGCCTCTCGTTCATGGCCGGTTGCACGGTCGCCTACTTCGGCAACGCGTTCGGCACCTATCGCGGGCGGCGGGTCCACCGCCGCGAGTACGCCGTGTTCCTCGCCGTGAACATCGCGGGCGCCCTAGTGCAGTTGCTCTGCATCGCGGTCTCGCACTACGGCCTCGGCCTCACATCCCCGCGCGCCGACACCCTCTCCGGCGCGGTCCTCGGCATGGCCCTCGCCACCTGCCTGCGATTCTGGGGGACGAGAACGCTGGTCTTCGGCCGGGGGGCCGAAGGCCCGGGCCGGCCCGCGGAGGACACAGCCAAGGCGAGAGAGGGTAGCCGTAGTTCATGGACTGGCTGAGCAGACTCCCCGTCGTCGGGCCCTGGATCGCCCGCCTCATGCGGACCCACGCCTGGCGTTCGTACGAGCGGCTCGACCGGGTCCACTGGTCCCGGCTGGCCGCCGCCATCACCTTCATCAGCTTCCTGGCGCTCTTCCCGCTGCTCACCGTCGGCGCCGCCGTCGCGGCCGCGCTGCTCTCCGCCGGGCAGGTGAGCAAGCTCCAGCACACCATCGCCGAACAGGTCCCCGGCATCTCCGACCAGCTCGACCTCCAAGCGCTGATCAACAACGCCGGCACCGTGGGCGGCGTCGCGGGCGCCCTGCTGCTGCTCACCGGCATCGGCTGGATCGGGCAGATGCGCGGCTGTCTGCGCGTGGTGTGGGACATGGCGGAGGCCGACGAGGGCGAGAACCCGTTCCTGCGCAAGCTCAAGGACGCGGGCGTCCTCATCGGGCTCGGCGGCGCGGGCCTCGCCTCCTGGGCGGCCTCGTCCATCGGCTCCACCGCCGTCGGCTGGACCGCCGACCGGCTCGGCATCGACCAGGGCGGCGCGGGCGGGGTGCTGCTGCGGATCGCGGCCATCGCGGTCGCCGTCCTCGCCGACTTCCTGCTCCTGCTGTACGTACTGACCCTGCTGCCCGGGGTGAACCCGCCGCGCCGCCGCCTGGTGGTGGCCGGGCTGATCGGCGCGGTCGGCTTCGAACTCCTCAAACTGCTGCTCGGCGGCTACATGAAGGGCGTGGCCGCCAAGAACATGTACGGGGCCTTCGGGGTGCCCGTCGCGCTGCTGCTCTGGATCAACTTCACGGCGAAGCTTCTCCTGTTCTGCGCGGCCTGGACGGCCACCCCGGCCAAGGACGTCGACTCGGAACTCAACTCTTCCGCAGCGGCCAGCGACGATTGATCAGGAAGACCGCGCCCGCGACGAGCACCAGCGCGCCGCCGGTGACGGCGAGCGCGATGCCCACGCCGCCGCTCTCGCCCTTGGCGGCGGCGGTCTGGCCGGTACGGCTCTTCGTGCCGCCCTGGGCAGCCGTGGCCGAACCGTCGCCGTCCCCGGTCAGCACCGACTTCGGCGGGACCAGCTCACCGACCGGGGTCACCTTCCCGGAGGCCGCGAACCCCCAGTCGAGCAGCCGGGCCGCCTCCTTGTAGACGGCCTGGCTCTCGGTCGGCTGGGGGTTCATGACGGTGACGAGCAGCACCTGGTCGCCCCGCTGGGCGACCCCGGTGAAGGTGGCGCCCGCGTTGGTGGTGTTGCCGTTCTTGACGCCCGCGATGCCCTTGTACGGGCTGAGCCCGAAGTCGCCGGTGAGCAGCCGGTTGGTGTTCTGGATGTCGACGGTCTCGCGCTTCTTGTCCTTGCCCTCGGCGCCCGGGAACTTCGCGGTCGCCGTAGCGCAGTACTCGCGGAAGTCCTGCTTCTGGAGCCCCGAGCGGGCGAACAGGGTCAGGTCGTACGCGCTGGACACCTGGCCCGGCGCGTCGTAGCCGTCCGGCGAGATCACGTGGGTGTCCAGGGCCTGGAGTTCGTCCGCGTGGTCCTGCATGTCCTTGACGGTTTTGGGCAACCCGCCGTTCATCGAGGACAGCACGCGCACGGCGTCGTTGCCGGAGCGCAGGAACACCCCGAGCCACAGGTCGTGCACCGAGTACGGCAGGTTCGGCTTGACCCCCACCAGACTGCTGCCGGGGCCGAGCCCGGCGAGCTCGGCCGGGGTGACGGTGTGCTGCTCGTCCTTGGGGAACTTGGGCAGCACGGTGTCCGCGAAGAGCATCTTCAGGGTGGAGGCGGGCGGCAGCCGCCAGTGCGCGTTGTGCGCGGCGAGCACCTGGCCGCTCTTGGCGTCCGCGACGATCCAGGACCGGCCCGTCACATCCTTGGGCAGGACGGGCGCGCCCGCGCCGAGGCGCACCTGGGTGCCCGGCTGGCCGAGCTGGTCGCCGCCCACCTTCGACATCTCCGCCGGGGGCGGGTCGTTGCGTGGCTTGCCCGGCGCGCCGGGCGTGCTCGACGCGGCCGGCTTCTCGTCCTGGGGCAGCGCGGCGGCCGGGGACGCGGCCAGGGCGGGCAGCAGGGCGGCGGCCACGGCGACGGACAGGGCGAGCCCGGCGGGCCTCTTCGGCGCGTACTGATGCGATGCGCTCTTCTTTACGGCAGACACGTTCGAGAACGTACAGGCTGTGCACACCGATCCGATCATCGGACGGATGACCCGCCGGACGCTCCCACCCAGCCGGAGGTGCGGGCCGGCCGGGACGGATACTGGGCGCATGAAACTCAGCCGCCCTCTCTCCTGGTTCCTGCTCGCCTTCGGCGCGTGGAGCTGGGTCATCTGGACCACTTTCGTGAAGAACCTGTGGAAGGACGGGAGCGGGCTCGCCTTCGACGCGGCCGGGCACCCGACCGGCTACTTCTGGATCCATCTGCTGCTCGCCGTCACCTCGTTTCTTCTGGGGACGGGCGTGGGAGTCATCGGGTTCCGTTCGCTGCGCCAGCTCAAGCGCGAGCAGTCCGCCGCCGAGGGTTCCGTCGCCGAGGATTCCGTCACGCTCGGCTAACGAGTGGCTGTGAGTGGAACGCCGACCCTTCCACTGTGTGAAGGTCGTGTGGTTGGGTGAGCGCCGTCACAGACGCAGCGTGCCGTCTCCGCGCGTCGACCAGGGGTGGGGCGTTCCGAGGAGAACACGGCGATGCGGTCGATCCGTATGCGGATTCTGGCTATTGGTGCGGCAGTGGTGGTCGCCGGTGTCGGCGGCTGGCAACTGCTGCCCTCCGACCAGGCGAAGAAGGCGCCGATCGTCGTCGGCACCACCGACGTGATCACCTCGCTCGACCCGGCGGGCGCCTACGACGCCGGTTCCTGGGCGGTCTACAACAACGTCTACCAGTCGCTGCTCACCTTCCGGCAGGGCAGCTCGACCCCGGTCCCGGACGCCGCGAAGAGCTGCGCGTTCGTCGGCCTAAAGCTCCAGACGTACCGGTGCGTGCTGCGGGACGACATCAGCTTCTCCAGCGGGCGCAGGATGACCGCCGAGGACGTGAAGTTCTCCTTCGACCGGGTGCTGACGATCAGGTCCAGGGTGGGTCCCGCGCCGCTGTTCGCCATGCTCGGCTCGGTGAGCGCCGAGGGTGACGCCGTCACCTTCAACCTGAAGAGCAAGGACGCCACCTTCCCCTCGAAGCTGGCCACCGGCGCGGGCTCGATCGTCGACAGCAGCCAGTACCCGGCGACCGCGCTGCGCAAGGGCGACTCGGTGGTGGGCTCCGGCCCGTACCTGCTCAAGGAGTACGACAAGGACGCCACGGGCCGGCCGGTCCGCGCGAGCCTGGAGCCCAACCCCGGCTACCGGGGCGCGGTGGCCAAGAAGGGGCTGCCGGTCACCGTCCGCTACTTCGCCGAGTCCGACCAGCTGAACGCCGCCTGGCAGGCCAAGCAGGTCGACGTCACCCACCGCGAGATGCCGCCCTCGGTGCTCGCCAAGCTCTCGCCCGGCGACCCGAACCTGCGGATCGCCACCTCGCCCGGCTACGACATCCGCGAGCTCAACTTCAACGCGAAGTCGGCGAGTCCGGTCGCCCAGACCAAGGTCCGCGAGGCCGCCGCCGCCCTCATCGACCGCCCGGCGCTCGCCAACGCCGTCTACAGCGGCACCGTCGAGCCCCTCTACTCGCTGATCCCGCAGGGTTTCACCGGGCACAGCACCGCCTTCTTCGACGCCTACCCGAAGCCCGACCCGGCGAAGGCGAAGGCGCTCCTGAGGGCGGCGGGCGAGCAACTGCCGGTCCGCTTCAACCTGGCCTACCGCAAGCTGGGCGCGAACGGCGCGGAGGCCGAGCAGATCAAGCAGCAGTTGGAGCGGGACGGCCTCTTCCAGGTCGACCTGATCGCCGAGGCCGACTGGCCGAAGATGCAGGACAACTTCGCCCAGGGCAAGTACGACGCCTACACCGCGGGCTGGCTCGCCGACTTCCCCGACCCGGACAACTTCGGCCAGCCGCTCGTCGGCACCGGCAACAGCCTGCACAACAACTACTCCGACAAGGAGAGCGACGGCATCATCCAGCGGACCCAGGAGTACACCGACCGGGGCCGCGCCGCCGACGACTTCAAGGCGCTCCAGGACAAGGTCGCCCAGGACGTTCCGCTGATCCCGCTGTGGCAGGGCAAGAACTACGTACTCGGCAGCAAGGACATCAGCGGCTCGCAGTACCTGTCGGACGGCACGGGCGTGTGGCGGCTGTGGGAACTGGGCTGGATCTGAGCGGGCGAGCGGAGAACGGGTTGCGGGGCTGAGCATGCGGGCGGGCAGGTCCGGAATCGGGCGGGGCTCAGCATGCGGGCGGGGCGCACGGGTCCGGGCCTCCGAGGTTCGCCCAAAGGGCTTTTGTCCAAGGAGTCACCGGTTCTGCTCCATTGACCGCGCTCGGGCACACTGCTTCCGTCGGGGGATGCGCCTTTCCCGTCGTACGCTCCTGAGCTCACTCGCCGGATCGGCCCTCGCCCTGGGGGCGGGCACCGAGGCCGGGTACGCCGCCGACGCCGGGTCCGTGGCCGCCCGGGGCCCCGCCGCGCGGGCGCTGGCCCGGCTGCTGCCCCGCCACCGCGAACAGGTCACCTTCCGCACGGCGGCGCGCGCGGCCGGCCGGGACCGCTTCCGCGTCTCGGGCGGAGCCGGCCGGATCCTCGTGGAGGGCAGCACTCCCGCCGTCCAACTCACCGCATTCCACTGGTACTTGAGACATGTGGCGCACGCCCACATCTCCTGGGCGGGTGAGCAGACCCGGCTGCCGGACCGGCTTCCCGCGGTGCCCGAGCCCATCGAGCGGACCGCTGGCGTCACCCACCGCTTCGTCTTCAACGACACCAATGACGGCTACACCGGCGCCTACCGCGACTGGGCGTACTGGGAGCGCGAGCTCGACGTCCTCGCCCTGCACGGCTACAACGAGGTCCTCGTCTACCTCGGCGCGGACTCCGTCTACCACCGCACCTTTCTCCAACACGGGTACGCGGACGAGGAGTTGCGGGCCTGGCTCCCGGGCCCCTCGCACCAGCCGTGGTGGCTGCTCCAGAACATGGCGGGCTTCGGCGGCCCGGTGTCCGGTCAACTCCTCGTCGACCGCGCCGAGTTGGCCCGGCGCATCGTCGCCCGGCTGCGCGAACTCGGCATGACGCCGGTGCTGCCGGGCTACTTCGGTACGGTCCCGCCCGGCTTCGCCGCCGGCAATCCCGGCGCCCACGTCGTGCCGCAGGGCGACTGGGCGGGCTTCCCCCGGCCCGACTGGCTCGACCCGCGCACGGACCACTTCGCCCGGATCGCCGAGACCTTCTACCGCGTACAGGCCGACCTGCTCGGCGCCACCTCCATGTACAAGATGGACCTGCTGCACGAGGGCGGCACCCCCGGCGACGTGCCGGTCGGGGCGGCGGCGCGGGCGGTGGAGACGGCGCTGCGCACCGCGCACCCCGGCGCGATCTGGAACATCCTGGGCTGGCAGTCCAACCCGCACCGCGAAATCATCGAAGCGGTCGACAAGACGAAGCTGTTCATCGTGGACGGCCTCTCCGACCGCTTCCCGTCCGTCACCGACCGCGAGGAGTCCTGGCAGGGCGCGCCGTACGCCTTCGGTTCCATCTGGAACTTCGGCGGCCATACGGCGATGGGCGCGAACACCCCCGACTGGGCTTGTCTGTACGAGAGTTGGCGCACCAAGCCGGGCAGCGCCCTGGACGGCATCGCGCTCATGCCGGAGGGCGCGGACAACAACCCGGCCGCGTTCGCCCTCTTCTCCGACCTGCCCTGGACGGACGGCCCGGTCGACCTGGAGTGCTGGTTCCAGGAGTGGCCGCGCTACCGGTACGGATCCGCCGACCGGCACGCCGCCGACGCCTGGGACATCCTGCGCCGGACCGCCTACGGCACCACACGGGCGGACTCCTGGAGCGAGGGCGCGGACGGCCTGTTCGGCGCCCGCCCCGACCTGAAGGCGACCTCGGCGGGGTCCTGGTCCCCGCACCAACTCCGGTACGACGGAGGCGAGTTCGCGAAGGCGCTGCCGTCCCTGCTGGCCGCGGCCCCGGCCCTGCGCTCCTCATCGGCGTACCGCTACGACCTGCTGGACGTCACCCGCCAGAGCCTCTCCAACCACTCACGGGTCCTGCTCCCGCGCATCGGAGCCGCGTACGAGTCCGGAGACAAGGCCCTGTTCTCTCAACTGACCGAGGAGTGGTTCCGCTGCCTCGCCCTGCTGGAGCGGGCGGTCGCCACGGACCGGGGGCATCTGCTCGGCCGCTGGATCGCGGACGCGCGCTCGTGGGGTGCGACGGAGGCGGAGAAGGACCGGCTCGCCTACGACGCGGTGTCGCTGCTCACGGTGTGGGGGGCGCGGGCGGGCGCGGACGGCGGGGGGCTGCGGGACTATGCGAACCGGGAGTGGTCCGGTCTGGTGGGCGGCCTCTACACCCTGCGCTGGCGCACCTACTTCGACACCCTGTCGACCTCCCTGACCTCGGGCCGCCCGCCGGTCCCGGTCGACTGGTACGCGCTGGAGGACCAGTGGGTGCGCACGCATCCGGCGTACGGGGCGGAGCCGCGGGGGGACATCGTGGGGGTGGCGGGGGACGTGCGGGTGGCGCTGGGGCTGTGAGGGCTCCGAAGATGCTGCTCGGCTAACTCCTTGTGCGGGAGGCCGCCGCCTGCGACATGCCAGGCAGGAAGTCCGTGAAGAGTTCGTGCACCTCGTGGACGAGCGGCCGCAGCACCCGGAACCGGGCCAGCGCCACCCCTCGCGCGGTCAGCTTCGCCCCCCGCGCCGCGAGGCGATAGCTCCGCTCCCGCTCCGGCGACCGGTCGAACACCCAGTACAGGACGAGCCCCATCTGCGACAGCCACATCAACTCCGGCAGCACGTCCACGAGTTCGGCCGGAACCTTCGTCCTCGTACCCGCAAGGACCTCCCGGTGCACAGAGATCGCCGCCTGGCGCGCATGCTGCGACTCCGTGGAGAACGGACTGAGCGGACTGTCGGGATCCGCCGCGTTCTTGAAGAACTGCGCCGCGAACTCGTGGTACGGCGAGGCGATGTCCAGCCACACCCGCAGCACCCCGGCGAGCCGGGCCTCCAGGTCGGTCTCGGTGTCCAGGACCTCCCGTACCGCCGCGTGGTGCTCGGCCGCGATCCGGTCGTAGAACCCCTGGATGAGGTGTTCCTTGCCGGCGAAGTAGTAGTACGCGTTGCCGACCGAGACCCCGGCCTCCTGGGCGATGGCCCGCATCGTGGTCTTGTCGTAGCCCCGCTCCTGGAACAGCCGCATCGCGGTCTGAAGGATCAGGGTGCGGGTCTGCTCGCCCTTGGCGACGCGGGGCCCGGACGCATCGGCCCCGGCCTGCCCGTGCGCATCGGGGGCCGTCTCTTCATGCGCGTTCTCTGCTGGCACGGCAAGAGCCTAATCGGCCACGGAGCAGCCGCGGCCGCTGGGTTCCGGCCCTTCGTACACCCGGCCGTGCGGGTGCTGACCGAAGTGGCGCACGCCGGGCACCGCCGCCGTCGCCAGACAGGCCCCGCCGACCACCAGCGCGGCGGTGAGCAGCGGGACTTCGGGCCCCCAGGCATCCGCGGCGAGCGGCGCGAGGGCGTAGCCGAGCGGCATCGAGGCGAGCGAGAGCAGCCAGTCGTACGAGGTGACGCGGGCCAGCGTGTGGGCGGGGATCGCGGACTGGACCGAGGTCTGCCAGACCGGTGAGAGGAAGCCGAGGCCCGCCTGGGCGACGGCGTACGCCGCGACGGTGAGCGGCGCGGGTGCGGCGAGTGCGAGGAGGGTGAGCGGCAGGGCGTAGGTGGCCAGGCCCAGGTTGGCGGTCAGGACCGGGCGCCGGGGGCGGGCGCGGGAGGCGAGCAGCGAGCCGAGGAACAGGCCGATCGCCCCGGCCTCGATGAAGGTGCTCCAGAAGACGGTGCCGCTGAAGTGCCGGAAGGCGATGGCCGGGCCGAGTGTCATGAGGACGGCGGCGGCGCCGTTCCAGGCGGAGTGGGCGATCAGGCTGGTCCAGTACCAGTCCCGTGAACGGACCTCGCTCCAGCCCTCCTTGAGGTCGGCGGCGAGCGAACGGCGCGGGATCGGGACGTGCTCGACCCGGATCAGGGTGAGCAGTGCGGCGCTGACCGCGAAACTGCAGCCGTCCAGGACGAACGCCCAGCCCGCGCCCGCGGTCTCCACGAGCAGGGCGGCGAGCAGCGGCCCGCCGAGCCGGGCGGCGCTGTTGGCCACGGCCATCAGGGAGTTGGCGCGCTGTCGCCCGTCCGGGCCGACCGTGCCGGTGATCAGGGGTGCGGCGGTCGGCATGGCGAAGGCGGACGCGGCGCCGCCGATCGCCTCGGCGAGCGCGATCTGCCACAACTTCGGTGTACCGCCGAGGAGTTCGTACCCGACGAAGAGCTGGGCCGCGCACCGTATGAGATCGGTGGTGAGCGCGACCGTGCGGGCCCGGAAGCGGTCGCCCGCCACTCCGCCGAGCGGCAGCAGGAGCAGTTTGGGCACCATCGCGCAGCCGAGTACGAGCGCGAGCGCGCCGGCCGAGCCGGTGGCGGCGTAGACGGCGAGCACCAGGGCGACGGGGACGACGGCGTCGCCGACGAGGGAGAGGGAGCGGCCGACGAAGAGCAGCCGGAAGGAGCGCGAGCGCAGGGGGTGCGGCATGAGCGGAACATACTTTGGCTCCGAAATATTAGTCAACGAAATATGGGTGAGCGAAATGTTCGCCATCGAGGGGGTGCCGAGGGGTGCTTGAGGGGATGCCGGAGGTGCGGCATACGTACGATCGGCACATGGAGACGCGGCGGGACTGGACCGACGGGCATGTGGAGCGCTGGCTGCCGGTGCTGCCCGGCCTCGATCCCGAGATCGAGGGCGCGGTCACCCGGATGAAGAAGCTGTCGGTGCACCTGCGCCGGGTGCGCGAGCAGTCCCTGGTCGACTTCGCGCTCGACCGCCCCGAGTTCGAGACGCTGCACAAACTCGCGGGCCGGGGCGGCGCCGCGAGCCCCTCCCAGCTCGCTGCCGACCTCGACCTGGCCCCGGCCTCGGTGACCGGCCGCCTCGACGGCCTGGAGCGCCGCGGCCTGCTCCGCCGCACCCCGTCGAAGGCCGACCGGCGCCGCGTCGACGTCCAACTGACCGACGAGGGCCGCCAGGTGTGGCTCGGCGCGATGGACGTCCTGGGCCACGAGGAGTACCGCCTGCTCGGCGTCCTGAACGCCGACGAGCGCACCGTGTTCAACGACATGCTGCGGCGGATCATGCTGGCGGCGGAGGCGGGCGGGGACGCGGGGTTGGACGTCTGATCCGAACAGCTCGGCATGACGATTGGTTACCCCAATTCACCCTGGAGGGTGAACTGTTGGGGGCGATCGCCGGGTGGCGGGATGCGCTGTCGGCGCAGGTCGGGCCGTGTGTTCGAGGGGCTCAACTGGCATATGCCGCACGGTAGTTGCGGCTTGCGTTGCTTACGGAGCGTGGTTGTAAAGTCGCCGACACCACAACGTGAGACATGGATAGCCCCCGCGGTGCGCCAACACCCGGGGGCCTGACACCAGGAGCTTCAACCTCCGATGCGCATTCACCGTACAGCGCCGACGCGCTCGTTCTCCAGTTTCGCCAACGCCCTCATCCGGGATCACGAGATCTCCTGGTGCGCGGCAGGCGTGCTGATGTACCTCCTCAGCCTTCCTCCCGGGGCCCACGCCTCGATCCGTTCGCTCGCGCCGCTCCGCAAGGAAGGGCGTACGCGGATCGCCGAAGCCCTGCGCGAGCTGGAGGAACGCCGGTATCTGCGGCGGCTGGTGGTGAAGGATCCCGAGACCGGGCTCTTCTCCACCGAATACGAGCTCTTCGACAACGCGTACGACCGGCTCCCCGCGCCCGACGATCAACTCCTGGAAGCCGCGCCGGAATTCACCGGTAGGAGTGGCGCGAACGGGGCCTCCGGCGACCGAGCCGCCTGCGTCGGCTGAAGACTTCCGGCCCGATCCCGGGCCGGATCCCCCTGAGAAAGGAACCGCTGTGAGCATCACCCTGGAACGCCCAGAAACGGTATACCTTCGGTATACTGACCGCATGGCTGACACGACGATCAAGGTTGACCCCGCTGTCCGCGACCGGCTGATGGTGCTGGCCCGGGAACGCGGGATGACCATGCGTGACTTCGTCGGCGAGCTGGCCGGGGCCACGCCCACCGAGGAGGAACTGCAGGCCCGGTACGAGAAGACCAAGGCGTACGTCGAGAAGCATTTCCTCGGGCGGCCGTTCACCGAGGAGGACGAGAAGGCCGGCGAGCAGATGTGGGCCGACCTCGAAGCGGACCGGCTCGGTGAGGTCCAGTGAGGTTCGTGCTGTCGCGCGGTGTCGTCTTCGACGAGACCGCCGCGCTTGCCCTCGGGGCCGGGAACGCGACCGCCTCGCGGCTCGTCGTCGCCGCCGAGAAGAGCGCGCTGCTCCACGTGTACGTCCCGGCGCTCTGCCTGGCCGTCGCTGAGACGGAACGGCCCGGCGTCGCCGAACACCTCGGCTCGCTCGAATCGGTCGAGATCCGCGAGCTCGATTTCGCGGCCGCCGCCGCCGTGGGCAAGCGCGTCCGCGGCACGGGTGACGGCGAATGGGGCGCGGCCCACGCGCTGTACGTCGCCATGCCCTCGGTGGACTGGCCCAAGGGGTGCGCGGTGCTGACCCGCCGCTCGGAGCGCTACACCGGCACCGGGATCCGCACCATCCAACTCACCTGACGGTGACGGCAAAGGGCCCCGCCCCCCGGAGCGACTCCCAGGGGGCGGGGCCCTTTTCGGGCTCGTACCGGGAAGGTCAGAAGCGGCGCGTGATCAGGGCGCGCTTCACTTCCTGGATGGCCTTCGTGACCTCGATGCCTCGGGGGCACGCGTCCGTGCAGTTGAACGTCGTGCGGCAACGCCACACGCCGTCCTTGTCGTTGAGGATCTCCAGGCGCTGCTCGCCCGCCTCGTCACGGCTGTCGAAGATGAAGCGGTGCGCGTTCACGATCGCGGCCGGGCCGAAGTACTGGCCGTCGTTCCAGAAGACCGGGCAGGAGGAGGTGCAGGCCGCGCACAGGATGCACTTCGTCGTGTCGTCGAAGCGCTCGCGGTCCTCCGCGGACTGCAGACGCTCGCGCGTCGGCTCGTTGCCCTTCGTGATGAGGAAGGGCATCACGTCGCGGTACGCCTGGAAGAACGGCTCCATGTCCACGACCAGGTCCTTCTGGACCGTGAGGCCCTTGATGGCCTCGATGGTGATGGGCTTGGCCGGGTTGATGTCCTTGATCAGCGTCTTGCAGGCGAGGCGGTTCTTGCCGTTGATGCGCATGGCGTCGGAACCGCAGATGCCGTGGGCGCAGGAGCGACGGAAGGTCAGCGAACCGTCCAGCTCCCACTTGATCTTGTGGAGACCGTCGAGCACACGCTCCTTCGGGTCGATCTCCAGCTGGAAGTCCTCCCACTGCGCCTCGTCCGAGATCTCCGGGTTGAAGCGGCGGATCCGGAACGTGACCGTGATGAGGTGCGAACCGTTGTCCGCCTCCAGCGCCTGGAGCTTGTCCATCGTCGGGGTTGCCATCAGTACTTACGCTCCATCGGCTGGTAGCGGGTCTGGACGACGGGCTTGTAGTCGAGGCGGATCGAGTCCTTGCCGCCGTCCGCGACCTCGCGGTACGCCATGGTGTGGCGCATGAAGTTGACGTCGTCGCGGTTCGGGTAGTCCTCGCGGTAGTGACCGCCGCGGGACTCCTTGCGCGCCAGGGCGGACACGGCCATGACCTCGGCCAGGTCGAGCAGGTTGCCCAGCTCGATGGCCTCCAGGAGGTCGGTGTTGAACCGCTTGCCCTTGTCCTGGACGGACACGTTCTTGTAGCGCTCGCGCAGCTCGGCGATCTTGTCGACCGCCATCTTGATCGTCTGCTCGGTGCGGAACACCATGACGTTGGCGTCCATGGTCTCCTGCAGCTCCTTGCGGATGACCGCGACCCGCTCCGTGCCGGTCGCCGACAGCAGGTTCTTGACCTGCGCCTCGACCAGCGACGCCGGGTCCTCCGGGAGCTCCACGTAGTCCGCGGTGTGCGAGTACTCCGCGGCGGCGATACCGGCCCGCTTGCCGAACACGTTGATGTCCAGGAGGGAGTTGGTGCCAAGCCGGTTGGCGCCGTGCACCGACACGCAGGCGACCTCGCCGGCCGCGTACAGACCCGGGACGACGGTGGTGTTGTCGCGCAGGACCTCACCCTCGACGTTCGTCGGGATGCCGCCCATGGCGTAGTGCGCGGTGGGCTGGATCGGGATCGGGTCCGTGTACGGCTCGATGCCGAGGTACGTACGGGCGAACTCGGTGATGTCCGGGAGCTTGGCGTCGAGCTGCTCCGGGGGAAGGTGCGTCAGGTCCAGGTAGACGTGGTCGCCCTCGGGACCGCAGCCGCGGCCCTCGCGGATCTCCGTGTAGATGGAGCGCGAGACGACGTCACGGGACGCGAGGTCCTTCATGACCGGCGCGTACTTCTCCATGAAGCGCTCGCCGTCCTTGTTGCGGAGGATGCCGCCCTCACCGCGGGCGCCCTCCGTAAGGAGGATGCCCATGCGCCAGATGCCCGTCGGGTGGAACTGGAAGAACTCCATGTCCTCCAGGGGCAGTCCGCGGCGGTAGCACGCGGCCTGGCCGTCACCGGTCAGGGTGTGGGCGTTGGAGGTCACCTTGAAGAACTTGCCGGTGCCGCCGGACGCGTAGATCACGGACTTCGACTGGAAGACGTGGATCTCGCCGGTCGCCAGCTCGTAGGCGACGACACCCGCGGACTTCTTGACGCCGTCCTCCTCGACCAGGAGCTGGTCGAGCACGTAGAACTCGTTGAAGAACTCCACGCCCTCCTTGACGCAGTTCTGGTACAGCGTCTGGAGGATCATGTGGCCGGTGCGGTCCGCGGCGTAGCAGGCCCGGCGGACCGGGGCCTCGCCGTGGTTGCGGGAGTGGCCGCCGAAGCGGCGCTGGTCGATCTCGCCGGCGGGCGTCCGGTTGAACGGCAGGCCCATCTTCTCCAGGTCGAGAACGGCGTCGATGGCCTCCTTCGCCAGGATCTCGGCGGCGTCCTGGTCGACCAGGTAGTCACCGCCCTTGATCGTGTCGAAGGTGTGCCACTCCCAGTTGTCCTCTTCCACGTTGGCGAGGGCCGCGGCCATGCCGCCCTGCGCGGCGCCGGTGTGGGAGCGGGTCGGGTAGAGCTTCGTCAGCACGGCGGTGCGGCTGCGCTTCGTCGCCTCGATGGCGGCGCGCATACCGGCGCCGCCGGCGCCGACGATGACGGTGTCGTACTTGTGGATCTTCATCAGAGAATTCCTCAGTCCCTCAGCCCGTGGCCTAGCGGATGTTCGGGTCGAAGGTGAAGATCACCAGCGTGCCCAGCAGGACGGTGAACACCGTGGCGGTGTAGAGCAGCATCTTCAGCCAGAAGCGGGTGTTGTCCCGCTGCGCGTAGTCGTTGATGACGGTGCGCAGGCCGTTGGCGCCGTGCAGCATGGCCAGCCACAGCATGGCCAGGTCCCAGATCTGCCAGAACGGGGACGCCCAGCGGCCCGCCACGAAGGCGAAGCCGATCTTGGAGACACCGCCGTCGAGCACGAGCTGGATCAGCAGGTGGCCGAGGACCAGGACGACGAGCACGATGCCGGACAGCCGCATGAACAGCCAGCCGTACAGCTCGAAGTTGGTGCGGGTCGACTTCGGGGTCTTCTTGGTGCGCTGGCGCGGGGCCTCGATGAGCGGGGCCGGGTGATCGGTGTCGTACAGGCTCACGCCCTCGACTTCGCCGATCGCGGCAGCGGAAGAGGTTTCGGCAGACATCTCAGTCCTCAGCTCCCGAACAGTTCACGGACGGCGTGGCCGAGCACCGGGTAGAGCGCGCCCACCATCAGCACGACCCAGACGCCCACGACGCTCCAGAGCATCTGCTTCTGGTAGCGGGGGCCCTTGGCCCAGAAGTCGACCGCGATGATGCGCAGGCCGTTGAGCGCGTGGAACAGGATGGCGGCGACGAGGCCGTACTCCAGGCACGCGACGATCGGCGTCTTGTAGGTCGCCACGACTTTGTCGTACGCCTCGGGGGAGACACGCACGAGAGCGGTGTCGAGGACGTGTACGAACAGGAAGAAGAAGATGAGGACGCCGGTGACTCGATGAGCCACCCAGGACCACATTCCTTCCCGGCCGCGGTACAGCGTTCCAGCCGGCACGGAAGAACCCTCCGGGAGCGGTGTTGAGGGCCGGCCGCCAATCTTCTAGTCCATAGAAGAAACTGCTCTGTCGGTCTGACCCGGCCGGGTACGGTCCACCGGCCCCGGTCATCGTAGCGACGAGATGTCGGTTCCCTCGCGCGGGGTCCATAGGTGTGATCAAACAGGCAATCAAACAGCCACGTACGGGCTAGAGAACGCGGTGTGCGGCGGTGGGTGTGCCGGATTCGGGATGTTTGCGTACGAGATGGGCGAGTCGGGCGCGGGCGAGTCGGCGCAGTTCGTCGGCGGCGATCGACCGCTCCTCGTCGTGCTCGTTGGTCATCCGCACCCGGATCCCGGCCAGCACCTCGTCCTGGTGCTCGGCCGGGCTGACCCCGTCGAGGCAGATCACGAAGGCGTGCCGGAACCGGCTCTCGTACGCGGCGTGGGCTGCCCGGAGCGCGGTGTGCGCGGACTGCGGTGCGCTGTGGTGCAGTCCGGGTGAGGACTCCTCGGCCAGCGCCTCGTCGAGGTCGGCGGCGCTCAGGTCGTAGCTGGCCTCGTCGGCCGCGGCGAGCAGCGCGTCCAGATCCGGGTAGGGGCGGTGGGCGGCGATCCGCAGCGCCCAGCGGCGGCTGGCGCAGCAGCCGAGCAGGGCCGCCTTGGCAGCGTCCGGGGAGGCGGAGTTGAACCCGTCCAGGCCGCCGGCCTGCGGCGACGCCGTCGGAACGGATGTGCCCCGCAGTTGATTCGGTATGGTCGCCCGCCCCTGGGCACGTGGAGTGTGATGGAGTGTCGGCGGTCGCTTGCTGGGGCCGGCGGGGGAATCGCTGGACAGCGTGGGCTCCTCGGAGGCGACGCGGGACGGGCAGTGCGGGACGGGACGGGGCACTGAGCACGGAGACTTGAGTGGAAAGGGAGGCGGGAGTGCCGCCACGCTATCTACGTGGAGCTGGAGCCGTGCGACGGATGCGCGAATTTCACCCGGACGTGAGTGCCGGGCCGTGCGTGGTGGACGAGCTCCTGGGTAGTTCGGCGTACCTTCGCCCCAGTTGCCTGCGCGGGATCCGGGATATCCGAGATGGTCTGCACGCCTTGGATGCCCCGGTTCGCCCCTATGTTGTTGGACGGGAGGTTTCTGAGTGATGTCGCGTTTCAGGATGTCACGGGCCCGGATGCCGGGAGCCGGTGACCCGGAGCGGTCGTCCTTGCCGTCGTCCGAGGCGCGCGCCTCCCAGCCGCGGGCGCCGCGGCCCCGCCCCGCCTGGCTGCACCGGCCCCGCGGCCGGCGCGCGCTGGTGCTCAAGGTGGCGCTCGTGGGCCTCGCGCTGCTCGCGCTGATCATCGCGGTCTGGCCGGACGACGACACCCACGGCGGGCACGGCGGCCCGGGCGACAACAAGCGCGCCTCCTCAGGTCTGCCCTCCCCGTCCCCGATCTACCCGATCTCCTCGCCGCCCCGCACCATCCCCTCCGTCCGCGAACACCGGCCCGCCCGCGGTCCCGGCTTCCGCCCGGTCGACTCGACGCGGGTGATCGTGGACGTCGGCAGCGACGGCCTCAGCGACGAGGGGCAGCTGCTCGCGCAGGAGCTCGGCGCGGACTACTCGCTGGGCGGCGCGCCGCGCGCGGGCGACATCGAGCTGGCGCTGACCCCGCTGCCCGTCGGCGAGAAGGCCGCGCCCGAGTCGTACACCCTGACCACCCGGGACCGCCGGGTGAAGATCACCGGGCCCGACGAGGCCGGTGTCTTCTACGGCACCCGCACGCTCAAGCAGGCGCTCAAGGGCGGCGCGGTGATGCCGGAGGGCGTGGTCGAGGACCACCCGGACCGGCCGCAGCGCGGGCTCAGCCTCGACATCGCGCGCAAGCAGTACAGCGCGGCCTGGATCGAGGACCAGCTGCGGCAGCTGGCCGACCTGAAGCTCAACCAGCTGGAACTGCACTTCTCCGACGACCAGGGCTTCCGCATCGAGTCCGCCAGCCACCCCGAGGTGGTCTCGCGCGACCACCTCAGCAAGCGCGACGTCCAGCGGATCGTGGCGCTCGCCAACAAGCTGCACATCACGGTGGTCCCCGAGCTCGACTCGCCGGGCCACCTCGGCGCGGTGATCGCCGCCCACCCCGAACTCCAACTGCGCGACAAGGACGGCAAGCCGGTCAAGGGCGCGATCGACATCGCCAACCCCGAGTCCGCGCGGATCGTGGACGACCTGCTGCGCGAGTACGCCGATCTGTTCCCCGGGGCGTACTGGCAGCTGGGCGGCGACGAGTACCAGGCGCTGACGGTGAAGGCCCCGGCCACCCCGGAAACCACCTATCCGGGTCTCGCGGACGCCGCCCGCGCCAAGTACGGGCCGAAGGCGGACATCGCGGACCTGACGACGGGTTGGCTCAACGACCGTGCCGCGGTGCTCCGTTCGGTGACGAGCGGCCGCACCTTCAAGGCGTGGAACGACGGCTTCTTCCCCGGCGGCCAGGTCGGTGCCGACCAGGGGCGCGAGGTCGAGTACTGGACCGGCAAGGAGCCCGGGGCCCGCGCGCCCGAGGGCTACCTCGCCGAGGGCCGGCGACTGGTCAACCTCAACGACGAGTACCTGTACTACGTGCTCGGCGAGCCGGGCGGCTACAAGTACCCGACGGGGAAGCGGATCTACGAGGAGTGGACGCCGCTGGTGCTGCGCGGCACCAAGCCCGTCGACGCCAAGTACGCGGGGCAGATCCTCGGCGGCCGGTTCGCCCTCTGGTCGGACGACGCGGCCGCGCAGACCGAGGAGCAGGTGGCGCGCGGCATCCGGCTGCCGCTGCGCGCCCTGGCCCAGAAGCTGTGGGACCCGCGGACCCCGGCCATGGGCTGGGAGGAGTTCAAGTCCCTGGCGGACCGGCTGGGCTGAGGTGAGGAGTACGGAGTACGACCGGGGCCGCCACCCCCCACAGGAGAGGCCCCGGCCGTCTTCCGTCGGGGTCGTTGTGGCGACCCCGTACTCCCTTCAGCGCCGAGCGTGCGTTTTCTGTCACACCGCGCTGTGTCAGCGGGTTGTTGCAGGTTGTACAAGCCATGGACTTATGGGGCGCCGAGGCCGTAGCGTGCTGCTTCGCGTTCGGGGACGCGACAGTGATGACCAGCGGTGACATCGGATCAGTCAGTCAAGACAGGGTGCAGGGATTGCTGGGGGACGACGCGGAGCTGACCGCCGCGGTGCTCAGGGCGCAGGACGGGGACGAGGAAGCCTTCCGTGCTGTGTACCGCTCCGTGCACCCGCGGCTGCTCGGCTACATCCGCACACTGGTCGGCGAACCCGACACCGAGGACGTGGCGTCCGAGGCCTGGCTGCAGATCGCCCGCGACCTCGGGCGCTTCACGGGTGACGGGGACCGGTTCCGCGGCTGGGCCGCGCGCATCGCCCGCAACCGGGCGCTCGACCACATCCGGATGCGCGGCCGCAGGCCCGCCGTCGGCGGCGACGAGACCGAGCTGACCGGACGGGCCGCCGACTCGGACACCGCGGACGAGGCGATGGAGGCGCTCGGCACCGGACGTACGATGGCGCTCATCGCCCAGCTCCCGCAGGACCAGGCCGAGGCCGTCGTGCTGCGCGTGGTGGTCGGCCTTGACGCGAAGAGCGCGGCGCAGACCCTGGGCAAACGACCCGGCGCGGTGCGGACCGCCGCGCACCGGGGCCTGAAGCGCCTGGCCGAACTGCTCGGCGCGGACGGTCTCGACGGGGACGTACCCCAGGATGCGGAGGAGCTGGGTGCCGTGCCGTCGCAGCGTGCGCCGGAACGCGGTGTGACGCAATCGCGCGCCCGGACGCAGAAGGACATGTGATGGCAGACGAGCGGCACGAGTGGCTCGACCGGGATGCCGCCGAGCGACTGCTGCGCGGGGAATCCGTGGAGCCGGGTGACGAGCGGGCCCGTGCCGAGGCCGCGCGGCTCTCGGCCCTGCTGCGTTCCGCAGCCCGGCCCGAGCCGTCCGCCGCCGAACTCCCCGGCGAGGCGGCCGCCCTGGCCGCCTTCCGCACGGCCCGCCCCCAAGGCGCCGACGACACCGAGGCGTTGGGTGTCGTACGGGTCGGACGGGTCGCCCCGGTCGTGGCGGCCCCCCGCCGCCGGCGGATCGGCCCGGTGCGCCTCGGGCTCGCCGCCGCGCTGGCCTGCTGTGCGCTCGGCGGGGTCGCCGTCGCCGCGGGCACCGGTGTGCTGCCCGGCCCGTTCTCCTCCGACAACCAGGACCCGACGCCCGCCGCGACCGTCTCCGCCGAGGTGAACCCGGACCCGGTCGTCACCTCGCCCGCGCACTCCCCGGGCCCCGGCTCCCCGACGCCCGGCCGCCACGAACCGTCGTCCGGTACGGGCGCGTCCGGCGGCGGCTCGCCCGGCGCCACCCCCGGCGGCCCCGCCTCGGGCGGTACCGGCGACGCCGGGAAGAAGGGCGGCCCCGACCAGGGCGGCGCCTCCGGCGACCAGGGCGACGACCCCGCCCAGTGGCTCGCCAGGACGGCCGACGACTGCCGCGACTACCGCTCGGGCCGGCTCGACCAGGAGCGCCGCCGCAACCTGGAGTCCGCGGCGCACGGTTCGGCCGCGGTGAAGGAATTCTGCGATCTGCTGCTCGACGGCAAGGGCGGCAAGTCCGGCGGTACGGACGGCGGTGGCAACGGCGACGGCAGCGGCAACGGAGATGGCAAGGACAAGGGCAAGGGCGACGGCTCCGGCAACAAGAACGGCGGCGGGGGCGGCGGCAAGCAGAACTCCGTCGCCACCCGGCCCGGCCAGATCCTGGACTGGCTGAAACCCGGCGTGATCAGCACGCCCGTGGCGCACTGACCCGCGCTCGAAGTCGTGCGCCGGAGCGCGGGTCGGAACCGGCAGTAACGTTTTTTGAGACGGTGACGCAGTACTGAGTGAGCCGACTGGTCATCGGCGGCGCAGATGAGCCGGGGTTCCCCCCGTACCCACGGCTCCGCGCGAATGGCGCGGGCGGGACACGTTCCCCCGGTCCCGCCCGCGCCCTCCCTCTTCCGACCACTTTCGACCGGCCGCAGGCCCCGGCTGCCGCCACCGGCTACCAGTAGACGACGACCTTGTCGCCGATGTGGACCTGGTCGAACAGTGCGGCGATCTTGCCCTTGTCCCGGACGTTGACGCAGCCGTGCGAGGCGCCGTTGTAGCCGCGCGCCGCGAAGTCCGAGGAGTAGTGCACCGCCTGGCCGCCGCTGAAGAACATCGCGTACGGCATGGCCGTGTGGTAGATCGTCGAGACGTGGTTGCGGCTCTTCTCGAAGACGCTGAAGACGCCCTCGCGGGTCGGGGTGTACTGCGAGCCGAAGCGCACGTCCATGGTCGACCGCACCTTGCCGTTGACCACCCACGACAGCGTGCGGCTGGTCTTGCTGATGCACATCACGTGGCCCGTCATACAGCGCGGATCGAGCTTGGCCGCCGGCTTGTTGACCGCCTCGCCCGCGAGTTCCTCGGCCGTCGGCTTCGTCGTCATGGCGAGGAGCCTGTTCCAGGTCACGCTGTCCGTGCTGCCCGTCTCGGCGAGCCCGCGCTTGGCCTGGAAGCCCTTGACGGCTTCGGTGGTCGCCGCGCCGTACGTGCCCGTCGGGGTGTCGTCGAACCAGCCGATCTGGGCGAGCCGGGCCTGGAGCTCCTTGACCTGGTCGCCCTCGGCGCCGCTCGCCAGCACGATGTGGGGCGCGGGCTTGGCCGCGGTGGTGGCCGAGGCGCCGGGGGCGGGCGAACCGGCCGGCTTGCCGTCGGTGGCGGCGTCGGTTGAGGCGGAGGCGGCTGCCGAGGGCGCGGCGGCCGCGGCGGGCGACGCCGATCCGGGCGTGGCGGGTGTCGCGGGCGTACGCGCATCGGCCTTGCTGCTCTGCGGGCTGCACCCCACGGCCACCGCGATGACGGCGGTCGCGGCGAGGGTTCTGGCTATGAGAGTGGTGCGGTGGATCCGGCGCATCGGTCGCCCCCCTGATTCTCTGGTGTCCGCAGAGACAGATTCCCCCGGTGAACGGTTGCAAAAGCAGTCGGCCGCATCGCGCATGCTGTGAGCAAGCTCCCAGCGTGCGCCTCTCCACCCGCCGCACGCCCGCCGCTACAGTCCGTCGCGAGGGTTGGGTACCAGTGAGTAAGTGAGTAGTAGAGCTCTAGCGGGAGGCACAGCACATGGCGCGCGAGTCGGAATCCGGGTTGCCCATCGAACCGGTCTACGGACCGGAGACCCTCGCCGGATGGGATCCCGCCGAGAAACTGGGCGAGCCGGGCTCGTACCCGTTCACCCGCGGCGTGTACCCGTCGATGTACACCGGGCGCCCGTGGACGATGCGGCAGTACGCCGGTTTCGGCACCGCCGTCGAGTCCAACGCCCGCTACAAGCAGCTCATCGCGAACGGCACCATGGGCCTGTCGGTCGCCTTCGACCTGCCGACCCAGATGGGCCACGACTCGGACGCCGCGATCGCCTCCGGTGAGGTCGGCAAGGTCGGCGTCGCCATCGACTCGGTGGACGACATGCGGATCCTGTTCGGCGGCATCCCGCTCGACAAGGTGTCGACGTCGATGACGATCAACGCCCCGGCGGCGCTGCTGCTCCTGATGTACCAACTGGTCGGCGAGGAACAGGGAGTTCCGGCCGACAAGCTCACCGGCACGATCCAGAACGACGTACTCAAGGAGTACATCGCGCGCGGGACGTACATCTTCCCGCCGAAGCCCTCGCTCCGTCTGATCGCGGACATCTTCAAGTACTGCCGGGCCGAGATCCCCAAGTGGAACACCATCTCGATCTCCGGCTACCACATGGCCGAGGCCGGCGCCTCGCCCGCGCAGGAGATCGCGTTCACGCTCGCCGACGGCATCGAGTACGTCCGCACCGCGGTCGCGGCCGGGATGGACGTGGACGACTTCGCCCCCCGCCTCTCCTTCTTCTTCGTCTCGCGCACGACGATCCTCGAAGAGGTCGCCAAGTTCCGTGCCGCGCGCCGGATTTGGGCCAAGGTGATGCGCGAGGAGTTCGGCGCGAAGAACCCCAAGTCGCTGATGCTGCGCTTCCACACGCAGACGGCGGGCGTGCAGCTGACAGCCCAGCAGCCGGAGGTGAACCTGGTGCGCGTCGCGGTGCAGGGCCTCGCGGCGGTCCTCGGCGGCACCCAGTCGCTGCACACCAACTCCTTCGACGAGGCGATCGCCCTGCCGACGGACAAGAGCGCCCGGCTCGCCCTGCGCACCCAGCAGGTCCTGGCGTACGAGACCGACGTGACGGCCACCGTCGACCCCTTCGCCGGGTCGTACGTGGTGGAGAAGATGACCGACGAGGTCGAGGCGGCGGCCATTGAACTCATGGCCAAGGTCGAGGAGTTGGGCGGCGCGGTCAACGCGATCGAGCACGGCTTCCAGAAGGGCGAGATCGAGCGCTCCGCCTACCGCATCGCCCAGGAGACCGACTCCGGCGAGCGCGTCGTCGTCGGCGTCAACCGCTTCCAGATCGAGACCGAGGACCCCTACGAGCCGCTGCGCGTCGACCCGGCGATCGAGGCCCAGCAGGCCGCCCGCCTCGCCACCCTGCGCGCCGAGCGCGACCAGGGCGCGGTGGACGCGGCGCTGGCCGAACTGAAGAAGGCGGCCGAGGGCGAGGACAACGTCCTGTACCCGATGAAGGACGCCCTGAAGGCCCGCGCCACGGTGGGCGAGGTGTGCAACGCGCTGCGCGAGGTGTGGGGGACGTACGTGCCGACGGACGCGTTCTGACCAGGGCGAGTCCCTCGAATGCGTAACCCGGGGCGGGAATCGCCCGCCCCGGGTTACGCTCGTGAAGAGTGAGCTTCCGAAAAGGAGGATGCCGTGGCCGTACTGCAACACGAGCTGACGATGAGCGAAGCCGCCGACCTGCTCTCCAGCGCACTGCCTGGGCACCGCGTGGAGATTCTCCAGGGGAGGCTCACTGTGACACCGCCGCCGGACGGCTCGCATGCGCTGTCGTTGTCTTGGCTGGTCGTAGCTTTTGACCGGGCAGGGGCGCGAAAAGCCGGGCTCAGGTATGTCCAGGGCGTCGGTCTATGGCTACCCACGCTTCCCGAGGACTTCGCGATCCCCGACTTCTCGGTCGTGGATGAGGACTTCCGTGATGCCCACGTCAAGAAGAACTACTACGCCCCGAACGTCTTCCGCTTGCTTGTCGAAGTGACGTCGTCGAACTGGTCCGACGACCTCGGCCCCAAGGTCGAGTGTTACGCCCAGGCCGGAATCCCCGTCTACCTCATCGCCGACCGCAAGCACGACGAGGTGCTCCTGTACCAGGACCCCGTCGACGGGAAGTACGCCAAGTCCCAGCACTACAAGCGCGGGCAGAGCGTGCCGGTGCCGGAATCCGTGGGCGTCGCCCTCGAACTGTCCGTGGACACCCTGCTCGACGGCGACTGACCCTCAACCCGCATCCGGCTGATGCTCAGCGAGGCGTGACCGCCGGGGTCGGCTTGCGGGACAGGGCCCGCCGGATCATCGGGGTCGCCCAGCGTTCCACGTAGCGGTTCATCAGCCAGGCCAGGAGCAGCATCGCGGCGATCGTCAGGGCGAACGTGGCCGGGGCCGGGATGTGGAGTTTGCGGTGCAGGATGCCGACGACCACCCAGCCCAGGTGTTCGTGGACCAGGTAGAACGGGTACGTGAGGGCGCCCGCGACCGTGAGCCAGCTCCAGTTCGCCCAGCGGAAGTAGCCGAGTGCGATCGCGCCGACCAGGAGGAAGCCGATCGTCACGATGGCGATGATCACCGAGGCCTGCCGGTTGGAGAAGGCCGCCGGGTTCGGCCTGTGCCACAGGCCCGCCACCGCGTAGTGCTGGCCGATGGCCCAGCTGACGCCGGTGATGCCCCAGGCGATGAGGTCGCGCCGGTTGCGGTGCAGCAGGTACAGGCCCATGCCGCCGATGAAGAAGGGCGCGTACTCGGGCATGAACACGGCGTCCAGGAAAGGCTGTTTGGCCGTCGTCGTGATCGCGGCCGCCAGGGTCCAGCCCGCGCAGAACAGGATGACGCGGCGCCGGGTCGCGCCGGGCAGTACGACGCACAGGGCGAACAGCGCGTAGAAGCGGAGCTCGGCCCAGAGCGTCCAGCACACCCCGAGCACCCGGTGCACCCCGACCGGCATCTGCAGCATGGTCAGGTTCACCACGAACTCGCTGGGCGTGACCGTCTTGTAGACGACCCAGGGCAGCGCGAACACCGCGGTGATGATGATCAGCGCCGCCCAGTAAGCGGGGTAGAGCCGGGCCACCCGGGAGGCGAAGAAGGCGCGCAGCGGCCTTCCCCAGCCGCTCATGCAGATGACGAAGCCGCTGATGACGAAGAAGATCTGCACCCCGAGGCATCCGTAGGAGAACCACTCGTGGGTGGCGGGGAACAGCTTCTTGGGGGACGCCCCCCAGCCCTTGCTGATGTCGCCGGAGCGGCCGCCGTAGTGGTACAGCGCGACCATCAGGGCGGCGATCAGGCGCAGCCCGTCCAGAGCGCGGAGCCGGGAGACCGGGGCCGCCACCGGAGCGCGCTCCGGCGCCTTCGGCTGCCCGCCCACGGCGCCTCGTACACGCGGCAGGGTGTTCGTCACGGCGTCCTCTTCCCGGCGGTTCCAGTGCGGCCCGTCAGGCCTCTTGGCGTCGACAGAGTAGGTCCGCTCCGGCCCGGAAAAGGGGCCCGAGCGGTGCTGTTCCCCTGGCCGACGCGGCAAGTTCATCTGCTGCCGGGACGGGTTTGCCTGCGCGTCGATTCGCGGTCGGGTGAGGCCCGGACTCCGGGTCGGGTCAAGGGCGTTGGGCGGCGCCGAGCCGGGCGAGGTAGTCGTGCAGACCGGTCGCGTCCTCGCCCGCCCAGCCCACGTAGCCGTCCGGGCGGACCAGGAAGAGCCCGCGTCCGTACGCCTCGTACGCGCCCAGCTCGTGCACCCGGACCAGCTCCGATGCGATGGCCGGGGCCGGGGTGGCGAAGGCGAGGAGGGTGAAGTGCGGGCCGCGCAGCAGGTCGAAGATCCGGCCGCCGGGCCGCGGGCCGTCCGGGGCGCGGTCGCCCGCCTCCAGCGCGCCCGCCCGCCCGGTGGACAGCGGGCCGCCGCGGTAGCCGAGGCCGAGCTGGCGGACCTCGGCGCGGCGCTGGCTGTTCTCGCCGATGAAGGCCTTGCGGTGCAGCCGCGTGCTGATGCCGAGCACCCCGGCGGCGATCGGGCGCCGCTCCTGCTCGTAGGTGTCGAGGAGGCCGGCCGGGGCTCCGTGGCGGAGCACCTGGGCGAGCTTCCAGCCCAGGTTGTAGGCGTCCTGGACGCTGGTGTTGAGGCCCTGGCCGCCGGCCGGGGAGTGGATGTGCGCGGCATCGCCCGCGAGGAAGGCCCGGCCCTCGCGGTAGCGGTCGGCCAGGGCGGCGCGCGGCCGGAAGTCGGAGGCCCAGACGACCTCGGTGACCTGTGCCTCGGTCACCGGGGTGCGGGCGGTGACCAGCTTGCGGACGCCTGCCGCGCTGGTGTCGGGGACGGCGTTCTCGTCCGAGAACTGGGCGATCAGCTGGAAGAGTCCGGGCTCGTCGGGCAGCGGGCAGAGCACGAGGCCGCCTTCCGAAGCGCCGTTCCACACATGCCAGTTGCGGTCGTCCACGATCGCGTCCGCGGTGATGCGGAGGTCCGCGACGAGCATCGGCCTGGGGCTTACGCTCTCCCCGTCCATGGCGATGCCGAGCGCGCGCCGGAGCCCGGAGCGGCCGCCGTCCGCCGCGACGACGTGGCGGGCGCGGACGGTGCGCCCGTCGGCGAACGCGGCCGTGACGCCCTCGGCGTCCTGGGCGAGCCCGGTCACCTCGGCGCCGAAGACGACGTCGCCGCCGAGTTCGCGCAGGTGGCCGTACAGCACCTCCTGGAAGCGGGACTGGCCGATGAGCAGGGCGTTGGCGTAGGGCTCCTGCTCGGTGGGCTCGGAGCGCTCGACCATGTCCCACTCGCGACCGCGTACGGAGCCGTCCGGGCCCTCCCAGTTGAGCATCGGCGGGTAGTCGCGGCCGGCCTGCCGTACGGCGTCGAGGAGACCGAGGTCGTCAAGGACTTCCAGGGTGCGGGGCTGGATGCCCTTGCCGCGTGAGCCGGGGAAGAGCCGGTCGGCCTTCTCTACGAGCAGGGCGGGGACGCCGCGGCGGGCCAGGTCGATGGCGAGCACGAGGCCGGTGGGGCCGGCGCCGACGATGAGCACGTCGGTGGCGGGGGTTGCGCCGGAGGTTTCCTTAACGCCGTTAAATTCCATGTCTGTGAGCCTGCGCTTAACAGTGTTAAGTTGTCAAGGTGGCTACGACGAAGATCGACCGGGCGCAGGTTGCCGACACCGCGCTGCGGCTCCTGAACGAGCTGGGCCTCGACGGCCTGACGGTCCGCGCGATCGCGAAGGAGCTGGGGGTCCAGGCGCCCGCGCTGTACTGGCACTTCAAGAACAAGCAGGCCCTGCTGGACGAGATGGCGACGGTCATGTACCGGCGGCTGATGGCGGACGGCGTCCCCGGTGCGGGGGCGGGCACCTGGCAGGACCTGCTCCGCGCCGTCAACCGCGCCCTGCGGACGATGCTGCTCAGCTACCGCGACGGCGCGAAGGTGTACGGAGGCGCCCGCTTCACCGGCACCGACCATGCCGAGTCCATGGAGCTCTACCTGGGCGTGATGCTCGAAGCGGGCTTCGAGCTCCGCGACGCGGCGCGCGCCGCACTGACGACGTACGCGTACACGATGGGCTTCGTGGCGGAGGAGCAGGGCACGGAGCCGCGCCCCCAGGAGCAGCGCGAGGCCGTGGACGTATCGGCCCGCGCGGCCCGGCTGGCGGCGTATCCGCTGGCCGCGGCGGCGGGGCCGGAGCTGTTCGAGGGGTTCGACGAGAGGTTCGAGGAGGGGCTGGGGGTGGTGGTGGCGGGGATCGAGGCGACGTATCGCCGGTCGGCGAAATCCAGCCCCTCGTGGGGGTCCCCCCTGGCCTCTTAGGCCCTGGGGAGTTTGCGGAGCGGGGTCCGGGGCGGAGCCCCAGGGCTCAGCCTTCCGCCCGCTGAACCCGCCGCACCAGCGCCCGGGCCCGGCGGGCCATCCTTCGCAGGGTCGGGTTGCGCGGGATCAGCCCCGCCGGCACCGCGCCCGGCAGGCCCAGCGAGGTCAGGCGGCGGCGCTTGAAGTACCGCCAGGTATGGCTGTCGAGGTCGGCCGCCAGATACCGCTCGGCGGCACTCCGCAGATCCGGCCGCAGCTCCGGCTGCATCGCGTACCCCACCGCGCGCAGCAGCCCCGGCAGATCCACCGCGGGCGCCGCGGGGCCCGGCTCCAGGGGCGGGAGCAGTACGTCCGCGATGGTCACCGGCACCCGGTTGCTGTTCTGGTACGGCGCGAGCCGGTCCAGGAGCAGCTCGGTGCCGACCCGCGCGACCTCGATGCCGTAGAACGCCGACGCCGTGAGCAGCGCGGTGGAGAAGCAGCCCACCACGAGCGCGGGGGAGAGGCGTTCGTACAGCACCTCCGCGAGCAACGGCCGCTCGAACACGGTCAGTTGGACACCCAGCGCGTCCGCCTCGCGTTCCAGCGCCCGCGACCAGGCGGGCGGCGCCGAGGGGTGCGGCTTGAAGACGATCCGGCGGTGGCCCCGCCCGGCCGCACCCCGCAGCATGCGCAGATGCAGCTCCTCCTCCTGCTCCGGGGTGAGGATGGACAGCGCGGACAGGTACTGGCCCAGGAGCAGCGCCATCGGCTCGCCCCCGGCGGACAGCTCCAACTCCGCCTCGGCGGCGGCCAGTTCGGCGACCGTCTTCGTGAACGCCGCCGTCGGCACCGTCTCGCACGGCACCTCGAACTCGCCGAGCAGCAGCGGCTCAAGGCCCGGGACCAGGTCGAGGTGGAGCACCCGCCGCACCCGCGACCCGATCAGCGGATCCAGCTTGTTGCGGGTCGGGCCGTACGTCATCAGGCCGTCCGCGTACACGGTCAGCGGCGCGTCGGGGAAGAGCTGCGCCACCGCCTGCGCCGGGTTGACCTGGATGGATTCCAGCGCGAGTTCGATCCGGTCGTCGCCGAGGTCCCACAGGGTCCGCAACTGCCGCTCCCACAACGGGGCGTCGTCGGGGCGCGGCGACCAGCCGCCCGGGTGGAAGGGGGCGATCGTGGCGTTCCAGGAGAGCACTCCGTCGAAGCGGCTCCGCAGCCGCGCGAAGCCCGGCATGGTGTCGAGCGGGGCCGACGTCTCGGGCGCCGCCGCGTTGTTGCTGACGAGCAGCAGCCGCCGGTCCGCCGCCGGGAAGCAGTCGCTGTCGAGCGCGGCGGCCAGCGTGGCCACCCCGTACAGCGTGGACGCCGCGAAGATCTGTGTCGTACGCATCAGGCGGCAGCCCCCGCCGAGGAGCGGACCGGGCGGTGGCGCAGCCGGCGCAGCCGGGCCGCGCGGCGGGAGTCCATCGAGTTCAGCGCGTCCTTGAGATGGTCCTGCGGCAGCCGCCGCAACGCGCCCGCGCTCAGGTCCCGCAGTTTCCTCGCCACGGCCGGTTCGAACCTTTCGATGGAGCTCATATGGTGGGAAATGATCGCGCAGTAGGTCCGTACCGCTTTCGGCAGTAGTTCGGCCGCATTCCGGTCTTTCGTCGTTTCTTCGATTACTTGATCGAATGCGCGAATGAAATCGAGTTGCCGCACGTCACCGATCTGGGTCAGCGAAGAGGCGACTCCGCGCCGGTAGAAGACCCCGAGCTGTCCGGTCACCGCGAACGACTCCGCCTCGCGGTGCAGCCGCCAGATCCACGGCCGGTCCTCGGCGGTGCGCAGCCCGTCGGTGAAGTGCAGCAGCCCGCGGTCGGCGAGGCGGCGGTGGTAGATCCCGGCCCAGGCGTACGCGTAGTCCACCGAGGTGGAGCGGGTGGCGGGCAGGATCGCGTCCCGCGGCGACATCACCTCGCCGCGCCGGCCGTGCGGCACGCGGTGCACCGTACGCTCCTGGCCGGTCACCTGGACGTGGTCGGTGCGTACGAAATCACACCCCAACTCCTCTATGGACGCCAGGAGTTGGGTGAAGTGGCCCGGGGCGAGCCAGTCGTCGCCGTCCAGGTAGGTCAGGTATTCGCCGCGGGCCGCGTCCAGACCCGTATTGCGGGCCGTGGCCAGGCCGCCGTTGCGTTCGTGTCTCAGCAGCACCGCCCCCGGCAGCTCCCGCTCGGCGCGTTCGAGCAGCTCGATCGTGCCGTCCGACGAGCAGTCGTCGACGAGCAGGAACTCGAAGTCGTCGCGGGCGTTGGCACGCAGGCTTCGCAGGGTGTCGGGCGCGTATGTCCGTACGTTGTAGAACGGCACGATGACGGAGAGCTTGACCACGGCGGTGACGCTAGGGCGGCCCCGCGTCATTCGCCCTGTCCATCGGAGGGATGCCGGGTGAACGAAGAATGGCGGGACTGTTAACCTGCCCGGCCCGCCTTCTTCCGCGTCATTCGTAGTCGCGCTGTTAACCCGTTGTTGCAGTCGAGTTGGGCCGCGAACCCGCGGGGCTTTCTAGTTTCTACGGCGTGCCATCACGTACCGACTCAAGGCTGCGGATCGCGGTACTCGCGGATTCGGACACCCGGTGGAAATGGGGTGCGCTCACCGCGCGCCGCCTCGCCGAGCAGGCGCCCGGCGCCGAATCCGCCGCCCCCGGGATCACCGGCTTCCTGCTGCGCGGCCGCGCCACCCCCACCCCCCGGCAACTCGCCGAGGTCGGGGCGGACGCCGATGCCCTGCGCGAAGTGACGATGGCCCAATTCCTCGCCGCAGCAAAGGAGATGGCGGGCAGTGGAGCGTGCGACGTCATCGTGCTCGCGCTCGTCGGCGGGGCCGCGCAGGCGGCGCTGCACGGACTCGCCGCCCTGTGGCCGGGCCGCACCCGGCGGCCCGTGGTCGTCACCGGCTATGTGGGCGTCGTCTACGAGAAGCTCGCCGACGGTCTGCTGCTGCGCCACGGCGCGGACGTGGTGCTCGCCAACTCCCGCCATGACGCGGGCCGGTTCAGGGCGGTGTACGAGGGGGTGGGCGCGGACGCGTCCGCCGTCACCGAGGCCGCCCTGCCCTTCCTCGGCGGCGCCGCCTACCGGGCCGAGCCCGGCCGCGACACGGTCGTCTTCGCCGCCCAGCCCTCCGTACCGGAGAGCCGCGCCGACCGGCAGTACCTGCTGCGGCGCCTGGTCGGGCACGCCCGGCGCCACCCCGGCCGCGAGGTCGTCCTCAAGCTCCGCTCGAAACCCGGCGAGCACACCACGCACATCGAGGAACACCCCTTCCAGCGGCTGGCCAAGGGCATGGACCTGCCGCCCAACTTCCGGCTGGCGTACGGAAACATGGGCGAGGTCCTGGACCGCACCGACCTCCTGGTGACGGTCTCCTCGACCGCCGCCCTGGAGTCCCTGCACCGCTCGGTCCCCACGGCCGTCCTCACCGACCTCGGCGTACGCGAGGTCCTGGGCAACCACCACTTCCTCGGCTCCGGCTGCCTCGCCTCCTGGGACCAGCTCGACGCCGGCCACCGGCCCGCGCCCGACCCCGACTGGCTCGCCGCCCAGGGAGTGGCCCCGGGCGAGGCGTACCACCGCGCATTCGATCAAGTACGTGAGCGGATGCGCGAGTTGCTCTCGAACGAAAGCCGGCCGCCGATCGCCCCCTACTACACGGCCGCCACCGCACCCGGCTACCTCCCGGGCATCCTCGCCCGCCACCACCTCGCCCCCGACGGCACCCCGCTGCCGGGCGCGGCCCCCGCGACCGAACCGACCGGCCTGCGCCGGGTGATCAGGGACGCCGTGCGCGACGCGGCACGCGGGGCCTACCGCCACGGCGTGCAGCGGGTCGCGCCCGTGATCCGCCGGATGGGAGAACTGTGATGCCGCCCAAGACGCCCCCGAAAGTCCTCGCCGTGATCCCCGCCCGGGGCGGCTCCAAGGGCGTACCCGGCAAGAACCTCGCACCCGTCGCGGGCGTCCCCCTCGTCGTGCGCGCGGTGCTCGCCTGCCGCTCGGCGCGCCACGTCACCGACGTCGTCGTCTCCACCGACGATCCGGCGATCGCGGCCGCGGCCCGCTCGGCCGGCGCCGAGGCTGTCGGCCGCCCGGCCGCCCTGTCCGGCGACACCGCCACCAGCGAGGCCGCCGTGCTGCACGCCCTGGACGCCTACCCGGACACCGATGTGGTGCTGCTCGTGCAGTGCACCAGCCCCTTCCTGACCCGCGAGGACGTCGAGGGCGTGGCGGCCGCGGTGATCGAGGACGGCGCCGAGACCGCCGTCACCGTCGCCCCCTTCCACGGCTTCCTGTGGCGCGAGGACGAGATCGGCGGCGGCCAGGGCATGGGCCACGACAAGTCGTTCCGGCCGCGCCGCCAGGACCGCCCGCAGGACTTCCTGGAAACCGGCGCCGCCTACGCCATGGACGCCGAGGGCTTCCGCAGGCACCAGCACCGCTTCTTCGGCCGCACCGCGCTGGTGCGTACCGACCCCGCGCGGGTCCTGGAGATCGACGAGCCGCACGACCTGGAACGGGCTCGCGCGCTGGCCCCGGTCCTCGACCGCGCGCCCACCCCGACCTGCGACGACGTCGACGCGGTCGTCCTCGACTTCGACGGCACCCAGACCGACGACAAGGTGCTCATCGACTCCGAGGGCCGCGAACTCGTCGCCGTGCACCGGGGCGACGGCCTCGGCATCGCCGCCCTGCGCCGGGCCGGGCTCAAGCTGCTCATCCTGTCCACCGAGCAGAACCCCGTCGTCGCCGCCCGCGCCCGCAAGCTCAAGATCCCCGTGCTGCACGGCATCGACCGCAAGGACCTCGCCCTCAAGCAGTGGTGCGAGGACGAGGGCGTCGACCCGCAGCGCGTGCTCTACGCCGGCAACGACGTCAACGACCTGCCCTGCTTCGCGCTCGCCGGCTGGCCGGTGGCCGTCGGCAGCGCCCATGACTCGGTGCGCGCCGCCGCGCGTGCCGTGACCCGCACCCCCGGCGGCGAAGGAGCGGTCCGCGAGATCGCCGCCTGGCTCCTCGGACCCGAGCTCGACCACACCCCGCAGCGCCACCACACCCCCGCTTAGGTAAGGAAACACCCTCATGAGCAACCGTCTGCGCACCCTCGGCAGCCGCACCGCGGGCCCGGGCCGGCCCGTCTACATCACCGGCGAGATCGGCATCAACCACAACGGCGACCTCGACAAGGCGCTCGCCCTGATCGACGCCGCCGCCGACGCGGGCTGCGACGCGGTCAAGTTCCAGAAGCGCACCCCGGAGATCTGCACCCCGCGAGACCAGTGGGACATCGAGCGGGACACCCCGTGGGGCCGGATGACGTACATCGACTACCGCCACCGGGTGGAGTTCGGCGAGGACGAGTACCGCACCATCGACGCGCACTGCGAGCGGCGCGGCATCGACTGGTTCGCCTCGCCGTGGGACACCGAGGCCGTCGCCTTCCTGGAGAAGTTCGACGTGCCGGCCCACAAGGTGGCCTCCGCCTCGCTCACCGACGACGAGCTGCTCCGCGCCCTGCGCGCCACGGGACGCACCGTCATCCTCTCGACCGGCATGTCGACCCCGAAGCAGATCCGGCACGCGGTGGAGGTGCTCGGCAGCGACAACATCCTGCTGTGCCACGCCACTTCGACCTACCCGGCCAAGGCCGAGGAGCTCAACCTGCGCGTGATCAACAGCCTGATGGCCGAGTACCCCAACGTGCCGATCGGCTACAGCGGCCACGAGACCGGCCTGCAGACCACGCTCGCCGCGGTCGCCCTCGGCGCCGCCTTCGTCGAGCGCCACATCACCCTCGACCGCGCCATGTGGGGCTCCGACCAGGCCGCCTCCGTCGAGCCCGGCGGCCTCACCCGCCTGGTCCGCGACATCCGCACCATCGAGGCGGCGCTGGGCGACGGCGTCAAGAAGGTGTACGACTCCGAGCTCGCCCCGATGAAGAAGCTGCGCCGGGTCGCCGGAGTCGTCGCCCAGGCGGAGGCCGCCGACCGCGCCCCGGCCGCGGTCTGAGGGGGCGGGCCCGCCGTGCCTCGGGACACCTCCGCCACCGTCGCCTTCGTGGAGAGCCCGGTCCAGCTGCTCAACGTCCTGGAGTGGGCCCACTCGCCGGGCCCGCTGCTCGACGGCGTACCCGCGCAGCTGCGTCCCGGGGCGCCGGACCTGTCCGGTCTGACCGTGGTGGTGCTCTCGCCCACCGACCCCATGTCGCGCGGCCAGCTGCGCCGGATGGCGGAACTCGCCCGCGACGCGGGCACGAAGGTGCGCTGGGAGGAGGCCCGGGGCGGGCTCACCGCCCCCCTCCACACGATCGGCGGGCTCACCCCGATGCTGCGGCGCGCGCAGCGGATCGTCATGGGCGACCCGTTCTCGCGCTACGTCCAGCTGCTGCTCACCGTCACCCGCGCCCATGACCTGGTGGTCGTGGACGACGGCACGGCCACGATGGAGTTCGTCTCCCAACTCGCCCGCGGTGAACGGCTGGTGCGCTGGCACCGGCGGGGCAGCCGGGCCGGGGCCCGCGACCTCCTCTTCGCGCCCGTCTCCGCGGCCGCCCGCCGACGCCTCACCCCTTCGCGGCGCCGCGGCGTCGAGGTGTTCAGCGCGATGCCGGTCGAGGTGCCCGAAGGCATCACCGTCACCCCCAACACCTTCGGCTGGACGCGCGCGAACTTCGGGCCGCCGCGCCTGACCAAGGGCGCCGACCTGGTGGGGACTTCGCTGGTGGAGACCGGCGTGGTGGACCCCGAGCGCTATCTCGCCGCGGTCGGCCGGCTGGCCCGTACGCACGGTGTGACCCGCTACTTCGCGCACCGCCGCGAGTCCGCCGAGAAGCTGCGCACCCTGCACGCCCGCACCGGCCTGGAGATCGTCCGCCCGGACCTGCCGCTCGAACTCATAGCGCGCCGGGGGCCGGTGGGCCGTACGATCCTGAGCTTCCCCTCCACCGTCGTCCACACGCTGCCCCTCGCGCTGGCCGGCACGGGGGTCTCCGTCGCGGTCTGCGACATAGACCCGGAGTGGCTCACCGACAAGGCCTCGCCGCGCGCGCAGGGCTTCCTGGACGGGGTGACGGGGACCGCGCGGGACGCCCACGGGCTCGCCACGGTGGCGGCCTGAGCGTCCCAAGGGCGAGTACGCCGAAGGCCGGAGGAGTTTACCCAGTCGTCACACGGGCCAAGCGCCTTGCGGCCGATTTTCTTCCCCCCTGGGGCTGAACTTTTGTTGATCGAGCGTTAGTTGACCCTCGAAGAGGCCTACCCTCAACGAGTGAACCAGTTGATGTCCCGAGAGTCCGAAGCCGATCTGCCCGGCGAAGAGCCGCTGCCCGGGACGCTGAGCGAGGCCCTGTTCGGCGAACTCGTCGCCTTCCGCCGGGACTTGCACATGCACCCCGAGCTCGGCAACCAGGAGTTCCGGACCACCGGCGCGATCAAGGCCCGGCTCGAAGCGGCCGGCCTCAGGCCCCGCGTCCTGCCCTCCGGCACCGGTCTCATCTGCGACGTCGGCAGCCCCGACCGCACGCGGCCGATGCTGGCGCTGCGCGCGGACATCGACGCCCTGCCCATCCCCGACGCCAAGACCGGGGTGCCCTACCGCTCCACCGTCCCCGACCGCGCCCACGCCTGCGGCCACGACGTGCACACCACCACCGTCCTCGGCACCGGCCTCGTCCTCGCCGAGCTGCACCGCCAGGGCCGCCTCCCCGCGCCCGTGCGGCTGCTCTTCCAGCCCGCCGAGGAGGTGCTGCCCGGCGGCGCCGCGGACGCCATCGAGGCGGGCGTGCTCGACGGCGTGGGCCGGATCGTCGCGGTGCACTGCGACCCGCGCGTCGACGCCGGCCGGATCGGGCTCCGCCCCGGCGCCATCACCTCCGCCTGCGACCGCCTGGAGGTCGCCCTGGACGGTCCCGGCGGCCACACCGCCCGCCCGCACCTCACCACCGACCTGGTGACCGCCGTCGCCCGGGTCGCCGCCGACGTGCCCGCGCTGCTCGCCCGCCGCATCGATGCGCGCGCCGGGCTCGCCCTCACCTGGGGCCGCATCGAGGCCGGGCACGCCTGCAACGTCATCCCGATGCACGCCGAGCTGGCCGGCACGATCCGCTGCCTGGAGCTCTCGGCGTGGCGCGACGCGCCCGACCTCGTACACGCCGCGATCGATGAGGTGGCCACCCTGTACGGCGCCAAATCGGAGATCAACTACGTCCGTGGAGTGCCTCCGGTCGTCAACGATCCGGCCGTCACCGAGCTGCTGCACGACGCGATGGCGGCACGCCGGGGACCGTATGCGATCGAGGACACGGAGCAGTCACTGGGTGGCGAGGACTTTTCGTGGTACCTGGAGCATGTACCTGGGGCGATGGCCCGCCTCGGGGTCCGTACGCCCGGCTCGAATGCCCGGCTTGACCTCCATCGGGGTGATTTCGATGCGGACGAGGCCGCCATCAAGGTCGGGGTGGAACTGTTCACCGCCGCCGCGCTGCTCGACGGCAACCGCTCGTAACCGGACACTTCATCCCCTGTTCGCGACGATCCGATAACGGCTTCCGAACGGGTCTTTACGCGACATCTACGCGCGTTACGATCCGACGCGAAACCAGCGCCGGTAGGGGCGCCTCGGTTCAGGTTTGAAGGGACCTCCTCGTGCGCCGGGTATCCAAGATCGCTGCGGCCGGTATCGCCACCGCCGCGCTCGCGCTTTCCGCCACCGCGTGTGGCTCCACGTCCACCCAGAAGGAATCGGGCACCTCTTCCTCCGCCGGGGGCGGCAAGGGTGTCAAGATCGGCGTCGCGTACGACGTCGGCGGCCGTGGCGACCACTCGTTCAACGACTCCGCCGCGCGCGGCGTCGACAAGGCCAAGACGGAGTTCGGCGGTGAGGTCAAGGAACTGACCGCCAAGACCACCGACACCGAGGCGGACCGCGTCCAGCGGCTGTCCGACCTCGCGGGTGCGGGCTACAACCCGGTCATCGGCATCGGCTTCGCCTACGCGAACTCGATGAAGCAGGTCGCCGTCAAGTACCCGAACGTGACCTTCGGCATCGTGGACTCCGTCGTGGAGGGCCCGAAGAACGTCGACGACATCGTCTTCACCGAGGAGCAGGGCTCCTACCTCGCGGGTGTCGCCGCGGCGCTGAAGAGCAAGACGAACCACGTCGGCTTCATCGGCGGTGTGGACGTCCCCCTGATCAAGAAGTTCGAGGCGGGCTTCGTCCAGGGCGTCAAGGACACCAAGCCCTCCGACAACGTCGAGGTCCAGTACCTGTCGCACGGCTCGGACACCTCCGGCTTCGCCAGCCCCGACAAGGGCAAGGCGGCCGCCCAGGGCATGCTCGACAACGGCGCCGACGTGATCTACACGGCGGCCGGCTCCTCCGGTACCGGTGCGATCGAGGCCGTCGCGGGCAAGAAGGGCGCCTGGGCGATCGGTGTCGACTCCGACCAGTACCAGCAGGCCTCGCTCGCCAAGTACAAGGACTCGATCCTGACCTCGGTCGTCAAGAACGTCGACATCGGCGTCTACGACCTGATCAAGTCCGTCAAGGACGGCAAGCCGCTGACCGGCGTCAACAGCTACCCGCTTTCCAAGGGCGGCGTTTCGCTCGCCACCAGCGGCGGCTTCATCGCCGACATCAAGCCGCAGCTCGACGCGGCCCAGAAGAAGATCGTCGACGGCACCATCAAGGTCAAGACGACCCCGTGACCCCCGGCGGTCCCCGACCGCCCTCGTCACATCCGGCCCGGTGAGCAGGGACCGCCCTGCCCACCGGGCCGTAACGAAGTGTCAACTCTACGCGCGTAGGCCGGAGTTGGCGCGCCAGGAGTGTGCTGAACTACTACGCCGGGAGCCCGGCATGGAACTTCAGTGCGCTTCCCGGCTTCCCCGGAAGCTCCCCGCCCCCCTGCTCCTGCCCACGAGGAGAGTGCGCCATCAACGCGTCCAGCCCTCCCGCCGTCGAACTGCGCGGCATCACCAAACGATTCCCCGGTGTCGTCGCCAACAAGGACATCGACATCACCGTCCAAAAGGGCACCGTGCACGCCCTGTGCGGTGAGAACGGCGCCGGCAAGTCGACCCTGATGAAGATCCTCTACGGCATGCAGAAGCCGGACGAGGGCACCATCACCATCGACGGCGAACAGGCGGTCTTCCACAGCCCCGCCGACGCCATCGCGCTCGGCATCGGCATGGTCCACCAGCACTTCATGCTGGCCGACAACCTCACCGTCCTGGAGAACGTCGTCCTCGGCGGCGAGAAGCTGTACGGCATCGGCGCCAAGGCCCGCAACAAGATCAAGGAGATCTCGGACGCGTACGGCCTCGGGGTCCGCCCGGACGTCCTGGTCGAGGACCTCGGCGTCGCCGACCGCCAGCGCGTGGAGATCCTCAAGGTCCTCTACCGCGGCGCGCGCACCCTGATCCTGGACGAGCCGACCGCGGTCCTGGTCCCGCAGGAGGTCGAGGCGCTCTTCGACAACCTGCGCGAGCTCAAGGCCGAGGGCCTCACCGTCATCTTCATCTCGCACAAGCTGGGCGAGGTGCTCTCGGTCGCCGACGAGATCACGGTGATCCGGCGCGGCACCACGGTGGGCACCGCCGACCCCCGTACGACCTCCACCAAGCAGCTCGCCGAGCTGATGGTGGGCAGCGAGCTGCCCTCGCCCGAGACCCGCGAGTCGACGGTCACCACGGTCCCGATGCTCCAGGTCCGCGACCTGAGACTGGCGGCCACCGACCCCGACGGCGTGGTCCGCGAGGTGCTCTCCTCGGTCTCCTTCACCATCCACAAGGGCGAGGTCCTCGGCATCGCCGGCGTGGAGGGCAACGGCCAGGCCGAGCTGGTCGAGGCCATCATGGGCATGCGCATCCCGGACGGCGGTGTCATCACGCTCGACGCCGTCGACATCTCGACGGCCCCGACCCGCAAGCGGCGCGAGGGCGGCATCGGCTACATCCCCGAGGACCGCCACCGCCACGGCCTGCTCCTGGAAGCGCCGCTGTGGGAGAACCGCATCCTCGGCCACGTCACCGAGAAGCCCAACTCCAAGGGCCCGCTCCTCGACAACAAGGCCGCCCGGAGCGACACCGAGCGGATCGTGCGCGAGTACGACGTGCGCACCCCCGGCATCGAGGTCACCGCGGCGTCCCTGTCCGGCGGCAACCAGCAGAAGCTGATCGTCGGCCGCGAGATGAGCCACCACCCCAAACTGCTGATCGCCGCGCACCCCACCCGGGGCGTGGACGTCGGCGCCCAGGCGCAGATCTGGGACCAGATCCGGGAGGCCCGCATCGAAGGCCTCGCCGTGCTGCTGATCTCCGCCGACCTGGACGAGCTGATCGGCCTGTCCGACACCCTGCGGGTGATGTACCGGGGCCGTCTGGTCGCCGACGCCGACCCCGCCACGATCACCCCCGAGGAACTGGGCTCCGCCATGACCGGTGCCGCCAGCGGCCACCTGGAGCACCAGCAGAACACTGGGGGAGAGGACCGATGAAGAAGCTCACCTCCCGCATCGACAAGGAGAAGCTGCTCCTCGCGATCGCGGCCCCCGTGCTCGCGCTCGTCGCGGCCCTTGTCGTCACCGCCCTGGTCATCCTCGCGACCGGCCGCAACCCGTTCCCGGCCTTCAACGACATGCTGTCGTACGGCTCGGCGAGCGACAGCCAGGTCTACATCCTCAACAAGGCGACGACGTACTACCTGGCGGGCATCGCGGTGGCCATCGGCTTCCGGATGAACCTCTTCAACATCGGCGTCGACGGCCAGTACCGCCTGGCGGCCTTCCTCGCCGCGGTGGTCGGCGGCGCACTCAGCCTGCCCGGCATCCTGCAGATCCCGCTCATCATCATCGTCGCCATGATCGTCGGCGCGATGTGGTCGGCGGTCGCGGGCATCCTGAAGGTCACCCGGGGCGTCAGCGAGGTCATCTCGACCATCATGCTGAACTCCATCGCGACCGCGGTCATCGCCTATCTGCTCCAGCCCGAGCGGCTCGGCCAGCTCGACCAGGCCGGCACGCTGGTCTCCACCAAGCCGCTGCCCAGCTCCTCGTGGTTCTTCACCATCGACATGGGCCTGGCCGGACAGCTGTGGGGCTTCATCGTCGTCGCCGCGCTCGTCGGCGTCGCGTACTGGTTCACGCTCGGCCGCACCCGCTTCGGCTTCGACCTGCGGGCCGTGGGCCAGTCCGAGTCGGCGGCCGCCGCGAGCGGTGCCAACGTCAAGAAGATGATCGTCACCAGCATGATCATCTCGGGTGCGGTGGCCGGTCTGGTCGGCCTGCCGACGCTGCTCAACGACAGCCACCAGTTCGACAACAGCTTCCCGCTCGGACTCGGCTTCACGGGCATCGCGATCGCCCTGCTCGGCCGCAACCACCCGGTCGGCGTCGCGCTCGCCGCGCTGCTCTGGGGCTACCTGGAGCGCACCACCGGCCACTTCGAAGTGATCGGTTACGACAAGGAGATCCTCGGCGTGATCCAGGGCGTCATCGTCCTGTGCGTCGTGATCGCCTACGAACTCGTCCGCCGTTACGGCCTCAAGCGCCAGCAGCAGCGCGTCGGCGCGGAGCTCGCGGCCCAGGCCGCCAAGACCGATACGGAGGTGACGGCATGAGCGTCACGACCGAAACGACCACGACCCCACCGCCTCCGGCCGGGGCCAAGCGGGGCAACGCCCAGCGCAAGTTCTCCCTCGCGCAGGTCCTGCTGATCATCGCGGGCGCGCTGATCCTCGTCTCCGCCGTACGCATCATCACCGGCGCCGAGCAGCTCACCAGCGAGGGCCAGATCAGTGCCGCGCTCGGCCTCGCCGTGCCGATCGGCCTGGCCGGTCTCGCCGGTCTCTGGTCCGAGCGGGCCGGCGTGGTCAACATCGGCCTCGAAGGCATGATGATCCTCGGCACCTTCGGGGCCGGCTGGGTCGGCTGGCAGTCCAGCCCCTGGCTCGGCCTGCTCGCCGGTATCGCCTTCGGCGTCGTCGGCGGTGTCATCCACGCGATCGCCACCATCACCTTCGGCGTCGACCACATCGTCTCCGGTGTCGCGATCAACCTGCTCGCGCTCGGCGTGACGCAGTACCTGGCCAAGCTGTTCTTCAACGGCGGCGACGCCCAGGTCAAGGGCGGCAACCCCAAGCAGTCGCCGCCGGCCGACTCGCTGCCGAGCTTCACCGTCCCGGGCCTGTCCTCCGGTCTCGAGTCGATCCAGAAACACCACTGGTTCCTCGTCTCCGACCTCGCGGGCATCCTCGGCGGCCTGGTCACCGAGGTCTCCTGGGTGACCGTCATCGCCGTGGCGCTCTTCGTCGGCAGCTGGTGGCTGCTGTGGAAGACCGCCTTCGGTCTGCGGCTGCGCTCCTGCGGCGAGAACCCGATCGCGGCCGAGTCGCTCGGCGTGAACGTGTACTCCTACAAGTACGCGGCGGTCGCCGTCTCCGGCGGTCTGGCCGGCCTCGGCGGCGCGTTCCTGGCGCTCGTCACCTCGCACATTTACCTGGAGGGCCAGACCGGCGGCCGCGGCTACATCGGCCTCGCCGCGATGATCTTCGGCAACTGGCGTCCGGGCGGACTCGCCATGGGCGCGGGCCTGTTCGGCTTCTCCGACGCGCTCCAGCTGCGCAACGGCGGCACCACCGTGCACGCCCTGCTGCTCCTGCTCGTCGTGCTGCTCGCCGCCCTCGCGGGCTGGAAGGCGTACAAGAAGGCGGTGCTCCAGGCCGCGATCAGCGCGGCGAGCGCCGTCCTGATCCTGGTCTGGTACCTGCTGACCAACGACGTGCCCGGCGACTTCGTCGGCGCGACCCCGTACGTCGTGACGCTGCTCGTGCTCTCGCTCTCCGCCCAGCGGCTGCGGATGCCGAAGGCGGACGGCATGCGCTACCGGAAGGGCCAGGGCAAGTGACGCCCGACTGGGAGGCGCTGCGCACGGCCGCGCGCGAGGCCATGTCCCGCGCGTACGCGCCGTACTCGGGCTACCCGGTCGGCGCGGCCGCTCTGGTCGAGGACGGGCGCACCGTCACCGGCTGCAACGTCGAGAACGCCTCGTACGGCATCGGGCTGTGCGCCGAATGCGGTCTGGTCTCGGCGCTCCAGCTGTCCGGCGGCGGCCGCCTGACGCACTTCACCTGCGTCGACGGCCACGGCGAGGTGCTGGTGCCGTGCGGCCGGTGCCGCCAGCTCCTCTTCGAATTCGGCGGCCCGGAGCTCCTGTTGGAGACCCCGGCGGGTGTCCTCAAGCTGTCGGACATGCTGCCCCAGGCCTTCGGCCCGGACCACCTGAAGTAACCCTGCGGCCCCTGCGCTCCCTGCGCGGGGGCCGCACTCTCAACTCCCCTCTATGCGCGTAGAGTCGGGTACGTAACGTGCACCAAGCCGGAAGGAATGCCCATGGACGTCATCTCCGTCATCCGCACCAAGCGAGACCGGGGCGAGCTGTCTCCCGAGCAGATCGACTGGGTCATCGACGCGTACACGCGCGGCGAGGTCGCCGACGAGCAGATGTCCGCCCTCGCCATGGCGATCCTCCTCAACGGCATGAACCGCACCGAGATCGCCCGCTGGACCGCGGCCATGATCGCCTCCGGCGAGCGCATGAACTTCGACGCGCTGTCGCGCCCCACCGCCGACAAGCACTCCACCGGCGGCGTCGGCGACAAGATCACCCTGCCGCTCGCTCCGCTGGTCGCGGCCTGCGGCGCGGCCGTGCCGCAGCTCTCCGGCCGGGGCCTCGGCCACACCGGCGGCACCCTGGACAAGCTGGAGTCCATCCCCGGCTGGCGCGCGCTGCTCTCCAACGAGGAGATGCTGCACGTCCTGGACACCACCGGCGCGGTCATCTGCGCGGCGGGCGACGGCCTGGCCCCCGCCGACAAGAAGCTCTACGCGCTGCGCGACGTGACCGGCACGGTCGAGGCGATCCCGCTGATCGCCTCTTCGATCATGTCGAAGAAGATCGCCGAGGGCACGGGCTCCCTGGTCCTGGACGTGAAGGTCGGCTCCGGCGCCTTCATGAAGAACATCGAGGACGCCCGTGAACTCGCCTCCACCATGGTCGCGTTGGGCACCGACAGCGGCGTGAAGACGGTGGCGCTGCTCACCGACATGTCCACCCCGATCGGCCTCACCGCGGGCAACGCCCTCGAAGTCCGCGAATCCGTCGAGGTGTTGGCGGGCGGCGGCCCCTCCGACGTCGTCGAGCTCACTATCGCGCTGGCCCGCGAGATGCTGGACGCGGCGGGCATCAAGGACGCCGACCCCGCGAAGGCTCTCGCGGACGGCTCGGCGATGGACGTGTGGCGCCGGATGATCGCGGCCCAGGGCGGCGACCCGGACGCGACGCTGCCGGTCGCCCGCGAGCGGCACGTGGTCACCGCCCCCTCCTCGGGCGTCCTGACCCGCCTGGACGCGTACGGTGTCGGCGTGGCCGCCTGGCGCCTGGGCGCGGGCCGCGCCCGCAAGGAGGACCCGGTGCAGGCCGGCGCGGGCGTCGAACTGCACGCCAAGCCCGGCGACACCGTGACCGCGGGCCAGCCGCTGCTGACCCTGCACACGGACACCCCGGAGAAGTTCGAGTACGCGCTGAAGTCGTTGGAGGGCGCGTACGACATCGCCGCGCCCGGCTCGGCCTTCACCGCGAACCCGATCGTGCTGGAACGTATCGCCTGACCTGGGCTTACGGAGAGAGCAACCTCGTACGGGTGAACGGGACCGGTGGACCTCCGCCGGTCCCGTTCGGCATGCTGGAGTCGTGACGAACCGACGCAGGGAGACCGCCATGAGCGCACTCACGGTTGGCCACGAGCCCGGCCAGGGCTGGGACGACCTCGTCCGTCTCTGGGAGGAGATGGATTGGCCCGAGGGCTGCAAGGTGGAGATCATCGAGGGGATCGTCACCGTGTCACCACCGCCGTCCGAAGAGCACAACGACACAGCTGAGCTGCTACAGCGTCGGCTCTACAGCGTGATCCCGGAAGACTGGGGCATCTACCAGACGCTGGGCCTCGTCGTCCCGCAGAGCGTGGGCCTGTACATGCCCGACCTCGCGGTGATGCCGCGATCACGGCTGCGTCAGGGGCCGGATGGCCGCACCGCTGCCGAGGACGCTGAGCTCGTGGTGGAGATCACCTCCGAGAGCAACGCCAAGCACGACAGGGTGACCAAGACCCATGGCTACGCCAAGGCCGGGGTTCCTCTGTACTTGTTGCTCGACGCGTGGGTGAGCACGCCGATCGCGACGCTCTACGGCAAACCCGAGCAAGGCACGTACCGCGTGCTTGACCTGGTCGAATACGGCGGGAAGCTGACTCTGCCCGCCCCCTTCGACCTGGAGGTCGACACGGGGATCTTCCCCGTCCTCTAGTCGACGCCGCACCCTTCACCGATGAGTTCCGCGCCATCTCGCGGTCTCATCGGTGTGGAAGCCACCGATCCCGCCGAGCCCGCAGTCCTCGTCGTTTCCGCCCCCGTCACCTTCGCCGATGTGCCGCTCCTGTGCGAGCGGCTGCGCGCGCTGTACGGGGGCGGGGTCGAGGAGGTCGTGTGTGACCTCGCCGCGCTGACCCGGGCCGACCTTGCCGCCGTCGAGGCGGTGGCTCGGTTGCGGCTCACCGCCCGGCGGGCGGGGGGCCGTTTGCGCGTGCGTAATGCCGGGGCTGGCGTTGCGGCTCTGCTTGAGCTGGCGGGGCTCGGGCTCGACTGAGCGACTGAGCGACTTAGCGCGGGGGCGGCTCGGGCCGTCGGTCGGGTGCGGGTTGATGGGGGTCCCCCCTGCTCGAACGAAGTTGAGAGCTTGGGGGAAGCTGGTCGCGCAGTTCCCCGCGCCCCTGAGGTAACTGGGCCCGCAGCCCCCGTAAAGGCAGCCGGGCCCGCGGCCCCAAAGGCGCGCACCCTACGTCGTCGGGACCGGCTGGCCCTCCTCGTCCAGCCTGGGCGGCAGGTCGAAGAGGGGGAACCAGCGTTCCGTGTCCAGGAACGAGCAGATGCCCGAGACCTTGCCGCCGCTCGTCTCGATCACCATCAGCGCCCAGGGCGTGAAGCCGCCGTTCTCGTGGTCCGGGTGGTAGTGCGCGAAGGCGGGCGTGCCGTTGGCCACCGTCGGCAGCAGACGGGAGCCGCGGCAGACCTCGCCGACGCCCAGCATCCAGCCCACGATGTCGTCGTGGCCGCGCAGCCACAGGTCGTACGGCGGCATGGACAGCGTGGCGTCCTCGTGGAGCAGGGCGGTCAGCGCCGTCATGTCGTAGCCCTCGAAGGCCGCCACATACCGCTCCAGGAGCTTCTGCTGCTCCTCGTCGAGCGGGTCGGCCGGGTCCGTCTCCTTCGGCTCCGACTCGGCCAGTGTCGAACGGGCCCGCTGGAGGGCCGAGTTGACCGAGGCGACCGAGGTGTCGAGCAGCTCGGCGACCTCCGCGGCCTTCCACGCCAGCACCTCGCGCAGGATGAGCACCGCCCGCTGTTTGGGCGGCAGGTGCTGGAGCGCCGCGACGAACGCGAGCCGCACCGACTCCCGGGCCAGCGCCGCCTCCGCCGGGTCCTCGACCGTCGGCAGCACCCGCCCGTCCGGCACCGGCTCCAACCAGGTCACTTCCGGGCGGGAGTTGAGCTGGGCCTGTGCGACCGGCGTCGCCGCCGTCAGGTCCATCGGCCTGGCCCGTTTGTTCCCCGCGTTCAGCATGTCCAGGCACACATTGGTCGCGATGCGGTACAGCCACGAGCGCAGCGAGGAGCGGCCCTCGAACTTGTCGATGCTGCGCCACGCCCGCACCAGCGTGTCCTGCACCGCGTCCTCCGCCTCGAAGGCCGAGCCGAGCATCCGGTAGCAGTACCCGGTCAGCTCCCTGCGGTGTCCTTCGAGGCGTACGTCCAGGTCCGCCGCCGCTGCCAGTTCACTCATCGGTCCACCCCATGTCGCGCCTTGTGGTCCCAGCACTTCGGAAGCTACCGGACCCCACTGACAATCGCGCGTCTGCCGACGAAGGCGCAGCTCAGGGGCGGGCGTGCGCCAGGTGCAGGCGGTGGGTGCGCCGTTCGGCGCGGGCCGCGTGCGAGCCGTACAGGGTGATCGACACGACGCCCAGGACCGCGAGGATGCCGAGCAGCACCGTGGCGGGCCAGCCCGCCGCGTGGAAGGCGACCGCGCCGAGCGTGCCGCCCGCGCTGGAGCCCAGGTAGTAGGCGGACTGGTAGAGCGCGGACGCCTGGGCGCGGCCCTGCTTGGCGGTGTGGCTCACCGAGGAGGACGCGACCGCGTGGCCCGCGAAGAAGCCCGCCGTGATCAGGACCAGGCCCGCCAGGATGGCCGGCAGGGAGTCGGCAAGGGACAGCAGCAGACCCGCCGCCGTGGTCGAGACCGCCAGGTACAGGGCGCCGCGCCGGCCCACCCGGGCCACCAGCTTTCCGGCCGCGGCGGAGGAGACCGTACCGACCAGGTAGACCAGGAAGATCGAGCCGATCAGGCCCTGCGGCAGGTGGAAGGGTGCCGCGGTGAGGCGGTAGCCGATCACCGTGTACACCGCGCCGAACACCGTCATGAACAGGGCGCCGATGCCGTAGAGCCGTACCAGGAGCGGGTCGGCGAGGTGGCCGCGCACGGTGCGGGCCAGGGCGCGCGGGTTGAGTGAACCCGGCGTGAAATTGCGGGCCTTGGGCAGCAGCAGGCGGAAGATCACCGCGCACACCGCGGCCAGCGCGCCCACCGCGAGCAGGGCCGCCCGCCAGCCCCAGGCCTGGGCCACCCAGCCGGTCAGGATGCGCCCGCTCATGCCGCCGATCGCATTGCCCGCGACGAACAGGCCGATCGCCGCGACCAGCGCCTTCGGCTTCACTTCCTCCGCGAGGTAGGCCATCGCCGAGGCGGGCAGACCCGCGATCGCCGCGCCCTGGAGCGCACGCAGCGCCACCAGCCAGCCCACGTTCGGCGCGAACGGCACCAGGAGGCCCAGCGCGACCGCGATCGCCAGCGAGACCGTCATCATCCGGGTGCGCCCGAACCGCTCGGACAGCGCGCTGAGCGGCAGCACGAACAGGGCCAGTGCGCCGGTCGCCGCCGACACCGTCCAGCTCGCCGCGCTCGCCGTGGCCCCGAGGTCGGCGGAGATCAGCGGCAGCAGGGCCTGGGTGGAGTAGAGGAGCGCGAAGGTGGCGACACCGGCGGCGAAGAGCGCGAAGCTCATCCGGCGGTAGCCGGGGGCGCCCGGGGTGAGCTGGCGGGAGGACGGCTGGGTCGAGGCGGCCACGGTGGTGGACGCCCCGGTACTGGCGGGAGGCATGCAACGACCGTAGGCCCGCCGGTATTTATGCGTCCAATGCGTGGATGGGCCACAATCGATCCATCAGCGCATAAGGCGAGGTCAGGGGTGTGCGTGTCATTGAACAGTTACGAAGAAGACATGGTCGTGGCACTTGCGCCACGGCTCGCCCACTTCGCCGCGGTGGCCCGGCACGAGCACGTCACCCGCGCCGCCCAGGAACTCGGCGTGCCCCAGTCGACCCTCTCGCGCGCCATGGTCCGGCTCGAAGAGGACCTGGGTGTCGCCCTGTTCGTACGCAAGGGCCGCACCGTCTCGCTGACCACCGCGGGCCGCACCTTCCTCGGCTCCGCCGAGCGGGCGCTCGCGGAGGTCGGGCGGGCCGCCGAGTCGGTGCGCGCGGACGCCGACCCGGGCACCGGCAAGGTCGCCTTCGGCTTCCTGCACACCATGGGCTCCGAGACCGTGCCGGGCCTCATCCGCGCCTTCCGGGCCGACCATCCCGGTATCCGCTTCACCCTCGTACAGAACTACGGCGAGGCGATGATCGAGCGGCTGCGGGCGGGCGAGCTGGACCTGTGCCTGACCTCGCCGGTACCGGACGCGCCCGACCTGGTGGCCCGGCGGCTCGACGAGCAGCGGCTGCGGCTGGTGGTCCCCGACGACCACCGGCTCGCGGTCCGCAAGCGAGTCCGGCTCGCCGAGGCGGCCGACGAGACCTTCGTGACCCTGGAATCCGGCTACGGGCTGCGCCGCATCACCGACGACCTGTGCGCCGAGGCCGGGTTCGCGCCGCGCGTCGCCTTCGAGGGCGAGGAGGCCGAGACGCTGCGCGGCCTGGTCGCGGCCGGTCTCGGCGTGGCGCTGCTCCCGCCGCCCGCGGTGGCCCGGCCGGGCGTCGTGGAGCTGACCGTGACCGCCCCGCGCGCGGTGCGTGAGATCGGCCTCGCCTGGCTGGACGGCCACCTCGACACCCCGCCGGTGGCCGCCTTCAAGGCCTTCCTGCTGTCCCGGCGCGGAAAGCTGACCACCGAGTAACTCGCTTACTTGTGCAGGGACTTGCCGAACCCGGCGGCCAGCGGCATCCGCAGCCCCAGCGGTGGCGGCGCCGCGAAGGCGTCCGTGACCGGGCGGGAGTACGGGCGCGAGAACAGCGTGCCGAACACGAAGTCCACGGCCAGCGCGTGGACTTCGGGCCGGTGCTGGCGCATCGAGTGGCCGTCCGAGTGGACCTCGAAGCGGCAGGTGTCCCGGTTGGCCTTCTTGGCGCGCTCGGCGAGGCGGTAGGACAGCTCCGGGTCGCTGCGCGCGTCATTGGTGCCGTGCACGATCATCACGCGCCGGCCCACCAGCTGCTTCACCGGCTCCGATTCGGCCGCCACATCGTATTCGGGGACCCAAGGCGCAAGCGCGAGCACCGAGTTGACCGCCGGATGGCCCGCCGCGCGCAGCGCCGCGCGACCGCCCATGCCGTGCCCGGCCAGGCACACCGGGACGTCCCCGTAGCGGCGTACGACCTCGTCCGCGGCCCATTCGGCGTCCGCCGCGAGCCGCGCCTCGCCGTCGTTCCAGCCCCGGCCCCGGTAGTGCACGGCGTGCGCGACCAGGCCGTCCGCGCGGCCGTCCCTGGCCAGCCTGCGGGCCAGCGGCAGCGCGGCCGCGTACGCGAAGGGGGAAGGCCGGCGTGCCGAGACGGGATCGCCGTCCGGGAGCACGAGGACCACACCGCTGACCGTCGCGCCGGCGCCACTCGCACCGACGGCCCGTCCCAGCCGGGCAGCAGGCAGGGGAATCGCTTGCTGTGCCATGGCAGAACAGTCTCAGAAGCCGAGGTGTACTCCACCCGTCTGCACGGTCACTGTTACGTATCGACGGGGTTCGCACTCCCGGTGATCTACGCGCGTAGGGGCTAGAGTGCGCAGATGACGAGCCAGACCGCATCCGTACCCACCCCGGATCAGATCAGCCGTGCCCCGAAGGTGCTGCTCCACGACCACCTCGACGGGGGTCTGCGTCCCGGGACCATCATCGACATCGCCGCCCAGACGGGGTACACCGATCTGCCCGAGGCCGAGGCCGACAAGCTCGGCATCTGGTTCCGGGAGGCCGCCGACTCCGGTTCGCTGGAACGGTACTTGGAGACGTTCGCGCACACCTGCGCCGTCATGCAGACCCGCGACGCGCTGTTCCGCGTCGCCGCCGAGTGCGCCGAGGACCTCGCCGAGGACGGCGTCGTCTACGCCGAGGTGCGGTACGCGCCCGAGCAGCACCTGGAGCAGGGGCTCACCCTCGAAGAGGTCGTCGAGGCCGTCAACGCGGGCTTCCGCGAAGGCGAGCGGCGGGCCCGCGAGAACGGCCACCGCATCCGGGTGGGCGCGCTGCTCACCGCGATGCGGCACGCCGCCCGGGCCCTGGAGATCGCCGAACTCGCCAACTCCTACCGGGACTCGGGCGTGGTCGGCTTCGACATCGCGGGCGCCGAGGCGGGCTTCCCGCCCACCCGGCACCTCGACGCCTTCGAGTACCTCAAGCGCGAGAACAACCACTTCACCATCCACGCGGGCGAGGCCTTCGGCCTGCCGTCGATCTGGCAGGCGCTCCAGTGGTGCGGCGCCGACCGGCTCGGCCACGGCGTGCGCATCATCGACGACATCGAGGTCGCCGACGACGGCAGTGTGAAGCTCGGCCGGCTCGCCTCGTACGTACGCGACAAGCGGATCCCGCTGGAGATGTGCCCGACCTCGAACCTCCAGACCGGGGCGGCCAGTTCGTACGCCGACCACCCCATCGGGCTGCTGCGCAGGCTGCACTTCCGGACCACCGTCAACACCGACAACCGGCTGATGTCGGGCACCAGCATGAGCCAGGAATTCGAGCACCTGACGGACGCGTTCGGCTACTCGCTGGACGACCTGCAGTGGTTCACCGTCAATGCGATGAAATCAGCATTCATTCCTTTCGATGAACGACTGGCCATGATCAATGACGTGATCAAGCCCGGTTATGCCGAGCTGAAGTCCGAATGGCTGTTCCAGCAGACCGCCACGACCAGCGGTTCTTCGGTAGCAGACGGCTGATCTTAGGAATGTGAACACGGCCGGGAGCGTGAACTCCCGGCCGTGTTCGCGTATTTGCGGGCCGAGCGGTCGGCTGACTAGCTTGCACAGGCGCTCGTTTTCCCACCCCAAGGATAAATCTCTGATGAAGCAGTCTGCCAAGACGCTCGGTGTCATTGCCCTCGGTGCCGCTTTCGCCGCCGCTGCCGGCGGGGCGGCCTCCGCCGCCCCCGCGCTCCCGCACCTGGGGACGCTGTCCGGCGTGGCCACTGCCACCCCGCTCGGCACCGTCGCAAAGGCGCTGCCCGCGGCCACTCACCACTCGCTGAACGGCCAGCACCAGAAGGACTCGCTGGCCAGCCAGCACCAAAAGGACTCACTGGCCGGCCAGCACCAGAAGGAGTCGCTTGCGGGCCAGAAGAAGGAGTCGCTGGTCGGCCAGCACCAGAAGGCCGGCAACAGCTCCGACCCGGTCGCCGGACTGCTCGGCGGACTGCCCACCGGCCCGGTGGCGAACAACATCGCAGGCGGCGGCCTCACCGGCTGACCGCACCTCGCGCCCTGCCGGGGCGCACACCCGTGAGCCGGGTGTGCGCCCCGGCGCCGTGTGAGTAGGGTTTTGATCATGCGTGCGAAGGCGTCCGGCATCGCGGCGGTGCTCACGCTCCCCGCGCTGCTCGCCGCCACGGCCTGTGGCGGTCCGGACGTCCCCGCCGCATCGACCAGCGCCGCGGCCCGCGCGCCGACCGCGCTCCGGCGGGCGGCCCTCGAAGCGGGCGACGTACCCGGCTACCAGGTCTCCGCCGACCCCTCGCCCGACGACTCCGACGGCACCCCGAGAGCCGACCGAGCCGCCTGTGCGCCGCTCGCGGAGGTCATGGGCGACCGGCCCGACGGCCACGCCCGCGAGACCGTCAGCCGGGGCCTCGGCTCGCGGACGGTGCCCGGCCTCGCGGTCTCCGCCTCGCTCTCCGCGTACGCGGCGGCCGACGCGCGGCACCTGATCACCGAGCTGAAGGCGGCCCTGGCCCGCTGCGCCACCGGCTTCACCACCGTCCTCGACGGCCACCGAGCCACGTACTCCGAGGTGCGTGCGACGGCGTACGAGGTGAAGCGCGGCGAGTCCGTCAGCTGGACGGCGCGGGCGCTCACCCAAGGGGCACCGGCCCCCGTGCACATCGTCGTGGTGCGCCGGGGCGCGACCATCGTGCGGTTCATGGCGATCAACCTGTCCGCCAAGGCGCCGCCCACGGTGGCCGTGCCGCACGAGATCGCCGACAAACAACTGGACAAGCTGGCCCGCACGGTTCGCGACTGACCACGGGAGGGACCGGCTACCAGGCGGTGCTCGCGGACTTCTCCGCCGGAATCAGCGCCCACAGGGCCAGGTAGAGCAGGAACTGCGGTCCCGGAAGCAGACACGAGAGCACGAAGATCACGCGCATCGTCGTCGCGGAGATGCCGAAGCGCCGTGCGAGCGCTGCGCACACCCCGCCGAGCCTGCGGCCTTCGGTGGGGCGGATGAGGGGGGCGCTCATGGAAGGCTCCTTCGGGAGCTGAAGTGGGGGAGCCGCTCCTTGGTGGGCCCCCTCGCGATGTCTCCATACTCCCCGCTCGGATGCGGTCGAAGCGTCGGACTACGGTGCGATCCCGACCCTGGGAATCGTCGGGGTCCGCCCCTGGGGAGTCTCCTCCCGAAGGACGGGGGCGGGCCTTTCGCGCTGGTTCCTGCGGCGGAGCAGGCCCCGGCCCGCCGGTACCACCGCGAGGTGCGCGAGCGCGACGCCGGTGGTGTTCAGGAGCAGCGAGTCCACATCGGGGACCTGGCCCGGCACGGCCGTCTGCAGCAGGGCGATGCCGAGCGAGATCAGCGCCCCGGCCAGCACGGTGCGGACGAGCGAGGCGAGCGGGGATACGTGGAGTCGGCCGCCCGCGAGCGGGAGCAGCACCCCGAGCGGGGCGAGCAGCAGCAGGCCCTCGCCGATCTGGTGGGCGGCCGCCAGCGGGCCGAGCGCGAGGTCGGCCTTGATGCCGGCGAGCGGCGTCAGATTGGCGGCCGTCACCCACATCACGTCGCGTGGCCGCAGCGAGGTCCACGCCACGAGCAGCAGATGCGCGAGGAGGAGAACGAATCCCACCACGCGGAACCGGATGACGGCGCTGCCGTCTTGACCATGACGCTGCTGCACGCCACCCAAGACGCGGGCCGCGGCGGAATCGGTTCCGCCGCACACGGGTGAATCCGTACGCACCCGAAGGCCGGGCCCGCAGCCGTGGCCGGAGCCCGGCCATCGCCTCCTTGAGGACCTCTGGACCTCAGAACCTCAGGACCGCCCGGGCGACGGGATCTCGCCGAGGGTCGGCACGTTGCCCGGGCGGGACTTCATCTCGGCCGTGCAGGTGTAGCCGCGGGCCGGGTCCTCGCCGGGGCCGCCGAGCACGACCTGGTCGCTGCCGGGCGCGGCCGGGGCGTTGTCCGCGTAGGTGCACACCACCTGCGAGAGCGCGAGGGCCGAGAGGTCCTGCGGGTTGCGGCTCAGCCGTAGGGTGCCCGCCGGGTCGCCCGCGCGGGCGACCATGACGGTGAGCGGCGCCGGCACCTCCGTGGTGTACCCGGCGTCCTTCTCGTCGCCCGACGGCTTGGCGCTGAGCTCGTCGAGCAGCGCCTGCGCGAACCGCACCCGGTCGGCCGCGCCCTGGGTCTGCGGGGTCCGCACCGACCGCTGGGCGGTGACCAGCTGGGCGCCGCACACCAGGTAGACCTGCACGGTGACGCCCTCGAACTGCGGGGAGACCGCATTGGCCGGCACCGTGCACGGCACCCGGGACGGGGCCGGGCCCGCGTCGACCGGGACCGAGGTGGGCCGGATGCCGCAGCCCGTGGCGGCGGCGCCCAGCGCGAGCAGCCCGGCCAGCGCGGCGGCTGGTCGGCGAAGTCGTCCTCTCACTGCGCCGCGCCTCCTTCCGGCGTCTCGGTGTCGGCGGGCGGGGTGGCGTCCAGTGGCAGCCGCAGCACGAACACGGCGCCGCCTTCGGGGGAGTTGGCGGCGGTGATGTCGCCGCCGTGGATGTGCGCGTTCTCCATCGCGATGGACAGGCCGAGCCCGCTGCCCTCCGAGCGCGGGCGGGAGGCGCTGGCCTTGTAGAACCGGTCGAAGACGTGCGGGAGTACGTCCTCGGGGATGCCGGGCCCGTGGTCGCGTACCGAGATCACCAGCTCGTCGCCCGCCACGCGGACCGAGACCCGCACCGGGGAGCCGCCGTGCTTGAGGGCGTTGCCGATCAGGTTGGCGAGGACGACGTCCAGGCGGCGCGGGTCGACGCGGGCCATGATGCCGCGCTCGGCGTCCAGGTCGACGGCGTCCAGCCAGGCCCGGGTGTCGATGCACGCGGTGATCTGGTCGGCGATGTCCACGTCGTCCAGGACCAGGCGGGCGGTGCCCGCGTCGAAGCGGGTGACCTCCATCAGGTTCTCGACCAGGACGTTCAGCCGCCGGGTCTCGGAGACCACGAGCTTCACGGCGGGCGCGATCATCGGGTCGAGGCTGTCCTCCTCCTCGTCCAGGACCTCGGCGACGGCGGTGAGCGCGGTCAGCGGGGTGCGCAGCTCGTGCGACATGTCGGCGACGAACCGGCGGCTCGCCTCCTCGCGCGCGCTCATGTCGGTGAGCTTCTTCTCCAGGGCCTCGGCGGTCCGGTTGAACGTCCTTGAAAGTTCGGCGAGTTCGTCCGTGCCGGAGACCCGCAGGCGGGTGTCGAGCTTGCCCTCGCCGAGCCGGCGGGCCGCGTCCCCGAGCCGCTGCACCGGCCGCAGCACGGTGGTGGCGGCCCCCTGCGCGAGCAGCGCGGAGGCGAGCAGCGCGAGGAAGGTGGCGATGCCGAGCGACCAGGCGAGCGAGTTGAGATCGCGCCGCTCCTGGTCGAGCGGGGCCAGCATGTACCCGGTGGGACCGGCCCCGATGACCTTCGTGCCGCCGACCAGATACGGGTGGCCGTGCAGGGTGATCCGCTGCCAGAACAGGTGGTACGGGTAGGCGTTGGTCTCGGTGACCTTCTGCTTCTTGGTGACCGCGTCCTGCAGCGTCTTGGGCACGTCGTCCAGCGTGAACCCGTCCACGTTGGAGGCCCCCACGATCGGCTTGCCGGGGGCGCGCTCGTCCAGGAGCAGCACGTTGTAACGGGAGTTGCTGCTGTCGGCCATCTGCTTGGCGGACACCTGGAGATCGCGCTCGGTCGGCTGCAGGGGCAGCGCGGCGGCCCGGCTCTGCATGCCCTGGCGGAAGTCGTTGAGCGCCGAGTCCTGCGTACGGACCAGTACCGCCTCGCGGTTGAGCCAGTACGCGATGCCGGAGGCGGAGACGGCCGCGGTCAGCGCGACGAGCGCGAACACGACGACGAGCCGCAGCCGCAGACTGGTCCAGCGCAGACCGGCGAGGGTAGCTCGCTTCACATGTCCTGCTTACCGGAGTCGTGCCACTGATCGGGGTGGTGCGGCAGGTTCACGAGGGGGTGTCCAGGCGGTAGCCGACGCCGCGGACCGTACGGATCAGCGTCGGGGACGACGGCACGTCCTCGACCTTGGCCCGCAGCCGCTGCACGCAGGCGTCGACGAGGCGGGAGTCGCCGAGGTAGTCGTGCTCCCAGACCAGGCGCAGCAACTGCTGGCGGGACAGCGCCTGTCCGGGCCGACGGCTCAGTTCGAGGAGCAACCGCAGCTCGGTGGGGGTGAGTTGGAGGTCCTCGCCGTTCTTGGTGACGGTCATCGCGGCCCGGTCGATCACCACGTTGCCGAACGCCGCCGAGTCGGTGGACTCGCGTTCACCGCGCCTCAGGACGGCCCGGATCCGGGCGTCGAGGACCCGCCCCTGGACCGGCTTGACCACATAGTCGTCGGCGCCGGACTCCAGCCCGACCACCACGTCGATGTCGTCGTTGCGCGCGGTCAGCAAGATGATCGGCAGCTGGTCGGTGCGCCGGATCCGGCGGCACACCTCGAAGCCGTCGATCCCGGGCAGCATCACATCCAGCACGATCAGGTCGGGCCGCTGCTCGCGCAGCAGCTTCAGGCCGTCCTCTCCCGTCGCCGCGGTGGCCACACGGTGGCCCTGACGGGACAGGGAGAGTTCGAGGGCCGTGCGGATGGCGTCGTCGTCCTCGATCAGCAACAGGAAAGGCACGGAGGTCATTCTGACCCATGGGGGAGAGGAGTACGACCCCCGTCTTGCCCCCCGTCCGCCGGGCCGTGCCGAGCAACCGCTGTGACAGGCCTGTGACAGTCGGCGGACACGTCGATGAAGTGGCCCGGGCAGGCTCTTCCCCGTAACCAGAACACCCGATGAACAGACTCCACCGACGGGGGGCGCGAGATGAACGCACTGCACAGCTCCAACTCCAGCGCAGTTGTGACGCGTCTCCACGACGTCGTGCGGAGCACGGAGAAGTCCGGTGCCGTGAGCCTACGGGGGTGTGCTCGCGGCACCGGGCGTCAGCACACGTCGTACATGACGGTCGTTGACGGGGAAGCGGCGTACCGGGAGGGCACGGGGGAGCGGAAGAGCCCGTCGGAAGCTGTGAACGCCGATGCGGCGTTCACGGCTTACGTACAGGAACGCCGCGCCTCCCTGTACGCGACCGCCTACCACCTGACCGGTGACCGCTACGAGGCGGAGGACCTGCTCCAGAGCGCGCTGTTCTCCACCTACCGGGCCTGGGACCGGATCAGCGACAAGGCGGCGGTCGGCGGCTATCTGCGCCGGACCATGACGAACCTGCACATCAGCGCCTGGCGGCGGCGCAAGCTGAACGAGTACCCGACCGAGGAGCTGCCGGAGACGGTCGGCGACACGGACGCGATGCGCGGCACCGAACTGCGCGCGGTGCTCTGGCAGGCGCTGGCCCGCCTTCCCGAACTGCAGCGCACGATGCTGGTCCTGCGCTACTACGAGGGACGTACCGACCCGGAGATCGCGGACATACTGGACATCAGTGTCGGCACGGTGAAGTCCAGCATCTGGCGCTCGCTGCGCCGGCTGCGCGAGGACGAGGTCCTCAGCTTCGGCCGTGACGAGGAGGAGTCCTTCGGCGAGCTGGTGGCCTGAAGGTCTGGGGGAGGGGAAAGGGGGGTCCACGGGGGACACGGGGACCCACGGGGGGAACGGGGGAAGCGGCGGGGCCATCGGCCCCGCCGCTTCATTGTGCGCCCGGGGCCGTGAAACGTTACGCCGCGGCCGCCGTGCGGCAGCGGCCGGCCGCCGCGCCCGCGATGCGGCCGAGCGCCTCGTCCTTGCCGCAGGGGTGGGCGCCGAGCGCCGTCTGGCGGGCGACGATCGCGCGCTCGGCCCGCATCAGCCGCCAGCCGCGCCGCAGCAGGAACGCCACCGACTTGCGGCCCTCCTTCAGATCGCGCAGCAGTCGCCGCCGGAAGGTGGTGCTCGGGCGGCCGCGCAGGCAGATCGCGTCGGCGAGGACGCCGAGTTCCTGGCAGCGGGCCACGATGTCCGCCGCGAAGATGCCCTCCGCGATGAACAGGGGGGTGCGCTCGATGCCGAGCGCGGTGGTGCCCGTGATGGAACTCGTCGCGATCGAGTAGACCGGCACGGCGGTACGCCTCGTACGGCACAGCTCGGTGATGGCGCGGACCGCGGCGTCCGCGTCCCAGGAGAGCGGGGAGTCCCAGTCGATGTCCGAACTGCCCGCCACCAGCGGCAGGGTCGGGTCGTCGCCTTCCTTGTAGAAGTCGTCGAGGCGCAGCACGGGCAGATCCGTGCGGGCGGCGAGGGACGACTTACCGGAACCGGAAGGCCCCGAGAGCAGGACGACGCGCGTCGCGATGGCAGAAGAACTCACGGGACACCAGTCTGGGCCATGCACCCGGGAGTGGCACCACTCGGGGAGGGCGTTGGTATCGAGCATCACATCTCAACTACGCTTCGTGATTGCCTGATTACACACCATCACGTACGAAAGTGAGTGGGATCCCATGGGACATCACGAGGCCGCCAAGCCCGCCAGGGCGCTGCGCCACCGGGCGCTGCTGCGGGCCGGGCTCACCGTCACCGCGGCCGGCGCCGCCCTCGCCGGGGCGGGCTCGGCCGCGCAGGCCGCGCCGGTGGCTCCGGCCCCCGCGGCGGGCCCGAGCGCGACGGCCACCGACCTCGCGGCGGGCGCGCAGGGGGCGACCGGGGCGGTCGGGTACGCCGTCGCGCCGTTCAAGGCGCTGCGCCTTGACCCGCTGGCCGGCACCGGCGTCGACCCGCTGGCCAACGGGGTCGGTACCCAGGTCGGGGACTTCAAGCCGGTGACGACGGCGCTGGTGACGGACCCGCTGACCAGCGGGGGCGCCCTCAGGGACCTCCCGCTCGCGGGCCGGGTGGCCGGTCTGCTGCCCGGCTGAGACAGCGGCTCCGGACCCCGTCCGAGCCCCCGGCGCCCGGCCCGCACGCTCAGGCGTTCGCCGACTCCTGCGCGGGGGCCTGCCGCGCGGGTGCCGTCGTGCGCAGCGGCGTCTCGCGCACCAGCCAGGAGATCCCGAAGGCGAGGGCGCACAGCACGGCGGAGCCGAGCAGCACCCCGTGCAGCCCGCTGGTGACGGCCGCGCGGAAGGCGTCCCGCGCCGGGGCGGGCAGTTCCCCCAGCAGTGCGGGCGTCAGCGCGTGGCCGCCGGTCAGGCGCTGCCCGTCCGTGCCGAGCCGGTCGGTGAGGGTGGTGCCCAGCCGCGCGGTGAACACGGACCCGAGAACGGCGATGCCCAGGGATCCGCCGACGGTCCGCAGCAGGGTGGTGGTGCCGCTGGCGGCGCCCATGTCGCGGGGCGCTGCGCTGTTCATGGTGATCAGCATGGTCGGCTGCATCACGCAGCCGAGGCCGGTACCGAGGACGAAGGTCAGCGCCGAGGTGATCGCCGTGGGCGTGTCCATGCCGACCGTGAGCAGGGCGAGCGCACCCGCCGTGCCGAGGGCGCCGCCGATGATCGGGTAGCGGCGGTAGCGGCCGCCGTTGCCGACCCGCCGGCCGATGACGAGCTGGGCGCCGATCATGCCCAGCATCAGCGGGAGCAGCAGCAGACCGCTCGCGGTCGAGGAGAAGCCCCTGACGAACTGCATGTACTGCGGCAGATAGCTGGTCGCGGCGAGCATGGCCGCGCCGACCAGGAAGCTGAGGAGCTGGGCCGCGGTGAAGTTGCGGTCGCCGAACAGGCGGGGCGGGATGACCGGTTCGGGCGCCCGCCTCTCGACCCGTACGAACAGGGCGAGGGCGGCCGCCGCGACCGCGGCGAGCAGCAGGATCTGCGGGGACGACCAGGCGTAGGTGACGCCGGCCCAGCTCGCGAGGAGGGTCAGCGCGAGGATCGCGGCCGTGAGCAGGGCCGCGCCGAAGGCGTCCACCCGGGCCCTGATCCGTTCGGTGCGCAGCCGGATGCCGAGGCCCACGATGAGCAGCGCAGCGATGCCGACGGGAACGTTGACGTAGAAGACCCAGCGCCAGTTCAGCTGGTCGGTGAGGAAGCCGCCGAGCAGCGGGCCGCCGATCATCGCGGCGGGCAGCATCACGCCGATCATCGCCTGCGAGCGGCCTGCCTGGGCGGGCGGCATCAGCACGCCGAGCATCGAGAGCGCGCCGACGAACAAGCCGCCGGCGCCGATGCCCTGGAGTGCTCGGAAGGCGATCAACTGCCCCATGTCCTGGGCGAGTCCGCACAGTACGGACCCGGCGAGGAACACCGCGATCGAGGAGAGGTAGGCGCCCTTGCGGCCGTACAGATCGCCGATCTTGCCCCAGATCGGGGTGGCGACCGAGGTGGTCAGGAGGTAGGCGGTGAGCACCCAGGAGAGGTGGTCGAGACCGCCGAGGTCGCCGACGATCGTCGGCAGCGCGGTGCCGACGATGGTGCCGTCGAGCGTCGCGAGGATGATGCCGAGCAGCAGCCCGACGATGGCGACCCGGGAGAGCGGGGCCCGCTCGTCCTGCATGGAAACCCCCTGGATGTGTACGGCGTATCTTGGCATGTACAACGTACACAGCGGTGTGTACGTTGTCTACTGATCGATACGATGTACGCGACGCGATGGGACGACGAGCGGAAGGAGCCCGACACCGTGGCCACTCAGAAGAAGGGCGAAGGGGAGCCGACGCTCTGGGAACGGCTGGAGCGCCCGTCGGTCGCGGCCCGTACCGCGCTCTCGCACCGCAAGATCGCCGAGGTGGCCGTCGCGGTCGCCGACGCCGAGGGCTTCGCCGCCGTCACCATGCGCCGCCTCGCCACCGAACTGGGCGTCGCGCCGATGGCCGCGTACCGCTATGTCTCCGGCAAGGACGACCTGTGGGCGCTGATGGTCGACCAGGTCTCCGCCGAGACCGCGCCGGCCGGTGCGGAGAGCGGCTGGCGCGAGGTGCTGCGGGCGCACGCCCTGCGCACCCGCACGATGATGCTGAACCACCCCTGGCTGTCCCAGCTCCCGGCGCCGCTGTTCGCGCTCACCCCGAACCGGATGGCCGCGGCGGAACGGCAGCTGGCCGCGCTCGACGGGCACGGCCTCGACCCGGACACGATGATGGCCGCCTTCCGCGCGGTCAGCTCCTTCGTGCAGGGCTTCGTCCAGAGCGAGGTCGCCGTGGGCCAGTACATGAAGGAGCAGGGCTGGGCGACCGGCGACGAGATCCGGCAGGGCCTCGCCCCGCAGATGACCTGGCTGATGGGCACCGGGCGCTACCCGGTGTTCCAGCACTACGCCCTCAACGCGGCCCACAAGGACGACCCGGCCTGGGAGTTCGAGCTGGGTCTGGACTGCGTCCTGGACGGAATCGCGGCCCGGCTCGGCATCTGAGAGCCTGGCTCTGAGACCCGGCATGCGCAAGGCCCCCGCCGGTCCAACCGGCGGGGGCCTCAAGGGAGTTGACTCAGTACGCGGACCCGGACGCGCCCAGCGACCCCGTCGGGTGCCACACCGTCTTGGTCTCCAGGAAGGCGGTCAGCCGGTGCGTACCGGGGTCGGCGGACCAGTCGGCGGGGCCGGGACGCAGCACCCGCTTGAGGTTGTCCGCCGCTGCGATCTCAAGCTCGCGCGCCAACTCGGCGTCCGCGCCCGTCAGATCGATCGCGTTGACGTCCTGGTGCGCGGCCAGCGGCGCCGCGATCTCGGCCGTCCTTCCGGACAGGACGTTGACCACGCCGCCCGGCAGGTCGGAGGTCGCCAGGACCTCGCCCAGGGAGAGCGCGGGCAGCGGCGCCTTCTCGGAGGCGATCACGACCGCCGTGTTACCGGTCGCGATCACCGGCGCGAGGACCGAGACCAGGCCGAGGAAGGACGAGTCCTGGGGGGCCAGGACCGTCACGACGCCGGTCGGCTCGGGGGTGGAGAGATTGAAGAACGGGCCCGCGACCGGGTTGGCCCCGCCCACGAGCTGGCCGATCTTGTCGGTCCAGCCCGCGTACCAGACCCAGCGGTCGATGGCCGCGTCCACGACCGCGGCGGCCTTGGACTTCGAAAGCCCCTCCGCCTCCGCCACCTCGCGTACGAACTGGTCCTTGCGGCCCTCCAGCATCTCGGCGATGCGGTAGAGGATCTGGCCCCGGTTGTACGCGGTCGCGCCCGACCAGCCGCCGAACGCCTTGCGGGCCGCGACGACCGCGTCCCGCGCGTCCTTGCGGGAGGACAGCGGAGCGTTGGCCAGCCACTTGCCCTTACTGTCCTGCACCTCGTACACCCGGCCGCTCTCGGAACGCGGGAACTTCCCGCCCACGTACAGCTTGTAGGTCTTGAAGACACTCAGACGCGTCGAAGTCTCAGACATCGAGGTAACCCTCCAGACCGTGCCGACCGCCCTCGCGGCCGAAGCCCGACTCCTTGTAGCCGCCGAACGGCGAGGCCGGGTCGAACTTGTTGAACGTGTTGGCCCAGACGACACCCGCGCGGAGCTTGCTCGCGACCGCGAGGATCCGCGAGCCCTTCTCCGTCCAGATGCCGGCGGAGAGGCCGTACTGGCTGTTGTTGGCCTTGGCGACGGCCTCGTCCGGGGTACGGAAGCTCAGCACGGACAGGACCGGGCCGAAGATCTCGTCGCGGGCGATGGTGTGCGCCTGGGTGACGTTCGTGAAGAGCGTCGGGGCGAACCAGTAGCCCGTGGACGGCAGTTCGCAGGGCGCGGACCAGCGCTCGGCGCCCTCGGCCTCGCCGGTCTCGGTGAGCGCGGTGATCCGGGCGAGCTGCTCGGCCGAGTTGATCGCGCCGATGTCGGTGTTCTTGTCCAGCGGGTCGCCGAGGCGGAGCGTCGACAGGCGGCGCTTGAGCGAGTCGAGCAGTTCGTCCTGGACCGACTCCTGGACCAGCAGGCGCGAGCCCGCGCAGCAGACCTGGCCCTGGTTGAAGAAGATGCCGGTGACGATGCCCTCGACGGCCTGGTCGATGGGGGCGTCGTCGAAGACGATGTTGGCGCCCTTGCCGCCCAGCTCCAGGGTGACCTTCTTGTCGGTGCCCGCCACGGAACGGGCGATGGCCTTGCCGACGGCGGTCGAGCCGGTGAAGGCGACCTTGTCGACGTCCGGGTGCCCGACCAGGGCCGCGCCCGCGTCGCCGTACCCGGTGAGGATGTTGACGACGCCCTTGGGGAGCCCGGCCTGGCGGCAGATGTCCGCGAAGAACAGGGCCGACAGGGGAGTGGTCTCGGCGGGCTTCAGGACGACCGTGTTGCCGGTCGCCAGCGCCGGGGCGATCTTCCACGCCAGCATCAGGAGCGGGAAGTTCCACGGGATGACCTGGCCCGCGACGCCCAGCGGGCGCGGGTTGGCTCCGTAGCCCGCGTGGTCGAGCTTGTCGGCCCAGCCCGCGTAGTAGAAGAAGTGCGCGGCGACCAGGGGGAGGTCCGCGTCGCGGGTCTCCTTGATCGGCTTTCCGTTGTCCAGGGTCTCCAGGACGGCCAGCTCGCGGCTGCGCTCCTGGATGATCCGGGCGATGCGGAACAGGTACTTGGCGCGCTCGGAGCCGGGCAGCGCCGACCACTTCTCGAACGCCTTGCGGGCCGCTTTCACCGCGCGGTCCACGTCCTCGGCGCCCGCCCGGGCGACCTCGGAGAGGACCTCTTCGGTGGACGGGCTGACGGTCTTGAAGACCTTGCCGTCGGCGGCCTCGGTGAACTCGCCGTCGATGAACAGGCCGTAGGAGGGCGCGATGTCGACGACCGAGCGGGACTCGGGCGCGGGCGCGTACTCGAACGCGGCCGTCTTCTTTTCCATTGCCATGGTGATCAGTCCACCGTCACGTAGTCGGGGCCGGAGTAGCGGCCGGTCGCCAGCTTCTGACGCTGCATCAGCAGGTCGTTGAGCAGCGAGGAGGCGCCGAAGCGGAACCAGTGGTTGTGCAGCCAGTCCTCGCCCACGGTCTCGTTGACCAGGACCAGGAACTTGATGGCATCCTTGGTGTTGCGGATGCCGCCGGCCGGCTTCACACCGACCTGGATCCCGGTCTGCGCGCGGAAGTCCCGTACGGCTTCGAGGAGTACGAGCGTGTTGGGGGGCGTGGCGTTCACGGCCACCTTGCCCGTCGACGTCTTGATGAAGTCGGCGCCGCCCATCATGCCGAGCCAGCTGGCGCGGCGGATGTTGTCGTACGTCGACAGCTCGCCGGTCTCGAAGATGACCTTGAGGCGGGCCCGGTCGCCGCACTCGGCGCGGACGGCCGCGATCTCCTCGTACACCTTGAGGTAGTGACCGGCGAGGAACGCGCCCCGGTCGATCACCATGTCGATCTCGTCGGCGCCGGCCGCGACCGCGTCCCGTACGTCCGCGAGCTTCACCGGCAGTGCGGCGCGGCCCGCCGGGAAGGCGGTGGCGACGGACGCGACCTTGACGTCCGAGCCCTTCAGCACCTCCTTGGCGGTCGCCACCATGTCCGGGTACACGCAGACGGCGGCGGTGTGCGGGGTGGTGCGGTCGGTCGGATCGGGGTGGACGGCCTTGGCGGCGAGCGCCCGGACCTTGCCCGGGGTGTCCGCGCCTTCAAGGGTCGTCAGGTCGATCATCGAAATGGCCAGGTCGATGGCGTACGCCTTGGCCGAGGTCTTGATCGAACGGGTGCCGAGGGACGCGGCGCGCGCTTCCAGGCCCACCGGGTCGATGCCGGGGAGCCCGTGGAGGAAGCGGCGCAGCGCGCCGTCGGACGCGGTCGCGTCGGCGAAGGCAGCTACTGGTGCATTGGTGGGCATGGTCACCAGATGAGCATATCTACGCGCGTAGCTGCCTGTACAGCCCTCCCGGCGCAGGTGGCCGGGGGTGAGCTCTGTCACGTGCCCGTGACATGGAACAGACGGTTCTCGCACACGTGATCCATAGGTTTCTTCTTGCAGCCCCGCCCAGCCTCAACGGCCCCACCCGGCAGAGGAGGCGGCATGCAACCTCTCCTTCTTCCTCCTCCGGCCACTCGGCCGCCCGCTCCACGGAGTCGTTCATGTCGACCTACATCCCTTCCCGCCGCCTCGCCCTGCGTGCCGCGGTCGCCACCGCCGCCCTGGCCGGCGCCCTCCTCACCCCGGCCGCCGCCCTCGCGGCCACCCCGGCGGCCGGATCCGCCCCCGCCGAGCGGTGCGGCGCCAAGAGCTGCGCGGACCCCGGGGATGCCACGTACAAGCTGGTCAACGGAGAGATCCTCCCGGTGCACAGGTTCGCGACGAACCACTACCGCGCCGAGTTCGTCACCAACGGCAGGGTCGTGAAGATCATGGAGACCGACGGCGGGGACATCGACGCCTACGTCCACGGCATGCACGTCACCCTCAACTCCTCGACGGGCAAGGTGAATTCGGAGTACGCGGGCGGCCGCTCCGGCTGCACCGTCACCGAGGTCGTGCCCAGCGTCTTCAACGACGCGATGTCGGTGAAGCTCACCAACGGCCCCGCGGGGCCGAAGGCGGTCCTGCGGGACAGCGCCCTCAGGACGATCTCCTCCGCCGACCGCGCCCACCCCGTCGACACCCGCATGGGCCTGCGCGTCGACGGCGCGAACACCGCCACCCCCAAGCTCGGCCAGCGCACTCAGGGCGGCAACACCCCGTACGCCTACACCGCCTTCCCGAAGCTCCCGGCCGGGTGTGCGGCCGGGCAGACCCCGGTCACCGCGCCGACCCAGAACGGCGGCCAGGCCGACGTGGTGCCCAAGGGCGGCCAGACCGGCGTCGTACCGAAGGGGGCTGTCGCGGCCGGTGCCGAGTTCGAGCAGCAGAGCGGTGACGAGAACGCGTTGATCGCGGGCGGCGCGGGACTCGCCGCGGCCGGCGGAGCCGGGTTCGTGCTGCTGCGCCGCCGCGCGGCCGGCCGCGCCTGACGCCGCTGCCGGCCGAGCCGGGTCCAACTCCCCTGCCTGCCCGGGCAGTTGGGGCGCCCCCGCCCGACCGGCCCCCACCCTCCCGGGCGGGCCCCGCCTCCTCGGCGGTGGCCCGCCCCTCCTCATTGCCCTCCCGGAGCACCCCATGTCCCGTACCCGCGCGGCCCGTTCGGCCGTTGCCGCCCTGTTCGTCATCGCCCTCGGGGTCTCGGTCGCCGGCTGCGGATCGGGCGCAGCGAAGCCGGCCACCCCGCCCCCGGACATCTCCGCCGCCGCAAGCACCCCGGCCGCCCCCGACGCCGCGGCCCCGCTGCCCGCGTCCAAGCCGGTACGGGTGCGGATCCCGGCGGCCGGGGTCGACGCGAGCCCGATCCTCGACCTGGGGCTCGCCGCCGACGGCACCGTCGAGGTGCCCTCGGTCGCCGACGCCGACAGGATCGGCTGGTACGACAAGGGCGTCACCCCGGGCCAGACCGGGCCCGCCGTGCTCATCGGGCACTTCGACACCGTCAAGGGCCCGGCCGTCCTGAAGAACGTCTCCCAGGTCAAGGTCGGCGACACCGTCTCGGTCACCCGCGCCGACGGAAGGACCGCCGAGTTCAAGGTCCGCGCCCTCGAACAGGTCGACAAGAAGACGTTCCCGACCCAGAAGGTGTACGGCGACACCGACCGCCCCGAGCTGCGCGTCATCACCTGCGGCGGCGAGCTCACCGGAGGGCACCGGCCCGACAACATCATCCTGTACGCGGATCTGGTGGCCTGAGCGAAACCGGTGCCCAGGGCGTGAGGCAGAATCGGGCCATGACGAGCCCCACGCCGCCCGCCGAGCCGGCCTACGCCGACCGCACCTACCGCTCATCCGCCGGTATCGCCGGCGGTGCGCTGCTGCTCGCGCTCATCCTCTGGCTCGGCGTCGACGCCGTGGTCCAGGGCCACGGCAACGCACCCTGGCTGGCGCTCGCGGGGCTGCTGTGCGCGGTGCCGCTGATCGTCGCGTTCAGCTTCCGCCCCGTCGTCCTCGCCAACGACGACCGGCTCCTGGTGCGCAATCCGTTCCGCACGATCACGCTGCCCTGGGCGGCCGTCGCGGACGTCCGGTCCGGGTACTCCAGCGAGGTCTTCGACCAGTCGGGCGGCAAGTACCAGCTGTGGGCGATCCCCGTATCGCTGCGTCAGCGCAAGCGCGCCTCCCGCCGCCAGGCGCGGGACGCCGCGGTCGGCGGGAGCGGCTTCCCGGCGACCCCGGACACCACCGACAAGGCGCGCCTCTCGCCGGCCGACCAGTCCATCCGGGAACTGCGCGACCTCGCCGAACAGGGCGCCTCCCGCGAGGGCGCACAGGGGGAGATGAGCATCCGCTGGGCGTACGAGGTCATCGCGCCCGCGGTCGCCGGGGGGCTCCTGTTCGTCGTCCTGCTCGCCATCGGCTGACAGCGGTCACGGCCGCCGGTCACGGCGGCCCCGGGCCCGAGGTACGTCACGGCGGCCCCGGCCACACCAGGAGCATGTACGCGCCCAGCCACGCCGACGACAGGGCCGCCGCGCCCAGCCCGAGGACGACCACCGGGCGGCGGGCCCGCGCCAGCGCGAGCGCGGCCGGAAGCAGCAGCGGGAAGCCCGGTACGAGGAAGCGGGCCCGCGGGAAGTAGACACCGCCGCTGCCCAGGACGACCAGGAGCAGGGCGCCGGTGAAGACCAGCAGGACCAGCGGCTGGCGGTCGGCGAGCGAGAGCACGTACAGCGCGCCGGACAGCATCAGGACCAGGGTGACCAGGACCAGGAACAGCGGCGGGCGGTTCGCGTACACCAGGAGCCCGCGCATGTCGCGCAGCGTGCCGATGCCGCCGTCCCACTGGTTGTCCCAGAGCTTCTGCACGGCGAAGTAGCCGTCCCAGCGGCCCAGCCGCGCCCCCACCCAGGCCACGTAGCCGCACCAGCCGAGCGGGGCGAGCAGGCCGCCCAGGACGACACGCCGGTCCACCCGGCGGGCGCGTACGAGAGCGGTGAGGGCGGTGAGCGAGACCGCGGCCGCGAGCGCGATGCCGGTGGGGCGGGTCAGACCGGCCAGCGCGGCGAGCGTGCCGGCCCAGATCCAGCGCCGGGTCAGGACGCAGTGCAGCGACCACGCGGTCAGCGCCGTGAACAGCGACTCGGTGTAGCCCATCCACTGGACGACGCCGACCGGCAGCGCGCCCCACAGCACCGTGAGCAGGGTGCCCGTGCGGCGGCCGTGCAGGCGGTCGCCGACCGCGAACACCCCCCACGCGGCGACCAGCGAGAACCCGATCGCGATCAGCAGCCCGACATCGGCTCGCGAGCCCGGGGTGACGGCGGCGACCGCCTTCACCAGGAGCGGGTACAGCGGGAAGAAGGCCAGGTTGTTCCACTGCTCGGCATGGATCGCATGGTCGTAGCCGTGGTCGGCGATGCCGAGGTACCAGTTGGAGTCCCAGGACGTGGCGAGCACCGGCCAGAGCCCGTGGTGTCTGAGGTGCACCCACTTCGCGAGGACCAGCACCCCGAAGAGGCGGACCGCGAGATAGCCGAGCAGGGCGGGAGCGGCGTACCGAAGGGCGGTGCGCGCCCGCTGCCGGGCCGGGGGCCGGCCGGCCGCGCCGCTCGGAGCCGGGCGCCTGCGGGCGGCGGGGACGGGGCGGCGACGGACCGGGGAGGTCGCCGGTGACGGCGCGGTCGGGGGCACTGCGACAGCTCCTTGGCTCGGGCACGGCGAGAGGTACGGGTCACCCTTTCTCGCAAGTCCCCGCAAGGTGCCGCACCGCTGCGTCAACTGCCGTACGAAATCACTCGGACGAGTGGCAGGGGCGGTGGTCGATTGACCACCGCCCCTGCCACTCGCCTGCCGTCCGTCAGATGCCGGCGGCCGCCGCGAGGTCCTTCTTGATGCCGGCGAGCAGCTCGGCGCCCCGGGCGCGGGCCGCACCGAGGTCGTCGCGGGAGCCCACCGGGACCACGACCTCCAGGTAGCACTTGAGCTTCGGCTCGGTGCCGCTCGGGCGCACGATCACCCGGGCGCCCTCCAGGTAGTAGCGCAGACCGTCGGTGGGCGGCAGCTGCTCGGTGCCCTCCGTCAGGTCCTCGGCCTTCGTCACCGCGAGGCCCGCGAGCTCGGTCGGCGGCTGCTCGCGCAGGCGCGCCATCGCGTCCGAGATGATGCTCAGGTCATCGACGCGGACCGACAGCTGGTCGGTGGCGTGCAGGCCGTGCGCCAGGGCCAGGTCGTCCAGGAGGTCCAGGACGGTGCGGCCCTGCTCCTTCAGGACGGAGGCGAGCTCGGCGACCAGGAGCGCGGCCGTGATGCCGTCCTTGTCGCGCACGCCCTCGGGGTCGACGCAGTAGCCGAGCGCCTCCTCGTAGCCGTAGCGCAGACCGTCCACCCGGGCGATCCACTTGAACCCGGTGAGCGTCTCCTCGTACCCGAGCCCGGCCGCCTCGGCGATGCGGCCGAGCAGCGAGGACGACACGATCGACTCGGCGAAGACGCCGGAGACGCCCTTGGTGACGAGGTGGGCGGCGAGCAGCGCGCCGACCTCGTCGCCGCGCAGCATGCGCCACTCGCCGCCGTCGAGCACCGCCGCCGCGCAGCGGTCGGCGTCCGGGTCGTTGGCGATGATGATGTCCGGGTTCGCGCGGCGGGCCGTCGCGAACGCGAGGTCCATCGCGCCCGGCTCCTCCGGGTTGGGGAAGGCGACCGTGGGGAACGCCGGGTCGGGCTCGGCCTGTTCGGCCACAAGCACCGGCTCGGGGAACCCGGCCCGCGCGAAGGCGGCGAGCAGCACGTCCTTGCCGACGCCGTGCATCGCCGTGTAGACGACGTTCGCGGTGCGCGGCGAGCCGGAGCTCAACACCGTGTCCGTACGCGCCAGATAGGCCTCCAGGACCTCGTCCCCGAGCACCTCCCAGCCCTCCTGGGGCCGCGGTACGTCGTCGAGGCTCCGGACGGCGTCGATCGCGGCGGCGATCTCCGCGTCGGCGGGCGGCACGATCTGCGAGCCGTCGCCGAGGTACACCTTGTAGCCGTTGTCCCGCGGCGGGTTGTGACTGGCCGTCACCTCGACACCGGCGACGGCGCCCAAGTGCCTTATGGCGTAGGCGAGTACGGGCGTCGGCAGCGGACGCGGCAGGACCGCGGCGCGCAGCCCCGCGCCCGTCATCACGGCCGCCGTGTCCCGCGCGAAGTCCGCGGACTTGTAGCGGGCGTCGTAGCCGATGACGACGAGCCCGTCGCCCTGCCCCTTCGCCTTCAGGTACGCGGCGAGTCCGGCGGCGGCGCGGATGACGACCGAGCGGTTCATCCGCATCGGCCCGGCGCCGAGCTCGCCGCGCAGCCCGGCGGTGCCGAACTGCAGCGTGCCGCTGAACCGTGCGGCCAATTCCTCGACGTCAGCGCTCTCGATGAGCTTGGCGAGCTCATCGCGCGTCTCGCTGTCGGGGTCCTCGGCCAGCCAGGCCTGGGCCCGCGCGATCAGGTCCTGCGTCACGTTGTCAGCCTTTCGGGAAGGGCTTGGAAGGGCTTGCGGGAAGGGCTTTCGGGGGCGTTCACGAAGGCGGGGGCTTCCGTGAAGGCGGGTGCCTTCGCGAAGGTCAGATGCGGTCGAGCACCCGGGTCAGCAGCTCGCCCATGCGCGCCGCCGAGTCGCGGCCCGCCTGGAGCACCTCTTCGTGGTTGAGGGGCTCACCGGTCAGACCGGCGGCGAGGTTGGTGACGAGCGAGATCCCGAGGACCTCGGCACCGGCCTCGCGGGCGGCGATGGCTTCGAGCACGGTCGACATGCCGACCAGGTCGCCGCCGAGCACGCGCACCATGTTGATCTCGGCCGGGGTCTCGTAGTGCGGGCCGGGGAACTGGACGTACACGCCCTCTTCCAGCGTCTCGTCGACCTCCTTGCACAGCGCGCGAAGCCGCGGCGAGTACAGGTCGGTGAGGTCCACGAAGTTGGCGCCGATGATCGGCGAGGTGGCTGTCAGGTTGATGTGGTCGCTGATGAGGACCGGCTGGCCGGGGCGCATGCCCTCGCGCAGACCGCCGCAGCCGTTCGTCAGCACGACGGTCTTGCAGCCGGCGGCGACGGCGGTGCGCACGCCGTGCGAGACGGCGGCGACGCCGCGGCCCTCGTAGAAGTGCGTACGGCCGAGGAAGAGCAGCGCGCGCTTCTCACCGATCTTGTACGAGCGGATCTTGCCGCCGTGTCCCTCGACGGCCGGCGGGGGGAAGCCCGGCAGCTCGGTCACGGGGAACTCGGCCTCGGGGGCGCCGAGGGCGTCGACGGCCGGCGCCCAGCCGGAGCCCATCACCAGGGCGACGTCGTGGGTCTCGGCGCCGGTGAGCTCGCGCAGGCGCGCGGCGGCGGCGTCGGCGGCGGCGTGGGGGTCGTCCTGGAGCAGGTCCGGGGTGGCAGATGCGTTCACTGGGTTTCTCGCCTCGCGAAGGAACGTCGTCCCGCCCGGTGACTGTCCGGCCGGGTCCGGGGGGTTTTCCCCCGGTAAAGAAGAATTACGCGCACGAGCGTAACCGCTGAAGTCCTACGCGCGTAGATGTGCAGGATAACGGACCTGGCCGCCGCCTTTGTGGCTTCGCACGAGAGCCGGCTCGCGAACGGCCGGATCCAGCCCCTGAGCAGGGACCGGACCGACGGCGGGCCGCGGGCGGGCTCAGCAGGGGCGCTTGCGGAGCTCCATCACATAGTCGTGCGGCGCGCCCGCGGACTCGGCCGCGTCGGCCAGCTCGCCCAGGTACCGCGCGGAGGGCAGCCCGCCCTCGTACCCGTTCAGCACGTACAGCCAGGCCGGCTCCTCGCCGTCCAGCGTGTGCACCCGCACCCGCATCCGGCGATATATGTCGAGGCCGACGCCCTCCCACCGGTCCATCGACTCCTCGTCGAGCGGCGCGATGTCGTACAGCGCGACGAAGACCTGCGAGCGGGGCGCCTCGACAATGGTCGCGAGGGCGCCCTCCCAGCCCATCTGCTCCCCGCCGAACGTGAGGCGCCAGCCGTTGAGCCAGCCGGTGCCGCGCAGCGGTGAGTGCGGGGCGCGGCGGGTCATCAGCCGCGGATCCAGGTTGCCGGCGTACGCGGCGTAGAGCGACATGGTGTCGAGGGTACGACAGTGACCCGTGGGGGCACTTCGCGCGGCCCGCCCGCACCACGGCCCCGCCGCATCCCGCCACGGCGGCCGAATGACGCCCCCGTGGCGAGAACACTTGAAGCGTGCGGGACAATGAGGTACGTACTGCGTTCCCCCGGGGCCCCGCCCCGGACCCCCGGCCGGGCGGGCAGGCAGGCCGGGATCGACACTACGAGGCGGACTTTTTCGTGACGCGGATCGTGATCATCGGTGGCGGACCGGGCGGATACGAGGCGGCCCTGGTGGGCGCCCAGCTCGGTGCGGAGGTGACCGTCGTGGACTGCGACGGTCTGGGCGGGGCGTCGGTGCTGACCGACTGCGTGCCGTCGAAGACCCTGATCGCGACGGCCGAGGTGATGACCACCTTCGACTCTTCGTACGAGGAGTTGGGCATCCTCGTCGCCGACGACACGCCTCCCGAGGAGCAGTCCGCCCGGGTCGTGGGGGTGGACCTCGGCAAGGTCAACCGGCGTGTCAAGCGCCTCGCGCTCGCCCAGTCCCACGACATCACCGCCTCCGTGACCCGCGCGGGCGCCCGGGTCATGCGCGGGCGCGGCCGGCTCGCCGGGCCGCAGGGCATCGACGGCACCCGCGACGTGATCGTCACCGCCGCCGACGGCACCGAGGAGATGCTCACCTGCGAGGCCGTCCTCATCGCCACCGGCGGCAGCCCGCGCGAGCTGCCCGACGCCCAGCCGGACGGCGAGCGGATCCTCAACTGGACGCAGGTGTACGACCTGGACGAGCTCCCCGAGGAGCTCATCGTGGTCGGCTCCGGCGTCACCGGCGCCGAGTTCGCCGGCGCGTACCAGGCGCTCGGCTCCAAGGTCACCCTCGTCTCCTCCCGCGACCGGGTGCTGCCCGGCGAGGACCCGGACGCGGCCGCCGTCCTGGAGGACGTGTTCCGCCGCCGCGGCATGAACGTCATGGCCCGCTCGCGCGCCGAGTCCGCCAAGCGCGTCGGCGACCGCGTCGAGGTCACCCTCTCCGACGGCCGCGTCATCAGCGGCACGCACTGCCTGATGGCCGTCGGCGCGATCCCGAACACCGCGAACATGGCCCTGGAGGAGTCGGGCGTACGCCTCAAGGAGTCCGGCCACATCTGGACCGACAAGGTCTCGCGCACCTCCGCGCCCGGTGTGTACGCGGCCGGCGACGTGACCGGCATCTTCGCGCTGGCCTCGGTCGCCGCCATGCAGGGCCGGATCGCGATGTACCACTTCCTGGGCGACGCGGTGACCCCGCTGAACCTGAAGACGGTCTCCTCCAACGTCTTCACCGACCCCGAGATCGCGACCGTCGGCTACACGCAGGCCGACGTGGACGCGGGCAAGATCGAGGCCCGGGTCGTCAAGCTGCCGCTGCTTCGCAACCCGCGCGCCAAGATGCAGGGCATCCGGGACGGCTTCGTCAAGATCTTCTGCCGTCCGGGCACCGGCATCATCGTCGGCGGCTGCGTCGTCGCACCGCGCGCCAGCGAACTGATCCACCCCATCTCGATCGCGGTCGACAACAATCTGACGGTGGAACAGATCGCGAATGCGTTCACCGTGTACCCGTCGCTGTCGGGCTCGATCGCCGAAGTGGCCCGGCAGTTGCACACCCGAAAGAAGGCCGGCGAGGCGTAACTCCCCTGGTGGGACAGGGGGTTGCCGAGTGGGAGGCGGGGCCTTCGGGGCGCCTGGAAGGCGTATACCACTCAGTGACCCCCTTTGGGTGCACCTTCTGTTATTCGGCGCAAACTGCTGAAAACATTCGGCCGCTCAAGTTACTGTCAGTTTCGTGTTCGCTGCAGAACGTCGCCAATTGATCCTCGAAATGGTGCGCGCCAACGGGGCGGTATCGCTCCGTGAGCTCGCCCGCGTCGTCCAGACCTCCGAAGTGACCGTACGGCGGGACGTGCGGGCGCTGGAGGCAGAAGGACTCCTCGACCGCCGGCACGGCGGTGCGGTCCTGCCGGGCGGGTTCACCCGCGAATCCGGCTTTCCGCAGAAATCCCATCTAGCGACCGCGGAGAAGACGGCCATCGCCGACCTCGCCGCCGGTCTCGTCGAAGAGGGCGAGGCCATCGTGGTCGGCGCGGGGACGACCACGCAGGAGCTGGCCCGCCGGCTCGCGCGGGTCCCCGGTCTGACCGTCGTCACCAACTCCCTGCTGGTGGCACAGGCGTTGGCGCACGCCAACCGGGTCGAGGTCGTCATGACCGGAGGCACCCTGCGCGGCTCCAACTACGCCCTGGTGGGCAGTGGTGCCGAGCAGTCCCTCCAGGGCCTCAGGGTCTCCCGGGCCTTCCTGTCCGGAAGCGGACTGACCGCCGAGCGCGGCCTGTCCACCTCCAACATGCTCTCGGCCAGCGTGGACCGCGCCCTGGTCCAGGCGGCGGCCGAGGTGGTGGTCCTCGCCGACCACACCAAACTCGGCGCCGACACCATGTTCCAGACGGTCCCGACCGACGTGATCACGCGCCTCGTCACCGACGAGCCGCCGGGCCACGACGACCGGGCCGCCACGGAGTTGCAGGCGCTGGCCGACCAGGGGGTGCAGATCGCCGTGGCGGGCCCGTCGGGCGCGGGCGCGGAGGCCCCGCCGCCCGGCCGCCCGCCCCGCCGCGACATGCCGCTGCCCGGCCAGCGCCGCAGCCACGCCCCCGGCTCGGGCCCGCAACTGCGCAGCGCCGCGGCGATGGGGGAGCAGCAGACGCCGGGGGACCGGGCGCGGGTGGCGGACCTGCGGCGGCGTTAGTGGTGCGGGTTCGGTGACGGTGTGCGAGTGCCGACCTGCGCAGGGGCTACTTCTTCAGGCCCCGGTACGTCAGCGCAAGTAGCCGGTCGGCCAATTCCGGGTCGTCCGGGGCCTGTTCGGCCGCGAGCGCGATGGCGTTGGTCAGCTGCATGAGGTCGGCGATGGTGACGCCGGGGCGTACGGCTCCGGCGTCCCGGGCCCGTACGAGCAGGGCGCCGCCCGCCTCCCGCATCGGCTCGCTGCACTGCGCGAGCGCCGAACTCGCGTCGTGCGAGGCCGACATGAGGGCTCGGGCGAGCCCGCGGTACACCCCCGCGTGCGTGATGATGGCGCGCAGCCACTCGATGAGCGCGGTGCAGGGCTGCTCGGCGGCCAGCAACTCCCGTGACCGTACGAGGAGTACGTCCACCTCGCTCTGGAACACCGCGCTCAGCAGGGCGTGCCGGGTGGGGAAGTGCCGGTACAGCGTGCCGATGCCGACCCCGGCGCGCCGGGCCACGTCCTCCAGGGAGGTGTCCGTGCCGTGCTCGGCGAAGGCGGTGCGGGCGACGGCAAGGAGCCGCTCGTGATTGCGCCGGGCGTCGGCGCGGAGGGGCCGGGGGGTGGCGCTGGGGATGCCTGCCATGCCCCCAGCATGCCACCCGGGGCGCGTGGGCCCCTCGGGACTACCTCCCCGAGCGGACCGGTACGAGCTGGTCCGGCGTATCCAGCCAGGCATGTTCCCCCGCACTGTTCAAGGTCAGTCCGAAACGATCGAAGCCGGGCCGACTCCGACCGTTCCACCACAGCAGCGCGGCGTGCACTTCGTCCCAGAGGCGGCGAGGCCCCGACTGCCAGACCCGGGCCGTGTCCCCCTCACGGAACTGGACGCAGGCCCACGAACGGTCCGACAGGCCGTAGAACCAGACCGGCCGGGCACCCTCGCGCTTCTCGTCAACGGTGAGCACGCAATCAGGGACGCACAGCCCCAGGGCGAACTCCTGCGGGCTGAAACGTCCGCGCATGAACTCGCCTTCCGTGATGGCGGTAGCAGACTCATCGCCTTCGGCCACGCCGTTCGGAACGTACGCGGAATGGGACACGAGTGGTCGGCGCTGATCGCGCAGCTTCATGAACTCGACCGGGCCCGTGAACCCGCCCGACGCGCTCCGCCCATCGCCGGAGACGACCAATCGGGCCACCGCGTCCCCGTGGGTGTAGTGCGTGCCCCAGGGGGCCACGATCACTCCACCGGGTCGGCACTGCTCCACCCACGCGAAGGGGATCGACCGAAGCCCGCACGTGGCGATGATCCGGTCGTACGGTGCTGCCTCGGCGCAGCCTCTGAAGCCGTCGCCGCAGATGACGTGAACGCCCGCGCCAGCGCCCTCAAGTGCCTTGCGGGCGGCTGTCGTTACGGCTGCGTCCACCTCCACGGAGACGACCTGCCCGGCGCCCAGCCGATACGCGAGCAGCGCGGCGTTCCAGCCGGTGCCGGTGCCGATCTCCAACGCGCGGTCTCCGGGCCGCACGCCCAGGTCCCGGAGCATCGAGAAAACGACACTCGGCATGGACGCGGAGCTGGTTGAGACGTGTCCGGGCTGAGCGCCGGAGTGGGCGCCGTCGTCCCATTGCGTGACGATCGGTACATCAGCGTCGGCGTACTGATACCAGCGCTCCGGCTCCTGCGACCGGGAGACGGGCACACTCTGTCCCGTCTTCATGTCGAAGGGCCAGATGAGGTCTGGCAGGAAGGCCGAGCGCGGCACGGCACCGAACGCGGGTGCCCAATCGGAAGAGAGCACGCCTTGGGACATGAGGACGCGCCCCAGTTCTGTACGACTGGGGCGGTCCTGGTGTGCGTTGTCGGTCACCGGCTATCCGGCCTTCGGAGGGTTCGGAACACCGGGGCCGCTATCAGGGGTTGGTGGTTGATGCGGTCCGGGGTAAGGCTCGCCCGGAAGCTTGTCTCCGCCGTTGGCCACTGTGACATCCACTGCGCACTCTCCTTCACCGTCGAACGCGGAGTATCCCGCGCGATTGTCTGGCCCGCGCCCAAGTCAGGCAGTGGGGAGGGCCGATGCGCTGACCACGCGTTTTGCATGCAACTCCACGCTGGATCCGCCTCGGCAGACCCGCACGTGGGCGGCCTCGCCCGCCATCAGAGCCGCGAACAGCGCCCACTGCGCGGTGTCGTTGCGCAGCCATGCCTGGAGCTGCCTGCTCGATACGTCGTCGCGGCCCAACTGGCCCGCACACCAGTCAGCTTGACCCCGCAGCCATGACGCGGCGAGGAGCGCCGATGGGGTGCCGTGAGAGTTGATCAGCATCGCGATGCTGCGTCCCTCGACCCGTAGCGTCGCTCGGACGTTGCATCGGTACTCGACGGGCTTCACAGCACGTCTCCCCGACTCCGGGCATTGCACCGCGTGTTCTCGGCGCCGAGCCGCTCCATGGCGGTCGCGGGACGGACCGTCGCCGGTTCCGCCTCCCATTCGGTTCCCCCGTTCATCGGGCGGAGTGACCAGTACGGGCCGGCGACTCCCCGGAACTCTCCAACACGGCCACCACGGCTGATGTCCACCATGAGCGTGCCGGGATCCGGGACACGGGCGGGTTCCTGCCTGTCTGTGGAAACGTCCTGCGCACACACCGCAGCTCCTCTCTGTAGCGGTTTCGCTACCAGGGGTGTTCAGCGTGGCTTAGAGTCGGGGACCATTCAACGTGTCAGGAAAGGACGAAAGGTTGGTGTCAGCCCTTTGAACGTCAAGGAGTTGGACCCGGAAAGCTCTCCGCAAGCTGCGTTCGGAGCGCGTCTACGCAGGTCTCGCGCAGAGCACGGCTGGACCCAGGACCACCTGGGCGAGCAGATGGGGTATTCCAGTACGCACATCTCATCGGTTGAAACTGGTCGCAAGCTGCCAACCTTGCGCCTTGCGCGTCGTGCTGACGTGGCGTTAGGAACCGGGGACGCGTTCGAGCGCGAGTGGCGCGAGCTCCGGCACGGCGCGCTGCTGGAGGGCTTCCCGGAGTACGTTGGGCATGAAGGACGGGCAGTTGAGATCCGGCTGTACGAAATCGGCATCATCCCAGGGCTGTTGCAAACACCGGACTACGCACGCGTGTTGGCGGACAGCGCCGTACGACGGGGGGCGATCACGCCCGAGCAAGCCGCCGAGCGAGTCGCGTTCCTGGCAGAGCGCCAAGAGGCTCTGGAGCGGCAACGTCCCCCCATGGTGATGGTGGTGATGGACGAAAGTTGCATCCGGCGACCCATCGGAGGGCGCGAGGTCATGGACGCGCAGCTTGAGCGACTGGTCGAGTTCGCCGCTCACCCCACCACGGTGCTACAGGTGGCGCCGTTCGACATAGGCGAGCTCCGCCCGTTCGACCTGCCGGTCAACTTGCTGACGATGCCTGACCGATCGGTCGTCGCCTATGCCGAGTCTCAGACGCAAGGGCACCTGGACCGTGACACCACCTCCGTGCTCCCCATGCTGACGACCTACCATCAACTACAGGCCGAAGCGCTGTCGCAGGCGGCATCCGTGGCCATGATCAACGAGGTACGAAAGGGCACCCCGTGACGACCGACCAAACCCCCCGCTGGTTCACATCCTCCTACAGCAACAACGGCGGTAACTGCGTTGAGGTCGCCGCCAACCTCGTCGCTTCGCGCGGCGTGGTCCCTGTCCGTGACTCAAAGAACCGGCGCGGTCCGGTTCTCGACCTCTCTGCCGGTGCGTTCGCCGACTTCGTGGCAGGCGTCAAGGCCGGAGAGTTCGGCACCGTCTGACCGTCCAACTGGCGCACCCTGGTGTGGAGTTGACCCAAACGCAGGAGCCCCGGCCGTGAACTGCGGCCGGGGCTCCTCGCGTTACGCGGGGGCGAATCAGTCCTTGATCTCGCAGATCATCGCGCCGGACGACACCGACGCGCCCGACCTCCGTCGTCAGCGCTCCGTCAGAGATCTAGACCACTTGGTTTCGGCAGACCAACCGGCTCCGACGTTTCCCGTGCTCGGCGGTTGTCCCTATCCTGGTCTTATGAGCACCTTGCGGCAAGAACTGCACGAGCTGATCGACCGCCTGCCGGAGTCGCAGGTCGCGCCGATACTCGCCCTGGTGCGGGAGAGCACCCCCGCCGACGACGGGGGGGAGGAGTGGCCGCTGCCTGACTTCGTCGGCGCGCTGTCCAGCGGCAAGGGCGACCTGGCCGCTCGTTCCGGCGAGATCCTGCGCGCCGAGCTGGGACGTGACACCTAGTGATCATCTGGGACACCGGAGCGCTGGTCGCCGCCGCCGATGCCGACGATCAGGATCATGCGCGCTGTGTCGAGCTGATGCGGCGTACTCCGCGCCCGCTGCTCGTGCCCTACCCGGTCCTCACCGAGGTCTGCTACCTCCTGGAGCGCGAGCACGGCACCCGCGCCGAGGCCGCCTTCCTGCGCTCCGTGAGCCTCGGGCAGGTCAGTCTGATCCCGCTGGCTGCCGCAGACATCGACCGCATGGTCGAACTGGTCGAGAAGTACGCCGACTTCCCCCTGGGCGCGGTCGACGCCTCCGTCTTCGCCATCGCCGAGCGGCTCGGCGCGGACGCCATCGCAACCCTGGACCGCCGTCACTTCAGCGTCGTCCGCCCCAAGACGCCCCAGCCCTTCACCCTCCTGCCGTAATCCCGCGCGCCCCGCTGACGCGCCCTCCCGCGCGGGGTTGGCGCTAGGCCTCCTTTCACACCCGAACACAGGGCGTCAAAAGGAAGGAGCCCCGGCCGTGAACTGCGGCCGGGGCTCCTCGCGTTACGCGGGGGCGAATCAGTCCTTGATCTCGCAGATCATCGCGCCGGACGACACCGACGCGCCGACCTCCGCCGACAGCCCCTTGATCGTGCCGGAGCGGTGTGCGTTGAGCGGCTGCTCCATCTTCATGGCTTCGAGGACCACGATCAGGTCGCCTTCTTTGACCTCCTGGCCCTCCTCGACGGCGACCTTGACGATCGTGCCCTGCATCGGGGATGCGAGGGTGTCGCCGGACGCCGCCGAACCCGCCTTCTTCGCCGCGCGCCGCTTCGGCTTGGCGCCACCGGCAGCGGCGGTACGGGCCAGGGACATGCCCAGGGAGGACGGCAGGGAGACCTCAAGCCGCTTGCCGCCTACCTCGACGACGACCGTCTCGCGGCCCGGCTCCTCGTCCGTCTCCACGTCGGCCGGAGCCGTGAACGCGGGGATCTCGTTGACGAATTCGGTCTCGATCCAGCGGGTGTGGATGCTGAAGGGGTCCGAGGTGAACGCCGGGTCGGCGACGACCGCGCGGTGGAAGGGGATGGCGGTGGCCATGCCCTCGACCTCGAACTCGGCCAGCGCGCGGGCGGCGCGCTGGAGCGCCTGTTCGCGGGTGGCGCCGGTGACGATGAGCTTGGCGAGCAGCGAGTCCCAGGCGGGGCCGATCACGCTGCCGGACTCCACGCCCGCGTCCAGGCGGACGCCAGGGCCGGAGGGGGCGGCGAACTTGGTGACCGTGCCGGGCGCGGGCAGGAAGCCCCGGCCCGGGTCCTCGCCGTTGATGCGGAACTCGAAGGAGTGGCCGCGCAGGACGGGGTCGCCGTAGCCGAGCTCTTCGCCGTCGGCGATGCGGAACATCTCGCGGACCAGGTCGATGCCCGCGACTTCTTCGGTGACGGGGTGCTCGACCTGGAGGCGGGTGTTGACCTCCAGGAAGGAGATCGTGCCGTCGGTGCCGACCAGGAACTCCACGGTGCCCGCGCCGACGTAACCGGCCTCGCGCAGGATCGCCTTGGAGGCGGCGTACAGCTCGGCGTTCTGCGCCTCGCTGAGGAACGGCGCGGGGGCCTCCTCGACCAGCTTCTGGTGGCGGCGCTGGAGGGAGCAGTCACGCGTGGAGACGACCACGACGTTGCCGTGCGAGTCGGCCAGGCACTGCGTCTCGACGTGACGCGGCTTGTCGAGGTAGCGCTCCACGAAGCACTCACCGCGCCCGAAGGCCGCGACGGCCTCGCGCACCGCGGACTCGTACAGCTCGGGAACTTCTTCAAGGGTGCGGGCGACCTTCAGCCCGCGCCCGCCGCCACCGAACGCGGCCTTGATCGCGATCGGCAGGCCGTGTTCCTGCGCGAAGGCGACGACCTCGTCGGCACCCGACACCGGGTCCGGCGTACCGGCCACCAGAGGTGCCCCCGCGCGCTGGGCGATGTGACGGGCCGCCACCTTGTCGCCGAGGTCGCGGATGGCCTGCGGCGGCGGGCCGATCCAGGTCAGGCCCGCGTCCAGGACGGCCTGGGCGAACTCGGCGTTCTCCGACAGGAATCCGTAGCCGGGGTGGATGGCGTCCGCGCCCGAATCGGCGGCGGCAGCAAGCACCTTGGCAATGTCCAGGTAGCTGGCGGCCGGGGTGTCACCGCCCAGGGCGAACGCCTCGTCCGCTGCCCGGACATGCAGTGCATCCCGGTCCGGATCGGCGTAGACGGCTACGCTCGCGATTCCGGCATCCCGGCAGGCCCGGGCAACGCGGACAGCGATTTCGCCACGGTTGGCGATGAGCACCTTGCGCACGATGGCTCCCTCCTTGAAACAAGCTGAGTTTAGGGAAGCCGCACACTGGCTTACGACCCATCCCCAATGGTGAGCTTGCCCACACGGAGTGTGATTCGAGGCGCGCTCAAGTCGCGAAATCCCTTGTCGCACCACGGTACGCCTGGCTCCCGTACCGCACAGTAGCGGTGTGGTGTGGTCAAGGTCTCTGTCCCGGCGGCCAGCAGCACCCCGCGTTTCTTTGTGGAGTCCCTACGAATGGCCGCATGATTCTTTGCGGCCGGGCCCCCGCGTGCCGCACCTCGGGGCGAAGATCGGCCAGTGTTCCTGTCCGGACCCTTGTACGAAGTACTACTGGCCCCCAAGCTCTTGAAGAGCAGGGGGGACCCCCATGTAGCGTGCGCCCTGTCGACGTACTAGGGGTAACAGGGGGTGCAGCGCCATGCTGCGCAGACCGATCGCCATCGTGGCCGCGCTCATTCTCTTCGCCGAGGCCTGCGGCATCGTGCTCGTCAACTGGGTGCTCGGCACGGTCGCCGGCCATCAGCACATGTCCCTCGCCGGGATCGACCCGAAGGCGATATCCACCGGAGCCTTCGTCGCGGGCGGGCTGTTCGGCCTCTTCCTCGCCGGCTGCGGAGTCGTCCTGCTGGTCATCGGCATACGCGACCGCGCTCCCGGCCGCTTCGGCCGCATCGCGGTGATCTCCTGCGCTGTGGCGCACGGCGTACTCGGCGCGCTGACGGTCGGCCTCGTCGGCTGGACCGCCTTCGCCCTCCTGATGGTCGTGCTCGCGCTGATCGTCTACGTACTCCTGGCGTACGTGCAGGAGCACCCGGCGCCCGAGCCGGAGGACGGCGCTCCCGGCGCCCACGACGGCGCCCCGGCCGCCGCCTGACGCCCCCCGGCGCGCGCCGCGCCGCTACACCCAGAGGTCGGTGATCGAGATGCCGAGCTCGCCGAGCAGCTGGCGCAGCATCGGCAGCGAGAGCCCGATGACGTTGCCGTGGTTGCCCTCGATGGCGTCCACGAAGGGCGCCGAACGGCCGTCGAGGGTGAACGCGCCTGCCACGTAAAGGGGTTCACCGCTCGCCACGTACGCCGCGATCTCCGCGTCCGTGGGGTCGCCGAACCGTACGACCGTCGAGGCGGTCGCCGACGCACGCTCACCCGTCGCCGTGTCGATCACGCAGTGGCCGGTCTGGAGGATGCCCGCGCGGCCGCGCATCGACTTCCAGCGGGCCGTCGCGTCCTCGGCGTCGGCGGGCTTGCCGAGCGCCTCGCCGTCGAGTTCGAGTACCGAGTCGCAGCCGATGACCAGTGCCCCGGCGGCCTCGCCGCGCCCGGCCACCGCCGCCGCCTTCGCCTCGGCGAGTACGCGGGCGAGTTCTGCGGGGCTCGGCGCGGTCACCGCGTCCTCGTCCACACCGCTGACGATCACCTCGGGGGCCAGACCGGCCTGGCGGAGCAGCCCGAGCCGGGCGGGCGATTGGGAGGCGAGGACGAGGCGGCGCTGGGCAGGCTGAGCAGTCATGAGCGCCATCGTAGGCGCCCACGCGGGGGGCGCCAGGGGTGACCCGGGGCTCAGCCGGCGCCCGTACGGGGGGCTGCCGGGGCTCAGTGGATGCTGACGACGATCATCGCCACGACCATGGCCAGGGCGAGGAGCAGGCCCGCCCGGCGCATCATCGCCTGCGCGTCCCGCAGTTCCTTGGGCGGCTCGTCCTTCGGGTCTGACCACAGCATGCAATCGATGGTGCGACCCGGGCCGTTGGCGCGCCTGAGTACCCGTACTCAGGCGCACCGGTGCCAATTGACTAATTCCGGACCGGTACTTCATCCATCGTTCACCTGCGGCCTGCCCGTATCCGATCGGTAAACGGGTTCACGGTTCCATTAGTCGTTGCGGACTGCTACTGTCCTGACTAACGGAACCAGCAAACCATTAATGGTCCCTGATTGTTCTGGCCTGGTCGTTCCAGATGGGGGAGATCCGCCATGAAGGTGAACACGAACATGAACGCGTCCGTCCGCCGCGCAGCCGCCCCGCTGGCCGCCGCCGCAGCCGCGCTCGCCCTGCTCGGCTCCGCGCAGCCGTCCGCCGCGCAGCCGGTCGGCTGGGGTGCCGCCTGGGCCGCGTCCCCGCAGCTCCCGGCCACCGGGTTCACCCCCAACTGGTCGCAGGAGGGCTTCTCGCACCAGAGCGTGCGCCAGGTCGTCCGCGTCACCGAGGGCGGCGACCGCGCCCGCATCCGGCTCTCCAACGCCTACGGCACCTCACCGCTCACCATCACCGGCGCCACCATCGCCCGGACCGGCCGGGGTGCGGACGTCCAGCCCGGCTCCACAAGGGAGTTGACCTTCGGCGGCAAGAAGTCCGTGAGCATCCCCGCCCATGGCGAACTGCGCAGCGACGCCGCCCAACTCGCCCTGAAACCCCTGGAGTCGGTGACCCTCACGCTCTACTTCGCCGGGACGACCGGCCCCGCCACCTTCCACGCGCAGGGCTTCGCCGACACCTTCCGGGCCGAGGGCGACCACCGCGCCGACGCGTCGGGCCGGGCCTTCACCGAGTCCACCCAGTCCTGGTACTACCTGTCCGGAGTCGAGGTCGGCGGCCGGGCCAGGGGCGACGGCATCGCCCTGTTCGGGGACTCCATCACGGACGGCTTCGGTTCCACCCCGGGCGCCAACCACCGCTACTCCGACGCCCTCGCCGAACAGACCGGCAGGCCCGTCGTCAACGCGGGCATCGGCGGCAACCTCGTACTCAACGACTCGGCCTGGTACGGCGAACGCTCCACCGCGCGGTTCGGCCGCGACGTCCTCGACCAGCCCGGTGTGTCCACCGTCGTCGTCCTCGAAGGCCTCAACGACATCGGCTTCAGTGAAGCCCAGAAGGGCCCGAAGCCGCAGCCCACATACAAGCCCGCACCCGTCGTCTCCAGTGCCGAACTCATCGCCGGATACCGGGAGTTGATCCGCCAGGCGCACGGCAGGGGGCTGAAGGCCGTCGGCGCCACGCTGCTTCCGCTGAAGGGCTCCGACCACTGGGGCGCGCACTCGGCCCGGGTCAGCGACGAGGTCAACGACTGGATCCGCGGCTCCGGCGCGTTCGACGCGGTGGTCGACTTCGACAAGGCGCTCGCCTCGAAGACCGACCCCGACCGGCTCGCCGCGGCCTACGACTCGGGCGACGCCCTGCACCCCAATGACGCGGGCTACCGCGCGATGGCTGAGGCGCTGGCCAAGGTTCTCTGAGACGCCCTCGCGGACCTCTTGTGCGGCTTGTTCGACATCAACAAGGCGGCCGGACCCCCACCTGGGGTCCGGCCGCCGTCGTTCGCCGCCTAGGCCGGCCAGTACGTCCGGGCCCAGGAGCGGGTGCCCGGCTTCGGCAGGGTGCGGCGGGCGATGCGCGCGGGGTCGGACCAGCCCTCGGGCGGCAGCGGCGCACCGGGCGCGGCCGAAGCCGTCGCCGCGGCGCGCGCCTGGACCACCGCCAGTGCGGCGGCCAGCTCCTCCGGGGTCGGATTGCCCCGTACGACCTTGATCACAGCGGCTCCTTGCTGGGGGGCTAGAGGGGGATGTTGCCGTGCTTCTTCGGAGGGAGGGATTCCCGCTTCGTCCGCAGCTGACGCAGGCCGCGCACGATGTGCGCGCGGGTCTCCGACGGCATGATCACCGCGTCGACGTAGCCGCGCTCGGCCGCGATGTACGGGTTGAGGAGGGTGTCCTCGTAGTCCGCGATCAGCTCGGCGCGGGTGGTCTCCGCCTCCTCGGGATCCGTGACCGCCGCGATCGTGCGGCGGTGCAGGATGTTGACCGCGCCCTGCGCGCCCATCACCGCGATCTGCGCGGTCGGCCAGGCCAGGTTGAGGTCGGCGCCCAGGTGCTTGGAGCCCATGACGTCGTACGCGCCGCCGAACGCCTTGCGGGTGATCACGGTGATCAGCGGGACGGTCGCCTCGGCGTAGGCGTAGATCAGCTTGGCGCCGCGGCGGATGATGCCGCCGTACTCCTGGTCGACGCCCGGCAGGAAGCCCGGTACGTCCACGAAGGTGAGGACCGGGACGTTGAACGCGTCGCAGGTGCGGACGAACCGCGCCGCCTTCTCGGAGGCGTTGATGTCCAGGCAGCCCGCGAACTGCATCGGCTGGTTGGCGACGACGCCGACCGGGTAGCCCTCGACGCGGCCGAAGCCGGTGATGATGTTCGGCGCGAACAGGGCCTGGGTCTCCAGGAACTCGCCGTCGTCCAGGACGTGCTCGATGGCCGTGTGCATGTCGTACGGCTGGTTCGCGGAGTCCGGGATGAGCGTGTCCAACTCCCGGTCCTCGTCGGAGACTTCGAGATCGGCCTCCTCGGGGAAGGCCGGGGCCTCGCTCAGGTTGTTCGAAGGGAGGTAGGAGAGCAGCGACTTGACGTAGTCGATCGCGTCCTTCTCGTCGCCCGCCATGTGGTGCGCCACGCCCGACGTGGTGTTGTGGGTGCGGGCGCCGCCGAGCTCCTCGAATCCGACGTCCTCGCCGGTCACCGTCTTGATGACGTCGGGTCCTGTGATGAACATGTGCGAGGTCTGGTCGACCATGACCGTGAAGTCGGTGATGGCGGGCGAGTAGACGGCGCCGCCTGCGCACGGTCCGACGATGAGGGAGATCTGCGGGACGACGCCCGAGGCGTGCACGTTCCGGCGGAAGATCTCGGCGAACAGGCCGAGGGCGACGACGCCCTCCTGGATCCTGGCCCCGCCGCCGTCGTTGATGCCGATGACCGGGCAGCCGGTCTTCAGCGCGAAGTCCATGACCTTGACGATCTTCTCGCCGTACACCTCGCCGAGCGAACCGCCGAAGATGGTGAAGTCCTGCGAGTAGACGCACACCGGGCGGCCGTCGACGGTCCCGTAACCGGTGACCACGCCGTCCCCGTACGGGCGGTTCTTCTCGATCCCGAAGTTGGTCGAACGGTGCCGGGCGAACTCGTCCAGCTCCACGAACGAGCCCTCGTCCAGGAGCAGTTCGACCCGCTCACGGGCCGTCAACTTGCCCTTGGCGTGCTGCTTTTCGACCGCGCGCGCGGAGCCGGCGTGCGTCGCCTCGTCGATACGGCGCTGAAGGTCCGCGATCTTTCCGGCGGTGGTGTGAATGTCATTAGCGTCGGCGGCGGCGTCGTGCTTTTCCGGCTCGGACATCGGGATGCGGCTCCCTGCCTGGTCACGGGGATGGTGGCTACTGACTCGTAGGGTAGTGGCGGGGATACGGTTCGGCAGTGCGGCGTTGGCCACACCCCGGTGGCCTTGCAATTGCCGCCTAACCTGGCTGCATGACACCCCCGGACGCATCCGACAGCCGCTGGTCCGACCTCGACCGGCCGCCCCTGAACGTCACCGCGCTGCGCCGCGCCCTGCTGCGGCCGGACGCCCTGTGGACCTCGCTTGACGTGGTGACCGCGACCGGCTCCACCAACTCCGACCTCGCCGCGAAGGCGGACGCGCTGGCGGAGGGGGCGGTGCTGGTCGCCGAGGAGCAGACCGCCGGGCGCGGCCGCCTGGACCGGCGCTGGTCGGCGCCGGCCCGCTCCGGGCTCTTCTTCTCCGTACTGCTGAAGCCGGGGGAGTCGGTGCCGGTCGAGCGCTGGGGGTGGCTGCCGCTGCTCACCGGGGTCGCGGTGGCGACCGGCCTTGCGCGCGCGGCGGGCGTCGACACGGCGCTGAAATGGCCCAACGACCTGCTGGTCTCGGTGGACGCCGAGGAGCGCAAGGCGGGCGGGATCCTCGCGGAGCGGGCCGGTTCGGAGAGCGTCGTCGTCGGCATCGGCCTCAACGTCACCCTGCGCGCCGACGAACTCCCCGTGCCGGGTGCGGGCTCCCTCGCGCTGGCGGGGGCCGTCTCCACGGACCGCGACACCCTGCTGCGGGCGGTGCTGCGCTCGCTGGAGGAGTGGTACGGGTCGTGGCGCGCGGCATCCGGCGACCCGGCGGCGTCCGGGCTCCAGGAGGCCTACGCGGCGGCCTGCGCGACGCTGGGCCGCACGGTGCGGGCGGAGCTGCCCGGGGGGCAGTCGGTACAGGGTGAGGCGGTGGCGGTGGACGGGGATGGGCGGCTCGTCCTGGCCACGTCCGAGGGTGTCCAGCGGCCGGTCGCGGCGGGCGACATCGTCCACCTGCGCCCTGCGGCGCCGTAAGCGGCCCCGTTTCTCTTCCCACCCGCCCTTCGCAGGGGGCTGAACCCGGCGGGCGGGTGGGAGAACCGGCCCCGGCCAGCTCCCCGGGGGAGCGGACGTGAGCTACGGCACACCTGCCGTATCGTTGAGGCCGATCCAGCGACAGATCGGCAGGGCAGTGCGCAGGCAACGGGCAGGAGGCGGCCGGTGACCGTCGACGAGACACGGTCCGGTGCGGACGCCGGTATCGGCGACGGCGGCTCCGCCGGCACCCCCTCGGATCCCCCTACCTCCGCGTATCCGACCCCGCACCACGCCGTCGACCACACCGCCGAGCCGACCGACGACCCGCTCGCCATCCGGCTTGAGCAGCTGATCCTCGGTGCGGACCGGCGCTACACCCCCTTCCAGGCGGCCCGTACCGCCGGGGTCTCCATGGAGCTGGCGTCCCGGTTCTGGCGGGCCATGGGGTTCGCCGACATCGGGCAGGCCAAGGCGCTCACCGAGGCGGACGTGCTCGCCCTGCGGCGGCTCGCCGGACTCGTGGAGGCGGGGCTGCTCAGCGAGCCGATGGCGGTGCAGGTGGCCCGCTCCACCGGGCAGACCACCGCCCGGCTGGCCGAATGGCAGATTGATTCTTTTCTGGAGGGCCTGACCGAGCCGCCCGAGCCCGGCATGACCCGTACGGAAGTCACGTACCCCCTGGTCGAACTGCTCCTGCCCGAGCTCCAGGAGTTCCTCGTCTACGTCTGGCGGCGCCAGCTCGCCGCCGCCACCGGGCGCGTGGTGCAGGCCGCCGACGACGAGGAGATGGTGGACCGCCGCCTGGCGGTGGGCTTCGCCGACCTCGTGGGGTTCACCCGGCTCACCCGGCGCCTGGAGGAGGAGGAGCTCGGCGAGCTGGTCGAGGCGTTCGAGACGACCGCGGCGGATCTGGTCGCCGCGCACGGCGGGCGGCTCATCAAGACGCTGGGCGACGAAGTCCTGTTCGCCGCGGACGACGCCGGGACCGCCGCCGAGATCTCGCTGCGGCTCATCGAGACCATGGCGGGCGACGAGACGATGCCCGCCCTGCGCGTGGGCATCGCGTTCGGCACGGTCACGACCCGGATGGGCGACGTGTTCGGCACGACCGTGAACCTCGCGAGCCGGCTCACCTCGATAGCCCCGAAGGACGCCGTCCTGGTCGACGGAGCGTTCGCCGAGGAACTCGCCCGTACCGGCGACGCCCCCGTCTCCGAGGCGCAGGCCGCAGAGGACGCCGCGGCCGCCGAGAAGGAGGGCGAGGAGCCCCCCGCGTACCGCTTCGCACTCCAGCCCATGTGGCAGCGCCCGGTGCGCGGCCTGGGCGTCGTGGAACCCTGGCTCCTGCACCGCCGCGAAGCCTAGGATCGGCCCCGACGTAACGTTCGTTAACGCGGAGGGGTTCGCATGGCTGAGCAGCGGTTCGGGGAGTACGTCGTCGTACGGCGCGAGGGGTTCGTCGCCGAGCTGGTGCTCGACCGGCCCAAGGCGATGAACGCGGTCTCGACGGAGATGGCCCGCTCCATCGCCGCCGCCTGCGACGCGCTCGCCGCCGACCGCGACGCCAGGGTCACCGTGCTGACGTCGACCCACGAGCGGGCGTTCTGCGTCGGCGCCGACCTGAAGGAGCGCAACTCCCTCACGGACGCGGAGCTCGTACGCCAGCGGCCCACCGCGCGCGCCGCGTACACCGGTGTGCTCGAACTGCCCATGCCCACCGTCGCCGCCGTGCACGGCTTCGCGCTGGGCGGCGGCTTCGAGCTGGCGCTGGCCTGCGATGTGATCGTGGCGGACGCGACCGCCGTGGTGGGGCTGCCCGAGGTGTCGGTCGGCGTCATCCCCGGCGGCGGCGGTACGCAGCTGCTTCCGCGCCGGGTCGGTGCGGCCCGTGCCGCCGAGCTGGTCTTCACCGCGCGCCGCGTCGAGGCCCTGGAGGCAAGGGAGTTGGGGCTCGTCGACGTACTGGCCGACGACGCCCGTACGGAGGCGCTCGCGCTCGCGGGGCGGATGGCCGCCAACTCGCCCGTCGGGCTGCGGGCGGCGAAGCGGGCGATGCGGCTCGGGCAAGGGCTCGATCTGCGGGCCGGTCTTGAGGTCGAGGACGCGGCGTGGCGGTCGGTGGCGTTCTCGGGGGACCGCGCGGAGGGCGTGGCCGCGTTCAACGAGAAGCGGAAGCCGGTGTGGCCCGGGGAGTGATCCCGGGCGCCGGGTCGAGTCCCCGCGGCGGGCCGGCGGTGTGATCCTTTGTGGTCGGTTCGCGGACCGGCTCCCGCGTGGCGATCCACCTGCGCGGCCCCATGCGGCCGGTCCGCGGGCATGATCCTTTGCGTCGGGTGCGCGGTGGCGTTCCGGCCGTCAAAACTTCTCATACCTCCCTAAGCTGGAGGAATGGGTGGAGAGGATGCCCGGCTGCGGGCCGTGGTTTCGCTGGCGCAGGCCATGGCCGCGGCGCACACGCCGCGCGAGTCCTGGCGGGCCGCGGCGCACGGTGCGCGCGACGCGCTCGGCGGGAACTTCGCCGCGCTCTCGGTGTGGGAGCGCGAGCTCGGCCGGCTGCGGGTGCTGGTGAACGATGGCGAACGGGCCGAGGGGGAGGAGGAGTTCCCCGAGGACGAGACGTACCCGGTGCACCAGTTCCCCGAGATCACCGAGTTCCTGCACGAGCGGTGGGCGGGTGGCGGCGAGCCGAACGCCTGGGTCGAGACCGCTCTGGCGCCGCCCGAGGGGGAGGCGGGTGACCGCCACGTGGGGGCACCTCCCAGCGGTAGCTGGGGGAGGGTGACCGCCCTGCGCCGGCGCGGCCGGGGCTGCTGCGTGGTCGCGCCGATCGTGCTGCACGGCCGGGCCTGGGGCGAGCTGTATGTGGCGCGGCCGGTCGGGGCGCCGCTGTTCGACGCCGCCGACGCGGACTTCGCGACCGTGCTCGCCTCGGTCGCGGCGGCGGGCATCGCGCAGACCGAACGGCTCGAAGAGGTACGCCGCCTCGCCTTCACCGACCCGCTCACCGGGCTCGCCAACCGGCGGGCCGTGGACATGAAGCTGGATGAGGCGGTCGAGCGGCACCGGTCCGAAGGGGCGGTCGTCAGCCTCGTCGTCTGCGATCTGAACGGGCTCAAGCGGGTCAACGACACCCGGGGCCACGCCGTCGGCGACCGGCTCCTGGAACGCTTCGGCTCGGTGCTCTCGCTGTGCGGGGCGATGCTGCCGGGGGCGCTGGCCGCACGGCTCGGCGGCGACGAGTTCTGCCTGCTCTCGGTGGGGCCGTCCGCCGACGAGGTGGTGGCGGTCGGCGAGGAACTCTGCCTGCGGGCAGGGGAGTTGGAGCTCGGCGAGGGGGTCGCGTGCGGGGTGGCCTCCACGGGCGACCCCATCGGCGAGGTGCGCTCGGCCCGCCGTCTGTTCCGCCTCGCGGACGCGGCCCAGTACCGCGCGAAGGCCGCGCGTTCGGCCAAGCCGGTGGTGGCTGGGCGGGACGGTGCGGTGCTGCGCCTCGCGGACACCCCGCCGTCCGGCCCGCACGACCGGCGGCGGTTCCGGGGGCGGGGTTAGATGCTGGGGGGTGCGCCCCCAGACCCCCATAGCCCTTGGTCTGCGGACCGCGGTCCGTTGTGCCCACCCTCCCCCAAGCTCTTAAGGAGCAGGGGGGACCCCCATCGACCTGCGGAACGATTGCCCACAACGGAAGGGGAACGGATCAGGGGTAAGGACCCCACCCCCGCCCTGCTAGTGACATGACGGGATTCAATCCGTAGGGTGCTGAATATGGATATGCACACTGTCGTGGTGGGGACCTCCGGGACCACCCCCGAGGACGTCATCGCCGTGGCCCGGGACAACGCCCGGGTCGAGCTCTCCGCCGAGGCCGTCGACGCCCTGGCCAAGGCGCGCGAGATCGTTGACGCGCTGGCTGCCAAGCCGGAGCCGGTGTACGGCGTCTCCACCGGCTTCGGTGCCCTCGCCTCCCGGCACATCAGCCCCGATCTCCGCGCCCAGCTCCAGCGCAACATCGTGCGCTCGCACGCGGCCGGCATGGGCCCGAGGGTCGAGCGCGAAGTCGTGCGCGCGCTCATGTTCCTGCGGCTCAAGACCGTCGCCTCCGGGCACACCGGCGTACGGCCCGCCGTCGCCCAGACGATGGCCGACGTACTCAACGCGGGCATCACGCCGGTCGTCCACGAGTACGGCTCGCTCGGCTGCTCCGGAGACCTCGCGCCGCTCTCGCACTGCGCGCTGACGCTGATGGGCGAGGGCGACGCCGAGGGCCCCGACGGCGTCGTGCAGCCCGCCGGTGAGCTGCTCGCCGCGGCCGGCATCACCCCCGTCGAGCTGCGCGAGAAGGAGGGCCTCGCCCTCCTCAACGGCACCGACGGCATGCTCGGCATGCTGTGCATGGCCATCGCCGACCTGAAGAAGCTCTACACCTCCGCCGACATCACCGCCGCGCTCACCCTCGAAGCGCTGCTCGGCACCGACAAGGTGCTCGCCCCCGAACTGCACGCCATCCGCCCGCACCCCGGCCAGGGCGCGGCCGCCGCCAACATGCTGGCCGTGCTGAAGGGTTCGGGCCTGACCGGCCACTTCCAGGAGGAAGAGGCGCCCCGCGTGCAGGACGCGTACTCGGTACGCTGCGCCCCGCAGGTCAACGGCGCCGGACGCGACACGATCGCCTACGCGCTGACCGTCGCCGAACGCGAACTCGCCTCCGCCGTCGACAACCCCGTCGTGCTGCCCGACGGCCGCGTCGAGTCCAACGGCAACTTCCACGGTGCCCCGGTCGCCTACGTCCTGGACTTCCTCGCCATCGCCGCCGCCGACCTCGGCTCCATCACCGAGCGCCGCACCGACCGCCTCCTCGACAAGAACCGCAGCCACGGCCTGCCGCCGTTCCTCGCCGACGACGCCGGTGTGGACTCGGGCCTGATGATCGCCCAGTACACGCAGGCCGCCCTGGTCAGCGAGATGAAGCGGCTCGCGGTGCCCGCGTCCGCCGACTCCATCCCGTCCTCCGCCATGCAGGAGGACCACGTCTCCATGGGCTGGTCGGCCGCCCGCAAGCTGCGTACGGCAGTCGACAACCTCACCCGGATCATCGCCGTCGAGATGTACGCGGCGACCCGCGGCATCGAGCTGCGCAAGGGCCTCACCCCCGCGCCCGCCTCGCAGGCCGCCATCGCCGCGGCCCGCGCGGCCGGCATCCAGGGCCCCGGCCCGGACCGCTTCCTCGCGCCCGACCTGGCCGCGGCGGAGGCCTTCGTACGCGAAGGGAAGCTGGTCGCCGCGGTGGAGCCGGTGACGGGCCCGCTCGCCTGAGTCACGTTGGCCGTACGGAAAGGGCCGCCCGGGATGTCGAATCCCGGGCGGCCCATTTTCCGTACGCGCGAGGGCAGTTGAGGGGCGTACCGCCGCCTCAGCAGCTCCTCGATCTGCGGACCGAGTACGTCACGAACCCGGCCCCAAGGCCCAGGAACAGCGAGCCGCCGACCAGGTAGGGGGAGGTGTCCGCGCCGCCGGTGTCGGCGAGCGCGAGGGTGTCCGCGGCGGTGGCCGGGGCGGCCCGGTCCGCGGTGTGCGCGGGGGCGGACGAAGGGCGCTGCTCGTCCGTCGCGTTGGCGGACGGCACGAACCACAGGGCGCAGAGCAGGGAGCCGGCGGCGGTGGCGGTGAGCAGGGGACGACGAGCGACGGACAAGTGAGCGATCCCCTTGCGAGTACGTCGAATTGGCGGGATGCGCTGATGCTAGTGAAAGCAGCGGGTCGCGGGAAAGTCGCGCGTGCCCCGGGCCCTACGCTCCCTCGCATGAGCGAAGCAGAGACATCACGATATGTACGCCTCCGCGTCGATTTGGTCCTTGAGATCGAGGACGCGGACACCCTGGCGGCGGCCGCCCTCGGCCGCATCGCCGAGGATCCCGAGATGCGGGCCGAAGAACGCGCGCATGCGGACGCCGCGGTGCGGGAAGACGGAGCGGAGGCCCTCGCCTACCTCGTGGACCCGGTCGGCCTCGTGGAGGCGCTGCCGGGCGTGGAACTGGCCCAGGCCTCCTGGAGCAGCGAGCGGATCGGCTACGACCCCGACGACGAGGAGTGGGACCTGGACGAGGAGGACACCAACGACGAGGACTGACGGACGAAGGACTGACGCGGAGCGCCGAACCGGACGGCGGGCGGCGGACGGCGGACCGGAGGGCTGCGGGGTGGAAGGCGGACGGCGAGCCGGACGGCGGGCGGACAGTGGCGGGCGCGGGGCGGCTTTCGGTGATCTTGCACCGTCCCGCCCCACCCCGTCCGCCGACGCGTGGTGTGCCCCACATTCACCCCCGCTGCGGAACGCGAACCCGCCGTCTGATGTTCTAGACGTGATGGATCCGGGGGACGGCGACGATGGAGATGCGTGTGAAGACGGAGAGTAAGCGGCGCAAGCAGAGCCTCATGGCCGCGTGCGCGGTGGTCGGCGGCGTACTGGTCCTCTCGGCCTGCAACGGCGGCGGTGGCACGGGCGGCCAGGCCGACAGCTCGAAGTCGGCGCAGTCGCAGGCGCAGGCCGACAAGGCCGCCGAGAAGGACACCTCGGCCGCGAAGATCACCATCACTCCGAAGAACGGCGCGAACAACGTCGGCATCAACAACGACACCAAGGTCGCCGTCGCCGACGGCAAGCTGACCGCCGTCACCCTGACCTCCGCCGACGGCGCCGAGGTCGCCGGGAAGATATCCGCCGACGGGCTCGGCTGGACGCCCGACAAGGCGCTGCAGCGTTCGGCGACGTACAAGATGACGGCGACCGCGGTGGACGCCAAGGGGCGCGAGGCGCACGAGAACGCCTCCTTCACCACCGTCTCGCCGAAGAACAGCTTCATAGGCAACTTCACGCCCGAGGACGGCTCCACCGTCGGCGTCGGCATGCCGGTGTCGGTCAACTTCGACAAGCCGGTGACCAACAAGAAGGACGTGCAGTCCCACATCACCGTCTCCTCCAGCGGCGGGCAGGAGGTCGTCGGGCACTGGTTCGGCTCGCAGCGCCTCGACTTCCGCCCGCAGGACTACTGGAAGGAGAACTCGACGGTCACCATGAAGATGAACCTGGACGGCGTCGAGGCCTCCAACGGCATCACCGGCGTCCAGGAGAAGACGGTCACCTTCAAGATCGGCCGCAACCAGGTCTCCACCGTGGACGCGAACACCCACACCATGACCGTCACCCAGGACGGCAAGGTCGTGAAGACGATCCCGATCTCCGCGGGCTCCCCCGACCACCCGACCTACAACGGCCAGATGGTGATCTCCGAGAAGTACAAGGAGACCCGCATGAACGGTGCGACGGTCGGCTTCACGGACAACGACGGCAAGGGCGAGTACGACATCAAGGACGTGCCGCACGCCATGCGCCTGTCCGCCTCCGGCACCTTCATCCACGGCAACTACTGGGGCGCCAAGTCCATCTTCGGCAGCGCCAACACCAGCCACGGCTGCGTCGGCCTCTCCGACACCAAGGGCGCGAACGACGACGGCACCACGGCCGCCTGGTTCTACGACAACTCGATCACCGGCGACGTCGTCATCGTCAAGAACTCCCACGACAAGACGATCCAGCCCGACAACGGCTTCAACGGCTGGAACATGAGCTGGGCCCAGTGGAAGGCCGGCTCCGCCGTCTGACCCCCGGGCCCCCGGGTCCGCGAAACCCGGGCCCGCGGGCTCCTCAGGCCCGTACCGGCTGCTCGGCGCTCCAACTGCCGAGCAGCCGCAGCGACTCCGCCGACACCGAACCCGGCTCCGCGTGGAAGGTGACAAGCGACAGGTCGTGCTCGTCGGGCAGCTTCAGCGTCTCGTACGCGAGGGTCAGCTCGCCCACCACCGGATGGCGCAGCCGCTTGACGCCATGGCCCTTGTCGGCGACCGTGTGGGCCGCCCACATGCTGCGGAACTCCTCGCTCTTGACCGACAACTCGCCGACCAGCGCGGTCAGTTGCGGGTCGTCCGGATAGCAGCCCGCGCACAGCCGCAGCACGCTCACCACATCGACGGCCTTGTTGTGCCAGTCGACGTACAGCGCCCGCGCGGCCGGGTCCAGGAAGACATGGCGGGCCAGGTTCCGCTCCTGCGGCGGCAGTTCGGACAGATCGCCCAGGAGCGCCGCCGCCATCCGGTTCCAGCCGAGGATGTCGAGGCGGCGGCCGACGATGTAGGCGGGCACGCCCTCCATCGCGTCGATCAGCTGCTGGAGCGCCGGGCGCACCTGCTGCGGCCGGGCGGCGGCCGCGCGCTTCTTCCTCGGCTTGCCCTTCGCGAGGTGGCTGAGGTGGTTCTGCTCGGTGTCGGTCAGCCGCAGCGCCCGCCCGATCGCCTCCAGGACCTCCACGGAGACGTTCTGCGCGTTGCCCTGCTCCAGGCGCGTGTAGTACGCCACCGACACCCCGGCCAGCTGCGCCAGCTCCTCCCGGCGCAGACCGGGCACCCTGCGGTGCCGCCCGTGGTCGGGCAGCCCCACGTCCTCGGGCTTCAGCCGGGCCCGGCGGGAGTGGAGGAATTCGCTGAGTTCGGCACGCTGGTCCATGACACCCCAGTATCCGCCGCCGCCGGGGTGGTCGTACGACCGTGAGCCTGACCCTGCCAGTGGTACGCACGCTGGACGTAGGCAGCACAGGGACCTGGGTGACCTGCGCGGATTCGGGCAGGCTGGGCGCGTACCCCAAAGATCTGAGGAGAACGGCATGACCACCGTCGCCGCCTACGCCGCCCCCGCCGCCAAGGCCCCGCTGGAGCGCACCACCGTCGAGCGCCGCCCGGTGGGCGCGAACGACGTGCTCATCGAGATCAAGTACGCCGGTATCTGCCACTCCGACATCCACCAGGCGCGCGAGGGCTGGGGCGAGGCCGTCTTCCCGATGGTGCCCGGCCACGAGATCGCCGGCGTGATCACCGAAGTCGGCTCCGCCGTCACCACGTTCCAGGTCGGCGACCGTGCAGGGGTCGGCTGCTTCGTCGACTCCTGCGGCGAGTGCGAGACCTGTCTTGCCGGGCAGAACCAGTTCTGCGCGACCGGCACCGCCACGTACAACTCGATCGGCAGGGACGGGCTGCCCACCTACGGCGGCTACTCCACCCACATCGTGGTCGACGCCGACCACACCCTGCGCATCCCCGACAGCATCCCGCTGGACGTCGCGGCCCCGCTGCTGTGCGCGGGCATCACCCTGTACTCGCCGCTCAAGCGCTGGCAGGCGGGCCCCGGCAAGAAGGTCGCCATCCTCGGACTCGGCGGCCTCGGCCACATGGGCGTGAAGATCGCCCACGCGCTCGGCGCCGAGGTGACCGTGCTCAGCCAGTCGCTGCGCAAGAAGGACGACGGCCTGAAGCTCGGCGCCGACCACTACTACGCGACCAGCGACGCGGACACCTTCAAGGAGCTCGCGGGCTCCCTCGACCTGATCGTGTCGACCGTCTCCGCCCCGCTCGACCTGGGCGCGTACCTCTCGCTCCTGAAGACGGGCGGCGCGTTCGTCAACGTGGGCGCCCCCGAGGAGCCGAACTCGCTCAACATGTTCGGCCTCATCGGCGGCAACAAGATCCTCGCCGGTTCGATGATCGGCGGCATCGCCGAGACCCAGGAGATGCTGGACTTCTGCGCCGAGCACGGCCTGGGCGCCGAGATCGAGCTGATCCGCGCGGACCAGATCAACGAGGCGTACGAGCGGGTGCTGGCCAGCGACGTGCGCTACCGGTTCGTGATCGACACCGCGACGATCTAGCCGATCCGGCTCTGAGCGATTCAGCTTCGGTGAAACCCCGGAGGCCCGGTGCCTCCGGGGTTTCGCGCTACCTCCCAGGAGACGGCGGCGGCGCTGCGCGAGATGCAATCTGAACCAGAACTCCCTTGTCAGGGAAGATAGTTGGAGAATCAGGGAAGGTAGTTGGAGCCGAGGCGGTAGGTGCCGGGGACGGTGACCGTGAGGCGGGTCCAGCCGTCCGGGCCCTGCGCCACGCGGGCGCCCTTGGCCCGCAGCCACGGCGAGTACGCGATCCGTACGGTCGCCGAGCCCGGCCGGTCCATCTGTACGACCAGTTCGGCGTCGTCGCCCGAGAGCGCGGTGCCGGGGGCCGAGACGAGGGGCACGGCGTCGCGGACCCGGTAGACCTTCCAGTGCGCGTCCTGCCAGACCGGCTCCAGCCAGGGCGCCCCGCCGCGCACGAGGGCGGCCTCGGCTTCGGCGGGACCGTCCGGGCGGCCGTCGGGCACCACGACGAAGCCGACGGCCAGGCGGTCCAGCCAGGCGCGGTAGGTGTCCCGGTCCAGCGTGCCGTCGTAGAAGAGCCGGCCGCGCTCGACATCGAGCTGCCGGTTCCAGCCCCGGGCGTTGTTGACGTACGCCGCGAGTACGGACGCCTCGCGGTGGTTGCGGGCCGGGACCACCTCGACGCGGGTACGCTCCGCGCCGAGCCGGTCCAGCTCGGCGACGACCCCGTCGGTGTGCGCGGCCCAGGCGGGCACCTCGGTCGCCACCCGCAGATCGTCCATGGTCTTGTCGCGCAGCCAGACGATGGAGACGAGGCAGGTGAGGGCGAGGACGAGCCGACGGATCTGGCGGATCCGGTGGATTCGGCGGGTCTGGTGGGTCTGGTGGGTCTGGAGGATCCCGCCGGTCCTGTGGGGGGCGTTGCCCGGGTCGCGGCCGGCGTGCGGGGGCAGGGCTAGGGCGGCGGCGAGCAGCACCGGCGGGGCCGCGAGCCCGAAGAGCCGCTCCACGTTGGTGCCGATGGGGGAGGCGACGAGGTACGTGAGCACGACGCCCAGCGCGTAGACGGCCGCGCCGTACCGCACCAGCCGCCAGTCCCGCCCGCGCGGCGCGGCGCACACCAGCACGGCGCAGGCGGCGAGCGGCATCCACACCTTGCCGAGCGCCATGGGCTGTTCACCCTCGAAGGGGAAGAGCAGGCTGGTCGCGCCGACGACGACGAACGGCGGGAGCAGGAGCGCCGTCGCCGTACGCCACCGCCGGTCGAGCCCGTACGCGGCGGCGACCACGACGAGGAACAGCCCTGCGACGGGGCTGGCGGCGGTGGCGAGAGCGGCGCATGCGGCTGAGAGCAGGGCTCTGCGGTGAGGGCGGCGCTCTGAGATGAGAGCGATGCTCTCGGTATCGGTGAGGGTGGTGCGGCGAGAGTGCTGCTCTACGCGGCGGGCGGCGCTCTCTCCGCGCGCCCAGAGGCGAGCGCCCCGCTCCACAACGAGAGCGCCGCTCTCCCGCAACCCCCGGCGATCACCCTGCCCCGAACCGAGAGCGCTGCTCTCCCGTATCCCGCGATCACCCCGTCCTGAGCCGAGAGCGCCGCTCTCTCCAGCCCACAAGCAGGCGCCGAGGCCGAAGGCCACGCCCACCGCGAAGGTCGTCCGCCCCGATGCCACGTTGCACCACAGCGCACCGGCTCCGAGCAGCGTCGGCCACCACGGATTGCGTACCGACTCCGCGCGTACCAGGAGCCGGGCCATCAGCCACGTCGAGGCGAGGCCCGCCGCCACGGTCACCGTGCGCACCCCGAACGCCGCCATCAACCACGGCGTGAGCAGGCTGTAGTTGGCGGTGTGGGTGCCGCCGTACCAGGACAGGTTGTACGCCGACCCCGGGTGCCGCGCGGCGAACCCGGCCCAGGCGAACTGGGCCGAGAGGTCGCCCCCGCCGGTCGCGAGGAAGGCGGCCCACGCGGCGTACGCGGGAATCATGAGCGCCGTGAGGAGCACGGGCACCGCCGCCCGCCCCCGCCACCGGCCCCACCCCCCGGGCTCCGCCCCGCCCCGCTCACGCTCCTCGTCGCGTACGGGTATTCGTACGCGCATGCTCTCGCCGCTGCCCATCCGGCCACCCTACGATCCGGCCGATCGGGAGCCCGTACGCGCCGGTCCTACGCTCGAAGGCTGGTCAACTGGTCAACAGGTCGACAGGTCAAGGCGTTCGGGTAGACGGTGGCCGAGGGGCCGGGACCTCTGGGCGAGTTGGCGTGGCACTGGCCCAAGCGGTAGCCGGGGCCGGATCCTGGTCCCGGGACGGGTGCAGGGCGTGCAGGCAGAGCCCGCCGACGATGAGCGCGAGGCCCGTCCAGCCGGTCGGGGCCGGGGCCGAGATGCCGGTCACCAGGGCCTCGCCCGCCAGCGTGAAGGGCACCTCGGCGGCCTGGGTCGCCTCCACCGCACCCAGCGCGGCCGGCCGGTCCCGTACGAGATCGGTGGCGCGGAAGAACAGGGTGGTCGCCACCACCCCCGACACCAGGGCGACGATCAGGCACTGGACGACCTGATCGCGCCCGGGCGCACCGACGCGTACGCCCGCCGTACCGGCCAGAACCACCCACAGCGGCAGCGAGCCGACCGTCATGGCGAGCGTGCGCTGCACCCCGTCGAGGCCGTCGCGGCCGAGCAGCCTGCGGTTGCCGAGCGGGTACGCGACGGCCGCGACAAGGACCGGGACGACGACGCGCGCGACCGTGCCCGCGTCCATGCCGTGCGCGTTCTGGGTCTGCGCGAGGGCGACCCCGGCGACGATGAGCAGCGAGACCGCGAGCGTGCGACGCGGAACCCGCCCGCCGATCAGGATCCCCGCGACGATCACCAACTGCCAGGTCGCCGCGAGCAGCCAGCCCGCGCCCGCCCGGCTCGCCCAGGTCATCGGCGCGTAGAACAGCCCGAACCCGACCGTCGACCAGCCCAGCCACGACCAGGGCCGGGCCCGCAGACTCCGTACGACCCCGGGCAGCCCGCCCCGTATCCACACGATCAGCACGAGCGGCGGCAGCATGAACAGATAGCGCAGGCTCGCGGTCCACAGCCAGGACCCGCCCGCCACGCTCATCTGCCGATTGAGCACGAAGCTGGTCGCGAAACACCCGGCGGCGACGACGCCGAGCGCCATGGGCAGGGCGGTACTTCTGTGCACGCCCGCGCCCTTCGGGCCCTTCGTGTCGTTCACGTCCCACTCTCTCGCCGATCGGCCACGAACTAAAATGTTAGTTGTGACCCCAGAGCCGCCCGACGCCGCCCCCGCATCCGTCCCTGCCCCCACCTCCCGGCGCCTCCTGCGCGATGTCGCGTACGAGGCGCTGCTGTCGTCCATCGTCTCGGGCGAGTACGCGCCGGGCGCGAAGCTGAGCGACGCCGCGCTCGCCGCCCGCCTCGGTCTCTCCCGCGCCCCGGTCCGCGACGCCCTCGCCCGCCTCGCCGCGGAACGCCTGGTCGTGTCCAAACCGCAGAGCTATACCCGGGTGGCCCCGCTGGTCGCCGAAGAGATCCGGGGCGCGCTGGCCGTGGTCCGCGCGATGCACACCCTCGCGGTACGGGAGGCGCTGCCGCGCCTGAAGAAGAGCCACCTGGCCGAGATGCGCGCGGCGAACGCGGATTTCGTACGGGCGGTGGCGGCGGGCGACATCGCGGCGGCGATCGGCGCCGACGACGCCTTCCACGCCGTCCCGGTGTCGGCGAGCGGCAACCAGCCCCTGTCCGACACGGTGGCCCGCTACACCCCGCTGCTGCGCCGCCTGGAACACCAGCGCTTCTCCAGCGAGGCCGCCCGCGCGTCGGCGGCCCGCCACGAGGAGCTGATCGCGGCGTGCGAGGCGGGGGACGCGGAGCGGGCTGCGGAGATTTCGTACGAGATCTGGGCGGAGCTGGAATGAAGGGCCGGGGCTGCGGGGCACGAGCCCGGCTCAGCGGCCACGCGTGCCCGTCGGGGCATAGACCCGCTCGTCCGGCAACAGGGCGCGGGCGGCGTCGAGTTCACCGTCCCGTACGAGCGCGTGGACGCGGTGGGCGAGCGGGGTGACATCACGGATCCCGACGACCCACTCGTCTGTGTACCGCCGCACCGCCTCCCCGGCGAGCCCGAGCTGCAACGACCGGTACGGCAGCGGCTGGAGGCGCAGATCCCGCTCGGGATCCCACTGCACGCGCGCGGGCGCCAGCCTCAACTCCCGCTTCCAGCCAGCCTGTTCACCGTGCACTTCGGGCACGTAGTGCGAGAGGCAGGCGTGGTCGAGCGCCCAGTCGAACCCGTCCCGGCGGATCTCGACGGCGAGCACGGTCCGCTGCCCGTCCTTCAGGCCCCACCCCGAGCGGTACATCATCCACAGGAACGACGGCTTGACCCAGGTCATCCGCTCCCGCTTCCAGGCCGCCGGGAAGCGCCCGTCCCGGGCGGCGGGCAGCCCGAGCACCGGGTCGTACGCCTGGTAGACGGTGACGGTCGACGCGCTGTGCAGGGCGCGGATCTGCTGACGGGGCGGGGTGGGGCCGGTGCGGTCTTCCATGGGGGAAGCGTGACGCGGGCGGGTGGGGTGTGGCCAGCGAATATCGCCGACGGTTACAGCCCTTCGGGGGTGGGCCGGTGCTCGACGTACTCGATCACCGTGCCGTCCGGGTGCCGGGCGGTGAACCCCGAGCCCGTCGGCACCTGGTGCAGCGGTTCGAGGACCTCGGCGCCCCGGGCGGTCAGCCGGGCCAGATGCGCTGAGGCGTCGTCGACGAGCAGGGTGCCGTCGACGTCGAGGAACGGCGCGACGTCGTGGTCCGCCCCCTCGACGAGCAGGAACCCGCCGACCGTGGCCAGTGCGAGCCCCTTCTCCGGATAGCTGAACCACATGTCCCGTTCGACGCCGAGCACTTCCTCGTAGAAGCGGGTGAGTCCCCCAAGGGTGCCGGGTCCGGTGAAGACGCGGACGAAGGCGCGGGGGGAGGCAAGGGAGGACGAGTCGTTGCTGCGCCGCCGCATGACGGGGGCGGGGTGCGCGGTGGTGTCGTTGTCGGTCATGCGCCCAGCCTCCACCGCCGAACGAAGCCCGGCCAGAAGCCGGTTCATGCGGTGAGTGGGGGTCACAGGCTGGGCCATGGGCAGGGGGAATGGGGGCGGTGGGCATGGGTGTTGGCGGGGGAGAGGGCGTGGGTGCGGTGCGGCCGGGGCGGCGTGGCGGGGACAGAGGGACGGGGCGTGGGCGCGGTGCGGCCGAGGCGGTGGTGCGGCGTGGCGGGGACGGGAGAACGGGGCGTGGGTGCGGTGCGGCCGGGGTGGCGGTGCGGCGTGGTGGGGAGAGGGGGACGGGGCATGGGCGCCACAAGGCAGGGGGTGGGCGTGACCGGTGCGCGAGAGGGCGCCGACGCGGCGCGGCGACGCGAGCTCGGTGGATTCCTCCGCGCCCACCGCGAACGCCTCAGCCCCGCCGAGCTGGGCCTGCCGGCGGCCACCGCCCGGCGCCGCACCCCGGGCCTGCGCCGCGAGGAGGTCGCCGCGCTCTCCGGGGTGGGGGTGGCCTGGTACTCCTGGCTGGAGCAGGGCCGCGTGGAGACCTCCCGGCAGGTACTGGACGCGGTGAGCCGCACCCTGCGCCTGGACGCGACGGCCCGCGCGCACGTCCTGACCCTGGCGGGCTTCGCCGCGCCGGAGCGGGATGCCCTGCCGGTCGACCCCAACACCCTCGCATTGATGGGGAGTTGGCGCGAAACCCCGGCGCTCGCACTGGACCCGGCGCTCACGATCACGGCGTGGAACACGGCGTACGCGGGGCTCTGGCCCGACCCGGCGCGCATACCGCCACCGGACCGCAACCTGCTCCTCCTCCTGCTCACGGACCCGGCCCATCAGCGGCTGCTCCCCGACTGGCAGCCGGTGGCGATGGACCTGCACCGCCACTTCCGCACCCGCGCGGACCGTCACCCCCACGACGACCGCGTCCGCCGCCTGAACGCCCGCCTGCGCACGGCCCGCCCGGACCTCGCCGCCTGGTGGTCCTGCCGCACGGTGGGCGACTTCACCTCCCGTACGGTCGAACTGACCCCGGCCTCCGGCGCCCCCGCGCTGCGCTCGACGATGACCCTGCTCTACCCGGCGTCCACCGCCGACGCGATCCTGGCCCAACACGTGCACTGACCGGGGCCCGTCGACCCGGGGGCGAGTCACCGCCCCCGCCGCAGATGGGGATGGTGCCGGATCTCCACATCCGCATCCGTGGCCGCAGAAAGATCCCCCCGCGCCCGGGCCGCCCGCCGCCGGGCGACCAGCTCCGCACACACCGCGCACCCCTTCGCGGGCTGCGGCGGCGCATGCGGCAGCGTCAGATGCACCGGGTCCCCCATCGTCGTCCTCGGGTCGCTCACGCCTGCCGCCTTTCCGGCCGAATTGCTGTTTCCCAGCAATTCACCCCGAACCCGACCCGTGGTACTCCGGCAACCCGGCGGACTCCCCCGAACGGCGGCGTGGCCCGTCCGACGGATGCGGCTCAGCGGTCCGCCGGGCGACACGCAATACCTTGGCCAGCTCCTCGACAAGACCGGCGTCTATCACGCCGACGTCTACCTGTGCCGCGCCCCTGTAGTGCACCTGAGGGCGGATCGCACCCCATGCCGACTCAGGGAACCCAAGCCCCTCCAGCGCCTCCCTGAGGGTGTTGCAGGCGTCGTCTGCCCGCGTCCACGCATCGCGCCATGTTTGCATTTCCATCAGGCCAATGCCTCCACGCGCGTCGTCGAGGCCGGTCCGTCGGTGTGTGCGGGATGCTTTCCAATCTCCCGACCGGCATCGAATGCCACCCCATGCAGCCCCTGCTTCAGAGCCGCTTCGACTTCCCGTGCCGGCGTGCCGCAGATATCGCACCCAGCGACTCCAACGGTCACGCACAGCCAACTGCCGATGGGCTCCACCGGATTCTCCGGGTGGCCGACTGGCCCCGCCATAGCTGCCCCTCACTCTTTTCCACCCTCGATGTGCGCTTAAGTTTGGCCGCGTTGGCGACACCATTCAACGGCTATTCGCGTTGTGGGGTAGACGATCACGAGCGGCAGGAATCTGCCCATTCTCCAAGCGTCGCCCTGGCCTCTTCATCAAAGAGCGCGTGTCGCTCGTAGAGGCCGAATACCTCGAGTTGTTCAGCAATGTCCCTGGCGTCTTGGAAAACGATCCGTCCGGTGAAGGTCTCGACCGTGGCCAAGCGTTGGTCGTAGACGGTAAAGGTATTCAAAGGGCCTCGGCTTATCGCCGTATCGAGGGGCAGCATGCCGATGCGGACGTTGGGTAGATAAGTGAGCGACGCAAGACGGTCCATCTGTACTGCCATAGCGGGCTTGGGGACGACGGGCCATCTCACGGCTTGCTCGGTCAGGAGGAAGGTGAAGCGCTTGGTGATGTCGTACAGGATCGTCTGGCGCTCCAACTTCTTCGCCACCGTCTTGGAGACATCGCCCGGTGAATGGCTGAGGCTGGCTCGGATGTACTCCGGGGTGGCCAGTAGGCCGGTCACCATCGCGGGCAGGAAATACCGCAGTGTCCTCGCCTCGGCTTCGAGGCCGGCCAGTTCTGCCTGGCGCTTCTCCAAGCCCTTGCGCCACGAAGCCCGTTTGCCCTGCCACTCCGTATTGGCCAACCGCGCGAGGGTCGTTACCTCTGCGACGAGTTCCGGTGGAGCATCAAGGGCTCTGAGGATCAGTTCGGTGTCGACAAGGGTCGGTGTTGCCCGGCCAGTCTCCATATTGCTGAGCTTCGTCTGCGACATGTTGCAGCGCCGAGCGAGCCAGACCTGAGTGCGGTTGGCTCGCTTGCGCAGTGCGCGGAGTGTCTCTGCCAGGTCGGCTTTCGACTGACCCAGCTGCCCGGGGTCAAACGCCAAGGCCCTTCACGTACTCCTTGAAGGGCACAGCGTGCTCCAGGGCGATCCGCTTCCATTCCCGGTGAGCGGCAGGGTCTCCCTCGAATACCTCGCGATTGATCTGAGTGCCGTCCGGCCGGAAGTTGAGGTGCACCACGCTGGCTTCGTCGAACATCCACCAGTCTTGGCCAGTGAGGGGCAGGCCGTAATCGGCTCGGGTCACGTCCAGTACGCGGATGTCTTCGCCTGCCCGAATGTTTCCGGGGATTCCCCAGGCGAATTGGTACCGCTGATATTCGGTCAGTGGCTGGTGCACGATGCGAACACGGCCAATGCTGCGGCCCGATTCGACGTACGCCCGCACTCGTTCATGCCATCGCGCATTGTGATCCGCAGGCTTCTCCTCGCCCCTCAGGAAGCGGGCCACGTTCTCTTGTTCTCTCGGCATCGTGTACGTGGGCTGCGCCTCGAAGCGCCATGCCTCCCGCTCGAATGCGTCGAAGAAGCGACGCCAGTCCTCACCATCCAAGAGCACGGACAGCCTCCCTGAGAACCGCCTCGGGGATCTCTACCAGTCCCTCGCCGTCGGGCGGTGTGAACGCGCGGGACACGTCTCCCTGGATGACGAATGCCCCGCTCTCCCTCCGGTAGACGTTGGCGCAATCGTCGTCGTCGCAGTTGGGTCCGCCAACATTGCCGGTAAGGCGGGTCAGATCGTTGCGCGCCATTGCGCCCCCTTCGTCCGCACAGGGTTGATCCCTGCCGTCAGTGGAGACGTTAGGTCGGCCGTCCTGGCACGTCCATGGCGGAACGCCAATATTCGCGTTGTCGGGTAGACGATCACCGCACGCCTGCGGCGGCCCCCCAAGCCGTCACGAACTCGGCTCAGGGGGAAGCGATTTAGAGGAATCACCCGTCGGCCTTGGCCACGCCGATCGGGCAGGACACCCCGGTCCCCGCCCAGCCTGTGGTGGATGTGCCCCCACGGCGGGCATCTATCGTCTGAGAGGTTGCCGTCTTAGGCTGTTTGGCGTCGGTAGGTTCGGTCGCGCCTGCGTGCGAGCCACGAATCGGGCCGGCGGTGCGAGTGAGCTAGGCATTAGCTTGGGGAATTGTGAGCCTGCACCCCCATGTGACCCGTTGCGCTTTGCTAGTTGCTGCTGGGTGGCCACAGGTGTGGTCAATTGAGAGCCGCACCGGGGATGAAGGCCACGAGGCCGGAGAGGACGCTGCCGATCGCAGCCAGCGTCACGAGGGCGGCCTTGCCATCTGTGAAAAGTCCTGAGCAGAAGGTGCGGACCTGGCGTCGCAAGATCAGCATCTTGAGCTTCTGCCAACGATGCTGGCGGATGTGGCAGCCCATAAGGAGTCCGGCCGCGTTGTTGCGGCAACCATCTTCCCGCCCTCTGACAGGGGCGCCGCATGTCACTGGCGCTTGGAAGAGAGACCAGATCAGGACCAGAGCTGACAGAGCGGCGACAACCGCCGGCCCCGCTGCCTTGTTGATCCATGCGGCGATCAGCAATGCCGCCGCGATGATGCCCCACCATTGCCCCAAACCGCCGAGTCGACTGCTTCTCGCCCCCGAAGTTGCCATGGTCTCCATGGTGGCGAGACGTGTGCGTCCTAGCGGCCCGCCCTGACTTCCTGGCCGAAAAGGGCCTGAAGGTGGCTGATGAACGATATCGGACAACCCTCTGTGGCCCTGGGCGGAGGACCACGCTACAGAGGTCACTGACGTACTGAGGTGGTCAGCAGCTACTTGCCAACTTCCGTCGCAGGCGCGATCCCCGTCGGGCAGGACGCCCCCAGATCGTTTCGAACGGGTCGCCTAGCTTGACCCCCGTCCCCCCGTCCCCCCGTCCCCCCGCCCCAGCAGTACCCCGCCGGATTGTTGTCGAGGTACTGCTGGTGGTCGTCGAACAATCAGCAGTCGTGATTAGGCAGGCCGGGCAGTCCTGCTCAGTCTGATCGATGATGCCGATGGTCTCGCCTGCCGTGACGCTGCCCGGGTAGGCGGCGAGTTCGTACCGCAGGTAGTCGGTCAGCGGAGACCGGAGCACGTGGACGCGCGAGACTTCCTTGCCTTTGTCGGTCATCGACCGCACCCACGGGTTGTCGTCCCAGGCAGGCCCATGTCCCCGCCAGCCAGGAAGCGTTCGAAGTCCTCCCGCTCCTCCTCCACGCTGTAGACGGAGAGTGTCTCCAGACGGAAGGCGGTCCGCTCGAAGGTCTCGAAGAGACGGCCGAACTCCTTACCGCTGAGCACGGAAGAATTCCTCCAGCACCGCAGCCGGGACCACGACGGCGGTCTCGCCCTCGGGCAGGTCCAGCTGCGCCAGCCGCTCGGGGTCGCTGACACGTCGGCGTAACGCCTGTCGCGTTCGATGTTCCCGAGCTGGTCGTGATGAGGTCAAGTACCGAGACTTTCCAGAACGGGAAAGTGCTTGAGAGCTGGGTGGCCAGCGTGTTGCCATCGGCATGGACAGGCCGCTACGGCGTGCCGTCCGCAGACGCGCGCCTATATGCTGATGCGCTGCCCGCTTTCCCAGGGACTCGTTCAATTTGCCCTGCCTTAATTAGGCGAAGGAAGATTGTCTTAACTCTATTCTCCGACCCGATTCCGGTCAGGCTTCTTACGGTTCTATTGTTAATTTCGGCGTGGGTGTCCAGATATTGCATGACGATCTCTTCGGGCGAGCCGAGCCGTTCGTGGCGAATGTTGACGCGGACCGAGTTGTCCCGCTCCTCGATTACCGGATCCTTCAACTTGAGCCGCTTCATTGCGGCGAAGGCTGTAGCCAACCCTTCGCCGACATCCTTGTTGGGTGGGTTCGGAAATTTGTTGATCAAGCGTACGACTGCGCCATTGCGTGAGAACCTCTCCTTGAGAATGTTCGTTGTTGTGATGTGGGCCGGCAGGCGCCCTGGACTCTCGACTTCCACGCGGTTGTCGAAGATGCGGACGTGGACGTCGTCTGCCGTGGCGTAGTCGCGGTGAATCACCGCATTGGTGATGATCTCGTGGAGAGTCTCGAAGGGGTACGTGATAGGGGTGAGCCCCTCAGGTCCGAGCACCTTAACCCCCTCGATGAGCTCAGAGGTCTTCGCGACAGCCTGCTTGATCTGCTCGTACAGTGAGCCCTCGACTGTGATCGGGTCGAAGGCGAGGGTCTCGCGAGCCCCTTCGGCATCGGTGGTCTTGTACCGATAGATCTTGATCGCGCAGCGCTTGGGCAGGGCGGCTTGGGGTTCGTCGGCGTACAGCAGGAGCCCCGCGACTGTCGGATTGCCGCCGATGATCATCATCTGCTTCCGCAGCCACACCTCGGGTTCGGCGCTGGGGATGCTACTCAGCATGAAGTCGATGATTGTGAGCGAGTTTGAGATCAAGTCGACGGGGGCGGCGACAGTCTCTGATTCGAACGATGTGATTCCCTTGTTGCGCCGAAGCCGCTCCATCCCTTCGGGGTTTACCGGCAGACTCTGGCTTCCGCGTCGAACGTAGGCTTTTCTGTCGCTGGCGCATTTGATCTCTTTTGTCTTCTGGATGATTATGTGTAACACGAGGCCGGGCTCGCCATCGCAGAAAAGGAATTCGTAAAGGAAGTCGCCGCCAAGCGGGAACAGTTCCTCGAACACTTGGAGGTGGCCGTTTGCGGCCTCCATGTTGGCGAACCCGCGCCACCGGTGATTCTTGCCTCCGGGGCCTTCGTCGACCCCTACGTACAGTTCGCCGCCATCCGCGTTAGCGAAGGCGGCGATCGCCTTGGTTAGTTTTGCAGGAGCGATCTCAATGGCCTTCAGGTCGGTAAAATGGCCCTCTTCGAGTTGGAGGACTTTAAAGACCTGGCCCTTAGGAACTGAGACCTTCTGGATCGTCACCGCGGTTCCGCCCCTCGCTCGCCCGCCTGATCGCTTCGGATCGTAGCCAGGCTCGAGGCTCCCGTCTTGAAGTTCGGCAAGTCGGGGAAGGGGGGCGCTGGAGCCCCAAGGTCTCCCACGGGTCTCCAGCGTTAGCGGCGGTGTATGTGTGTCAGGCGTCCGTCGACGGAGCATCGGCGATGCCGATCGGGCAGGACACCCCCGTCCCCCCGATCCCGCAGTACCCCGCCGGATTCTTGTCCAAGTACTGCTGGTGATGAGGCTCCGCAGCGTAAAAGGGCCGCCCCTCCGCGGGGAGCAGTTCCGTCGTGATCGTGCCGTAGCCCGAGCCCGTCAGGACCTTCTGGTAGGCCTCGCGGGAGGACTGGGCCGTGGTGGCCTGGGCCGGGGTGTGGGTGTAGATCGCCGAGCGGTACTGGGTGCCGACGTCGTTGCCCTGGCGGAAGCCCTGGGTCGGGTCGTGGGACTCCCAGAACACCTTCAGGAGCTGCTCGTACGAGACGAGCGCGGGGTCGTAGACAACCCGGACCGCCTCGGTGTGGCCGGTCAGGCCCGAGCAGACCTCCTCGTACGCGGGGTTCACCGTGCTCCCGCCCTGGTACCCGACCAGCGTCGTCCAGACCCCCGGCGTCTGCCAGAACTTGCGCTCGGCTCCCCAGAAACACCCCATCCCGAAGTCCGCGACCTCCAGCCCCTCGGGGTACGGGCCGACGAGCGGGTTGCCCAGCACCGTGTGCCGGGAGGGGACGGTGAATTCGGGCTCCGGTCGGCCCTTCAGGGCCTGCTCGGGGGTGGGCAGCTCGGGCGTGCGGCGGCCGAAGATCATAGGGGGCTCCTCGGAAGACTGTGGGTACCTAGGGCAACGTACGGTCGGCGCGGGAGATTCCAGCCCGAGGGGGCAGAACCCCACGGGCAGGGTGCCACGGGGCCAGGGCGCCGGGGCCAGGGACCCATGGCCGGAGGGCGCCGCCGCCCCGCCCCTCGCGGCCCCGCCGCAGTGACCGCCCCCTACCGACGCCCCGCCCCTCGCGCCCCCCAAGCCACACCCCCTACCGCCGCAGCGTCGCCGGGCTCCCCCCATTCGCCTCGTACCCCGCCACCGCCAGTGCCCGGCACAGGGCGTAGCTCTCTGCCGGGTCCTCGCAGACCGTCCAGGGGAGCGCGCCCACGTAGCCGTCCAGGGCTACGAACTGGTCCATCGACTCCGCCCAGCGTTCGGCGCGGACCAGGAACAGGACCAGGAGGTGGCGGACGTGGGGCAGGACCGGGTCGTCGGGGCGGGCCTGGTGGGCCGCGTGCAGGGCGCCGTCCATCGCGCGGCCGACCACCGCAGTGCGGTAGAAGTCGCGCACGATGACGACCTCGGGGAGGTGCTCGTACACCGCGAAGAGGGGGAGCGCGGAGAGCAGCGAGCCGCGCGGCGCACGCGCGGCGGACGCCGTCGCGAACTCGTCGGCCTGCGCACGCGAGCCGTGCCACTTCTCGCAGTGGTAGTGCAGCGCCGCGAGATGCGCGCCCATGTGGTGCGGGGCGCGGTCCAGGACCTCGGCCCACAACTGGTCGAACTCCGGGCGGGGGTAGGCCAGTCCGCGGGCGACCGCCAGTTCGGTGATGTACGGGACCGGGTCGTCCGGCGCAAGCCCCGCCGCCTCCGCGCACACCGTGCGGGCCTCCTCCAGGATGATGCGGAAGTCGTCCCGGTGCGCGGACGAGGACCGCCAGGCCTGCTGGACCAGGAACTCCGCGTGGACCTGCGCCGCCCCCGCGTCCTGCGGCGCCTCCGACCGCCACGTGCGCAGCCACGCCCCGCCGGCGCCGGGGCGCTGGGCCAGTTCAAGGGAGGCCGCGCCCGCGAAGGCCTGCACGCGCTGCCAGCGCCGCTCGCCCTCCGGCGGCGTGCCGGCGAGCAGCTGTGAGGCCGCCTTCCAGTCCTGCGTCGCCTGCACCACCGCGAGCACGTCGAGGAGATCCTGGTCGGGTCCTGGCAGGCGTACGTCGAGCTCCTCCTGGCGTACGAAGCCGTAGGCCGCCGGGTCCGCGGCGTCCGGCGCACCGGGCCGGGCCAGCCGGATGCCGCCCTGGCGCCGGAACACCAGGCGACTCACGATCGCGATGAGCAGGGCCAGCGCCAACAGGGTCCACAGAATCTCCATGACCACCAGCGAACCAGACGGCGCCCGGATATGACGAACGCGGAAGTGGCGAACCCGGGGATCCGACGAACTAGGCTCTGGAGCCATGAGCCACGAGCACCTCGACAAGAACTTCGAGACCATCGCGATCCATGCCGGGAACACCGCGGATCCGCTGACCGGTGCGGTCGTACCCCCGATCTACCAGGTCTCCACCTACAAGCAGGACGGCGTCGGCGGCCTGCGCGGCGGCTACGAGTACAGCCGCAGCGCCAACCCGACCCGGACCGCCCTCGAAGAGAACCTGGCGGCCCTGGAAGGCGGCCGGCGCGGTCTCGCCTTCGCCTCCGGGCTCGCCGCCGAGGACTGCCTGCTGCGTACGCTGCTCACGCCCGGCGACCACGTGGTGATCCCGAACGACGCCTACGGCGGCACCTTCCGCCTGTTCGCGAAGGTCGTCTCCCGCTGGGGCGTCGAGTGGTCGGTCGCCGACACCTCCGACCCGGCCTCGGTGCGGGCCGCCGTCACCGACCGTACGAAGGTCATCTGGGTCGAGACGCCCTCCAACCCGCTGCTCGGCATCACCGACATCGCGGCCGTGGCCCAGGTCGCCTCCGACGCCGGCGCCCGGCTCGTCGTCGACAACACCTTCGCCAGTCCCTACCTCCAGCAGCCGCTCGCGCTCGGCGCGGACATCGTGGTGCACTCGCTGACCAAGTACATGGGCGGGCACTCCGACGTCGTGGGCGGCGCGCTCATCACCAACTCCGCCGAGATCGGCGAGGAGTTGGCCTACCACCAGAACGCGATGGGCGCCGTCGCCGGCCCCTTCGACTCCTGGCTGGTGCTGCGCGGCATCAAGACGCTGCCCGTGCGCATGGACCGGCACAGCGAGAACGCGGGCAAGGTCGCCGAGATGCTGACCCGGCACGCCAAGGTCACCCGGGTCCTCTACCCGGGGCTGCCCGAGCACCCGGGCCACGACATCGCCGCCAAGCAGATGCGCGCCTTCGGCGGCATGGTCTCCTTCCTCGTCGAGGGCGGCGAGCAGGCGGCGGTCGAGGTCTGCAACCGTACGAAGCTGTTCACGCTCGGCGAGTCCCTCGGCGGTGTCGAGTCGCTGATCGAGCACCCGGGCCGGATGACGCACGCCAGCGTCGTGGGCTCCGCCCTTGAGGTCCCGGCGGACCTCGTGCGGGTCTCGGTGGGCATCGAGAACGCGGACGACCTGATCGCCGACCTGCAGCAGGCGCTGGGTTAACAGCCAGCCCGGCCACAGCCCCTCCACGGGTGGCGTCACCGTAGAAGGCGGCGTCACCCACGGCTTGGCCATCGAGGCCCAGACCGCGAGGGCGATCACCGCCACCGCGAGCAGTAGCCACAGCGCGCGGCGCGCGATGCGGCGCCGGTGCAGCATCCGCAGTCCCAACTCGGCCGCACGGACGGCGAGTTCGGCCGGTACGGCGGGATGCGGGCCGCCCTCCAGGAGTCGGCGGACCTCGGCGGTCTTGCGGTCCGGGGTGTTCACCGGGCGGCCGCCCGTCCGCCGGGCGCGTTCATGTGGCCACCCCGGGAGCGGTGCCGGCGGGCGGCGTCGGAGGGGTGCTGCGCATCGTGGCGATCGCCCTAGTGCAGATCGCCCGCACCCGGTCCGCCGGAAGCCCGACCAGCGCGGCCGTCTGCTCCTCGGCGACGCCTTCGTACAGGCGCAGTACGAGGATGAGCCGTTCCTGCGGGGTCAGCCGGGCCAGCAGCCCGCCGCCGGCTCTGCGCTGTGTCGTCCCGGGGAACGCCGCGCCCTTCAGCAGCTTCGCTGCGGGCCGGACCCCCGGCCGGTGCCGTGTCGTCCCGGGGGACACCCCTCGGACCCCCGGCCGGTGGAACCGCCAGGCGGCGCGGGCGAAGCGGGCGGCGAGTTCCTGGCGGGTGCGGTCGTACGGGTCCTCGCCGTGCAGCCGGTGCCAGCGGGCGTACGTCTCGGCCAGGGCGGTGGTCAACAGGCGCCGGGCGCGCGGATTGTCGTCGGGGGGTTCGGCGGTCAGCAGGGTGGCGGCGTGCAGCAGCCGACCGCCCGCGCCCGCCACGAATGCCTCGAACTCCCGGGTGCGGCGGCGGTGTTGGTTGGAGCGCCGCTCGCGCATGAGCCTCATATGAGGGCAGGCGCGAGCCCCGGGTCAAGAGGTCGGCGCGGCCGGCTCCTGCGCGGCCGACTGGCGGGCCGAGAGGGCGGAGTTGAAACGGGTCAGCAGGGTGCAGAACGACTCGCGTTCCTGCTCCGTCCAGCCGTCGGTGACCTGCGCCATCAGCTCGCGCCGCGAGGAGCGGACCTCTTCGAGGCGGGCCTGGCCGCGCGGCGAGAGCTGGAGCACGACCGCCCGCCCGTCCTCCGGGTGCGAAGTGCGCTTGACCAGGCCGGTGTCGACGAGCGGCGCGACCTGGCGGGTCACCGTCGACGAGTCGATCCCCATGCCCGCGGCGAGCGCCTTCACGCCCATCGGGCCTTCCAGGTCCAGCCGGTTGAGGAGCAGATACGCGGCCCGGTCCATCGAGTTGCGGACCTGGCCGACGCCGCCGAGCCGGGTCTGCTCGGCACGGCGGGCGAACACGGCCACCTGGTGCTGGAGGGCATCGAGGAGACCGGGATCAAGCGGGGGAGTCATGTCCTGAACTGGGGGCATGGCCGGGGCTCTCTCGTGCGGGGGTCGTGTGGTGGGGGAAAGAGTACGCGGCCCGGCCGCCATACGTACCGGCGGTGCGCAAACCTGTGAACGAGTGACCGGCGGTTCTGGATCCCCACCGCCGTAAGGGCCGTGAGCTGCAAGACTTGATGTCATGACCTTCAGTACGTCTGGCCCCTTGCACCACCTCATCCTCGATGACATCCGCGGCGCGCAGAAGATGCTGTCGGGGGTGGCCCGCACCACCGCGATGGAGGGCTCCCGCCATCTGTCGTCGCTGGTGGGCGCCCCGGTCCACCTCAAGTGCGAGAACCTCCAGCGCACCGGCTCGTTCAAGCTGCGCGGCGCGTACGTGCGGATCTCCGGGCTGCGTCCCGAGGAGCGGGCGGCCGGGGTGGTCGCGGCGAGCGCGGGCAACCACGCGCAGGGCGTGGCGCTGGCCTCCTCGCTGCTCGGCGTGCACTCGACGGTCTTCATGCCGATGGGCGCCCCGCTGCCCAAGGTCGCCGCGACCCGGCACTACGGCGCGGAGGTGATCCTGCACGGCGCGGTGGTCGACGAGACGCTGGCCGCCGCCGAGGCGTACGCGCGCGAGACGGGCGCGGTGTTCATCCACCCCTTCGACCACCCGGACATCATCGCGGGGCAGGGCACGGTGGGTCTGGAGATCCTGGAGCAGTGCCCGGAGGTGCGCACCATCGTGGTCGGCATCGGTGGCGGCGGGCTCGCGGCGGGGATCGCGGTCGCGGTGAAGGCGCTGCGGCCGGACGTCAGGATCATCGGGGTGCAGGCGGCGGCGGCCGCCGCCTATCCGCCCTCGCTGGCCGTCGGGCATCCGGTCGCGATCGACCCGGCTCCGACGATGGCCGACGGCATCAAGGTGGGGCGGCCCGGCGACATACCGTTCGCGCTGGTCAGCGAGCTGGTCGATGAAGTACGTACGGTTTCGGAGGACGCTCTTTCCAGTGCGCTGCTGCTCTGTCTTGAGCGGGCCAAGCTGGTGGTGGAGCCCGCCGGGGCGAGCCCGGTGGCGGCGCTCCTGAGCGAGCCCGAGTCGTTCCGGGGGCCGGTGGTCGCGGTGCTTTCGGGCGGCAACGTCGACCCGCTGCTGCTGCAGCGCATCCTGCGGCACGGCATGTCGGCGGCGGGCCGCTACCTGTCGCTGCGGCTGCGTCTGACGGACCGGCCCGGGGCGCTGGCCTCGCTGCTCGGGGAATTGTCAGTGCTGGATGCCAATGTTCTCGATGTGAGTCACGTACGGACCGATCCGCGGCTCGGACTCACGGAAGTGGAGGTGGAGTTGCACCTGGAGACGAAGGGCCCGGAGCACTGCGCCGAGGTGGCGTCGGCGCTGCGGGAGGCGGGCTACACCGTCATGAGCTGAGCCGGCACCGGCGACCGGGCGAGAGATGAGGGGGCGCGGGGCGAGGAAGGTCGCGCAGGACGGCTGACAGGACGCGATGTATCGCGTTATGGTGTGGACGCGACAGCGACTCCACCGGGCGCTCGATACCCGGAAAATCTAGGATTTGTCCCGGAAGTCACAGCCAAAACTGGGGGTACCCACATGCCAGGCGCCATCTACGCCGAAGGCCTGGTGAAGACGTTCGGCGATGTCACGGCTCTGGACGGCGTGGACCTCGATGTCCCTGAGGGCACGGTCCTCGGCCTGCTCGGCCCCAACGGCGCCGGCAAGACCACCACCGTCCGCGTCCTGACCACCCTGCTGCAGCCCGATCGCGGCAAGGCGGTCGTCGCGGGCATCGACGTCCTCAAGCATCCCAACGAAGTCCGCCGCTCCATCGGCCTGTCCGGCCAGTTCGCGGCCGTCGACGAATACCTCACCGGCCGCGAGAACCTGCACATGGTCGGCAAGCTCTACCAGATGAACGGCAAGGCCGCGAAGGTCCGGGCGGGCGAGCTGCTCGACCGCTTCAACCTGGCGGACGCCGCCGACCGGCCCGCCAAGACGTACTCCGGCGGCATGCGCCGCCGCCTCGACCTCGCGGCCGCCCTCGTGGTCTCGCCGCCCGTCATGTTCATGGACGAGCCGACCACCGGCCTCGACCCGCGCAACCGGCAGCAACTGTGGGAAGTCATCCAGGAGTTGGTGGCCGGCGGCACCACCCTGCTGCTGACCACCCAGTACCTGGAAGAGGCCGACCGCCTCGCCCACGACATCTGCGTCGTGGACCACGGCAAGGTCATCGCCCGCGGCAGCTCCGACCAGCTCAAGGCCCGTACCGGCGGCGAGCGCGTCGAAGTCGTCGTCCACCAGAGCGACCAGATCGCCCCGGCCCGGGACGTGCTCGCGGGCTTCGGCAAGGGCGAGGTGAAGGTCGAGGAGCACACCCGCCGCCTCACCGTGCCGGTCACCGGCGGCGCCAAGCTGCTCGCCGAGGTCATCCGCGAACTCGACACCAGGGGCGTCGAGATCGACGACATCGGCCTGCGCCGCCCGACCCTGGACGACGTCTTCATCTCGCTGACCGGCCACGCGGCCGAGACCGGCAAGGAGGGCGACAACGAGGGCACCGACACCCACGACAAGAAGTCCCGGGGCCGCAAGGAGGCTGCCAAGTGAGCGCCATCACCGACGCCATGCCCACTCCCCGCGCCGGTGGCGGCATCGGCAGGTCCATCAGGGACTCGCTCGTCGTCGCCCAGCGGAATCTGATCCGGATGCGTCGGATTCCGGAAGTGGTACTTTTCGGGCTTATCCAGCCAATCATGTTCGTGGTGCTGTTCACCTACGTCTTCGGCGGGTCCATCCAGGTCGGCGGCTCGCTCTCCCAACACAGCTACCGCGAGTTCCTGATGGCGGGCATCTTCGCGCAGACCGTCACCTTCGCCACGGCAGGCGCGGGAGCCGGTATCGCCGACGACATGCACAAGGGCCTCATCGACCGTTTCCGCTCCCTGCCCATGGCGCGCGGCGCGGTCCTCACTGGCCGCACCCTGGCGGACTTGGCGCAGACCGCCGTGACCCTGGTGGTCCTGGCCGGGGTCGCGCTGCTGATCGGCTGGCGCATCCACAACGGCATCCCGAAGGCGCTCGGCGCCTTCGCGCTGCTGCTCCTGCTCGGGTACGCGTTCTCCTGGATCGGCGCTCTGATCGGCCTCACGGTCCGTACACCGGAGGCGGCTACCTCCGGCGGACTGATCTGGCTGTTCCCGCTGACGTTCATCTCCAACGCTTTCGTGGACTCCAACCATCTGCCGACGTTCTTCCGGCACATCGCGGAGTGGAACCCGTTCAGCACCACTGTCCAGGCGGCGAGAGAGCTGTTCGGTAACCTGCCGCCCGGCTTCAAGGCCCCGGACGCCTGGCCCATGCAGCATCCGGTCCTGGCCTCCGTGTTGTGGTCGGTGCTGATTCTGATGGTCTTCCGTACGCTCGCGGTCCGTAAGTACCGCCGCGCAGCCGGTTAACGGCTGCGCGTTCCCGGATCAGTAGCCAGCGCGCTGCCCCCGCCGAATGGCGGGGGCAGCGCCCGTCGATCGGCGGGCGCTGCCCGGCTTCCTTTTCCGCCAAGCTCATGCATGCCCAACAGGCTTCGGCTAGTACTGGCCCGTGCGCCGACCACAGTTGTCGCCGCCCCACGGGGTCATTCAGCCTCCCCGCCATTCGAGCCAAATCAGTGCAGTTCCCTGCCACGAGGCGGCATCCCTGCGGATAGGCGCGTTGACGTTGGGAAGGGGCGAGCGGGGGCGCGTTGCCTCTGACGGAAACCTGAAGGGATTCAACGGCATGAACTTGAAGCGTTGCACAGTAGTCACTGGTGCGGCCGTGTTGGCGGTTGTCGCGAGTACTGCAACAGCCCATGCGGTGGATATATCGGCCAAGACGCCTTACTTGAGCGGCGGCCGCATCTACGCCAGTGGAAATCTGTCCGGCCCGAACCCGCCGACCAAGGTCTGTGTCAATCTCCTGGCTGAACACCCCATGAGCCCGGACGTCCCGATTGCAAGCGACTGCAAGACAATCGCAGCTGGAACAGTGACCGTGTCTGCCCCTTACTCCTGCGGGAACTACACGACGTTCATCAGTGTGCAACGCGACGGTAAGACGCTGCGTACGCAGAAGTCGAGCAGTACGGCGATCTGTCACAGGTAGTCGGCCTCAGGTGGCCTGCACACCATCCCGAGGAACCGCACTAGAGAGGGCTGCCAGTTGATGCTGGCGGCCGCCCGGAGCGAGCCAACGTCGCAGGCTCCCCCAACACTTCGGACGGCTCAGTCAGCGGCCGGTCCTCGGCGTCCCCCGTCGTCGGTGACCGGCCGTCATGCACCGAGGAGCGCTCCTCATGAACACCGTCGACTCACTGGGGCATGAGCGGGACCCCCGTATCGGGAGACGGGTCCGCGACATCGCCTCGAAGGGCGAAGGCGAACTGACCGCGGCCGTCCGCGAGAAGGTCTCCGGCAGCGAAGACGAGCCCCGGTACTCGCGGCTCGCCCTACATCAAGGTCCCGTCCGGCGTCGAGTGGTCCACCGTCCCGGAGAACATCGAGGTACTGCGATGAGCGCCCGCCACCGCCCCGAGCCCGAGCCCGTCCGGTTACCTGGCGTCGGATTGTTGGCGATGCTGCTCGGCATCGGGTTCGCCGGCCCCGCCATCGTCTTCCGCGATCGCGTCGCCGACTTCTGCCAGGTTGTTCGGACGCCACACCAAAATGCCGTCTGAGAAGCCGAGTTGAAGTTCTGGCCAGTCGGCTGACAACCGAGACATGTACGCTGCAAGCATCACATGAGTGACCCCGGCAGCGCGGCAACGCTCCGGGGTCTGGCCAGTCACGAGAGGACTGACATGAGCAAGGATATCCTTGCGCGCCGTCGCACGGCGCGTGCGCTGGTTCGTGTAGCCATATACCTTCGCGTATCGACGGCACAGCAGCTTGAGGGCTACGGCCTGAAGGTGCAGGAGGATCAATGCCGAGCGTGGATCGCGTACGCGATGCGAGGCGTGAAGTTCGCGATCGTTGACGTCTACGTAGACGGCGGCGTCTCAGGAAAGCTGGCCAACCGCGACGACCTGGACCGCCTCACCCTCGACGTCACGGGTGGCCGGATCGACCTTGTCGTATTCGGCAAGCTCGACCGCATCGGCCGCACGATGAAGAACATCCACCGCTGGGTGTACGACGTCACCGACAAGGGCGTCCGTGTCGCCACCGCAGACGGCCGGATCGACAGCGAAGACGACATGTTCGGCATCCAGCTCTCTCTTCTCGCCTACATGGCCGAGGTCGAGCACGCCCTCATCCTGGAGCGGACCATGGGTGGCCGGATGCAGAAGGTCGCGGCCGGTGGCTGGCCTCTCGGCGAACCGCCCTTCGGCATCATGCTCGACTCGGACGGCAATCCGGTCCTCAACCCGGCCGAGATCAAGCAGATCGAAGAGTTCGCCAGCTTCGTGATCGACGCGCCCGAGCCCGTGACTCGGGAGGATGCAGCTCGCCATCTCAATGCTCTCGGCCACCGCACGCGCCGAGGCAAGGAGTGGGAGGGTGGCAACCTCGTCGCCCGCGTGCTCAAGGGCCTGAAGGGCTACGTCGAGTTCGTTTTCGCTGGAGAGAACGAGGACGGTGAGGAGATCACCACCTCCTTCCGCGTCAACATCCCCAAGACTCTGCCCGACGACCGAGCCGAGGCTCTGAAGGCTGCCTTGGCCCGCGGCTCCCGCGTCAAGAGCAAGCACAGCAAGTATCTACTGTCGAACCGCCTGTTCAGTGTGTGCGGTGTCCACCGCACCGGCGCCACTACCGCAGAGCACGGCCGTTACTACCGATGCATGGCCGGCAGGCAGGGCAACCCGGTCAACGAGCGGCATGAGGACTGCTGGGAGATCCCGGTTGACGAGGTCGAGACCGCCGTCTGGAGCGAGGTCAGGGCCCTACTGTCCGAACTGTCCGACAAGGGCAAGATGCGCGCGCTGGTTGAGGAGACCCTAGGCTCCGTCCCGGACCGCGCCGAGTCCTACCGTCGTCGCTTGATCGAACTGGACGGGCTGATCGAGAAGAAGCAAGACAGCCGTAAGCGCAAGATCGTGTTTCTCCTAGCATCCGTCGAGGATGACGACGAGAACGACGCTCAGCTCGTCGCGGAGCTGAAGGTGGAGCTCAAGGAGCAGGAGGACCGGCTCGCCGAGGAGCGCGAGCGTGTCGCCGACTGGCTGTACGAGGTCGAGGGGCAGGAGGGGCGGGCGAAGGAACTGCTGGCCGTGATCGACAATCTCGACAGTCGCCTGGACGACTTCACCCTCGAGCAACAGCTCAATCTGCTCGATCTGCTCGACGTCCGAGTCCAGATCACAGGGAAGGGAGAGCCCCGGCACAAGGGACTGGCCGACCCGATTACTGAGTGGCACCGCGAGACCGGGGTGACCATCCCGAGCCGGGTTACTGACGACCAGTGGGCCATGGTGGAGCCGATCCTGTCCGGGAATCGACAGTGGAAGGACGTGCGCGGCGGGTTCGAGGCGATGCTCGACAAGCTGCGCACCGGGCGGTCCTGGAACGACTACAGCGGGTGCGAGGCCATCGGAGGGCGGAGCTACGGCGCCCTGTATCGGCGCGTGACGCACTGGTTCGGCTCTGGAGAGTACGAACGGGCCCTCGAGGCCCTGACGCCCTATGAGGGGGTCTCTGCGCCCCCTGCGTACGTCCTGCCGCCGATGGAAGTGACTGGCTCAGCTGACTCGAAGTACACCACCGAACGTGCAGCTCAGGGCTCGGCGACTGCCTGACCCCGTACCGCTCGGCGACCGCCTGACCGCCTGACCGCGTACAGCGCGAAGCCCCCGGCCGCTCATGCAGGGCGACCGGGGGCTTCACCGCGTGGCTTCACCGCGTACGGCGAAAAAATCAGCCGGTGAACGGGGTGGCCGCGAGGATCTTCACCGAGGCCTTCTTGCCGTTGGGCAGCTCGTACTCGGCGTCCTCGCCGACCTTCTTGCCGTTCACGCCGGAGCCGAGCGGCGACTGCGGCGAATACGTCTCGAAGTCGCCCGACGCGTATTCGCGGGAGGCCATCAGGAACTGCAGGGTGTCGTCCTCGTCGCCGTCGAAGGCGATCGTGACGAGCATGCCGGGAGCCACCACACCGTCCGCCGTGGGGGCCTCGCCGACCTTGGCGTGCTCCAGGAGCTGGGTGAGCTGGCGCACCCGGAGCTCCATCTTGCCCTGCTCCTCCTTGGCCGCGTGGTACCCGCCGTTCTCCCGGAGGTCACCCTCCTCACGGGCCGCCGCGATCTTTACGGCGATCTCCGTGCGCGCGGGACCAGACAGGTACTCCAGCTCGGCCTTGAGCTGGTTGTACGCCTCCTGGGTCAGCCAGGTGACGTTGTCGCTGGTCTGGGTCACAGGTGCTCCTCGTCGGTACTGGGAATACAAAGCATCGCCCTACCCAAAGCATGTGCCTGGTTGGGTGGGCGAAACCACGAGCCTAACAATTCCGGCGCCGTAGGGGGAGGACATAAACCGCTAGAACTGCATCAATGCAGGTCAGCGAGTGCGTCCCGTCAACGTTGATCAGCAGCGTGAGCAGTACGGGGCCCGGCGGGCTCAGCCGGACTGGCAGCTGACCACGCTTGCGCTGGTCGCCAGCGAGGTCGTCGTGATCGTGACGACCCTGTCGACCTGCTTGACCGGCTCGTCGAACCGGAAGTCCGCCCGGCCCACGTCGTCACCGCTCTTCTTCTGGGCGCGCAGGGTGCAGGTGCCCTTGGCGTCCTTGTCCTTGACGACTTCGATGTGGACCTCGATCGCGGTGTCGGAGACCGCCTTGAACTTGATCACCTGTCCGGAGAGCGACTGGCCGGCCACGTAGTCGTAACCGATCCAGCCGACCACGCCGAGCAGCGCCGCTCCGAGCACCGAGCCGACGATCCTCAGCTTGCGGTCCGCGCGCTCGTCCGCCGAGCGCCCGTAGCGCCCCTGGGGGGGCTGCTCGCGAACAGCGGCCATGATCGTCCTCCTGCTGGTGGGGCCCACCGGAATTTTCCGTCCCCCGATTCGGTCACTATAGAAGCCGCACATTGCGCCGATCACAGAGGGCGCCGAATTCACTTACTGAGTCACTGAGGATCGAGTCTTGACTGAGCAGCTGCGACTGATGGCCGTCCACGCCCACCCCGACGACGAGTCGAGCAAGGGCGCGGCCACCATGGCGAAGTATGTGTCCGAGGGGGTGGACGTGCTGGTCGTGACCTGCACGGGAGGCGAGCGAGGCTCCATCCTCAACCCCAAGCTCCAGGGCGACAAGTACATCGAGGAGCACATCCACGAGGTCCGCAAGAGAGAGATGGACGAGGCCCGCGAGATCCTCGGCGTCAGCCAGGAATGGCTCGGCTTCGTCGACTCCGGACTGCCCGAGGGCGACCCGCTGCCGCCGCTTCCCGAGGGCTGCTTCGCCCTGGAGGACGTGGACGTCGCCGCCGGGCGCCTGGTGCGGTCCATCCGCGCGTTCCGTCCGCAGGTCATCACGACGTACGACGAGAACGGCGGCTACCCGCACCCCGACCACATCATGACCCACAAGATCTCGATGGTCGCCTTCGAAGGCGCGGGGGACGCCGAGAAGTTCCCCGAGGACGAGTTCGGCCCCGTCTACCAGCCGCAGAAGCTCTACTACAACCAGGGCTTCAACAAGCCGCGCACGGTCGCCCTGCACGAGGCGCTGCTCGCCCGTGGCATGGACTCCCCGTACGGCGAGTGGCTGGAGCGCTGGAAGGAGTTCGAGCGCGCCGAACGCACGCTGACCACGTACGTTCCGTGCGCGGAGTTCTTCGAGATCCGCGACAAGGCGCTCATCGCGCACGCCACCCAGATCGACCCCGACGGCGGCTGGTTCCGGGTGCCGCTCGACCTCCAGAAGGAGGTCTGGCCGACCGAGGAGTACGAGCTGGCGAAGTCGCTCGTGGACACTTCCCTCCCCGAGGACGACCTCTTCGCGGGCGTACGCGACAATGCCTGATATGAGCGCAAGCCTGGCACTGACGCATCTCGTCCCTCTGGCCCAAGAGGTCGACAACAACAAGGTGACGCCCGGCGTCCTCGGCTTCATCGTCTTCGCGGCCCTCGCGCTGGGCGTGTGGAGGCTGATGAAGTCGATGAACCGCCACATGGGCAAGGTCGACTTCGAGGAGACCCCCGAGTCGGAGCCCGGCTCCGGCCCGGCCAAGGGCGCGCCCAAGAGCGCCTAGGCTCCCGGTTCGCCGAGCGGGGTGGGGGGGGGGGGGGGGGGGGGCGGGGGGCGGGGCGCGGCCGGCGGGGGGGCCGGGCGGGGGGCGCCGCCGCCGGGGGGCGGGGGGGGGGGTGGGGC
>NZ_JBITHR010000019.1:0-138808 GCF_044458185.1 Streptomyces sp. NPDC050485 | reverse complement strand
GGGGCCGGGGGCCGGGGGCCGGGGGCCGGGGGCCGGGGGCCGGGGGCCGGGGGCCGGGGGCCGGGGGCCGGGGGCCGGGGGCCGGGGGCCGGGGGCCGGGGGGCCAGCCACGAAACAGCGATCTGCTGGTGGGAGCGGGTAGTTGGTGTTCTCGCTGCACTTCTTCTTCATTACGCGAACGGACGCCCCCCTCTGCGGGTACATTCGGAGGCGGCAGGCCAGGGGCCAGCCCGCAAGACTCGACCCCTGACCCACCTCTCAGGCGGGGCGCCAGCTGCTACTTGCGCAGCTCAACCACTACTTCGATCACTACTCGAAGCAGGCTTGCGATCCCCCTAACCAGGGGATCAACTGCGCTAAGCGACTGGCGCCTCGCGCTCCCCTTTCGGATACATGCGCATGCCTTCCAGGCACTTCTCTCACCTTCCTAGCGGTGGTTTGTTGACGGCGGGTCGTGGCGGTAGTACGCCGGAAGTGAGAGCCTCAACTCGCCTCCGTGGAGCTTGAGATGACGAAGCGGCTGCCATGCCCGCCCGCACCCGGTCCATTGGAGGGCTATGCCGCCCGCTTCGATGGGTTCTTCGAGACGCTGGCCCAGCGGCGTGGGTTCCGTGGGTATCTGGCCGGCCTGCTGCTGCCGCGGGACCGGAACAAGACCCTGACCTGCCTGGCCGGGGCCGAACCGGTGGTGGGTGCCCAGCATGCGGCGGTGCAGCGGCTGCAGTTCTTCCTCTCGGAGTCGACCTGGGACCACGAGCAGGTCAACGCGCGCCGCCTGGAACTGCTGCTGACGGATCCGGCCACTGCGCCGCATGGGATGGGGGTGCTGGTGGTCGACGATTCCGGGGACCGCAAGGACGGGTCGGCGACCGCGCATGTGGGCAAGCAGTACCTGGGCTCGGTCGGGAAGATCGACCGCGGGGTGGTCACGGTGACCACCTGCTGGGCCGACGAGTGCGTCTACTACCCACTGCACGCGGTGCCCTATACCCCTGCCCACCACTTCCCCGGCGGGAAGAACGACCCGGGTTTCCGCACGAAGCTGCAGATCGGGGCCGCACTGGCCCGTCATGCCGCGGAGGTGGGGGTGTCCTTCCGGGCGGTCGTCGCCGACTGCGCCTACGGCGATCACACCTGCTTCCGCGCCGAACTGTGGGACGCTCACCTGCCGTTCGTGATGGCCCTCAAGCGCGGCCACGGCACCTGGCAGTACAAGGACGCCTTCCGGCCCGTGGACGCCGCCCGGGAACTGGCCTGGCACGGCCCCGAAGAGCCTGGCGACTGGCAGCCGGTCACCCGCACCTTCCGCGACGGACGCACCGCCACCTGGTGGGCCGCCGACGCCCGGCTCGGCTGGTGGGGACCCGACGGCCTGGTCCGGCTGGTGGTGGCAACCACCGACCCGGCCACCCTGCCCGAAACGTCCACCTGGTATCTGGCCACCAACCTGCCCCGGCCCGGGTCACCACGCGAACCGCTCAGCCGGCATGCGGCCGCCGACCTGACCGAAGTAGTCCGGATCTACGGGCTGCGGCACTGGGTCGAGCAGAGCTACAAACAGGTCAAGGACGAACTCGGATGGGCCGACTTCCAGGTCCGCTCCGACACCGCCATCCGCCGCCACCAGACCCTCGTGAACTGCGCGTTCAGCTTCTGCTGGAACACCTGGTTCGCCCCACTCACACCCACACCCGCCGCCCCGGCACCTGAGCCTGACACACCATCAGGAGCGGCAGAGAGGGGGCAAACCGGAGTCCCAGCAGCCCCAGCCGGCCTGCTGGCCCCGAGCCATCCGGGCCGTCCGTGGCTGGCTGACGCCCTGGGCCACGCTGCAACGCTACTGGCAAGCATGGACGATCAAGCCCCCGCCCACCGAACTCCAAGCCCTCCTCAACACCGTCGCCACCGGCAGACCTCTCGACCTCTACCGCCAGGTCTAACAAACCACCGCTAGTCCTGTCGGCAGCGACGCTGACCAGACGCAGGCTTTCGAGGCGCCCTTCCTGACCGCGTGATGCCGGGGACGGCTCCGGCCACCTCTCCACGGAGTTCCGTGCAAGGACTTCGCACACGCCCCTTCCAGGTGCCGTGTTTCAGGGCACACGAAGGCCGGTCTCATCTGTTGATCCACATCTCGGCCCCGGCTTCTCGTAGTTCGCGGTGAAGACCCGAAGAGCACAGCGCCCGTGCCACCTCGGACAGACCGCATGACTGACCACGGGGTTTGGCCGAAGCCCTTCGTTCAGTGTCGGCGGCCGAACGGCCACCATCCCCGCCGTGTGCGGCGTCGGGGTGGGTCAGCCGGCCGCTGCGGTGAGGCGGGCGGCCGTGGTGACAGAGGCGGGTGCGCCGGGGGTGCGGGCACAACGGGAGCCGTATCCGGCCCGGGCGGGAGTGTCGGCTGCTCCGGTACCGCAGGCGGCGGTGCTGCCGGTGGCAGCGGCGGCAGCGTCACGGGCGGTGATGCCACCGACGTAGACGGTCCGCTGGGGTGCGGCTTGGGTGAGGAACTGGGCACCGATCGCGGTGCAGGCTTAGGGGCGGCTGCTGTCTTGCGGGCCTGGCGGAGGGTTCGCTGGGCGAGGGAGAGCGGTGGAGGGCAAGCGGGTGGACCGCTTCGGCCGCTGGCATCGTCATAGGTCCAGTGGGCGAGCTGCCAGTGTTCTTCGGCGTACATCTGCAGCTCTGGCCTCCCTCTCGGGGGCGTCCAGACCTTCCAGTGGCCCACGGCCAGGACGAAGACACCGGCCTTGAGCGGCTCCAAGAGGGTGTTGTGGTCCGAGCGGATGCGCACGGTGAAACCGGGCCCGTCGGCGAGCCGGAGGACCTTCCGATTCCGACGGTCTTTCTCGACCGCGGTGATGCGGCCGTAGACGGCCACCGGGTGCCCGGGTTTCCGGCCGCCGGTCAGCCGCGCGTACAGCCGGGCCTGATCGCCGGGCCCCGGGCCGTGACAGAACTCGCCCCAGCCCACCGCCCTGGTCTCACCGGGGCGGCGCACCTTGAACTGGGCGACCACGTCGGCGTCGTAGTCGTACCTCTGCAGAAACCGGGCGATGACGACCGCACTGTTGATCAGCGGCGGCAGCAGGGGTCGCACCGTGGAGATGTTTACCCCGAACCGGTCGCCGGGGGCGGCGGGACCGGTCTCGGTCACGGAGGTGGGGGTGCCGATCTGTCCCAGGTCGCCGGGCAGTACCAGGTGCAGCTCGTCGCCTTCGATGACCGCCACCCCCTGGGAGCCGTGGGCGATCTTCTGGAGGACTTCGGTGGGGTTGAGGGGACAGATCTCCCCGTGCGTCTGGTCTTTCGCGAGCCGGAACAGCGCGCCCCGGGGAGCGCGGCCCACCGTGGTGCGTTGGGACACGACCGGTGTCATGCAGAACGCGCAGATCAGCGGGGTCTTCTGGCGGCGCCACCAGGGTTCGTCGTCGATCTGGTGCGCGAAGACCACCGGGCCGACGTCGCCGTTCTCATACAGGCGCGCCTTGTCCACCGCTCCCACCCCCTTGATCCACGGCTTAGGGGACCACGAATGCCGGTCGTGTGGAAGAGGAACCAAGACCAACTGCGTCGGGTGCCGTCGGTCTCGGCACGGACCTGCGCGACGCACGGCGACCGGTGCCGGGGGCTCAGCCACGAAACAGGTCGAGGGGTGCCCAGGGGCCGGTCAGATCAATGGCACCGGCAGGCCGGTCAGAGGTGCGCGTTTAGGGTGTTGCTGACGTGAACGGACGTGCGCGACGGGGGCTGATCAAGGCGATGAAGGCGGCAGAGATACCGACGGCTGCCCAGGGAGCCGGAGCGGTGGAGAGTAGAACTGCCCGTGGCCGGACCCTCAGTACGCTGTGCTGGGCGCTGGGGATTCCCATGGTCGCGGTGGCGGCCGGGTTCCTCACTCAGTACCCCTATGGCGGTCTGTGGGTGGGTGTCGTCGTCGTCCTGGCCGTCGTGGCAGCCGCCGCCATCATGGCCGGTGGCGTATGGAACCGCGCGGGCGCGGCCACCCTGGCGAGCTCCGTGGTCCTGGCGCTCCCGATGTTCGCGGGGCCGACCCTGTACGAGGTGTACGCGAAGAGGCTCGGTACGCCGGTCGACGCGGTGGTCCTTGGCACGGGGCAGGACCGGAACTCCAAGGGCACCGCCTTGGACACCTGTTCCGTTGCCGATACCTCCGGCGAGCGCAGCACGCTGTCCGAGCGGCAGAACTGCCACGGCCAGTTCGCGGTGGGTGCGCACGTCGTCCTGTTCAAGGACCCGGCGGGTCTCCTCGACCCGTGGGTTCAGGAGACCCGTAGCCGGTCCGTGGACACCGTCAGCCTGCCGATCAGCGCGGGGCTCTTCGCCACGGCCGCCGGGACGCTCTTGTACGCGGGTCTGCGGCGCCGCACGGACGCCCAGAAGGCCAGGCAGGCCCGGCGCACGTACGGTCCGCCCCGTCCATCGGTCGAGGACTACGAGTAGTTCTGCTGCCTGCCGATCCGCCGCCGACTGCCCGGCGGGGTGAGGGGCGGCCGGGCATGCCACCTGATCCACTGAGCAACAGCCAGCTGCCAGGGGCGCGGCGCCGCGTCAGATGCGGTACACGCCCATCGTGGCCCGGACGGTGCGTGCCGGGATACCGCCGTCCGCCGCGGGGCAAGCGGGGCGGCTGGTCTGGGAGTTGCGGGCCCTGCGGGATGTCACCGCCGCGGTGACCAGTGCCGTGGCCGGCCAGAGTACGAGCCCGGCAGTCAGGAGCGCGGGAGCGGAGAACCCGGCGTGGCCGGCGGCGAGCAGCAGGGTGAGGGTGTGGAGGGCGCCGGCGGTGGAGGCGAGGTCGGCGAGGCGTGGGGGGCGGTGCAGTACGTGCTGAACGGTCCGGCGTACGGCGGCGGAGCAGCCAATGAGCGCGGGTCCGCCGAGCGCGGCGGTGGCCAGGGCGGCCCACCACATCGCGGGCTGCCAAGCGAGAAGGCTCACCGACGTGCCGAGGGTGATCAGGAGCATCGTGAACAGGCCGGCGGTGGTGATTTTCAGTTCTCCCGGCCGGGCCTGCTGGGGCGGGTCGAGGAAGTAGAAGGCGCTCACGAGCAGGCCCGCGAGGACGCCGAGGCTGAGCGGCCACGGGTGCGGCATCGGGGTGAGCCAGGCGAGTTCGCCCGCGATCGCGGCGCCGGTCACCGCCCCCGCCCGCGGCGCGGCGGCGTGCGAGCCGGTGCCGCGGCGGGCGGGGGCGGCTGCCGGGGCGTCCACGACGGTGGGCACCGCAGGCACGCGCGTCGGGACGGCGGTCGACGCGGCCGCGAAGGCGGCGAGGGCGTGGTGCAGCCGGGTGAGCCGCTCCGCGGTCTCGGCGGCGGTCGGCCGGCGGGCCGCGTCCTTGTCCAGGAGCTCCAGGACCAGTTGCTCGAGCTCGCGGGGGACGTCGGGGCGCAGGGTGGACAGGGCGGCCGGGGCCTCGTGGACGTGCTGGTGGAGCAGATTCCAGCCGGCGCCGGTGAAGGGCGCTGCCCCAGTGAGGAGTTCATGGATCAGGCAGCCCAGCGAGTACAGGTCGCTGGGCGCGGCCAGGTCCTTGTCGCCGCGAGCCTGCTCGGGGGACATGTAGGCGGGGGTCCCGATGACGGCGCCGGTGACGGTCAGGGTGTGGTGGCTGGTGAGGTCGGCGAGGCGGGCGATGCCGAAGTCGCACAACACCGCGGCGCCGTTGTTGATGAGGACGTTGGACGGCTTGATGTCGCGGTGGACGATCCCGGCCTGGTGGGCGGCGTGCAGGGCCTGGCTGATCTGGGCGGCCCAGATCAAGGTGTCCGTAAGCGGGAGCGGACCGGTGATCCGGGCGTTCAGGGGCGGGCCTTCGATGAGGTCCATGGTGAGGAAGAGGGTGCGCCGGCCGTCGAGGTCGGCGGCGCCGTGGTCGTGGACGGCCACGACGTGCGGGTGGGAGAGGCGCGCGGCGACATGTGCTTCCCGGCGGAAGGCCGCCTCGCGCACCGGGTCTCCCTCCCCCACGGGGATGATCTTGAGGGCGATGTCGTGGCCCTCAAGGAGGTCCTCTGCGCGCCATACCGTGCCCATGCCTCCGCTGCCGAGGGTGTCCCGCAGCCGGTAGCGGCCGGCGACCATCGTGCCGCGCATCGTTCCTCCAGCCCTGCGTGCTCGGGCACCGGGACCGGGCGGCCGCAGCGCACCGCGGGCGCGGGCACGCCCAGCGGTGCGGCGGAGCATACGCACACGCCTTTCGGAGCCCGCCCAACGCATCATCCGCAGTTCCGCACGGGCGCGCACGGGGCGCACGAAGCGCTACGTGCTCTCCCCTCGCTGGTCAGACCGCGTACTGCCGGAGCTGGCGCCGCGGGGGTTGCCTCCTGCGGCGGCGTGATGTCGTCGGGTTCCGGGGGAATCCTTCGGATATGGACGGCACATGTGCGTGGTGCGGCGCCGCGCTCCCCGGCGGGCGACGGCGCCGGTACTGCTCTCGTCCGCGTCCTTGCCGTCAGGCGGCATACCGGGACCGGAGACGGGCCGCGGCCGCCGTTCGGGCCCGGGTTGCTCTTCTGCAGATCTCGCGGGAGATCCGGGCCCGGTGCGAGGGCCTGGAGTTGCTCGTGGTCGACGCGGTCGGGCACGAGCGGGCCGAGGCAGGTCTGCACAGCATCGCCGCTGCGGACTTCCGGCACCTGTCCGGCGAGCTCGTGCGGTGCGCGGTGATCGCGGACCGGGAGGCGGGCGCCACCTGGGAGCAGATCGGGCGCCCGCACGGGTTGAGTGCCGACGCGGCCAGGGCCCGCTACGGCCGGGCCCGGCTCCTCTGGCCCCCGCCGACACCGAAGGACTGACGCCGGGTCTGTGAGGGAGAGCGCCGGTCAGCTGCGCCGGGAGGAGGCGAGGAGTTCGTTCGCGCCCTGGGCGATGAGGTCGTCGGCCACCGTGTTCCCCACTGTCTGCGGGTCTGGTCCGGTCCGTGCGGAGGTCAGCATCGCTGCCCCGTCCGGGGTGTAGACCCGGGCGGCCAGGTAGAGCTCGCCCGCCTCGTCGGTGGTCGCGTGGCCGGCGATCGGGGCGTGGCAGTGTCCGGCGAGGGCGCGCAGCAGGGTCCGTTCCGCGATGGCGGCCTGGGTGGCGGCGTCGTCGGCGAGCGGGGCGAGGAGGTCGAGTAGGTGCTGGTCGTCGGTGCGGGTCTGCAGGGCGAGTTGGCCTGCGCCGAGGGCGGGCATCATCCGGGCCGTGTCGATGATCTCGGTGGCTTCGTCCTCGCGTCCGATCCGGCGCAGGCCGGCTCGGGCGAGGATGACGGCGTCGACGACGTCGCCGGCTCGGGCAAGGTCGAGCCGGGTGTCGGCGTTCCCGCGGACGGGGACCAGTTTCAGGTGCGGGTGGGAGGCGGTGAGTTGGGCGATCCGGCGCGGAGCGGAGGTTCCGACGCGGGTGCCCGGGGGCAGGTCGTCCAGGCGCCTCCCGCCGCGGTGGACCAGGACGTCGTGGACGTCGTCGCGCCGCCGGTACAGGCACACCAGGCCGTCGGGTTCAGGCGTGTCGCCGGGCATGTCCTTCGAACAGTGCAGCGCGAGGTCGGCGCGGCCGTCGAGGACGGCACGCGCCACGGCGCTCGTGAACACGCCCTTGCCGCCCACCTCGGAAAGGGGCCCCGTCCAGCGGTCTCCCCTCGTGGTGATCGGGACGAACTCCGTGGTGACGCCCGGGCTGATCCGGGTGATCTCCCTCATCAGCGAGGTGACTTGGGCGGTGGCCATGACGGAGGCCCTGCTCGCGATTCTGATGTGCTGCGTCATACTCCAGGACCCTAGGGCCGTCCGCGGTGTGCTCATGCCGACAGCGCGTCTGCTTGTCACGGCTACCGGCGCCGGGGCGGGACAATGCGAAAGTCATCAGCAGCAGCACGAGGGACGGGGTCCGGTGAGCCGACGACCACGCAGGGCCGAAGCGCAGGAGCCGGCGGTGAACGGCCTGCGGCCGGTGATCACCGAGCTCACCGAGGACGAGGCCGGCGGTCCGGAACGGTTCGTGCTCCAGTGCCCGCAGTGCGGGGAGGTGGGGCGGCATCGCTACCTCCTGCTCGCGCGGCGCTCCTTCGAGGAACATGCCGATGAGGTTCACCCGGCCGTGGAGAGTCCCCTGGACCAGATCCGTACCCTCGTCGACCTGGCGGAGGCTACGCCGGGGACCTGGGAGTGCCAACTGGGCGCGGAGACCTACCGCGTGCACGAGATCGGTCCCGGCCGGTACGAGGTGGAAGTGTGCAGCCACCGGGTGGTGATCGACGCCGAGCTGGGATCGCTGGACGACGCCCGGATCGTCATCGGCGCTCACGCCCAGCTGGTGGGTTCGGCCCTGGCGACCGCCGCCGCAATCCAGCTGCGCCACGGTGCACCGGCCGGTGCCGTGCCTCGGGAGTGACGCCGCTCGCGCCCCTTGTCCGGCGTCCTGGCCCGAGCACTGGTCTCGCTGGGCAAACCGGTTTGGCGAACTCGGGATATGCGGAAGGGGCCCGGCTGCGCGCCGGACCCCTTCTTCAGTAGCGGGGACAGGATTTGAACCTGCGACCTCTGGGTTATGAGCCCAGCGAGCTACCGAGCTGCTCCACCCCGCGTCGGTGGTGTCACTCTACACAGTCAGCGGGGCGGGGCGGCGCGCATGACGACGGTCAGGAGGCCCGGACGATGTTCTCGGCCTGGGGGCCCTTCTGGCCCTGGGTGACGTCGAAGGTGACCTTCTCGCCCTCGGTCAGCTCCTTGAAGCCGTGGCCGGAGATGTTGGAGTAGTGCGCGAAGACGTCCGATCCGCCGCCGTCCTGGGAGATGAAGCCGAAGCCCTTCTCGACGTTGAACCACTTCACGATGCCGCTGGCCATGCTCTGTTCCTTCGGTATCACCGGGTGTCCCGGCTTGAGGTCAGGATGAGCGCTTCCTCTGGTGAGAGGGGGTGCTCGGGTCCGTTCTACCCCGGGCTTGCCCGGGGTATCCAGCCCTTCCCGCCCTCTGGATCGAGTGCAGGAAGGGCTGGGGCACGGGGTTACTTGCCCTTGGCGGCTTCCTTGAGCTTGGAACCCGCGGACACCTTGACGCTGTAGCCGGCGGGGATCTCGAGCGGGGCGCCCGTCTGCGGGTTACGAGCCGTGCGGGCCGCGCGGTGCGTACGCTCGAAGGTCAGGAAGCCGGGGATCGTGACCTTCTCGTCGCCCTTGGCGACGACGTCGCCAACCGCCGCGGCGAGGGCGGTCAAGATGGCGTCGGCGTCCTTGCGGCTCACCTCGGCGCGGTCCGCCAGGGCCGCCACCAGCTCAGTGCGAGTCATGAAGTTGGTACTCCGTTGTCCGTGGAACGTCCCGGCCGCGCAGCGGACGGGAGTGGTCAGGAGCAATCCTGCCACTCTGCCCTGATGGGGAGTGTGTAGCCAGGCGCGTGCCGTGGGCCACAGTCTGCTGAGCCGGTGGGTGTCGTACTCCCTCCACGATCCGGCTCCGGCCTGTTCCATGTCCTGCTCGTGCCGTGCCGGGCAGGCGCCAATCGGCGGGCCTAGATAGGTGGATCCGATGTGTGTGACCACGCCTCACGGGTTTGCTCACCGATGCGTAGGGTGGGTGATCTTCGCGGCCCCATCCCGACCTTGCAGGAGCGGCGCGCATGATTCTCATGTCCGACCCCATCTTCGGCGAAGTGGAACTCACTGGGGCGGCGACAGAGTTGGCCCGCTTGGCAGGCACGGTGGCCGAGGGCGAGGGATTCATCAGCGCCGTGTCTGCGACTGCGCTGGACAGCGAGACCTTGGCAGGGGTCGAAGTCAGGCAGGCTCCCGGGCCTGGAGTGTTGATTCATCTCGACTCCCAGCGTCGAATCCTTGTGATCAGCGGTGATCCCGTCGCCAGGGCTCTCTTCGCAGCCAATCTCGATGCCATGACCACCGCAGCACCGCAGTGGCTGCCGTGGACGGCGGCGGCCACCGCCACATCGACCGCTTTCCCGGGCATCCCTAACTCGTTGAGGGATCTGTGCCCCTGGTCGTCGGCATCCCGGTGGAGGTCCGCCGACTCGATGAGCAGGACTGCGATCAAAGGTCGTAGGCGATCAGCGAGCGGATGACTGGTAAGCCGATGGCATTGGTGTGCCAGCTGCCGTCGGCCATCGCCAGGATGCGTTGGGCGACGCGCGCCGGGACACACAGCGGGGTGCCGGCCGCGGCTGGGCGCCGACAGCGCGCCAAGTGGAACTGCCCGCGCCCGCGCGCCCGGTGGCCAGCGGGCCCGCCGCCGTGACAACGATGAGAACGTTCTTGCTGATGGCCACCACCCTGAGCGCTCGCTGGGCTGGAGGTGAGTACGGGGCCCCGGCCGCGATGAGTAGCCGGGCTCATGCCGGGTGCTGGTGTGCCGGTAAGCATGGGGTGCACCTCCTGCGGAAGGACTTGGTCGTGAACCCCCGTACGTATGCCGCGCTGTACGGCCCCTGGCAGCCCCCACCTGCACCGCGCACCGGGCGCGCTGTGGTCTCCGCGCTGGCAGGGGTGTTGTGGATGACCACCGCCGTATCGCTTGCCTGGCTGACGTACCTCGTAGGCCTGACAGCTCTGTGGGGCATGGCAGACGGGGCGGAAGTCGGAGGCTTCGTACGGCGCTTCGTCCTCACCGTGACCGGCGGTCTCGCTGCCCTGGCTGCTTTGGCCTTTGCCCCCGGCATCCGCCGGCTGACCGTGCCGGGCCGTTTGTTCCTTACCGGGCTCCTTGCCTGCCCGGTGCCGACCGGTTTCGCCATCGCAGCCTGGGTTCAGGCTTTCTGAGTGCCGAAGGATCGCGGGCGCTCGCGCTGTTGTGTGCTCTGGCGGGACCCGGCGTCGGCGCAGGAAGGTGCCCACCCAGGCTGCGCACCAGCTGTCCGCTGCGGCCCCTGCGACACCAGAGCGCTTCACCACTCTGGCCCGTTCTCATGAGACGGCCTGTTCCCTCTACTGGAACAGCATCGACACGTCGATCCACAGCAGCACCACGAGCACGGCGGCGACCCCGAGCGCGGCGCAGCCCGGCACCAGCACCGGTGCGAGGTCGTCGCGGCCGGCGACGGTGGCTGTGCGGGCCGGGTCGGCCGGGTCGTAGTGGACCATGGTGCGGTATCCGACCTGGGTGTACGGGGCGACGGCGTCCTCGGTGTAGGTGACGTGGTGGCCTTCGCGGGTCGCGAACGCGAAGACGTGGTAGCGGTGCGTATCCATGTCGGTGGACTTCGAGGGGACGTCCCGGACCTCGACGCACTCCGCCTCGGCGGTCTCGCCGTGCACCATGACCCGGCGGATCCGGAGCAACCGCAGCACCAGACAGACGAGCAGGGCGGCCAGGCCGATGGTCGGCAGCACCAGCAGCGCCAGGGTGGTCAGGATCTCCGTCATGCCGTCCGTACCTTTGTTGATCTTTGGGTCCTGGGTGGGCCTGGAGGCCCGCGACCTGGGGATTCCGCTCACGCTAACGCGCTTGCGGCGCCACCGGGCAAGAGAGGTACAGCGCCCTGGCTGGGCGGATGCGGTGAAGTGGGCTGCTGATTACGTGCCGCACAGCCTGATCGGGGAGGCGTCGTCCTCCGTTGCTTGTGTCCTTGGACCCGGCGGCGTAGTCCGTGAGTTCGGGCCTCGTGGCCGGTCAGGTGGACCAGCGGCCGCGGACTGCTGCCAAGACGAAGCTTGGGCCGAAGGCAATGATCAGGCCCGAGGCGTCGGTGGCCGGCGGCTTGGCGAAGGTACGGGACAGGACGTCCAGGACTGCTGAGCCGCCCAGGTTGCCGTTGGCGGCCAGGCTGTCCCAGGCGTGATGCAGCGCGCCGCCGTCGCGCTGGTTGTCCAGCCCGAGGCCGGCGGCCGTGTCGTCGAGGAGGCGGGGGCCGCCGGGGTGCACTACCGCGAAGTCGAGTGGCTGGGCGTCGGCCTCGAGCCATTTCCGCAGCGCCGGGAGGCTGTCGTTGAAGCCGGCGGTCGCGGCCTTCGTGGAGTCGAAGTGCAGCCCGGCGCCGCTCAGCCGGCCCCGGTAGCGGTCGGCGCTGTCGGGCAGCACGTACTCGAAGGTGTCCTCGACGACGAAGCTCGGCCCCTCCCAGGCCGGGCTCTCGGAGACGACCGCAGCCGCCGCGCCGTCCCCGAAAAGAACCTTGTAGACCATGGATTCGAGGCTGGTGTCCTCGTGGTTGTACGTCGCCGCCGACAGACACTCCGAGGTCACGACCAAGACGTTCGCGCCGGGATGGGCGGCGATGTCCTGGTGCGCGCGGACCAGGCCCTGGGCGCCGCCCGCACAGCCGACCGTGCCCATCGGGTGGCGCCGGACGTCGGGCCGCAGGCCCAGCGCCCCGACCAGGTGGACGTCGAGGGAGGGCACCGTCCACGACGTGGTGTGGCTGGTGACGATCGCGTCGATGTCCTCGGGCCGCAGCCGCGCCCGGGCCAGCGCCCGCCGCCCCGCCTCGGCCGCGAGGCCCAACGCGTCCTCGTACGCCGCCTTGTTGCGCTCATCGACCAGAGCGCTTCCGGACACGGTCGGCGCGTCCAGGGGGCGGGTGAAGTGCCGGGTCCGCACGGTCGTCGCCCGGGCGACCCGCAACATGGCCTCCAGGCGCGGGAGTTCCGGATGGGCCCGGCGGATGTCGGCGCAGATCTCGTCGGTCGTCACCACATTCCCTGGCAGAACGACACAGGGAGGGGCTATGTGAGCGGTCACCGGCGATCTCCCTCAACGAATCGAAAATGGATGGAATATTACAGTCCGTCGATGATACGGGTCCTGGCCCAATCCGGGCTGGACAACGTGCGAATGGAAGGCAGCTCCGAACCGTCGTCGGGGAAGGGCGGCGGGCGTGCGCCGCCACCTCCTACAGCAGCCCCGTCATCGCATCGCTGCCTATGTCGCCCTCCAGGCCGACCGGTGCCGCGATCTTCAGTTGTCAGCCGGAGCCGGCCGTGTGAACGGGCTGTGCGTGGCGGGTCAGTCCGGCGGTGGTGACGGCGTGGAGGTGTTCGTCGGGAAGGGTGTCCCAGCGCTTGCGGAGGTTGGTGAGCCACTGGCCGACCTTGTGCTCCTCGCCGCCGATGGTGACAGTGTCGCGCTGGCGGATGTGGACGTGGCCTTCGCGGGCGCGGAAGGCTTCGACCGCCGCGAGGCCCGCTTCGAGCTGCCGCTGCTGGCGGGCGGCCCGGCCGGTGGGCTGCGGCGGCTCGTCCTCGGCGAGTTCGACGGGGGTGATGCCGAGTCCGGTGACGAGCTGGGCCTGGTCGGGGTGGAGGGTGTGGAAGGTGCGGCTCTGGGTGGCGATCCATTCGCCGAGGGGCTCGTCGTCGTCGGTGAGGAAGTCGGCGGGGAGGTCGTCGAGGGTGATGCTGGCCTCGGCGTAGGTGCGGGCGGTGTAGTAGAGACGCTGCCAGGCGATCGGCCACGGCGGGTTCCACCGGGGGTCGATCTCCGCGAGGGCAGTGTCGGTGGAGTCGGGTTCGAGGCCCTGGTCCGTACGGGTACGGGCGGCGCTTCGGCGGTTGGTGAGCCAGCGTCCGAAGGCGAAGTCCCCGATCATCTCGCTGGAAGGAGCGGCGAGGTGGCCGTGGGTATCTGCCCAGTTGCGGGCGTGGAGCAGGCCTCGTTCGGCGGCCTGGGCGTGCAGATTCCAGATCATGCCGATGTGTTCAAGGGCCTTGATCTGGCGGGGTTTGAGGGTGCCGGCCTGGTACGCCTTGCGCATGCGGTTGATCCAGCGGCCCAGGGCGAAGCCGTCCTTGTCGTCGTGGAGCTGGGGGACGTCGAGGTGGCCGAGGGTCTGGTAGAAGGCGGTGGCGGAGTCCAGGCCGCGGCGGAAGTTCGCGTCGCGTGGGTGGAGGACGCGCAGCCGGAAGGCCTGGGCGATGGTGTCGGCGGGGAAGGGGTGGTCGAAGGTGACGTCGACCGGGATGTCCGCGGCGTGCTCGTCGTCGTCGGCCGGTTCCGGATGGGAGGGCTGCTGGGTGACGGCGAGGCGGTCGGCGATGCGGTCGTCGTGCGCGCGCAGGGCCTGCAGGACCCGCCAGAGCGGCTTGTACAGGTTGGAGCCCAGCAGATCGTCGGTGTCCTCGCCGGGGGCGACGTAGACGGGGACGATCAGGGTGGCCTTCTTGCCCTGGCCGGGGTGCTGGCGCAGGGCGCGACCGACGGCCTGCACGGTGTCGACGATGGATTCCTTGGGGTCTGCGAAGACCACGGTGTCGATGCTCGGAATGTTGACGCCTTCGCCGAGGAGGCGGGCGTTGGCGATCACCGTGCGGTGGGCGGGGGCCTGTTCGTCGGAGGGCTGGCCGTCGAAGCGGTCGAGGAGGTGGCGGCGTACGTCGGGGTCCTGGGTGCCGTCGATCGCGGCCGCCCACAGCTCGCCGGGGTCGGGGCAGCTGGTTCCGGTCGGGTCGGCGGCGTAGAGGAGGGCGGCGGCCTCGGGGAGGGTGGCGGCGAAGGTGTGGGCGTCGGCGACGCGGTGGTGGAAGGAGACGATGCGGCAGAGGTCGAGTTCGGCCATGGCGCGCAGCACGGCGATCTGGAGGGCGGCCAGGCGCAGTTCGGCTTCGGTGGCCCGGTCGGAGATGCCCAGGCGGGTGCGGATGGTGGCCTCGTGGACCTCCATGACGACGATGCGGTAGTCGGCCAGGAGGTCCAGGTCGATGGCCTCGGCGAGGGGGAGGCGGTAGCAGGTTTCGCCGTAGAGGTTGGTGTCGTCCATGGAGGCGACAAGGGTGGCGTCCTCGTCCTCGTCGGGTTCGCCGGCCGACCAGATCCTGGGGGTGGCGGTGAGGTAGATCCGCCTGTGAGCGGGGACGAGGGCGTCGTCGTGGACGGCCGCCCACCGTTTGCCCAAGTCACCGCTGGTGCGGTGGGCTTCATCGACGGCGATCAGTGACCACGGCGGCAGGGCGTAGTGGTGGTGGGCGTACTCGACGCGACTCAGGGAGTGGTAGGTCGCGAAGACGGTGAGGCCGGGGTTCTTGAGGACGGCGGCGGTGAGGGCGGCGGGGTCGGTGGTGTGCGGGACAGACTCTCCGGCCGTGGTGGGGCGCTTGGAGCACAGGGCGAGCACGGGTCCGGTCATGCCGGCGGTACGCCAGTCGTCGATGGTCTGGGCGAGCAGTTCCAGGGTGGGCAGCAGCACCAGGCGGGTGCCCTGGGGGGCGACGCGGGCGGCGGTGCGCGCGGCGACGTACGTCTTGCCGGTGCCGCAGGCCATCACTACGGAGGTCCGGGCGGTGTGGCGCAGCGCGGTGTGCGCGGCGTGGACGGCCTTGGACTGGTGCGGGCGCAGCCTGATCCGGGGCGGGCGGGCGGTGACGGTCGCGGTCACGGAGTGGTCGGTCCTTTCGGCCGGGGCGGGCGGCGGGATTACGTGATGCTGAAGCGGATGTGGTCGATCTTGCTCAGCGCGACCTGCTGGAGGGACTGGGCGCGGGAGCCTCCGTCGGTGAAGTAGTCGTCGCGCAGCCCGTCGGCGACGATCTGGGCGAGGACGTCCTCGGAGGCACCGGCCTGTTTGGCGTCGAAGAGCGCGGCGGCGGTGGCGGCGTCCAGACGGCGGGTGAGGCGCCGGTAGCGGGGATCGTTGGTGGTGCCCTTGGGCGACTTGAACCCGAACTTCCCGCGCACGTCGACCTTGATGCCGCCGGTGGTGACGGCGGCCTGGAGCTTCTTCGCCTTGACCAGGGGCTGCCAGAGCTTGTTGACCTCGGCTTCGACGAGGGCAGCGGTGTCCGGCTTCGCGGTCTTGATCTCGTCGTCGCGGTAGCGCTCGACTGTGCGCTGGGATTTGCCGATCTTCTCGGCGACCGCGCGGGCGGCCGCGGCCCGGCCCAGTCCCTTCTCCTGCTTGAGCAGGAAGCGGATCCGAGCGCCGAGCGTTTTGGGGATGGGCTGGGAGTAGGCGGTCTCGACGGCCTCTGCCAGCCGGTCTTCGATCAGTCCCACGGTCAGTCAGTCTCTTTCAGATGTCAGGCCACGCGCACGAGCGAGGCGTCCTTGATCTCGTTGGCGATGTTCACTCCGTCGGCGAGCAGGTCCAGGGCCCAGCCGATGCTCTGGGAGCCCTGATGCTTGACCGAGCCGGGGTTGACGCCGAGGCGGAAGCCGCCGCGGACCGCGTCGCCGTCGGGGCCCAGGAGGACCGGCAGCGGGGAGAGGCCGTCGATGGCGTAGACGACGCAGTCGTTGTTGACGGCGAGCGGGTAACGGTTCGCGACGCGCGCGAGGTTGAGCATTTTGCGGTGCATGTTGGTCCGTGCCTTCGACAGGATCATGGCGCGGATGTCGGGCCGCCACGTGACCCTTTTCAGGGCGGGCCACGGGTCGCCGAAGGCGTGGTTGACGCCGAGGTTCGGGCGCTGGCGCAGCTTGCCGATGCCGGATTTGGCGGTGGCCTTGATGGCGTTGGTGAGGGTGACCAGGAGCGGGTCGCCGTCCTTGTAGCCGGCCATCGCCTCAAGGAAGGCGTCGTCGTCGAGATCGGCGGTGACGCCGAGGTCGGCCATGACGGTCAGGTAGGCGTCGCGCAGCGTCTCGTACCAGGGCTGGAGGTAGGGACTGTGGGTCTCGCGGACCCACGCCTCCATCGGGCGGACGTCGCCTCCGAGTTCGACGGCGTAGGCGACGGTGGGGGTGGCGTACCAGCCGGGGCCCTCGGGGCGCTCGCCGCTGGCGGTGAAGGGATTGGGCAGGCGGGGGTCGGTCTCGATGTGGGAGAGGTCCAGGTACCAGGAGCCGGGCAGGTCGGGGTCGAAGGCGGGGTTGCGGGGGCGGTGGACGGCCGGGCCGGTGCCGACGTGCAGGCGACGGCAGGCCGCGAGGAAGGCGGTCTGCACGTCCAGGGCCGCGACGTGCGAGCGGGTCCGCTCGTCGTCGGTGATCAGTTCGGCGGGGCGGACCCAGATGCACGCCTCTTCGTCGAGGGCTTCGCTGACGGGCCGGGAGCCCTCCTCGGGGTAGTCGGCGGCAACGACGGGGTGTTCGTCGGGGGCCTCGCACGGGGCGGGGTCGACAACGGCGTGAAGGGTGTGGGGCACCTTCGCCGAGACGTAGCGGCCCTCGTCCTGGCTCCATTCGGCCTTGGTGGGCGGGCGCAGCGAGGTCATGAGTTCCTCGCCGGTGACGGCGACGGTGCCGCGGGGGGTGATGACCAGGCGGGCGTAGGTGCCGAGCATCCTGGCGAGTTCGCCCGCAGACAGGTCGCCGGCCTTACCCCAGACGCGGTCCTCCAGGGCGCCCCAGGGAGTAAGGAAGAGCTGCACGCAGTGGCGCTTGCCGTCGAGGCGCTTAAAGATCCTCGGCCAAGGGCCGAGGCCCGACTTGGTGAGTTCCCATCCGGCCTTCGTGAGGCTCTTGACGGTCTTGTGGTCGGCCGGGAGGCGGAGCTCCTCCTGGTCCGCGAGGTCGATGGGCAGGCCGAAGTGGGCTACGGCCGACGTGGTGAGGATGAGGAGCGGGTCCTGGTCGAAGCCGTTGTCGTGGACCTTGGCCGCCCCCAGGCGGATCTTCTTCTTGTCCAGCGCCCACGCGGCCAGGGCCTGGAGGGTCTTGGCCGGGCACGGCACGGTGCGGCCGTCGGCCAGGTGCGCGGTCAGCGCGCCGTCGGTGATGTCGAGGACGGCCAGCGGACCATCGGCGTGCTCGGGCGCCACCGGCTTCTTCGCCGCCTTGCGGCGGGAGCCCGCACCGGTGGCGGCACTCGGGCGGCACGGCGCGGCCGGGAGACGCGCGGCAACAGCCGGGGGCGCCGGGGCGGCGGCCGGTTCGTCGAGCGGGTCCGCCGGTGCGGCGGGAGCCGGGGCACTAGCCGCGGCGGCCCCCGGCGGGACCGGAGCGGCGGAGGTGGGCGGGGCTTCGGGGACGGCGGGGGGCTGGGTTCCGCAGCGGGGCATGCCCATGCTGGCCATGGCCTGGAGGTAGACATGGCGGGGCTGGCCGCCGACGAGGCATGACGTCGGCTGCCCGCAGCGGGCACAGGGCCGGGTGATGCCCTCGGGCAGGTCCGTCCAGGAGCCGGGCGCGTCGTACTCGGGGTACTCCGGCTCCGCCGTCTTGTCGGGGGCCGGGCTCTGGCTGGCGTCCTCCCAGCCGTAGTCGGACGGGTCCGCGATGTCGAAGTCGAGCAGGAGAGGGGACTCCTCGGCGACCGCCGTCGGCTGCGACACAGGATTGAGCTCGGGCTCGGGAGCCGGGGTGGAGGCGTCGGCCTTCCCGGCTGTGCGGGCGAGTTCGTCGGCGAAGTAGGCCAGGATCCTGGCGTACATCTTTCCCTTGGCGCCGCGGGGACTACGCGGAGGTTCGGACTCCCACGTCCAGACCGTTTCGCGGCGAACGCTCAGCGCCGTCCCCAGCTGGACCTGGGTCCACCCGAAGTCCTCGCGCAGCCTGACGCGTTCGGCGGGGTACGGCAGCGGCGGCACCGGACCGTCGAGCGGGATCCGTTCGAGCACCGCCGATACCGGATCGGTCACCGGGTCCACTTCCGCCTCCACTCCCAGAACCACAATCTAACGCGAATCTAACCTACTCCCCTGCCGGGAGTACCGATGCCTTCTCGCGTTTTGTCGGGACGCACCGAAGGTTTCAGTAGCACACAGAAGATTTCAGTGAGGCGAACCTAAGTTGCCGTCAAGGCTGGTCAGGGGCTTGCCGGTCGGCTCGGACCGTCGGCTACTGAAGTGTTTCGTGCGGCGACTGTGACCCAGGCCATCGCACGAGAGATTTCAGTGCCCAAGTCAGGGGCCTGCCCACTGCAACCTTTTGCGCGCCCCGACACGTTTTGTCGGACCGCAGTGAAGTTTTCAGTACGGCACGAAAGACTTCAGTACGTTCTTCAGTAGCGCAGCGTGGGAGTCGTACGGCATCGCGCTGCACTACCAGACGGCCGACACGCAGGCGGAAGTCACAACGCCCTCTGGACGACGAGCATCACCGCCGCCGAGATCACCGCCGCCGTTGCCGCCTTCGTCACGCCCGGCCCGAACGCCGCCTCCTGATGCGAGCGGCGCTGTCAGTGGCGTAGGCCAGGCTGAGCCCGTGACCCACATGCCCCCACTAGAACTCCCCGCCCAGAGCGCGCCGTTGCTGCCCTGCCACACCGGCGAGCACACCGGCGCCGCCTACCATCCGCGCTACCGGCCGCCCGCCCGCGTCTATCGGTGCGACCTGTGCCCGGACCCGGCCGCGTTCTGGGACCACTGCCACGACCACGGCCTGATCCGCGGCCCGTTGTGCCGCAGCTGCAACGGGAGCGAGGGATTCTGGGTACACACCCGGCGTGGCGTCGAGCACCTGATGCGCTGCCCCGGATGCCGGACGGCCGGCCACCCGCCGATACGCAACCGGGCCGCCCGGATCCTGCCGACCATGCAACTGCTCCTGCAGCACTACGATCCCGCCCGCCACCCGGCCTACGGCCATGCCGAATGGGCCGACGGGACCAGTATCTGGGAGTGCGTGTTCGCCCAGTTGTCCGCCGGCCACGCGAGCGCCGAGGCGCAGTGCACGCACCGCGACTGCGGCAGCCGGTGGACGGTGTCCGTTGACCGGGCCCGCTTCGAGCGACTGGACCAGCTGCGGTTGCTGACCGGAATGGAACTGCCCGGACAGGCCTACCACTCCGGAAGGCCGCGATGGCCGGCCGAACCGACGGAAGTGTTCTGGCTCGACAGCCCGACCGAGGCGCCGTCAACGCCGCAGCCCTTGGAAACGGCGACCGTGGTCCTGCCCGGGGCCTACGCTCGCCGACTGGAGGAGGCCATTCCTGGCATCCTCAACGAGGTGGCCCCCAGCCGCTGCTGGAAGCGCCGCGGCCGCGCGGAGTCCCTCGAGATCACCTCGGACGACGTCGGCCTGATCATGCTGTCCACCGTGCTCTACCTGCCAGTCCGCAAAGACCCGGAGCAGCCCTGGACCCCGGCTGAACGACGAGGGCTGTACCAGGCGAGTGACCGGATCCGGGACGCACTGCACGTACTCACCCGCGGGCACTGAGCACCTCGGCCGCTGCCGGGCACCGGTCCGGGGCGTTCGCGCACGGCATCCGGACGACCCGGACCCGGGGACGGTGCAACCTGGACGGTGCGCAGACGAGCGGAGTCGGCTCGAAGGGATTCCCCGGTGGTGGAAGCCCAGCGCGGTGCCAGCGGCTCGCGCTAGCCGCGCGGGTAGGAGCGGCCGGTGTAGCAGCGCAGGTGATCCCGGACGGCGTGCTCCATCGCAGGGCTGCGCACCCCGGCACGGATGAGATCCGCATCGTGCACCCTGAGCCGCTTACCCAGCCGCTGACGCTGCCGGTGGGCGCTGAAATCTTCGGTGCGGTCCGACACGTTTCAAGGTGTATTGCACTTCAAGCACACCGGCCGCCTCCCGGCGGTCGTCACGGTGCCGGTGGGCACCGCCCCGCGCACGCCACCGCCACCGCCACCGCCACCGCCACCGCCGCCGCCGCGGACGGCAAAGTCACCGTCCGTCCGCGGTCACGGCCTGCGCGTCGACGTCGCTGACGGATTCGTGGACAGCCACGGCGCGGGAGCCCGCGCCGTGGCGTACACCTTCGAGTCCAGGTCGCCGCCGCACGACGTCCCCGGATGAGGTCATGGCTGTGGTTGCCGCGTGGGAGCAGTGGTCCTGAATGCATCAGGCGCTCAACTAGCCGGCGAGCGAAGCGATGGGTGTCTCACCTCGCTGAGCCTGCTGGATCCGCTCCGCCTGCGTCCGCGCCACGGACAGCAGCACCTGCGAATCGGCCTTGTCCTCATGCGTATAAGCCAGCGCAACGACCACGGTGCCGACCCGCATCACCATCGACGTCACAGGATGACCGGAGATACTGAACCCCGTTCGCGCCACGCTGGCATTACCGACTGCAGGCATGGAAATCTGGCGGTCGTCTTTACTGGCAAAGGAGGCGGAGCGGCTCGTGTACCCGGCCCGTGCGGTATCCCTGTCCTGGTACGCCGCGAGTTCGAGGTAGACGTTCCCCGTGCTGTCCGCGTTGTCGTACTGCGCCGTGGCGCTGCTCGTCATTCCGGCACAGACGTTCGAGGACCTGGGGCAGTCCTTGCCCACGTCCCGGCCGCTCAGATGCAGCCTGCCGGTCTTCCATCCGTTGGGCATGCTCTGCAGGTCCGGGACCTTCTTGAGTTGGGAGAGGCTGACAAGCGCCGCCGGGTCGGGAGTCGCCGTCGGCGAGCCGTTCCCCTTGTTGCTGGGCGGCGTTGCGCTGTTGCCGCAGCCAACTGCCGTCAACACGACACCGATCAGTACCGCCAGCACCCGCACATTCATCACCCACCGCTTGCGGTGCACCCGCCGCCCTCCCCCGTACGCCGTTGCCACAGAGCATAGATGTCGAGCACAGGCATGTTGAAGCGATCAACCGGCCAAGAAGGATCGGACTCTGCCCGCCCCCGAACGGGCCTTCCCTTCCCTCGCCGAGAGGGAGGACGTCCTCTTCGGCAAGCTCCCCAACGGCAGCTTTCGACCATCCCAATCCGCTTCACCGGGGCACTTTCTGCCACATTAGGCTCTCGGCCTGTGGCTCCGGCGGATTCCGCGTGACAACCCAGTTCCGACCCGCCGGCCCCGGCATTTGAGGGCTATCTGACGGCCGCCGCTTATGCCGACGCAGGGCTGGAGCAGCTCTGGTCGCGAAGCACGGACAACGGGCTGGACGGGCGGAGCCCCGTGCGGCCGGACTGTGCAGTTCGGCGTCGCCTGCCTGTTCTGACTACCGGTGTGGTGACGGGCGGCCGGCGAGACCGAGCTTCTGGCTCGGGCGGAGCGCGGCGGGCCCTGCGACCACGGCAGCGTTACGACCCGCGAAGCCGCCTCGGATGTCGGGTCTCGTTGACCTGTGACGGTGGTGTTGGACCGCCCCGTTCAGTCCGGTTCTTCCTCAGCGTCGCCAACGGCTACACGGAGGTCATGGATGTTCCGCTGGATCTCGATGAGGGCTGTCTCCGCCCGGCCTAGGTACCTCCGGACCCCGTCTACGTCGTTGTCCTGGAAGTGGAGGTGGGCACCGAGCGTGTCCGCTGCGACGGCCATGGCCATGGCGGATGCCATCCGGCCCGGGAGTGTCTCCTCCTCGTCGAGTCCCATGAGCTGCACCCCGGTGCGTTGCAGCCGATTGATCAGCACGTTGGTCGACAGCGCGTCGTCAGGCCCCACCTGCTCGATCCACCCGATCAGCGCTTCACCTTCGTCTTGGTCGTTCCCCAACCGCACCGCCGCGGTGATCTCCAGCTCGACCTTGGCCAGCAGGCCCCCCAGCAGCCGCCGGCAGTCTTCCTCCTGTGGGCCATGCGGCCGGAGCTCGGGATCAAGTACGGGCTCGGCCCCCAGCGCCACCAGCGCCGCGTACACCTGATCAGCACTCACCGGATGCTCACTTTGGATGCTCACCCGCCCAGCCTCACCGAACGGAGCCGCGAGCGCACGAACCCACGCCTGAGATGGCACCGGCTGCGCGACCAGCAGCCGGATCGACCGCACGCATCCGGCGGCACTGCAATCAACCCCGGCATGCCACCTCTGCCCCCGGCCCAACAGAGCCGGGCGGGAGGAAGGAAGGGACGAGCTGGGACAATCAGGAGGTGGCCAGCAATGAGATCCAGTTCGACTGCCAGATCCGCGATGACCGTGAAGTGCTTGAGGTCGTTCCACGCATCAACGGAACACCACTTACCGAGCTGATCGACAGGTTCGAGACTGACGCTGGGATGCAGCCCGCCGGCGACGCCTACGGCGGTCTCATCCCACAGATCTTTCGGTTCGGCCCGATGGGAGATCACTTTCACGGACGGTCCACCGACGCACTGGGACCAAACACGCCCGTGCTCGGCTGCGAATGCGGTGAGGTGGGATGCTGGCCCCTCATGGCCCGCATCACCGTGACGGCCGATCTCGTGATCTGGGACTGCTTCGAACAACCCCACCGCACGACACGCGACTACACGGAGTTCGGCCCGTTCAAGTTCGACCGCCGCCAGTACGACGCTGCTTTGCAGGCTCTGACCCCGTACGAACTCTGACGAGCGGGCAACGATCTACGAAACCCTCACCGTGCCACAGGCCAGCCCCCACTCGAGAACACCCCAGCCCCGGGCAACCGCCCGGCCAGAATTGACGGCTCTGCCACCGGGCCCTTGTCCGGCGGCTCCTCTCCGCCCGCCGGATCGGTGCCTCGGCCCGGCTGCTATCCGCTGCGATGCCACCGGCGGGCGGGCTGCAGGTGGTCGGTGTGTGCGGGATCAGGTCGTGAGGGTCGATGCCTTCGCGACGGCGTGGGCGTAGCCCATCTCCAGGAGCTCTTGCTGTGCGGAGGTCTGCTCGGTCAGCTCGCGCAGCCGCCTGGTGTGGAGGTGGGGGTAGCGGACGTCGGTGTTGAGGGTGCCGTGGCGGGTGATCCACCCCGGGCTCGGCGAGGCTCCCTCGTGGTGTGTGAGGAGCTCGAACTGCCAGCCGATCAGCTCGTCCTCGGGTTCGCTGCGGACTTCCGTCCAGCCCACGGCGACGGTCCCGGCCGGGATCGCGCGGGCCGCCGTCTCCCGAGCACCGGCGGCGGTCAGGAGGGGCGTCTGCGGTTGCAGCGGTCGGGGCTCTGAGCTTGTGGTGCGTTTCTGGGCGAGGTCGTCGGCCAGGGCGGCGCGCAGGACCGTCTCCGCGTCTTCGCGGGAGTCCTCGGGGCGGATGTGGCGGGAGCGGCAGGTGGTGATCCACCCGTATCCGTGCGCCATCCCCCTGCCGACCTGTACGAGGTAGCCCAGTACCCGCTCGTTGTCGGTGACCGGGTACAGGTCGGCGCTGCGGTCCGGCTCGTCGAGCGCGGCGCGCGCCTGTTCCTCGTCGAGGTGGGGCAGCATCGCCTGGGCGACGGCCGCGGCGGCCTTCTTCCGAGCGGCGGCGTAGTGGGCCTCGCGCAGGGCGGTGTCCGCGCGGGACCGGTAGTCGTGGCCGAGGTGGTCCACCGTGCTGCCGTCGGCCGTCACCCATGCCTCGGGGGCGTCCAGGGGCCCGGCCCGGAAGAGGTATCCGATCAGCTCGCCCTGGTCCCTGTGGGGGCGGAACCCGGTCGCGGCCGGCCACACGCGGCGCGCGGCGTTCTTGGCCGCGGCGGTCTCCTCGCGGTGGGCCGCGTAGGTGGTGCGGACCGCCTCCTGCGCGCTGGTGGGGTCGTAGTTGGGGAAGGGCCATTTCACCGCGTGGTAGTCGGCGACTTCCTGCTCGGTGATGTCGTTCGGGGAGACGGCCGCGTCCACGGTCACCCAGTGCGCCCGGTGGTAGTGCTTCCACGTCCAGCCCGCCAGCTCGCCGGCATCGGTCCTGACCTGTTCGTAGGTGTAGTGGCGGGCCTCGTCGCCGAAGACATCGCGGACTGCGTCCGTCACGGCGCTCAGGGCCGCCCTGTCGAAGTCGGACTCCCGTGTCCCTTCGAGGAATTCGGCGCCCAGGACGCCGAGCCGCACCGTCGGCGCCGTGTGCGGCGACGTCGGCTGGCGCATGGCCGGCACGAGTTCGGCGACCCAGTCCTGCCGGCCGAGGAGGTGGACGTTGACCAGCCCTTCTTCCTCCCATTGCCGGGCCACGGCGAGCAGGCGCCGTCCCTGGGCGCCGTCGCGGCGCAGCGAACCTCGGAAGGGGCCCCAGGTCAGGCCGTTCCACAGCCGGTGGTGGAGGGGGGTGGGCAGCGGCGGACGGATGCGGTCGGTAAGAGCGGCGGTCATGGGTTCCTCTTCTGTAGGACGGTCACAGATCTCAGGCGGCGGACGGGTGAAGGCTGATCAGCTGCTCGCCGAGCCGGTGGATGTGGCCGACGTACGCCTCGGCCCCGGTGGTGTGTCCGGGCGGCGGCTCGTCCGCCCTGAGGACGGGGACGTTGAGGGCCGTGAGCAGCAGGGGGCTGCCTGCGGGGGCGAGGCGTCGCAGGAGGCCCTGTGGCCGGTCGGAACGGGGGTGCGGACGGCCCCGGTTGAGCCGCAGATCCAAGTCCGTGAGCGGACGGGGGCTGCTGCCCGCGACGAATTTCGCGAGCCACGTGGCCTGGTCCTGCCCGCGCTCGGGCTCATAGTCGGGCTCCGGGCACTGGAGGAGGAACTCGCCCAGCTCGGCGGCGTGGTGCCGGGCGACGGAACCGGTCTGCACGATCCGCTTCCGGACGGTGCTGATGTCTGGCGCGCACACCCATACGGCGACGCCGGCGTCCGTGTCGGCGAGGACCAGGCGGGCGTGCGGCGAGGAGGCGTTCAGCGGGATGGTGAGGGTACGCAAAACGGATTCTCCAGGAGGCGGCGGGAGCCCTGGTGCGGGCATGACGGCCGGCCCGCGCCGGAGCGGGCCGCGTCCCCGCGCTCGCGGGGAGAATCCCGCCAGGGACCGGCTCTCCTGGCCAGGCCATCGTATCGGGACGGGCCCGGCCGCCTCCGGGAGTTGTCTGAAACCGGGTACGGGCCGGCCGAGGGCGGGGCTGCCGGTGGTTGTCGCCGTCCTCGGGACGCGGGGGCGGTCCGGCGGTGAGAATGGTGGCCATGTCACCTTCTCTGGCGCACTGCTTGGAAGCTGTCGCCCGGCTGCTGGATGTCTGCGGACCACTGGAACCGGTGCGGCTGTGCGTGGGCGACCGGGACATCCAGGCGGAGGTGTGCGCGAGCGGTCCGGCCGCGTCGGTGAGCCTGGTGCGGCTGGCTGCGGTGGCGGGCGGCGAGGTGGCGGGCCCGCCGGGCGTCGATGGTGTACTGACGGCCGATCTGGACGACGGCCTGGTCCTGGTCGCCGCCATGGCTCCGCCGGTGCGCGGCGCCGGGGCGGAGGTCCGTGTCACATCCACGTCGGCGGCGGCGGGGCTGCTGCGGTCGCTGGCGGCGTGGACGGCCGGACTGGACCACGATCTGTTGCCGGGCGCGCAGTTGTGGGTGGAGGACGACGGCCGGACCTTCACGGTGCAGCTGCTTGCGACCGCGGCGAGCGGTGCCGAGCTGGAAGCCGTCGCCGCTGCCGCCGGTGCAGGGCTGGAGCGGCTCCGGACGCGGCGCACCGACAGCGGGCTGGACGGGCGGGGACGTCTTCCGTGCGGGCGGACCGTACAGCTCGGCGTCGCCTGCCTCTCCTGAGCATCCGCGACCGTACGCCGGCCCCCATCCGGAGCGCGGGCCTGCCGGCCCTCCGGCGTGCTGGGCGCGGTTCACGCCCACGGCAGCGCGAGGGCTGTGAGGGCGCCTTCAGGCGGATGGAGGACCCGCCGATACGGCCAGGTCGGCTCGCAGGGGTCCGCCTCGGGTCCTCGGAGCATGTCGGGACTCGTTGAGAATCCGTCTCGTAACCTTGGCATCAGAGGAGAATTCAGGTCATGGATCAAGTGACTTCGACTGCATCGCCGTTCACCGGAACCATGAGGCGGGGTCGGGCTCAGCTGCCTCCCGCCGTCGATGTCAGTGCTTCGTCGACCGGCCTAGTAGGCCGCCCTCAGCGCCCCGATGATGAGCCCGGCCAGCAGCAGACCGAGCACCAGGCGCAGGGGAGTCACTCCCGCGGCATCGCCTGATGCTCCACGACGCCGGAACAAGGGGATCCCGACGAAGCCCTGCGAGTCCCCAGTGTGATGGTGGTGGGTGCCGTGGTAGCCCAGCCCCCCGCTGTGATGGTGCCCGCTGAATCCACCCCCGTGGTGGCCGCCCCCGCTGAACCCTCCGCCGCCGTGCATGGTGTTCACCCCGTTGTTCGTGGTCCGTTCTTCACCGCCGCTTGCCCGGATTCCGGCGGCGTACACCTGAACTGGCGAGGTCACTCCGTACCTACCCGCTGACATCTGCGTGACCTCTAGGGCTGTCCCATGGCTCATGTAACTGATGTACAGGGGGCGTCTCAGGCCGACGGCGACTGGCTCTTGAGGCGCTGTTGGACGGAGACAACAGTGACACCCCCGTCGGGGTGCCGGTCCAGCCTTCCTGCGTCAACCAGGACTCCGATGCGCTGGCGGCTGATGCCGCCAAGCATGGCGCCGGCGACGCTGTATGAGACGTGCTCGGCAGTGGGATGGCCAGCGGTCATCGCGCACGCCCGCCCGAGTGGGCTCGACCACCAGTCGTCCGGAATCGGCGTCTCGCCGGGAAACAGCGCACACAGCAACTCGGTTGCCTTGCCCGCTGCTTCTCGATCGTCGTCGCAGCGCAGGACGCGGGCGGACGTGCGCGCGGCGTTTTCGAGTTGCCAGCGCAGTTGCATCGCCTGCTCAAGGAAGTCGGGGCCCAAGAGCAGCTCCAGGCCAGCTACCAGGGCCTGAGTCTCGGAGTAGATCTGTTCGAGCAAGGGATCGCGGTCTTCGGGCATGAAAGCTCCAAGGGAGGGTTGACGCTGTCCGTCAACCCTACGCAGAGTTGACGGACGGCGTCAACCCCGGGAGCTTCGGATGACGCGAGCCACCGAGAGACTCGGCGAGACGTCGAACCGCCCACTGAAACTTCGGGCGAGATGCCGCGCCGCCGAGCGACCCCCGACAGCGTTCGACCCGGCGGCGCGATGCGAACCCGTCGAACTCTGTTGCTTATTCATGTTCCAATGTGTAGTGTTGTTTTTGTTGGAGGCCCGCCGCCCCCGACACCCCCTTCCGGAGCCGGCATACCTCTCCCCCACGCCCAGACGCCCGTACGAGCAGAGAGCCGACCATGACCACCACCGGCTTCAACCTTCCAGCGCTCGCCACGGCGACCGTCGACCTTCTCGGCCACGACTGGGAGACCGCGCTGATCACCCCCTATCGGGCCGCCGGCGCGATCCAGCACCGCGACGGAAGGCACGACGCTTCGTCATCACCGTGGACCCCCACGGAAACCTGACCGTCCAGGCCGACGGCTCCGAGCCGCTGGCCGTACTCCAGACCGTCGGCGCCGCCCCGGGCATCGACCACGTTGCCGGCGCCGTCGCGGACGTGATCCGCGACTCCCTCAAGACGGTCCCTGTCGAGATGGACGACGGCCAGCTGCCGTTCGAGACGCTGCTCGCCATCTACCGCCGGGCGGAGGACCTCATGACCGCGCACAGCGAGCAGGTTCTGCCCCGGCACGTCGAAGGAGCCGTCCGCGCGGCGCTGGACGAAAAGACCACCGCCGAGCACGGCGCGCCCGTGACAGCCGAGTTCGAAACCACCGAGCAGGACAACGGCTACGTCTGGCTCGCCGACGAGACCCAGGTCGTCCTGGCCGACGGCCTGCGACGGACGGTCAACCTCGGCTGGACGGGGCAGTGCCGGAGCTTCCTCGTCGACCATGCCCTGGCGCACGAAGTTGGTGACGACAGCGTCCTCACGGTCACCTTCGACCCGCCCGGCCTCCACATCGCCTGACGCCCGGCATGCCCGCCCACGGGGGCTACGTCCGCTGCGCGGCCCCCGCCCGTCCCCGGATAGGACCACCATCATGGCCAACAACCCCACCACCCACGCTCTGACCGCCGTCACGCACACCAGCGTCACCGTTACGGTCACCGTCTCCACCGTCCACCGCATGACACCGACGATGTGGGAAGCACTCGCCAAGCTCGACGCCCGCCCGCTCGACGCCACCGCCATGTCGTGGTTCGTCGGCACCTGGGGGCGAACCACCAAGACCTGTGGCCTGCTCGTCCGGGCCGGCCTGGCCGAGTGGGACGCGAACGTCTGCCGGATCACCGAGCCGGGCCGCGCCGCCCTCGCCGAGCGGTCGGCCCACAAGCCGCTGGTCACCACCTGAAGCACGTACCCCCAACACTCCCCAAGTTCCCGGCTGGAGAGAACCACGAGGGACAGACCACGAAGGAGTTCACCCACCCCTTTCCCCCGCTCAACCAGGTCGTCACGAGCTGACCACAGACAAGCTTCGGCCTGAACCACGCCTCCCCTTCGGGGTGGCGGAGCCCGAAGGGCCCGGCACCCCGCCCCGAGGCCCCCATGCGCCCCCACGACGCAGCGGGCCTCCTCTGCGTAGCGCTGCGCGCCGAAGCCCATCAGAGGGCGTGCGACGACACCGACGACCAGGAGGTGCTCGACGCGATCGACCACACACGCCACACGACAAGCTCGCGCTGCTGCAGAACTCCACCCTCGCCCCGCCACCTACTCCCCCACGCCGACAGCCCCAGGAACCCCCATGCCCGATCCCGAACTGCACCGCATCCGCGACGCGTTGATCACCGTGGTCGACGCCTCCCCGGAGGACAACACCCCCAGCGACGTCTACGAGATCCAGGTCTTCGGCGTCAGCGTCCTCATCCGCCGCCGCGCCCAGTGGGGCCCCGCCACCGAAGTGCCGTACGTCCACATCGAGGACCAGGGCGAGGGTCCCGGTCTGCTGCTCGTCGAGGTGAACAACGGCGGCGAACACGCACACCCCCGCCCTCTCACGCACGGAGTACCGGCATGACCCCCGAACTCGCCTACGCCGCCGCCCGCCAGATGATCGACCCCGACGCCGACTACCTCGTCCACGTACGCACCACCACCGGCTGGGCGCCGCCGGGTGACCCCGGCCAGAGAGAACTGCCCGGCCTCGATGTCTTGCTGACTGTCCGGCGCGTGCTGCGCGCCCAGCCCGCCGGCAGCGTGTCGAGTACCCACCCCCAGACGCTGAACCTCCGTACCGGCGACGGCCGGATCGAGCTGCGCTTCGTCCCGAACGCGCTCGTCGCCGACCTGTGCGGGGGACCCGGCTGCGGCGAGTTCCTCCCGTCCAGCAGCCCGTGCCCGCGATGCTCCACCGCACCGGTCCGGCCCAGCCGCGCCCCGGAAGGACTGTGGCGGGTGCTCGGCCTGCCCGACTCCGCGATCGTGCCGGTCACCCGCGCCGATCTCACCCTCACGGACCTGGCAGTCCTCGCCCGCGCCTGCCACACCCTCTACTACGCCCGCTTCGCCCGCCCGGTCCTGCCGCCCGAGGCCGCTCGCCTGCTGCACTTCCTGTCCGGCGTCCTGGACGACATCGACGAAGGCCAGCCCGACGCTCTCGACATCCACGAGGCGCTCTCGCGTTCCCAGCTGCTCACCCTCGCGGAGGCGGGCCTGACCCTGTACCGGAACCACGGTGATCCCGACGACTTCCTCGGACGCCCATCGGTGCTGCTGTTGGCCCACCTCGCCTACGACGACCCCACGGGCTGAAGCACCGGCCCCACGCCCACCCGCACAGCACGGAGCCCCGCCGCGTATCGATCTCGGGCGGGGCTCCTGCTGTGCTGTGTTGTTTCAGACGGCCGAGTGATAACCGGGGCTATGGGCGTCGAAGACCCTCTCCTTCTCCCCGGCGGCCTGGAGGCGGTCACGGACTTCCGCCGCCCTGCGGCCGGCGCCGCCCTGGTCTTCGGCCTCGGCCAGTACGGCAGCGGCCGAGTGCAGCTGCCACACGGCCGCCGACCCATGCCCCGATCCGAGAGCCGTCTCCGCTTCGTGGAGGCAGGACTCCGCCCACTCGGCCTCAGGACCGCCCGACCGATCCGCATCCGCAAGGATCTCGCGGAACACGGGCAGCTCCGTCTCCGCCACCGGGCGCAGCCGGACATGCCGCCGACACGCGCGGACCACACTCACCGCCGTACCCGCGAGCGCCACCGCGACGGCCGCCGACATCACGCCGGCGAAAACCGGGGAGCCGACCACTGCCGACTGCCCACCGCCCAGCTCACCGTCGACCGCTTCGCCCAGGCGCGGCAGAGCCAGCGCGACCGCCCACATCAGAACCCACAGGCCGGCGAAAACCGCCGCGCGACGGCCGAGCAGGTCAGGGCGGACCTTGAACAGCCGCGGCAGCAACAGGTGAACGGCCGCCAGGACCGGGGGCGCCAGCACAAGGACGTCGAGCGCGCTGAAGTGTCCGGTGATCATCTGCTTCTCCTCGTCCCCCTGGATACCCGAGCACTCTAAGCGCCAGCGCTGACATCGCCCCCGCCCCGCCCTACACCGGGCGCTCCCGCTGTGGCTGGGCCGGGCACCGCCAGCTACGTCCGCAAAGGTGAGTGGGCGAGCGAACTCGCACCGAGTTCTGCGGCTCCCAGACGGGACCCGCGTGGCGTCGGGAGCGCCTCGTGCCGTCCGCGGCGGTTCGCTCACGCTGCCGGATGCCACTCGCCCTGCCCCGCGGGTCCAACCCTGCCTGTGCGAAGTGGCGTACAGGGGTGCAGTGCCTCTGGTCCGCTCGCCCTGTCGTGGGCGCAAGCCGCGTCACCCCGAGGATTCGCGGACCGCGGTGCGGACCAGGCCGAGGATGGGGTCGAGGCGCAGGGTGTGCCGCTCGGTTCGGTGGCCGTGGATGTGTCCGTTGGGCAGGACGCGGTGTGGGAGGAGGCGCAGTTCGCGGACGAGTGGGGTCTTGTTCCATTCTCCGGGTACGGCGGTGTCGGGGCCTTGGGGGAGGTAGGTGCCGGGGGCGGGGACGCTCAGGCGGGCGAGGTCGGCGACCTGGGCGCGGGTGAGGCGTTTGTGGCCGGGGGCTGGCATCGGCAGTGGGCGGGTGCACTCCGGGTCGAGCCAGTAGGTGGCGTCCGCGGTTTTGTAGACGGGCAGCAGGCGGGCGGAGTCGGCGCCGAGGCGGGTGGTGAGCAGGTCGGGATCGAGGTCGCGGTCGGTGATCGGGTAGAGGTCGGTGAGAGTGCCGGGGGCGGGGATGGCGGCGGTGTCGGCCGCCGCGGCGTGCGCGGCGTCCCGGCCGGCGCGCCGGTGGTCGTCGTGAAGGGCCTCCTCGGCAAGGGTGTTGAGGTCCGCGTAGACAGTCTCGATCATGGAGGTGACGTCCTCCGGGATGGCGACCGGGCTGTCGGCCCGCTCGGTGAGCAGGTCACGGGTCCGCCTGAGCAGGGCCGGGTCGTAGACGTTGCCCCACGCCGGTGGGGGGAGCTCTCCGGCGGGTGCCAGGACCACGAGGCGCGCAGAGGGCGCCCAGCGGGGCCTGCGGCCGCGGCCGCCCAGGGTGTGGCGGTGTCCGCGGCCGGCGCGCTGGAGGAGCTGAGCCAGGGGGGCGAGGTCGGTGACGACAAGGTCGAAGTCGACGTCGAGGGACTGCTCGGCGACCTGGGTCGTCACAACGATCCACGGCTCGCTGGGGCGTTGGGCGCGGGGGCCGAGGAGATCGAGGAGTTGGCGGGTGAGGTCTTCGCGCTGCCACTGGGGCATGCGGGCGTGGAGCAGCAGGAGGTTCGGCGTGCGGGTGCCGGAGCGGGCGGCGAGGGCCTGGTAGGTGGCTTGCGCGTCGGGCACGGTGTTACAGACCACCAGGACGGCGCCCGCCGCTTCGCCATCCTCGTAGAGCGGGGCGAGAAGGTGGTTGAGGGTCGCTGCGCGGCCGTCGGCGGCGTTGGGGTCGTGGGTGTGGTGCACGAGGTGCTGGTCGACGGTAAGAGGGTGCGCGCGGGTGCTGGGGATGGTGCCGGAGGCGGTCACGGTGGCGGTGGCGGCGTCCGCGAACAGCCAGCCGGGGTAGGCCGGGGCGACGGGCTCCAGTGCGGTGTGTCCGGCGCCCTGGAGGTAGGCGTGGACCAGGCGCTCGGCCAGACTGCCAGCCAAGGTCGCGGACAACAGCACGACCGGTGCGCCGAGGTGGCCGAGCCACTGCAACAGGCGGACCGTGAGGGCGTGGCCGAAGGCGTCGTAGGCATGGGCCTCGTCGATGATCAACGTCTTGCCGGACAGGCCGAGCCAGCGCAGGGTGTTGAACCGCATGGGCAGGCAAGCCATCGCGGCCTGGTCCCAGGTGCCCACCGCGGTGCCGGCCGCCAGGCCGAGGTGCTTGCGACGCACGAAGTCGCCCGCCGTCGTGGACACGCCGTCGTCGCAGAGTTCGGCATCCGGAGCGTCCGTGGAGTACGCCTCCTTCAGCCAGGCCATTCCGTGCAGCAGAGTCACCGGGGTGTCGGCCGCCGCGGCACGGCGGACGTAGGCGCGCACACGCTCCCACATCGCATCGGTCGTGGCCATCGTCGGCAGCAGCACGCCGAGTCCCGGATGGCCGGCCGCAGCGCCGAGCAGGCGGGCACCGAAGAGCCCGGTCTCCGTCTTGCCGTCACCGGTGGGAGCGGTCACCAGAAGAATGCCTGGTCCGCTCACCAGGCCAGGCAGCCGGGCTGCAATGTCGGCCTGCAACGGGTACGGCCGGGTGATCTCCGGGAAGACGTCCGAGAACCCGGCCGCAGGCGCCCACTGCGGTGCCGCGAGCTGCAGTTCCTCCACGTCCGGGCCCGCAGCGGTGTACGCCCGCTGGAAGTGGGCCTGCCAGTCCTCATCTCCGGCAGTCATCCAGTCAGTCTGCCGGGCCCGCACCCACGTATGGCCGGATGCGATCCAGTCCGCGAGCACCACCAGCCCGGTCACCAGCACCGCCGCACCAGCGGGCGCCACCCGCCCCGGCGCCACAGGCCGTCCGCACGCCGCGTGCACGACATCCACCAACGCGGCCCGCTGCTCCTGCCAGCCCGGCGCCGTCCCGATCCGCGGCTCGGAGCGGCCCGGGTGCCTCAGCGTCACCCGGTCCAGCATCGGGCCGTAGACCCCGTGGTGTCCCCCGAGGATCTGCCCCACCTGATGGGCCACCGACTTCCCCGGACGCGACGCGGCGTCATATCCGTAGTCGGCCAGGATGGACGGCAGAACAAGGTGGGTGACCCGTTCATGGCGCACGGAGCCCTCGTTCATCCAGCCAGCTGGCGACGCGAATTCCTCCCGCTCCAAGAACTCCGGCTCCGGCCCCGTCTGCGACGACTGGAAGGAAGGACAGCACTTCCCCAGGTCATGGAGACCAGCCCAGAACGCCACTAGAGCACGCGCCTGACACTCCGGAACCCCGAAGGACTCAGCCACGAACCGACGCTGGCCTGCCGAGAGATGAATATCCCAGAGCAGCATGGCGACAGCCGCGGTATCCAGCGCATGACAGCCCAACGGATACGGGGCCGGAAGCTCGTCAGACTTCCCCCACACACAAGAACACAGAACAAACTTCATAGATTAATCACCTCAAACAATGGAACTACGCACGGAAAATGTCCCCCGCTTGGGCGGGTTGACCTTGATCACGACCTGATATGGGATTGCCCTCGGCGTCGGACCCCCGCTCGGCGGGTTGAACCCGCAGCTCGGCGCCGTCGCCTCCAACAGCCGTGTTGGACCCCTGCTCGGGCGGGTTAAGCCAGATCGGCGCCTTGATCTCGGGCCGGTTCTTCGTCGGACCCCCGCTCGGGTGGGCTGAACGGCCGGGCCGAAGTCGGGCTCCATAGAGATGACGTCGGACCCCCGCTCGGGCAGGTTGAACTCGACGAAGGCGCCTTGCAGGTCCTCGCGGAGCGGCGGACCCCCGCTCGGGCGGGTTCCACACCTCCGCCGGATTGGCCGGCTTCTCCGGCGACGTCGGACACCCGCACGGGCGGGTTGCACTGCACGTCAGCATCCTCGACCTGGCCGAGGTCACCTGTGGCGGACACCCGCGCGGTCGGGTCTATCTGCCTGGCAGCCTACGGGGTGAGCATCTCGCGGAACTCTTGAGGTCCTTCGGCGGCCCCGCACGGGCGGGTGAACAAGCTCATCTCCGGCGACCGCAGCGCCGTCGACGTCGGACCCCCGCTCGGGCGGGCGGGTTGAACAAGGACCGGGCGCTCTTCCAGCACCTCACCACCGTCGGACCCCGCACGGGCGGGTTCAACTTGATGGTTCGCGGTTTTCCCGACCCCACCCGTCGGACCCCCGCTCGGGCGAGTTGCGCATGGTTCCTGTCGTCAGCCCGTAGGCGTTGGTCGTCGGACACCCGCACAGGCGGGTTGCATTGCTTGTTGTCAGAGGCGATGAGCAGCGGGTTCGGCGGACCCCTGCACGGGCGGATCGCACGGTGGCGGCCCGCTGATGCTGGCCGTCGTCTCCGACGGAGACCCCCGCGCGGTTGCACTGGGTCAGGGTTGCCCGCTGGCACAACCGGCGACGGTTCCCCGCACGAGTGGGTTCCTTCGACGGACAGGTCAAGGCGGTACAGGTGGGCGGGTTCGGCGGGTTCGGCGGGTTCGGCGGGTTCGGCGGGTTCGGCGGGTTCGGCGGGTTCGCCAGCATTACGACCCGTTGCGACGTCGGACACCCAGACGGGAAGGCCACGTGCGTAGCTGTTGAAGTACCAATCAGGTCAGCGTTGGACACCCGCCCGGGCGGATTACACGCCGCGTGGGTGGGCGTCCTGGCGATGCCCGCCGGCGGACCCCCACCGGCGGGTCGCACCTCCAAGTGATCTCGGCGGTTCCGCTGGTGGTCGGCGGACACCCGCGCAGGATGCACCGGGCCATGGGGCGTCAAGAGCGGTGTTGGCGCGTCGGACACCCGCACGGGCGGGCTGCACCTGTGGCGGCTCAGGAGGGACAGCTGGATCACCGGCGGACACCCGCACGGGCGGGTTAAACCGCAGCCTGCTCGGCCCACAGCCGCAGCCGGACGTCGGACACCCGCATGGGCGGGAGGCGCCGCTTTCGGGTGCACAGGGAAGGCGAAATTGCCGTCGGACACCCGCCCGCGGGCGGGGTACACAGGGCTGCCGGGCGGATTGCACACCTACCCCGATGCCGTGCGTGTGTCCTGGGCCGCCGAACTCCCGCGCGGGCGCGAGGCACGCGACCACCGCCCACGCCGTGGAGTTGATCAGCGTCGGACACCCGCGCAAGCGGGTTGAACCTTGCCCTGCGCTGCTCGATACCGTCGATCAGTGTCGGACCCCCGCTCGGGCGGGTTGAACGACTCCCGCGACAGGCCGGCCAGCACGATCAGCGTCGGGCCCCCGCTCGGGCGGGATGAACGCCATGCCCGGTGCAGCCATCACCGAAATCCACGTCGGACCCCCGCTCGGGCGGGATGAACTCGCCCTCGACCAACAAGCCGTTGCGCCTCAGCGTCGGCCCCCCGCTCGGGCGGGTTGAACTCGAACAGCGCGGCCTGCTCCGGCTTCGCGGCCGTCGGACCCCCGCTTGGGCGGGTTGAACTCCTGGCCGCGGCGGCGCAGCTCGCCGTACCAGGTCGGACCCCCGCTCGGACGGGTTGAACTCTGCCTTCCGGGCCGCCTCGCGAGCCGCTTCCGTCGGACCCCCGCACGGGCGGGTTGAACCAGCGCTCCGTATCGTCGCGGAGTGACGATACCGTCGGCCCCCCGCTCGGGCGGGTTGAACGCCGCCACCTCAGCGCAGGCCTGCGGCACCGCCGTCGGACCACCGCTCGGGCGGGTTGAACTTCACGCGCCTGCAAGAAGCCGCCAACGAGGCCGTCGGACCCCCGCTTGGGCGGGTTGAACCTCTCCAACTGCCTCTCCAGGTATGCGGTCGACGTCGGACCCCCGCTCGGGCGGGTTGAACGTCAGCTGGTCGAAGCTGGGCCGCGGGCCGACCGTCGGACCCCCGCTCGGGCGGGTTGAACGAGCCCCTCTGCGCCGCGCCGACGGGCGAGGCCGTCGGACGCCCGCTCGGGCGGGTTGAACGACTCCTCGTCGAGCTTGACCGTCGCCCTGACCGTCGGACCCCCGCTCGGGCGGGTTGAACCCCAGCCGTCCGGCCGCTGGTCGGGAACCTCGCGTCGGACCCCCGCTCGGGCGGGTTGGGCGAGCGTCGGGGTGCGTTTGGGCGTCGGACCCCCGCTCGGGCGGGTTGAACACTTCGTGACCTGCTCATTCCTGAGGGCTTTGCTCTTTTGCTATCAGGGTTCGTGGCTGCGGGGCCGGATGGTTTTGTGTGTCTAGCGCCGGGCGTGTGGAGAGGAGTCCGGTGCCGAAGGCGCGGCCTCGTCCGATGCCGTTCGTTCGGCGGACAGGTCACAGGCGGGTTGCTCCGGAGGAGTGTTGGAGCACCAATGCCGGAGGCCGACGGACCATCGCACCGGCGTCCCTCTTCTGCGCGGCCTCCGTGAGCGGCGGGCCCCGCACGGGCGGGTTGAACATCACACTGGGGACAGCGGCCATAGTGTTCGACGGACCCCCGCACGGGCGGGACGCACTCCATGGGCCGGAAGTGTACGGACAGCCAGGACGACGGACACCCGCACGGGCAGGTTGCACGAACGGCCACTGCCCCGCTCACGGGCGGGTTGTACACGAAAGGATCGTCCGTGAACGCGGTGTTAAACGGCAGACCCCCGCACGGGCGGGATGAATTGCATTGCGAATGACCCAGGAACGGCACACCTCGAAGGAACCCCGCACGGGCGGGTTGAAGGAGTCCACCCCGCTCGATCCGTGACCTGTCCGCGTCGGACACCCGCACGGTCAGGTTGAACCGGACGCCCTGCCCTCCAGGACGCCGGGCACCGACGGACCCCCGCACGGGCGGGTTGAACGTCACCACCTTCGACCTGGCCCAGGTCACCTGTGGTGGACACCCGCGCTGGCGGGTTGCACGCCTTGAGGGGTCGCATCCGTACGGCTTCCTCCGGCGGGTCGCACTTGGGCGTGCCCGAGGGTCGGCTTCTCCAGCGTCGGCGGAACCCCGCACGTCTGGGCTGAACGAGACGTTCAGACCTCGCTCAGTAGCCCGGATCGGCGGACACCCGCACGGGCGGGTTGAACTTCCTGGGCGAGCACCCCACAGTTGCCGACTACGTCGGACCCCCGCTAGGGCGGGTTGAACGCCCGGGCGGTCTGCTGTCCAAGCCTGTCGGCCGGCGGACTCCCGCACAGGCGAGTTGCGCCTTGGGAGTAAGGGCCCCGCCGGAGGCGGTCCGAAGGACCCCCGCACGGGCGGGAGGCACGACCCGGACTCGCGCAGGTCAGCCATCATGGGCGTCGGACACCCGCACGGGCGGGTTGCACTGGTGTTCGGCGGCCTGAAGGTCCGCCGGACAGGCGGACTCCCGCTGGCGGGTTGCACATCGGGTCCATCTCGCCCGCCCGCTCGTGTTCCGATGGACCCCCGCACCGGCGGGTTGCACGGCCAGCTGCCGGCCGTCGGACCGGGGCAGGTCGACGGACACCCGCACAGGGCGCTGCACGACAAGGCCGCCCCACCGCCCCGGCCAGCCGGGAGCTGAACGACGGACTCCGCACGGGCGGGTTGAACATCACACTGGGGACAGCAGCCGCATTAGTGTTCGACGGACCCCCGCATGGGCGGGAGGCACTCGGCGGGGGGCGAGGCGGTTGCGGGCGGGAGGCACCCCGTGTTGGTCGTGCCGCCCATCGTCCGGGGCGTCGGACCCCCGCTCGGGCGGGTTGAACGACTGTTCGTTGACTGTGGCCATGGACTACTCCGTCGGCCCCCCGCTCGGGCGGGAAGCACACAAAAGCCAAGTCCGGCGTCCTACTCACCAGCGTCGGACACCCGCACGGGCAGGTTGCACTCACGGGTGTGCTGGCCCTCCACCAGCGGGATCGGCGGACACCCGCACGGACGGGTTGCACAGCATCAGCGGGCCGCCGCCGAGTTTGCCGGCCGGCGGACTCCCGCACGGGCAGGCTGCATGGCGGCGACCTCACGTCCTGGTCCTCGTCGGCCCCCTGCATGGGCGCCCCGGAGCACTCTGATGAAGCACACCCGGATCCGGTGGACCCCCGCGCGGGCGGGAGGCACCGACTTGGCCGGGGTCGCCATCTTGGCCCATGCGCCGACCCCTGCAGGCGGGTTGCACGACCGCAGTGCCGTCGACTTCGCCAACCAGGGCGACGGACCCCCGCACAGGCAGGTTGCACACGGTGACGCGAACTGGTCGACAGGCCGGACGGCGGACTCCCGCTCGGGCGGATTGCTTGCAGCACTTGCACGGACGCGCCGCCGTCGTGGTGGTCGGCTGGTGCGTTGGACACCCGCACGGGCGGGTTGAACCAGTGAGTGTTCACCACCCCGGTCGGGTTCGGCGGCGGACACCCGCATGGGGGCAGGTTGCACGTTCTCACCGAGAGGGATCTCCCATGCGCAATCGGCAGACCCCGTATGGGCAGTCTTCACGGCTGGTGGCCCCGCCTCAAGGCCCGGCTCGGCGGCGGACACCCGCACGGGCGGGTTGAAGTTGAACGCGGTCTCGGCGAGCTCGGCCTCCAGCCGTGCCGACGGCCCCCCGCGCGGGCGGGTTGTTGGACTCCTCGTCCTCGGCTCCGGGGACGTCCGCCCCCGGCGGACCCCCGCTCGGGCGGGTTGGACTGCATCCGCTGCATCTGCATGTACATCGCCTGCGGCGGACACCCGCACGGGCGGGCTGAACCGTGCCGTACGGGCGCGACGTTCAGGGCTCGACGTCGGACCCCCGCTCGGGCGGGTTGCATACGACCAGCTTGTCGCCACCGTGGTGCCAGAACGTCGGACACCCGCACGGGCGGGTTGAACCGGCTGGCCGTGACGCCCCAGCAGCCCTTCGCCGTCGGATACCCGCACGGGCGGGTTGAACTCCTGGTCCATCAGCGGCTCGTAGCCCGCCAGCGTCGGACACCCGCACGGGGCGGGTTGAACCTCCTCCATCGGCCAGACCAAGACCAGCGACATGTCGGACACCCACACGGGCGGGTTGAACGGCGGGTGTTGGTAGCACCCATTGCCGGAGGCCGTCGGATACCCGCACGGGCGGGTTGAACTGGTTCTCCTGCTCGCCTGCGGTGCCGGCACTCGTTGGACACCCGCACGGGCGGGTTACGCCTTGGGAGTAAGGGCCCCGCCGGAGGCGGTCCGAAGGACCCCCGCTCGGGCGGGTTGAACTCGCCGGGCATGTAGTCGGTGCCGACCGCGATCGTCGGACCCCTGCTCGGGCGGGTTGAACGTTCCAGGCGACGTAGACCAGCAGGCCGCTGGCGTCGGACCCCCGCTCGGGCGGGTTGAACATGAACGGGACCGTGGTGGTGAAGACGTTCCACGTCGGACCCCCGCACGGGCGGGTTGAACGGTCATTTCGGATTCCGCGCGCTTCCGCGCAGCGTCGGACACCCGCACGGGCGGGTTGCACCTCCCGCCGAGCACTTCGAAGAAGTCGTTGATCGGTGGACCCCCGCACGGGCGGGCTGCACGTCCATCGAGTCCATGACCCCTGCATCTCTACGGCGGACACCCGCACGGGCAGTTGCACAGCAGCAGCACCTGGTGCTCGGACAGCACGGCCGGTGGACACCCGCACGGGCGGGAAGCACGACCCCTCGACCACTTCGCCGTCGTCGTTGGGCGGTGGACCCCCGCACGGGCGGCGAGCTGCTTCAACACGAAGGTCCGGCGCACCGCGGACCCCCGCGCTGGCGGGTTGCACCCCCGGCTCTAAGCCACGAGCACGGCCCCGTTCAGCGGACCACCACACGGGCGGGAAGCACACAAACACCAAGTCCGGCGTCCTGCTCACCAGCGTCGGACACCCGCACGGGCAGGTTGCACGGGGGCGGACGTCCGGAGGGGTCCCCCGGGACGGCGGACTCCCGCGTGGGCGGGTCGCACCTCGCCGAGCACGACCCCGATAGAGACACACCGGTCCTTGTCCGGGGTGACCCAGGCGAGCACCGCTGGACCCTCTCACGGGAGTGTTGCACCCGGAGGACGCGGGAATCACCAACGACTTCGGCGGCGGACCCCCGCACGGGCGACTGCACCACAGAGGCCTCGGTCGTGGCCGCCGAGCACGATGGCGGACTCCCGCGCGGGCGGGTTGTTGGATCGTACTGGCTGATGGCGCCTTGCCCTGGTTCGGTGGACCCCCGTGCTGGCGGGTTGGTCGCGCTTGTGCTCCGCCATCCTGCTTTCGGTCTCGGCGGACCCCCGCACTGGCGGGATGCACTTGGCACGCTCCCCCGCTCGTCCAGTTCGCCTTCGGCGGACCCCGCACGGGCGGGAGGCACACAGGGCCCCTGGCCTGCGACGCCGGTGTGATCGTCGGACACCCGCACGGGCGGGAGGCACGATCCACCCCAAAGGGCGGACGGGAAAAGGTGCGGCGGATACCCGCACAGACAGGTTGCGCACGGTGACGCAGTAACTGGTCGACAGGCCGGACGTCGGACTCCCGCTCGGGCGGGTTGACCAGCACCTTGAGGCCGGGGCCACTGGTCAGGGCCGGCGGACCCCCGCACGGGCTGTTGATGCAGCGGACCGGCATCCGGATGTAGCCGGGCGCCGGCGGACCCCGCTCGGGCGGGTTGAACGCGGTGCGCGACCACATGACCGAGGCTCTGCTCGGCGGACTCCCGCACTAGCCCCGGACTTCGCAGGTCGTTGATTCGTATGGTGTGACCGGTCCGGGGGTGTCCTGGGCCGGTGGTGTGGCGTTGGGTGGGGTGTGTCGATGACTTCCCGGTCTCCGCGGCCTCGGTTTCAGCGTCAGCGCCTTGATGTGGTGGTGACGTCCGTGGTGGAGAAGCGTCTGGGCGCTCTGCCTGTCGCTGCCGAGTTTCTGCGCCGGCTGGATGTCGCCGGGATCGTCGACGAGGTGTGTCCGGGAGGAGCGAGCGCGCTTCTGACCCATGGGCAGGTGATCGAGGCGCTGGTGGCCAACCGGCTGACCTCGCCCGCGCCGCTGGTGCGGGTCGGTGACTGGGCCAGGTGCTGGGCGGTGGAGGAGGTGTTCGGCATCGAGCCGGCTCTGCTCAATGACGACCGTCTGGCCCGGGCCCTGGACGCGATCGCGCCGGCGCTGGACAGAATCGCTGGGACGGTCGGCGCCCGGGCGATCGCCGAGTTCGGCATCGACGTGTCGAGGCTGCACTGGGACATGACCAGTATGTCTGTCCATGGTGCCTTCCCTGTTGAGGGCCAGGACGAGCAGTACCCGCTCATCGGCTACGGGCGTCCCAAGGACCGGCGGGTGGACCTGAAGCAGGTCCAGGCCGGGCTCGCGGTGTCCGCCGACGGCGGCATCCCTGTCCACGCCCGTGTCTTCGACGGGGGTGCGGCCGAGGTCAGCCAGGTCGTCGGCGCGATGAAGGACCTGCAAGGCATGGCTGGTGCACGGGAGTTCTTGATGGTCGCCGATTCCAAGCTGGTGTCCTATACGAATGTCGCCGCACTGCTCGCGGCCGGGGTGGATTTCATCGCGCCGGTCCCGGCTGCCCAGGTCAAGGACGAGGTCTACGCAGCCTTGGAACTTGCACAGGCACAGGCGGTGGACTGGGTGCCCGAGCGGGACGCGGGCAAACCGGCCGCCAAGCGGGAGAGCTACCGGGTGCTGGAGGACATTCACACCATGGCCGGGCGCCGCAAGCGGGATCCGGTGCACCGGGTGCGCCGGATCCTGGTGCACTCCACCGCTGTCGCGGCGGGCCAGCACCGGGCCCGCGAGAAGCGACTGGCCCGGGCCGGCGAGGAGATGGACAAGCTCGCCGGCGCGGCAGGCGGCCGACACTACGGCACCCACCAGAAGATCACAGCACGGATCGGGGTCATCGCCGCCAAGCGGCACGTCACCTCCTGCCTGCGCTGGACGATCATCGGAGGCGAAGGCGAACCTCCCGCCCTTCAGTGGCACTTCGACCAAGACGTCCTGGCGGCCGAGGCTGCGGTGGACGGCTGGTGGGCGCTGCTGACGAGCATCCCGGCCAAGAAGGCCGGCCCGCACCAGATCCTTGTCCACTACAAAGGCCAGGGCTCCGTCGAACGCCGCTACCACGACTTCAAAGGCCCCCTGGCGGTCGCGCCGGTCTTCGTGCAGCACAACCGGCGTGTCGCCGCCCTCATCCAGGTCATCTGCCTGGCCCTGCTCGTCTTCAGCCTGATCGAACGGCAGGTCAGACGCGCCCTGGGGTCCGAGCAGACCATGGTCGGCCTCTATCCGGACCAGCGCCGGGTCCGCCCCACCGGCCGCATGATCTTCTACCACCTCGGCGAACTCACCCTGCGGATCGGCAACACCACCGATCCGCCCACCGTCCAGATCACCCGCGGCATCCAACTCCACCTCCTCGATCTCCTCGACACCGACATCACACGAACCCGCTGGCCACAGACCTGAAACGACGACCCGCGAAGTACGGGACTAGCGGGTTGCACGTCCTCATCACCGGCATCATCAGCTGCATCATCGACGGACCCCCGCACGGGGTTGCCCGCTGACACAATCAGCGGCGGAGCCCCGCTCAGGCGGGCTACACACCTCAACTTCGTCCGCGCGCTCGGTAGTTGTCGTCGGACCCCCGCTCGGGCGGCAGGTGGTGGTCGTGGCCGACCAGAGCCATGCCGACGGCGTTACACACCCTGCCCGTCTATCTCGGCATCCGCCCGTGCGCAGGACACCCGCACGGGCGGGTTGCACTGGGGGCGCAGCCATTTCGACCTGGTCGTCGACGACGGACACTCGCAAGGGCGGGTTGAACGACCCGACTCTGAAAGCCGTGATCGTGAACCACGGCGGACCCCCGCTCGGGCGGGTTGAACGTCCGGGACAACGTCGAGGCGACGGTCGTCGACGGCGGACCCCGCTCGGGCTGGTTGAACGGGTGCTCGGTGAGCACCGGAGACTCCGTGAACGGCGGACCCCCGCTCGGGCGGGTTGAACGGCCCCGACCAGCTGACACACGAACTGGTCTGCGGCGGACCCCCGCTCGGGCGGGTTGAACTAGCCGCGGGGCTCCCCTTCGAGCTCGTCGAGCGGCGGACCCCCGCTCGGGCGGGTTGAACCTGTCGTACGCCCGCGGTCAGATGGTGTGGTGCGGCGGACCCCCGCTCGGGCGGGTTGAACCTGTCGTACGCCCGCGGTCAGATGGTGTGGTGCGGCGGACCCCCGCTCGGGCGGGTTGAACAGGACGTGCTCGTAGGTGATGTGGGTGCTGATCGGCGGACCCCCGCTCGGGCGGGTTGAACTTCTCCCGCCGCTCCAGCTCGGCCTCGATCACCGTCGGACACCCGCTCGGGCGGACTGCATGACTGCACGACGCCGTCCTAGGCAACGCTCCGTACGGCAACGGCGGACCCCGCACTGGCGGGATGCACTTGGCACGCTCCTCCCGCTCGTCCAGTTCGCCCTCGACGGTCCCCGCACGGGAGGAGGCACGACGATGCTCTTCTGCCCAGGGATCTTGTCGTCGTCGGGCACCCGCACGGGCGGCAAGCACGCACGGCGCTGGATGACCTCGGGGTCGAACTCCGTCGGACACCCGCACGGGCGGGTTTCACACCATGCCGTCGCTGCGGCAGGTATGTGAGCACGGCGGACCCCTCCACGGACGGGTTGCACGACCTTCAGCCTGGCGATGAGGTGATGTTCACCGACGGACGCCCGCGCAGGCGGGAGGCACCAGCCAACGGCAGTTCCAGTCTGGCCTGTTCGGCAGTGGACGCCCGCACGGGCAGGGCTGTACCTCGGAGACTAAGCCGACACCGCCCCGCCAAACGTCGGACCCCCGCACAGGCAGGTTTCACACAGGGTGCGTGGCAATCGACCCGAAGGTCGACGGCGGACACCCGCACGGGCGGGAGGCACATCGCGTCGCCCATCTCGTCGGACGTCGCGTCCGTCGGACACCCGCACGGGCGGGAGGCACCGCTTACCGACCCTCGCCCCTGGCGCGCTGCGCGTCGGACACCCGCACGGGCGGGAGGCACTCGGCACGCTGGCGTGCGCGGGCCGTGCAGAGCGTCGGACACCCGCACGGGCGGGAGGCACTTGAACCGGGCGGCCTCGACGCGGGCGTTGAACGTCGGACACCCGCACGGGCGGGAGGCACGGCCACCTCGCGGACCAGCTGCATGATGGTGGTGTCGGACACCCGCACGGGCGGGAGGCACTGCACGGGCCTGCTCGGCCCGCGCGGCGACAACGTCGGACACCCGCACGGGCGGGAGGCACACTTCACGACCTGCTCATTCCTGAGGGCTTTGCTCTTTTGTTATCAAGGATCGTGGCTGCAGGGCCGGGTGGTTTGTGTGTCTAGCGTCGGCCGAGGGGGGCTATGGAGAGGAGGCCGGTGCCGAAGGCGCGGCCGCGTCCGATGCCGGTGGTGAGTGCGATGTGGAGGGCAGTGGTGTCCGTGATGGTGGCGGTGCCTTCGAAGCGGGTGACACGGCCACGGATGGGGATGCGCTTGCCGTCAGGGTCGGGGTTGTCTTTCCAGCCGGCGATGCCGGGCTGGGGTGCTGTGTTGGTGGTGTCGGTGTGGGGGGTGAGGCCGGCGGCGGTGGCGCGTTCGTGCCACCAGTGGGTGGCGTCGTCGCCGTGGAGGGGGATGCGGCGGCCTCGTTTGAGGCTTCCTTTTTCGTCTCGTTCCGGGTTCTCGGGGCGGGTGCTGCGCGTGGGCTGTGCATGGATGCGGTAGCGGATGGGGGTGCCGGGTTGGCACCAGGTGAGGAGGGGGGTGAGGTCGCGTTCGTCGATGGTGGTGGCGTAGCCGATGGGCAGGGCGTCGAGGTTGAGGGGGTGTTGGGACTGGATGAGGAGGATCTGGCCGCGGGGGTGGTGTTCGAGGCGGAAGAGGATGCCGGCGGCTTGGCGGGGGCTGTCGCCGAGGTGGTCGGGGGCGAGGGTGAGGACGGTGCGGTGGAGGGAGTGGGCGTTGCGGAGGTCGCGGGCGGCCTCGGTGGACATGGGGTTGAGGTTGAGTCGGGTGAGGTGGGCGGTGGGGGTCATGGTGGTGCTCCGGTGGGGGTTCCCGCGTGGGCGGGCGGGTGCTGTCAGGGGGTTCGGTGTGAGGTGAGTGCGGTGAGGTAGGCGGTGCCGAGGCCGGCGCAGCGGGTGGCGGGGAGGTGGCGGGTGGTTTCCCAGATGCGGCGGGTGGTCCAGGTGCGGCCGGGGCGGGGGGCGTCGTCGATGGTGCGGGTGTGGGGGGTGTTGGGGGTGGGTGGGTGTTCGTGGAGGAAGGTCACCGGCACGGTCTGGTCGGTGCGGGGGGCTGTGCGGTGGAGGGGGAGGTGTTCGAGTGCGGTGTCGGGGTCGGTGGTGGTGGTGATGAGGAGCGGGGTGTCGGGGCGGCAGGCGCGGCGGCCGAGGTGGGGTGGGTAGACGGGGTTGCGGAGTGCGGTGGTGAGGTCGTCGATGAGGGGGGCCGGGCCGGTGACGGCGATGGTGAAGGCGGCGTCGTGGAGGTACCAGTCGCGGAATATGAGGGCGTTGCCGCGGTGTCCGCCGCTGGCGGTGGGGACGGTGTGGTGTTTGGGGTTGCCGCCGCCGACGGTGTGGAAGTCGAGGAGGCGATGGCCGGGCCGGTCGACGCGGATGGTGTGGGTGAGCTGGTCGAGGTCGGTGAGGTCGCTTTCGCGGGGTCGGCCTTGTGCGGCGGCGAGGAGGCCGGTGATGCCGCTGCGGGTGGGGTGGGGGTGGCTGGTGCGGGTGGTGCCGCCTTGGGGGCCGCCCCAGAACTGCAGGCCGGAGAGGTGCAGGAGGAGGGCGGGGGTCACTGCTGGCCTGCCGGTGCGAGCGCGGTGTCGGTGATGGTGTCCACGAGGGCTTCGAGGTTCGGGATGTGGGCGCCGAGGGCGGTGATGCGGGTGAGGTCGGCGGTGCCGGAGTGGGCGGCTGCCAGGAGGTGCTTGTCGCCGAGGAAGGTGTTGACGGCGGTGGCGTGGCGGTCGAGGGCGGTGATGCTGGGGGCGGTCCAGCCGGAGGTGTCGTCGGCGGTGACGGGGGCTTCGAAGGCGCCGGAGAGGTTCATGGGCTGGTCGGTGCGGACGGTGAAGTGGACCAGGGCCGGCGGGGTGAACGGCGCGGTGCTGTTCTTCTTGGCGCTCGGGACGTGTCGGGCGAACTCGGTGAGGAAGGCGTGGATGAGTTCGCGGGCCATGGCCTGGTCGTTGCCGAGGTTGCGGATGAGTTCGTCGACGTTGATGGTGGCGTAGCGGTAGAAGGTGCCGGAGGCGTGGGCGTGCTGGCCCATGTGGGCGGAGCCGTTGTCGGAGCCGGGGATGTCGTCGACAGCGGTGAAGTAGTCCGGCTGTTCTTCGCCGGCATGCGTGGTGATGGCGTGAGCGACGGCGATGGAGCCGTCGACGGTGGCTTCGGGGGTGTTGGCGAGCATCCGTCCGAACGCGGCGATGGACCCGTTGCGCTGGCACAGCACGGTGCGGACGGCGTCCCGCAGCTCGGCGATCTTGGCTTTGGTGGCCTTGTCCAGCTCCGGGCCCTTCGCCTTGCCCTTGGTCTTGGGCTTGGTCTTGTCGGCGGCATCGGCCTGGGCGCGGGCCAGTTCGGCAGCTGCGGCGAGCAGGTCGCGGTGGGCGTCGGCGAGGTCGGCGAGGTCGGTGATCGCCGATTCGGGGACGAAGAGCATGACGTTGGTGATGCCGGTCTCGGCGAGCTTCAGGCCGGAGAACTGGGCGCTCAGCGCGATGGCCTGCCCGCCGTCGAGGGCTTCCTTCTCGTTCCAGCCCCGGGCGCGCAGTTCGGCGGCGACCTTCTCGGGGATGCGGCGGGTGCGCAGGGCTCGGTCACCGAGGACGGTTTCGGTGTTGATGCGGCAGCCGCGCTTTTGGCAGGCGGAGGAGATCCGGGTGCGTTCGACCCCGCCGAGCACGGCGATCTTCGGGGACCCGAACTCGTCACGGTTGAGGTTGGACAGCGGGTAGGCGTGCAGGACGTGGGCGTCGATGATCAGACTCATGCGGAAAGCTCCTCGGCGGTGTTCGTGTCGGGGGTGGGGTCGGGGCTGTAGTGGCTCTGCATCCAGGCATCGGCGATCTGGGTGCGGTACTTGGGCCAGTTGTTCAGGTCGCGCAGCAGCCTGGGCCAGGAGACGGGGATGCCGGCTGCGGTCATCCGGGTCACGGGCCGGTGCAGCAGCGCGAGGGCCGGCTGGAGGCGGCGCTGGCGGGCGGTGCGCTCCAGGAGGTCGGCGGTGCTGTCCTCGCGCAACACGCTGTGGTGGACGGCGCGTTCGAGGGACCAGCCGAGGTTGCCGTGCCCGGGGTCGTACAGAACGGGGGTGTCACGGTCGGTGGTGGGGTTGGCGGCCTGGTGGGCGTAGAGGCCGGCGACGGCGAGGTGGGCAAGGGTGGCGTCGGGCCCCCACTTGGGGATGCGCGGACGCAGGTGCCGCATCATGCGCCACGACTCGTCCAGGCGGCGGATGTTGAGCCCGTCCCGCAGATCGCGGCGGCCTTGCGGGGCGGAGCAGACGTCGGCGACGTACGTCATGTAGGCGGTTTCCCGCACGAGCCACGAGGGAGGCTCGGCGTTTGGGCTGTCGGGGGTGACGTCGGCGGGCAGTTGGGCGGTGGTGGGGGGCATCGGTGCGCTGATCTCCAGGTGGTCGTGACGGGGTCAGGCGGCCGGACGTGAGGCGGCGGCCTTACGGGGAGCGCGGGTCAGCTGGGCGCGGGCCTGCGCGGTGGCGCGGCGGCCGTGGGACGTGGACTTGAGCGTGGCGGTAGCGGTGTCGAAGCAGGAGATGGCCAGGGCCGCGAAGGCCGGAGGCGCATCGGATGCAGTGGTGATGGCGGTCCAGAACTCGCTCTCGGCGCGCTCCCAGTACCGTGCGGCGCCCTGGTCGACGAAGCCGGGCTGGTCGTCCTTGTGGCGCAGGGAGTTGGCGCCGCGCCAGGCCGAGGCGAGAGCGCCGCGCAGCTTTCCGGCCCAGGTCTCGGCACTGCGGTGGGCGGCCGCGATCGCGGCCGCGCCGTCCGGGTCGGCTTCGGCAAGGTGACGCAGCACGGGTGGGGTGGTGGCGCTGTACCAGGCGCGGTCGACGTCGCGGCGTTCCTGGTCCCAGCCCAGCGCCCGGACGCCGAGGACGCCAAGGAGGTCGGGGTCGAGCTCGGCGAGGTGGTCGAAGACGGTGGGGCGGCGCAAGGTGTTCTTGTCGCCGGGGCGCTGGTGGAGCAGGAGCGCGTCCAGGTCGCGCCAGACAGCACGGCTGCGGGAGGCGCGGACCGGGCCTCCGCTGTCGCGTTCGATGACGTACGGGTCGGTGGCGGGCGGCAGATCGGCAGTGGTGCCCCAGGTGACCCGGCAGCCGACGGTCCGGCCCTCATCGTCACCGGTCAGCAGAACGGCGTGGGCGGCGCGGCCGGCCAGGAGGGACGCGGGACCCGAGGGTGGTGGCTGTACCGACAGCGGGTCGGGCAGCTGCTCGCTCTCCCAAGGGGCCCGGTCCAGGCCGGGGTTCGCGGGCCAGGCGCTGGGCGCGGGCACCGACAGCACCAGGGTGGTGAACAGGCTGTCGGGGTGATGGGGGAAGTAGGAGATGAGCGCGCGGTACGGACTGGCCTTGGCGATGTGACTGCTGCGGCCCCCGCAGCTGCGCGTCCCGACGGTGCCGGAGGGGCCATAGCCGCGCCAGCCCAGCAGCCAGGCGACGGCCTCCCCCGCCTCGACCGGGACGTCCTGCGGGGTGGAGTCCGCCCACAGCGCGTTCGCACCGGACGCCCGGGTCATCACCAGCCGGCCCGGCGGCGCGAGGTCACCGCCCTCATCAGCCAGGCACGCGTCCTGGAGAAACGGGCGCGGCCCCCCGTACAGGCGCCACCGCTCCGGTGCCGGGTCGAAATAGCCGGCGACCCGGGCAGCATCGAACCGGCCTCCGTCCAGCAGGCCTTCGCGGGCATCAAGCCAGGCCTCACCGTCCGCCGTGTCCAGGCCGCCCACCCGCAGGGCGACCGCAGCCAGCATCCGGCGCCACATCGCTTCCACCGGCGGTTCGGGCACCTCGAGGTCGGCCAGCAGATGCGCGGCCTCGAACACGGCCCGCAGGCCAACGACGACCGTGCCGCCCTCGACCGCCCCGGGCACCAGGCCGGCCAACTCTTCAGCCTCGTCCGCGGTCAGACCGGCACGGACACGGACCGGGACACACGGGTCACGGTCAACACGAAACGGATGCAGCACGCTGGGGCTCCTTCCTCTCACTGCACTGACCACCCGGACCGGCATCAGTGCAGATCAGGGCGTTGAGCGAGCGTCATGGAAGCAAGCAGCCACCGAGTGACGCAAAACAGCCGACCTGGCTGGATAGTGATGGAACGTCCGATTGTCAGAGGGGCTGGGTAGAGTCCCGCGACGCGCCCGCCGCCGGGCCACCAGTCCTTGCCTCACCGGCGCTAGAGCGGTGCTCCCCCGGCCGAGCCAACCACCCACGGGAACACACCAACTCTGCGGCGAAGACCGCATGTTTGGCCGGCTGGCAAGTGTCCTGCCCCGGAGCTGACCTGCTGGGGAGGAGCTCTACCAGTAGCTGCTCCCCTGGGCCGGTCTTGCTGCCCACTACCGGGATCAGCAGGTTCGGGACGGGTACCTATTGATGCGAATTCATGTGAGATGTTGCACAGCGCGGGACACACCCGTGCGGCCGGTGCGTCGCCTCGGTCCTCACGTGGGTTTCCAGCACGAGGCGCGCGGCGATGCTCCTGTATCCGTGCGGATCACTGTGCGGCCCGGTCTCGTCGTAGGCATGGTGGCCAGGGTCCAGGGCCTTGCCGTACGCCCTCACCATCTCCAACCAGGGGGCTCCCCAACGCTGCCTTGTTCCTCCCTCGCATTGTTCCCATCACATACCCGCCAACGAGACGTCGGTAATCGTGCGTACTCCCCAACATCCGGGCCTGGTTCCCACTGGCCCTCAATAGCGTCCTCGCGGGCACGGCGTCTCTCGACTCGTCGCTCCTCGAGTCTCTTAGGGCCGACCTCATGCTCGGTCAGTAGGTGCGCTGACTGGAGAAGGGGCGGGATCTTGAGGAGCGGGTATTGCGATCTCGATCCGACTTCCACCTCTGATTGCCGTCGCGGATGCAGCGGCTGCCAGCACGCGGAGCGTTACACATGGCCCATCCACGCCCACCGCGTAGCAATGCCGGTGAGCGCAGGTCGCAATCCGTGTGCGTGCGGCGGTGGAGTCGCTTGCTTCTACACCAGCGTCGACTGCAGTTGCTGCCGGGCATGGAGCACCGGCACACAGTTCCCCCTGAGCCCTGCGGTCACTTCCTCCCTCTCAGCCCGTCGGTGGAGCTCAGTGCTGTTGCGCCGCGAAGTCCCAGGTACTTGACTTCGAGGGCCTCCCCTCGCACTCCCATCTTGGACAGTCGCCATGCGAGCGAGTTTGTCTCGCTGACCTGCACTTGTATTGATGCTTGTAGGTATCTCGGTAGGTTCCTAGGTAGGCGCAACGGATGCGAAGTCGGTAGTGAGTCATGTATGGAACTAGATAGTCTTGTCAGTAGCGATGCCGGTAGGTCTGTAGGCATCTCAGTAGGTATCTACGTAGTGATTCACGCATCTATCTATTGATCTTTGTAGGGATGTCATCACCAGTGCACACCGATACGCTCTTCTTGACCTACCTCGTTCTACATCTAGGCTCTTCGCTACAGTACGTCTCCCTGTTTGATTCTCCTCCTTTCGGCATCTATCACTGATGTGTGTTCCTGCTTTGCTAGCTAGCTCCATCCGCATCTAGCGACGCATGCGCCTGCTCCTCTTCGCATGCATGGTTTCTCGATCGATCGCTACGATGTGCCTTACTCGGAATGAATTGACCACACTCTCTCCCTGCCGACGCATCTATGGCGGTACCTGCCATCTCTACCTGGCACGCAGAGACCTATCTCACGCTCAACCTGGACACGTATCTAGGGACTTCCGCTTGATGCTTTTGAACTACCTGTCTCCTCAAGCACTTCCGTGCTTCCCTTTCGACCAGTCGAGGCATGTCAGGAGAGACCTCCACTCTCTGCTTCGCCCAGTTACGCCAACGCTTTATGCAATCGACTCCACGTCGCACATTCCTGTCGACTTCAACTGCCGGTCACTGATGGCTTCATCAGCACTCACACGTTCACGCTGAGGGTCCGTCCGCGGGATGCTTCGCTACCTCGACCTCACGACGGCTGGACAGTTTCACCGGGCATGCGCGCTTCTCTCGGATTTGCCTCTTGCGTCGCGCATTCCGGGAGCGGCGCCCCCATACACCCACCCCGTCTGCCCCCAGCACGCCGACACGCCGCAGATCTGACCGATGAGCGCTGACGTGCTTGCCGTTCCTGTTAGGGTTTCGTGTGTCGCGTCGTAGCACAGCACTTCACTAACGGTCCATCGACGTGACGGTCAATTGCCCGATTTCGCCAGCAAAGTGCCTGCTAGATGCTCACAAGTGGTCGCCAGCCAGCGTCTGTTTCGCCATCGCCCCTGATGCGACGCAACAGTCAAGGCACTGTGCCGTCCCCCTCCCTCAGCCTGCCCGGAAGGCCGGTCCGATGACTGCCACCTCACTCACCAGCGAGAACCCACTGGACAAGGAAGCTGTGGCAACTCCGCCGATCGTTCTTGCCATCGCGACCCAGAAGGGTGGCGTCGGGAAGACCACAACGACAGTCAACTTGGCCGCCCGCCTCGCGATGGAGGGCGCCAACGTCCTTATCGTGGATCTGGAGCCGCAGGCCCAGGCCGGCACAGCGCTGGGCGTAACCCTCGGCGGGTCTGAGGACGACGAGCAGAACGAAGCAGAGCTTCAGCGGTCTCTGGGCTACATCCTCCAGATGGCGCTTCAGAAGTTCCCCAGGCCCCACCTTCAAGAAGCAATGTTCGACCGCACGGATGAAGTCCTGGGGGAGTTCGAAGAACCCGGCCGCCTGTGTGTCCTCGCTTCTGAAGAAGCCTCAATGACTGCGGCTCAGAACGCCTTCGTCACCAAGCCGTACAGCATGACGCCAACTCTTCGTCGACTGCTCCTGGCGGAAGCTCAGGGCTTCCAGTTTGTCCTCATCGACACTCCGCCAGCTGTGTCTCACCTGAACGCCGTCGCTCTAGCCGCCGCAGACTACGTCGTAACGGTCTGTGTTCCGGAGTACCAGAGCATCAAGGGCGCGCTCGTCCTCAGCGCTGCAACCTACGCGGTCGAGACCAACACCGACGGCGAATGCAAACCCAAGCTCCTGGGTGCGCTCCTCAACCGCTCCAACCCAGAGTCGGCGTGGACCGTACAAGACGTAGACATCCGAAACGCCATGGTCGGGGATGGCGTCACCGCCCTGCCGGGGCGAGGACTTCTGCCCTTCGTCCAAGATGTCCGGCGGGACGTCCGAATTTCGGAGTCGTACATCCACGGCAAGCCAGCGGTCGTGCGCTTCCCGAACCACAGCTGCGGCAAGCAGTACTCCGCGGTAATCGAAGAGATCCTGGACCGCATCGTGCTGCCTCGTGAGAAGTGGCAGATCGCCGAACCGGTAGGCGCAGAGGACGAGCTTGATGACTGAACCAACCACCAATCAGGCCGGCGAAACCCCCGACGCCCCCGGTCAGGAAGAAGGCAAGGCCAAGAAGCCTGCCAAGAAGGCAGCCAAGAAGGTGGCCGCCTTGCGAGCACGCAGCGGGTCATCCCTCCTCAACAACGCTGCCCTGGCCGGCGTCCAGTCAGTCGTGGCACGGTCCGCACTTGGACAGGGCAGCGGTACAACAGCTCCGGCTGGCCCGGTCCACCCGCCAGTCACTACCGCTGATGTTCAGCCCTCGGGTCCGGCAGCCGCCTCGGGCGAGGCAGACGCATCGTCTGCGCGTGTGCATGCGCACGCCGCTCGCGACGTTGAGCACGTCACCGAGGTTGCGCAAGCCCCGACTGAGGCCGTCGCCGTGCCCGCCAGCCGAACTGAGCAGTCAACTGAGCCACTATCCGGTCATCTGCCTGTAGTTGAGTCCACTCCGTCGCCCCCGGCTCACACCTCCACTCCGGGCCGGGAGGACAACAAGCCGGTTGCTCCAGAGGTCACAAAGCCTAAAGCGGCATCGAAGACACCGACTCCGCCGAAGCGACGAGAACCTGCTGCTCGGCGGCCGGTGCATGCCTCGACCACGGATGAGCCGAAGCAGCTTGGTCCCGCTCACGAGGCGTTGCTCAAATCGTGGCGGGGGAGCCGGATGGATCTCAAGCTGCGCAAGCAGCGCTGGCAGACGCATCCGTTTCGTTTCGCACCGGACCTTGTCACGACTCTCAGCGCGCGTGTGGCGGCAGACAGCACCTCTTCGGGAAAGCAGCTCACTGCTGCGCAGTACGTCGATGCCGCTATGTCTCTGTATCTGCCCGTGTCGATAGAGCAGCAACTCGACCTCGCAGAGGACTTCCTCGTTTCGAGGGAGGCCGATGTAGATGCTGGAAAGCAGGGGAGCCATCGGGTCAGTCCCGAGGTCTTCGCGATTGCCTCCAGACTTCCGAACGAGCTGCGGCAGGCCGGTCACGCCCGAACGGCCGTGCACGTCTACTCGGGTGCCCTGGATCTCTACCTCAGGGCACTTGAGGAGGAAGGGCTGCTCGGGGGGTCGGCGTAGCGCACGCTCTCTTGAACGCCGAAGGGCCAACCACCAGGAGGTGGTTGGCCCTTCGGCGTTCAAGAGGTACACCGCGACTCATCTTGTAGTGATTCTTGTAGCTCTGTAGGCATCTATGTAGGGAATCCCGTAGCGATGTCTGTAGGCATTCATACTTCTTCCTATGTTCGCACCGATCACCCATCCGACCTCCCACCTAATTGACACGTCGCGACAGTGATCTAGTGGCACATAACTGTTGAATTCGCCCATAAGGCCAGGTCGGAGCCGCAAATCGAATGCACCTGCGTGTCGCGTCGTGACATGAAACTGGCGCCAGATGCGCTACGGTGATCCACAGTCATATCGATGCTCACAAGCTGGAGAACCCTTGTCCGCCTTCGTTCCGCCGGCTGGACTCGCCAACGCGGCCAACATGAACCGCGGCTGGGTAACCAAGGCTGCACAACTAGGCCTTGTAAACACGAGCGCGCTCGACGGCGAAGACCTCATCGTTGTCCGTGTCTTCGCCTTCGTCGACCAGTTGGTTTGGCCCGGGGAACGGCGATCTCGTAGTGCCTCGCGAAGCATGGAACCGTGGCAGTCCCTGGCAGTAAACGCCGCGCGCGATGCAGCACGGGATCCACAGACCAACCTCGACTCAATCCTCTGGATCATGTCCGACGGCGTGGAGTTGACGCACTCGCCGGGGGCTCACGCCGCCTTCCTGGTCAACTCAAGATCAATCCGCTCGGGATTCGTCGGAATGCCCATCGGGGAGTGGGTCGCAGAGCTCCCTCCTCATCTCGAGACAATCTTCCACTGGCCTCGGCAGCTCCTCTCCGAGAACCTTGCACTCTCTGATGGCGTCGAAGTGCACATCACGGCGTTCAGCACCATTCGAGGACAGATCACGGCCTTCTGCGGCAGCCCCCGAGGGCTTGAGGCACCCGCCGTCAAAGCCATTCGCAATCACGTGCTGACGCGAAACCCTGGTGTGAACATCCGAGTCGTAGAGAGGCCGTTGCACGCCCATGCTGCAGCGACGGCTCCATGGCACGAGTTGTACGAACTCCCAGGGGACGGGCTCGTTCGACGCCCGCTAGCCTTCCAGGCTCTTCTCGATGAGTACGGACCGCAGCTGAAGCATCTAGGTGCCGTCAAGGAATCAACAGTGCGACGCCGGAGCACAGGATGACACTCAGCACGCGCAGGTTTGCGAACCAACCGGGCGGTGCTTTGGCTACCAGGATGTCAGTCCTGTCAGCCAAAGTGCCGCCCGGCGGCGCAGTTCGGGGGAGTGGCACCACCCACTCCCCAAAGAGCACCTGCTCAGCAACCGTCAACGCCGAACAGAAACGGACGTGGTGAGACGCAGCCAAACCTCTAACTGAACAGACACTCTGCCGCTCTGCAACTCGACAAGCCAAGCGGCTGGTGTCGTTTTGTCTCTTTCCGTACGCGCTCCTGGAGCAGATCATAGCTGCCACTCCTGGGGCTGGTCTCGTGCTGCCTGACACAAGTCCAGATACCCCTAAAGGTCACGAAGAATCCTCAATTCCCCATTCGCACAACAGTCGTACGCCGCGGCGTCTCTCACGACGAGCGGGGGCCACACCACCAGCAGACCTAGCGGCACTCGCCGATCGTCGCGGCCGTGTCAAGGTTCCGTGGCGCCTCGTCTCCTCACCTACGTATCCCGATGCAGCCCTGACTGTGTATGTGAAGGTCGCTGCGTTGGCGTGGCGTCCTGAGGGGTGTACCGCGGCGGTGTCGGTGTTGGCGAGTTACCTAGGCGTGAGCCCCTCCACGGTTGAGCGCGGGCTTCGGGCGCTGTCGAGGCCTCATTCCTCGCGGGGTGTCGTTGAGGTGACGACGCGTCGTCGTACGAAGAGTGGGGGAGTGGGAACGACCGCTGAGCGTCGGGTACGGGCCGTGGGCCGGAGGGAGGCCTTCGTGTGGGTTCCTGTCATCGCCGCCGAGCTCCTGGAGCCGCGGCAGCTGCGCGCGTGGGCGGCCCTGGCGTACGCAGACGCGGTGGGCAAGCAAGTGTCTCAGGCGGAGTTGGGCGAGATCCTCGTTCACCACAGTGGCAAGCGGACAGGACAGCCAATCGGGGCGGGTGCTGCCGCCGCGGTGGTGGATGGGTTGGAGGCACAAGGCTGGGTCCGAGTCCACCGGCGGGCGGGGTGGCAGGGCCGGCATTCCTACGAGGTACTGGAGGCTCCTACCGTTGCTCGTGCTGCCCTGCTAGCGCCGGAGAAGCCGGATGACGCCACGCCTAAAGGGGAGTTCGATGGTTCTGGTGTTAGTGACGGATCGGGTTCTGGGACCGATGACGGTTCCCTCACGAATGAGGAAGACCTGCAGATTGACCGATTCGTGAACGAAGGCCGTCTTGTGGTTCCCGCCGTAGGCGGAGCTGAGGTAACAACGCGCGAGGCTCCTGTGGATAACTCACCCGATTCAGCCTCTGGTGACGCTGGCCCTCCGAGTCTCGCGCTCCGCGCGGTTTCCAAAACCCGTTCCCCACTGGGCCGTTCACCCCAAGCAAAACCGGCCTACTCCGGGCCCCGCTTGACGTTCAGCCCACAAATGGCCTGGATCACCGAGCCAGTACGGCTGCTCCTCGCTCAGGCTAGGCCGTACGTCCAGCGAGAGTTCGCCCGGCTTCTCAGTGCCGAGATGGCTCTCGGTACCGAGCCAGAACGCCTGCGCAGCCGTTTGACGGGACGCTTCGCGACCACCCTCCCGGTCGATATCCGCAACGTCGAGGGCTGGCTGCTCAAGGTCGCTGCGATCCGGTGGGGATGCCACGACCCCCGGTGCGAAGGCGGCATCCGATGGCACACTGGCGAGCAGTGCGGCGAGTGCCGCGAGGAACGCCGACATCGTCGTGCTCAGCGTCTCCACGAGTCCGGCCACGACACCTCGTCCCAGGGGGATCCAGAGCAGGATCCTCCCTATCCGGCCTCCTTGCCTCCCATCGCAAAGCCACCCGTGGCTCTGCGGCCCTCAGTCCCGCCAAGCTCGGCAGGGCTGGAGTCGGATGTGCCCAGCCGGTGTCCGGATTGCCGGTCCTGGGCACCGGGACGGTGTCCCGATGGCCGGTGCGGTCGATGTGCCGTCCGGCACACGCTGGCCCAGACGGAGATCGCCGCGATGGACGCAGCCGGCCGCGGGCTGTCCGGTACACACAAGTTGGCCGCCGCCCGCCGGGCATCCGACGATGTCCGTCGCCGTGTGGCAGCCGCGCGGGAGGCTGCGACGACAGCTGGGATCGATCAGGCAGGGCAGGAAGCCGCAGCACTGGCGGCTGCCAAGGACGCCGCGGTCGGCTGGATCAACGGCTCGGCGGTGCTTCTATGACATCCTCCGTCCCCCAACCCGGTCTGCCGACACGCAGAACAGCCCTGGAGCGATCTACCACCACCAATTGCCGCGCGCCCCGCAGCAACCCGCAACGCACTCGTTCACTCTCATCGAAGGCGTTCAGGCCGGACTCCTCAACGTGCTGTGATGTCATCCCCGGCACCTCTACGAGGAGCCCACAGCTCGGAGAGTGAACGGTCACGCCGGCTCGCTGGGCCGGACCGATATCCAATGAAGGAGCACCGGATGCTGCGCCCTTGAGCGGGCGCCGCGCCGCGACCGTGCCTGGCACTTCCCGGGGCCGCTAGGCTGACCGAAGTCCGGTGTCCCCGCATCTATTGGAAGGGCTCGGAATGACCCAGCGCCGTCCTGTGCGTGCGGCGGTGTTCTCCGCCGGGTCATGGGGAACCGCCGTCGCCAAGATCATGGCCGACGCGGGAACGCACGTGATCGTGCATGCCCGTCGCCGCGAGATCTCCGACGCGATCAACGCGACGCACTGCAACCCCGGGTATTTTCCCGACGTTGAGCTGCCAGCCGCTCTGACGGCCACGACCGACCCGGCCGCCGCGCTGCAGGGCGCGGACTTCCTCGTCCTGTCCATCCCCGCGCAGTCCCTGCGGGTCAGCCTCGCCGAGTGGGCGCCGCTCATCGGGCCCGACACTGTGATCGTGTCCTTGATGAAGGGGATCGAGCGCGAGACCAGTCGGAGAGCCAGCGAGGTCATCACCGAGGTGGCCGGCATCCCCACGGAACGGGTGTCGGTGCTCTCGGGCCCGAACCTCGCCCGCGAGATCATGGCGGAACAGCCTGCCGCCGCGACCGTGGCCTGCCCCGACGAAGCCGTGGCTGTCCGTGTTCAAAAGGCGTGCCACACCGCCTACTTCCGGCCATACACCAGTACGGACGTAGTCGGCTGTGAACTGGGTGGTGCCGTCAAGAACGTCGTCGCCCTCGCGGTCGGCATTGCCGGCGGCATGGGCCTCGGGGACAACGCCTCGGCCATGCTCATCACGCGGGGACTTGCCGAGACCACCCGGCTTGCCGTGGCCATGGGCGCCCATCCGGCCACCCTCGCCGGTCTGTCCGGGCTCGGCGACCTCGTCGCGACCTCCGCCTCGCCGCTCTCCAGAAATCGTACGTTCGGTACCCACCTCGGCCGCGGACTGAACGTCGAGGAGGCGACCGCCGCCACGCGGCAGACCACCGAAGGCGTCAAGTCGGCTGAGGCCGTCCTCGCCCTGGCCCACGCCCACGATGTCGACATGCCGATCACCAGCGTGATCACCGCCCTGCTGAACGGGAAAGTGACCCTCGACCAGGCCACGTCCGCGCTGATGCAACGACCAACCAAACCAGAGCGCTGACCGGTACCGGGCTTCGATCCCAACGCGTGACAGCGAGTCGAGGAGGAGCAGCGGGTCAGCTGCTCGTGCCCCATTCGCTGACGGCACGGGCGAGTTCCTCTCGGGTCAGTCCCGTGGCCTCCTGAAGGTCCTGCAGCCGCTGCTGCAACGGGATCTGGGGACGAAGGCGAGCGACCGGCTGGTCGCCATCGCAGCCCTCGCCATCGGGAATGGACGCCCGCACTGTGTACGCCGTGTCGTGTGTTGCGGTGAGCGCAGACAGCAGGGCGTGGGCGCGCCGGACGGTCTCGACGGCGAGCCCGGCAAGGTCCTGGGCGTCGAGACCGGGCACGGCGGGCAGCACCGGTTCGGCCGGGCGCTCCGGAGGCAGCGGGAGCGAAGGCAGGGGCGGGCGCGGGGAGTGCTGCCACCGGTCGTAAGCAGTCTGGGCGGAGGCGGCGGGCGGGTCCGGGTGATGCCTGGGCAGGTAGTAGGGGCGGAGGCTGGGATGGTCGGGGTCTTGGAGGCCTGAGAAGAAGTCGACCGGGGACCGGCCGCGAAGCAGTAGCAGGACGAGGGGCATTGCGTCGAGGCAGCGGGCGACCTGAATCAGGGCTGTGGCGGCGTGCTTGCACAGGGCGCTGCGGCTGGAGCAGCTGCACGAGGTGTGGCACTGGTCGAGGGTCGGCAGGAGGCGGATGCCGTTGCGGGCGCCCGTGTTGTTGATCTCCTGCAAGACGCTTTCGGCGGGCAGGCGGGCGAACCGGTCGGCAAGGTGGCGGGTGATCACCGTGAGGTCGCGCCACTGCGCGGCGTCCAGGACCGGGATGTGGACCGTGGGGTTGGGCTGGGGTGTATACGCGTGCGGGGCGGGGTTGGTGTTCTCGTTGATCCAGCAGCGGATGGTGCCGGGCTCGATCACGAGTTGCGTCACCGGGGCGGTCCGCGCGTAGGCCCGGGCGCGGCCGAACGGGCCGCCCTTCGCAGTGCCCTTGGCTCGGAGGGAGAGCGAGTCCAGCCAGAGGCGGCCGCCCAGTTCTTCGCACAGCTTGTCGTCCGGCAGCGGGGCGAAGGGGGCGAAGCGCATCCGGTAGGGGCTCTGGTCGGTGAGGGTCATCCGCTGCTCCTGAGCGCGATCAGGTCGAAGAGCTGCTCGTCGTCCAGCTCCGTCAGCCCGCTGCCGGCCTGGGCGAGGACGGTGTCGGCGAGGTCCTTCTTCGCGGCGAGGAGCTCGGCGATCCGCTCTTCGACGGTGCCTTCGTTGATCAGGCTGTGGATCTGGACGGGATGGGGGGTGCCGATCCGGTACGCGCGGTCGGCAGCCTGGCCCATGACCGCGGGATTCCACCCTTGGTCGACGAAGACAACGTGGCTGGCCCGGGTCAGCGTCAGGCCGGTTCCGGCGGCCCGCAGGGACAGCAGGAACACGGGGAAGTCGCCGTTCTGGAAGGAGTCGACGAGGGCGTGGCGGCGGGCGACCGGGGTGCCGCCGTGCAGCGTGCGGTGGTTGATGTTCTGCTGGTCGAGGCGGGCGGAGACCAGGCGGGCCATCTCGACGTACTGCGTGAAGACGAGCACTGACTGCTGCTCGGCGAGCATCACGCTCAGCAGGTCGTCGAAGAGGTCGAGCTTGCCTGAACGGCCGGTCAGCAGCGGGGATTCCTGTTCCTTGAGGTACTGGGCGGGGTGGTTGCAGATCTGCCGCAGTGCGGTGAGGAGCTTGAGGACCAGGCCGCGACGGGCGATGCCCTCGGCGGCGTGGATCTGCGCCATCGTCTCGCGGACCACCGCCTCGTACAGCACCGCCTGTTCCCGGGTCAGGCGCGCGTACTGGGTCGTCTCGGTTTTGGGGGGCAGTTCGGGCGCGATGCCGGGGTCGCTCTTGCGGCGGCGCAGCACGAACGGGCGGATGAGGGTGGCGAGTTGGGCGGTGGCGGCTGGGTCGCGGTGTGTCTCGATCGGCTTGGCGAACCGGGTCCGGAACCCTTTGAGCGGGCCGAGGAGTCCGGGGGTGGCCCAGTCCAGGACCGACCACAGCTCGGAGAGGTCGTTCTCGACCGGTGTGCCGGTGAGCGCGACGCGGCCCAGGGAGGGGATCTTCCGCAGCGCCCGGGCGGTGGAGGAGGCGGAGTTCTTGACGTGCTGGGCCTCGTCGAGGACGGCCAGAGACCACTGCTCGGCGGCGAGCTGTTCGGTGTCGAGCCGGGCGGTGCCATAGGTGGTCAGGACGAAGCTGTCGTCGCCGAGGCCGTTAAGGGTGCGGCCGGGGCCGTGGAAGCGGCGCACGCCCGTCGCGGGGGCGAAGCGGCCGATCTCGCGTTCCCAGTTGCCCAGGAGACTGGCCGGGCAGACCACCAGCGTCGGGCCGCGGGTCGCTCCGGCCTCCTGGCGGGTGAGGTGCAAAGCGATGAGGGTGATCGTCTTGCCCAGGCCCATGTCGTCGGCGAGACAGCAGCCCACACCGTGGGAGGTGAGCTGCCGCAGCCACGACAGGCCGTGCCGCTGATAGGGGCGCAGCGTGCCGGCCAGGGCCTCGGGGGCCGGCGTCTCGGGGACCGGCGTGGTGAGTACGGTGCGCAGCGTGGCGAGCCACCCGGCCGGTTCCACCGGGATGATCTCGCCTTCCACTTCGGCCTGGCCGGTCAGCGCCGCCGCGACGGCGTCGAAGCCTGCCAGGTCCGTGATCTTCCGGTGGCGGGCCTTGCGCAGGAGGGCCGCATCCACCCGGACCCACTGATCGCGCAGCCGTACGAAGGGGCGCTTCGCTTCGGCCAGCTTGTCCATTTCGCTGTCGGTGAGGTCGCCTTTCTCTCCGAGCGCGGCCTGCCAGCGGAAGCTCAGCAGTGCGTCCGGGCTCAGACGGCCGGACGGTGCGGCACCCGGTTTCTTGGGCCCCAGGACGGCCCGTACCGTCAGCGAGCGGACCAGGTCACGGGGCCAGTGCACCGCGCAGCCCGCCGCGACCAGGTCGTCCACGGCATCCCCGAGGAGGTCGTCGACCTCCTCGGGGCTCAATTCGAGGGCGTCGGGCACGGCCTCCTCCAGCAGGTGCTCCAGCGGCGGCCAGGCGCGCGCGGCACCGCGCAGCGCGATCAGCGTGCCCGTCTGGCGTGCCGCGTCCGGTGATCCCGGCGGCGCCGGGCGACGCCACAGCGCGCCGGCGTCCACCAGGTCCTGGGGCGGATCGACGTCCTGCACCTGGACAACGGCCCGCACACCGGTGTCACCCAGCTCCTCGATCTCCAGCCGCAGGGAGATCTGCACGCTGACCGGCGCGCCCGCGGGCCGCGCACCCGTGCCCAGCGTCAGATGCGGGACATGCTGCGGCTCGCGGGCCGCGTACGGCCCTGAACCGCCCGGGGTGCGCGCGAGGGTGTCGGCGACCGCGTCGAGGAAGGCGCCGAGGAGGAACGAACGCTCCGCAATGGTCGGCGGGTAGGTATTGGCGTTGACCGGCAGAGCACGGGCCTGCGGGGGCATCGCCCCGGCGAGCACGTCGAAGTACTCCTGCTCGTCCGGGAGATGGGCGGCGCTGCGCCAGGTGTCGAAGCCCGACCCGGTCACGTCCGGGCGCAGCCGGCCGCGCGCCAGCAACTGGAGAGCGAACAGGGACGCGGCACCCCAGAACTGGCAGCTCTCGTCACCCTCCCCGTCGAGACGGCTGCGTGCGAGTACCGGGAGCGCGGCGTCGAGGGGCATCCACCAGTACGGCGCCCGGGCGGAGCCGACCCCGTCACGGCGAGCCCGCACCACCGTCGTCTCCCGCTCTCCGCGTTCGGCACCCTCGGGAACGGTCAGCCTCTCGGGCGGCCCCATCGTCGCCAAGGGCCTCCAGAACACCATCCGGCCCGAACGCGGAGGATCGGCAGGGTCAAGCGCCGCCGCGTAATCGATCAGGCGGTAGCGACCCACAGCCGACGAACTCCCCTCACCCGCACCGCCCTTGCACAGCAGGGCAGACAACAAGGACGAGTCTGCCCTGTGGTCAGACCTCTCGGCGCAAAACGCCAAGGATCAGCCCCGATCGAGTGACGCGAGCGCTGTGCCCCCAGCCGCCCGCGCCGCATCGCCATGATGAAGGCCTGCTGCGAACCCCCTCGGGGCAGCGGCAGTGTCCCCGACGGACCCAGCACATGCGAGATGGCCACTTCGCATCCCCGCCCCCACACGCGCGGACTACCGTGGCGACCATGATGAGGGCGGGCAAAGCATGGGACGAGCAGCATCAGGTCGCGTACGGCAAGAGCGCGTGGGAGCGCGCCGCCGAAATGGGCGGCTACCTGCACTGCTGGCATGTCGAGCGCACCCTGGGCCTTGCCGACCGCGACGCCCGCAAACGGTACGAGAAGAAGAACAAAGGCTTTCAGGAGAGGTGGCGGACCGAGCGCAGCGTGCTTGCCCTCATCCTGTGGCGCACGGCCCTGAACCATGACGTCCTGGTCGACCAGGCGCTGCTCACGGACACACTGTTCTGGAGCGAACAGGACCTGCTCGCCGCGGAGTTGCCCACCGCCCCGCTCGGCATCATCCCCCCGCCCAGCACCATCGACCCCAGCGTCCTCACGCGCATCTCCCAGATGCTGGCGGACCACGGCCACCGCTACGACAAGCCGGACAAGCAGATCGCGGCGAGCATCGGCTACCTCGTCCGCGGTCTGCGGGCCACCCCCGGCTGGACCTTCGGGGACTGGGCCAAGTCCATCGACCGCGCACGCCACCACATCGACCTCGCCAGGCTTCTCAGCAGCCCGGTCAGCGCCGCCGACCGGGCTGCGATCACCCGTACCGGCCTCGACCAGCCGCCGTCCTACGACTACCCGGCCACCCCCGAGCCCTCCGACGATCTGCACCCGTCCTGGCTGCAGCGCGCCCACCGCCTGATCACCCTCGCCACAACCCTGCATACCGTCACGACCGCCACCCCGCCCGGCGGCGAACCCGTCAGCGAGCTGCTCACCGTGGCGTTCAAGTCCACCACGGACGCCTTTGAGGCGCTGGCCGACACGGTGCAGGAACTGGAACAGGAGTGGGCAGAGCAGGCGCTGCGCCCCGACGAAACACAGACCTCGTACGGCGACTGGCAGAACCGGACCGTCTCCCGCGCCATGTGGAAGCAGGTCGACGCGCTGGAAGGTCTCGCGCGTGATCTGGTCTCGTTCCTCGGCTCCCTCGAAACCGCCGCGTAGACCATTCACTTCAGACAGATGAGCCGGACGTGGAGTGGGCACGGCGGCTCGCGGAGGCCGAACGTGGGCGTCGCTGCCTCGGCGCTGCCCCCACTCGACTTGCAAGGCGTCGCACGAGCCGCCGTCAGCTTAGGTAGTGAACGACGACGCTGACCTGCTTGCGTCGGTCGCGATGCTGCCCGACGTGGGTTACGCGTGGTGGCTGGCGCGCCGCCGGTGGAGAGCTCGCGGACGGCATGGCACGGCAGGGCTCGCCACCGCCCTCTGTATCGTGGCCCGCGAGCGGGACCTCCCCGTCGGCGACGTGCCCGGCACCGTATCTACTCCGCACCCCGCCCACATCAGGCTCGCCTCAAGTTCCCGTCGACCAGGAGGGGTTCCAGCCGAACATGTCCTCTCCGTACGCTGGCCCTGTGACCGAACTCCAGCGCCTGGCCGACTCCCTCGCCGCCGACTACCTGCACGGCAGGTGGCGGCCGGAACCGACCGAGGAACACCGCGCCCGCACCTTGGCCGTGGACGCCGACGCCGACGGCGGCTTGGACGAGCTGCCCACCGGGGGAGTGCTCACCGAGACGGCCATCGCTCAGATGCTGCGCACGGACTCCCTCGACGCCGAGGTGGAAGCATGGCGGCTGACCGAGGTGCTGCGCGCCTACCCCGCGGGCGGTAGCGAGGCGCAGGCCCTGGTGCGCGATCTGCTGCACGCCATCGCCACGAACCGGCTCCCCGGGGAGTTGACGCAGACAGCGCGCTACGTCGAGGCACCCGCCCCCCAGACCCGCGGCAAGCCGACGATCTTCACCGCCGGCGCCATCACTGGGGCGTGGAATTGGCAGCTCTCGGCGGCACTGCAGTTGCTCAGCACCTGCCCTGCCACCGTCCTTAACCCCCGTCGGGAAGTCTTCCCGATCCACGACCCGGCAGCCGCTCCCGCCCAGATCGCCTGGGAGTTCGACGCCCTCACGGCCGCGACGGCCATCATGTTCTGGTTCCCCGCCGGTCCGGTACAGCCCATCGCCCTGTACGAGCTCGGCGCCCACGCCGCGCGAGGCGCGACGATCGCCGTCGGCACGGACTCCGCGTACGCACGCCGCCTGGACGTGGTCGAACAACTCCGCCACGCTCGGCCCGAACTCACGGTCCACACCTCACTGCCCGACACCGTGCGCGCCGTCACCGAACTACTCCCCGCGACTGCCGGACTCACTACGACGGGGCGCTAAGGTGCCGCCGCCCCTGACGTTGCTCCAACCCGGCTCCGTCCCTCCGCCGGATGACGAAGCAGTGCCTTGGCCCATCACCGGGTGACTATGTCGGTGCCGGCGAGTGTCGATCGTCGATGAGTCCGAATGTCACTTGCTGATCTTGGCGTGGTGAGATGTCGGCACTCCGGGGCGAAGGCGTGCCTTGAAGGCGTGATCGGGTTGTCGTCATCTTCGACGCCCTGCGATGCTCGCCGGATGTGGCGTGAACAGATCTTGGAAGTGATGGCAGACGCGGAGCTTGCTCAGCCGGCAACCAGTGAGGCATTGGCCGAGGTCGAACGTGTGCTGGGGCAGCCGCTTCCCGAGGATCTCGCGCTTCTGCTCCATGAGTGCAATGGAGTGCGTGGACACTACGGCACCGACGCTGTGTGGAGTGCTGAGCGGATAGCCAAGGAGAACGCGTCCTTCCGCGCGTCGGCGGACTTCGCCAAGCTCTATATGCCCTTTGAGCCGCTGATGTTCTTCGGCGACAACGGTGGCGGGGATCAGTTCGCTTTCGTCAGGGTCCCGTTGCGTGCCGACGTGTTCGTCTGGGATCACGCGACGGACGAGCGGGTGTGGGCGGCGAACGGACTGGACGACTACCTGCGTCGCGCCCTGGAGGATTCCGGGGACTGGTGGCGGGGCTGACCGCTCACGCCGAGTACCAGAAGTTGCGAGCCGCCGCGTAAGAGATCGTCAGAAGCCTGTCCGGAAAACGCGAGGCCCCTCTCGGTCAGGTCGATCCATACCGCCTGGCCACCCATCGCTCAATCGCGCCGCTGCGCCCTATACAGCGGGCTGGTTCGGCAGCCCGAAGCGCCCCCACAGGCGGTCCTCAGCCAGCACCCTTGCTGCTGGGCGGCGACGGCCGCCCAGTGCATCCTGGAATGCGACGGCGACCTCGCCGAAGATCGCCAACAACGTCCAGACTTCGTGCCTGATTCCCCAACTCACGAACGGTCCCAACGGGTACTCCCGCTCACCGCACCAGGCAGATGCAGATATCGAGGCCCTGCGCTCAGCCCGTCACCGTGATCGGGATGCGCAGCCAGTGCGCCCGGCCAGCTGCCATCACCGGCTCCATGTCGGCGGCGGTGGCCATGGGACCGGTGATAATCACGACGGACTGCCGACGCCGAGCCATCGGGTTTCCGCTGCGTGCGCTGCCGCTCGACGGAAGGTCTTGGTGCCAGCCGGGGGCCGTGGGCATGGTGCCGTCGTAGAAGACGAGTCCGCTGGGGAAGTGGATGACGAGCTCGTGCGTGCGCACGTTCAGACGGGCCATCCAGCCGTCCGTGATGTCCGTGGGCGGCTCAGGCGGCATGGTGATGCGCCGGGCGCCGTTCGCCTGCATGGACACCTCGATCGTGTCCGCCGCGAGGGACTCGCCGGACTCCGCGATGTACGCGACGGTGTCCGGCTGGATAAACGCGATCATGGGCTCGGCTCCGAACAGCCGCAGCGCCTGGGCGTTCAGACGCGTGATCGGCGGCGTCGGGTAGTGGCCGGCCTCGGTGACGGCCTCGCCAGTGATACGGCGCTCCTGGGAAGTCATACCAGCGACCCTATCGGCCCAGTCTCAGCTGGTGGAGTACCAAAACAGCTCAGTGGCTTGACCGGTGTACCCAATCGCGCTGATCTCCGGTTACGTAGCGCTGCCCGCCACCTGGCGGATTAGCAATACGAGCACCCCTCATCCAGGACAGACAAAGTTTCTGTTTCTCCCCGACCGCCGCCCATGTGCAGGCAGACATGGGCGAGAATCCCGGCTGCCAGGCCCTAAGCCGGGCCAGCACAGGCGGCGCTGCACCGAACACCGCCGAACACTCCCGGAGACCACCGGACGCATGATGTTGCCGAACCAGTTCAGGCGGGCAACCCGGTCCCTTCCGTGCCTGCGTAGCCCCCCCGCTTGAATGAGCCGAGGGGCAACCATTCACCCGTGCCAGTCCGAGTTGCGCAGGCATTCTGTGGTCAGGCTGACTGTCACCTGGTTGAAGGCCGGGGCCTCGGTGGGATGTTCATGGCTCGCGGAGACGTCAGCCCGGCCCGAGCCGGGCATCTTCAGGCTCACGGAGATCTGGCCGTTCACTGGTGCGATGCCGTCAGGGCGTGGCCCTTGCCACCCTTTGCGCTCCATCCGCGTGACGACTTCGCGCGCGAGCTGCGTCGGCGAGCGCTTGTCCGACGGGGACGTGTAGAGAGTGATCGAGGCGGACCCGATGACCTCGCTCTTGTCCAAGGAGTCGCCGATGAAGTCCGTGGGGTGACACGCGTTGTGTCCCCCGCCGGATTCTTCCGGTTCGATGTGGGGGTCAACGGCCCTCACCGCGTCCCGGGCGGGCGGGTACATCGCATCCCACGCCTGCCTGTCCGAGCGCGCGGAAGGGTCAACCTGGTTGGTGCAGGCTGTTGCGGTTGCTGCGACGGCGAACAGTGCAGCGGTGCGCAGCGCCCACATGAGCGGCAGGGAGCGAGACATGTCTCCACCCCATCGCAATGCGACAGCCCTGTGATGAGTACTGCTACTCAAGTGTCCCGCAAACGATCTGGTCCGTGTCCAGAGGCAACCATCGGTTGAGACGGGCGGGACTCCGGAATTTCAAGTGATCAGGGTCCTCAGGGCCCTGTTGTCGGGCGCGGTGCCGGCCTCGGCTGCCTGGATGGATGCCTGTACCGCATGCCCGTCGTGCTCATCCCGGGACGTTAACAAGTGCGCAGATCACAGACGTTCCGCAGGGGCGAGGGGAGTCGACGTCGACGCCGTGCCCCGAAGGGCGGGAGGAGGCCGGTGGTCACGATGGCAGGCGCTCTTCCGCCGGGCCGGGGCGAAGCCGCACCCTGACCTCATGAAGCCGACCACGGTCATCCCGGGCCTCACGATCACCGAGCATCTGTACGAGGCGGCGGTCGCCGGGATCGCCGTCCACGTCCCCGGGCACCCGCTGCTCAGCCGGGAGCAGTTCACCACTCCAAGGGCCTGGTGGCTTGTCCCGGATGACCACGGCATCGCCTACAAGGCCGAGCTGGTCCTGCGCAACGACCCCGCCCGCACCATCAAGATCAACCTATGGATCCGGGCGGACCGCCGGGGCTCGGAGGAGCCCCAACCCCACAACCACCCATGGGCGTTCACCTCGCACATCCTCACCGGCGGCTACACCGAAGACCGCTACACCCTCGTCGGCGGCCAGGTGCGCACCGAGACCGGCGTCTCCCGCACCGCGGGCAGCGCCAATGCGATCAGCCGCACCGACTACCACGAGGTCACCGCTGTCCACGAACCCCATGGCACGCTCAGCCTGATGGTGTGCGGCCCGGGCCGCCCCGGTACCTGGGGCTACCTCGATCTCGACACCGCACGGCACGTTCCGGCCCTAGCCGACCACGGCTTCCTGGACCGGCTCCGCGCGCTCAACCCTCACCAGCCCTGAACCCCGTGCCACCGTGCACGGGCCCGGGACCGGTCTTCAGGAACGGGGTTGGCCGGCAGCGGGGAAGGGGGCGTGCGGCGTCCACGTCAAACGCGCGTCGCCGCGGGCCGGGTTGCTGGCCGGGATCGTGGCACACGGGGCGTAGGCGTCGACGTAGAGGCCGCCGCCGGTGCTGTTCCAGTGCGCGTCGAGCTTGTCGCCGCCGTGCGGATCCTCGTAGCGGAAGCCGAGCTCGCTCCATCCCGGACCGCTGCGGTCATGGTCATAGGTCCGTGTCCACCCCTGGGCGGCAAGCCGGGCCTCGAGCCGGTCCAGGGCCGCGTCGGCAGTGGCCTGCGGGACGCCTGTGACACCCCAGGAGTGGCGCACGCTGACCACGCCCGGCGCAGTCTTGTCGATCTGCATGAACCCGTGGGAGTAACAGGGCCCGGAGTCCAGGCTGTTGAGGGCAACTGTGGTGGGCTCGGGCAGACCGAGCGTGGTGTATGCCTGGCGGGAGTATTCCTGCAGGCGCTCCGCGGCGGCATCCGGGTCGGCCGTCGGATACGGCGTCCCGTCCGCAATCTTGTGCAGGGCCGCGGGCACCACCAGAGCCGCGGCGGTCCCCGCGCCGGCGAGCAGCGTGCAGCCGAGCACGATGGCCCCCAACGCGGCACGCGAGCGGCGCGGGACCCTCGACATTCCCATCCTGATCATGATGTGGACGCTACGAGACCGCGGTGCTTTAAGCATGAGTCGCCGTACTCAGTCCTTCTGAGTCCCGGCACGCAACGGCCGGTGGTCACCTCGGCGTCGCTACCAGGGGGCGCGGCCATGAGTCGTGATACTCGACGGACAGTCGACACGTTGATCTCGACCGTGCCGGAAGGAATTCCGGAGAGGACGTCCCCGTGCCGCACAGCCACAGCGCCTGGCCGCCGGGAGCGTCACCCTTGAGCACATGGTCTGGACGATCGGAGCGATCCACCCCCACCCAGCCGCCTGGACCTGCCTGGCAACGGCGCCGCCGTCGAACTGCCCGCCGTCCTGATGCTGCTGGATCTCATCGACACGGGACGCATCACCGCGGCCCAGGCGCACGCGGCGTTCACCCCCGTCCTGAGCGACCTGGGGGATGCCCGCCGGCCCGGCGAGAGGATGCAGCGCTCGATGCCCTGATGGGGCCAGCGCCCCAGTAGGTGCGGCACCCGGCGCGGACCGGGCCGTCGGCACCATGCTGGCCGTGTGCGGGACCATGGAGATTCCGCGCGGGGACCGCGCCCCGCTGGCTGAAAGGACGCGTATGCACCGGGCAACCCCCGACCGGCTCACCGACGAGACCGAGATCGTCTGGCTCGTCCCCACCGAGGACCTCGACTACGTACGCGAAAGCCTGGAGATCACCAAACGTGCCACCGGCCGCCCGGCCTACACACGGGCCGGCCGCCTCATCGGCTACGCGAATCTGCGCCCCGGCACCACCTCCACCCGGTCTTCGGGACGGTTCGACCGGCGGATCTTCTGGCTGCTGCCCCACGACCGTTCCGAGAGCCCTTCGGCCCTCTACCAGAGTGCGACCCCGCTGGAAGCGGTGGACCCCCGCACCGTGAGAGCCGGCGTCCCCGGAAGCCTGACCGACCGCGCCCGCCGCGGGAAGTCTCCAGCCCCTACGCACCCCTGACGCTGCCATCAGCACGGCGCGGCCGGGTCTGGAAGGCCCGGCAGGCCAGGCTGAGGGACACATGCCCGACAGATGCCCCGCCACAGGGCCCGACTGCCCGGCGTGGCCCCACCCGGTGTGCCGCGCCGGGCGATCAGGCGAGACGCTGCCCGGACACCACGTGGAAATGAAGATGCGGGGAGTCCTGATAGGCCCCCGTATTTGTGATCACCCGACATGCACCGTGTTCGTCGGTCACCGCCGCCGCCACTGAACGCACCACCGCCATCACGGAGCTGAGCAACTCCTCGCCCCCGTCGCCGAGGTCCAGAAGCGAGAGAACGTGCTGTTTGGGCACCACGACCACATGAACGGGATACGCGGGCTTGGTGTGTTCGAAGGCGAGAACACGAGGGCCGTCCTCCACCACTCGCACCGCCGTCCGCCCGCTGAACACCTGCTCGCAGTAGAAGTCGCGTCCCATACCCGCACCGCCTCCGCCGGCCGACTCCCTGCAGACTACGCGCGGTACGCCAACGGGCGGATGAGTTCGCGCTGTTGACTCGTCGAGCTCTCCAGGGGCGATAGTACCCGCGCTGTTCGGTGGCACCCCGTGCAGCGCGGCGCCCCGCCGTCCTCTCCTGTCCCCGACCACATCGGCTATCGGCGGCGCGGGCGGACTGGGGTGCACCGTTCCGAGGGGCACCGGCGCAGCCATACTTCGGCGTTGGAGTCCTCGCCGCTGGGGCTTCCCATGGTGGGCGGGTCCTGCTCCCCGATTCAGGTCGGCGCTTCAGGATGACGCCAACGGCAGGGCCGCGACGGCGAACGGCAGCGATCGAGTCGGGTGACTCGCCACTCGCGGGAGTGGGCGGCACGGGCACCGGTGCGGCGGGTCATAAGCGAGGACACGGCGTACGCCGACAGTTGGTGGGCTTACGGGCCCGGCGACGGTTCGTCGAGCCAGCGACGCCAGGCTTCTTCGTTCTCCACCGCCTGGCTGGGGATGCCCAGAGGCGCGAGGGATCCTGGATAGATCCGTTCATAGGCACGGTGGTAGGCAGCTGCGACGCGCGGGGCTGCCAGGAGCCAGGGGGCCGGGGCCGCATCCAGTGTGAGTACGGCATTGCTATAGCGCTCGCCGAGCCGGCCGGTCACCAGACCGCGCTCCAGGAGCCGTTGCCACCGCGCGGCGGTGGGTTTCAGGTCGGCTGGGTCCGTCCGGGCGACCATCGTGATGGCGTCCACCTCGCGGGGCAGGGGATCTGCGCTGACCCGGGCAAAGATCCAGGGCAGTCCGAGGATCCGGAACAGGTGGGTGCGGTGGATCCCGTCGCCGCCCAGGGTGTAGATGGGGCCCGCCGGGCCGGGAATCGCCCGCAGTCGCACGCTGGGTTTCTGCCCCAAATGGTGGAGCAGGAACTCTGCGAGCGTGTCCGGGGCCTGGGCGAGGAGCTCCTGTGCGGCGGTCGGCGCCCAGACGGGCCCCCGGTCGGTGCCGGCGCGCTGGAACTGACCCCATACCGGGTCGCCCATTTCCACGATCGCCTCGCAGCGTACCCACCCCGCGCTGTCGGCCATCGCCCATGCCGGATCGTCGACACGAAATCGCATGTGCGGGCACATCGGTGCCCGCTGGTGCAGCTCGGCCGCGGCCTGCCGGACGCGCTCAGCGATCTCGTCCTTTGGCCATGCCCCCTGCAGTCGTGTGATCTGGTCGATGACGTCGGCGAGGCGGCCCGGTTGGTCATAGAACGCGGCACGGCGCTCGGCCCGCTCGAGTTCGGGGACGCCCCCGGCTGGCCAGCCCGGCTCCGGTGCCTCAGCTTCGAGCTCGACCCGTGCCGGCGGGCGGCCGTACTCCTGGAACGGGAGCAGGAGGTGCGGCACCGCCTCGGGCAGCGCCGCCCAGCCCCGCACCAGCCAACCGGGCCAGCGCGCTTCGACCGTGCCGTCGGCCCGCCAGGTCGCCGACCACACTCCCTCGCCGTCACCGGGAACCGAGCGACGGGCCAACGCGGCGACCAGCGCGGCCCGTTCGCCCGCCTGCCGGGCCAGCCGCAGCTGGTCCGGGTCTGGCATGAAGCGTGGCACCAGCGCCTGGTCGACCAGGTGCTCGCCGTCGCCGTAGACCTCGGTCAGGAGCGTCGAGGCCTCCCGTACCTCGTGCGCGGTCTGTTCGACGCTGGCCGTGAGGTCGGAAACGTCCAGGTACAGGCCCGCGACCGGCCGTAGGCTCAGCGCGGCGTCGTCCAGCAGCCGGGCCGCCTTCTCGATGCCGTCGGCGGTCTCCTGCCACGACAGTGGGGTCACGGCGGTGAGCGGCTCAGGTGGATCCGTCCGGGGCACAAGGAGACGGGCGGCCAGCTCCAGGCGCTGACTCTGCGGCAGGAGCCTCGCACGATCCACCGCCTTGCGGAAGATCCACCCGCTGAACACGCGCGCCCAGTGTGTGCTGCGTGCCCGGTCCTGGGCCGACACACATGCCCTGCCCGGCTGAGCCGCGCACCGCGGACACCACCAAGCCAGCCCCCAGTCCCGCAAGTTCACTCTCTCCACCCCCGATGATCTGCTCCTCAACAGCACCCTACTGGCGCGTATCCCGGACGGCAGGTGCGGTCGGCGTGGTGCTGGCGAACTCGCTAGGCTCCCGGCATGGACGCCGTCCGGCCGCACACAGAGCCCGACTCCGCTCACCGCATGCGTAGCGTCTGCCCCACGGGGCAGACGCCCGGCAAGACGGACATCGCATGCAAGTCCCCGGGGGTGCCGACCCTGGTCGTCGTGAGCGGCAGTCCCGGAACGGGGAAGACCACGCTCGCGCACCAGCTCGCCCGCGCCCTCGGATGCCCCGCGATCATCCGCGACGAGATCAAGCAGGGCATGGCCATGTCCCACCCGGGCTACCAGAGCGGCGCCGACGACCCCCTCAACTACCCGACCCTCGACGCCTTCTTCGGCGTGCTGAAGGCGCTCCTGGAAGCGCGCGTCACGCTCATCGCTGAAGCCGCCTTCCAGGACCGGCTGTGGCGGCCGAACCTCGAACCTCTCACCGGCCTCGCACACCTGCGCGTCATCCGCTGCACCACCCAGGCCGCCGTCGCCCACGACCGCATCGTCCAGCGCGCCAAGGACAACACGCACCGAGCCGCCCACGGTGACCAAGACCTGCTCGACGCCATCACCGCGGGGGAGCACTCCCTCGATTCCTGGGTGCCGATCTCCCTGGACGTCCCCACCCTGACGGTGGATACCTCGGACGGATACCAGCCGGGACTTGAGGACATCGCCGACTTCGTCCGGGCGGCTATACGCGAAGGGGCAGCGCCCGAGCCGAAGGCAGGCGGCTGAAGCCCGCGTAGCCGTTGCAGACGGCCTGCCCGGGTGCACATCACCACCCGCTGGATCGTGCTGTTCCTTCCCCGCCCTCGCGGGTGGCTTCATAGGCTTGGTCCAGCCTGTGGACGACGCCGGTGTCCACGTCCTTGATGCGGGAGTGATGGCTGATGACACCCCCTGAGCCGCCGATGGCTGCGACCTCGCCCCAGACCGTGTGGGAGTGCTGCCTGGTCTGGGCGGACCTCCTGATCGGCCTTCACATGGAAGCCTTGGAGCAGGACCGCCGCGACCGGCTCTTCAAGTTTTCCGAGGAGGAGAGCTCGCTGTACGTCGGGATGGACCGGCACTTGGTGTCCTTCCTGATCGGGGCGGCCCTGCACGAGCGGATCCTGGGACTGGACCTGTCATTCACCGATGCGGTGTTCGTGCCGCTTGCTGCTCCGCAGGAGGAGGGTGTGACCGGCACGCTGCGACGGTCGGCCTACAGCGCGCTGGAGTTCAGCCCTGACCTCGAAGAACAAGGGGGTCCCTCGCGGGCGTTGCTGATGCGCAACGCCATCTCATCGCACCCTGACGACCGACTGCTGTGGGACCGGGCCCGATCGGCCGCCCTGACCGTCGTGGACACCGCCGCCAGACGCACCCCTGCGCGTCACACCGGCCCCCGCCACCCCGGCGCCCGGGCCGACGGCCCGTACTGGGAGCACGCCACCACGATCGGGGATGTTCTTCTCGGCGAGCAGCACCGTCGTGGACTTGACCGACTCGCCGAGGTCTGGGGCGACGAGGACTAAGAATGGCCCCGACCAGGACCGGCGGACTTCTCCAGCATCGCGAGAGCGTCGGCGCGGACCTGTTCGTCATCCACGATCGCGTGGACGAAATCGGGCAGCAGCTTCATCAGAAGCAACTCGTACATGGGGGGTGAGGTGTTGTCGCCGTCCGGTCCTCGCGTGTGCTCGGCGATGGCGTTGGACAGCATGACGACAACGCCCGCGCCGGTCAGCGTGCGCCCGGCCATCTTGAGGATGCCCGGATACAGTCCTGGGACGACGCGTTCAGGATCAGCCTGGGCGATGCGGCGTGCGAGCTCGTCCCGGGCGGGGACCACGGCGGTTGCGGGCATGAGACTCCTAATTCTCTCGCTGCTGCGAGCGAGATGACGAAGGCGGGGGAGCAGGCGCCCCGATGGGGACAACTCAGTTCATCAGATCACGCGGCCCTGTGGTCGGTCTCGTGATCGGCTGGTCCCATCCTGAGGCGGACACCCATACGGGCCGAGGGCAACGCCCGCCCACGACGACCGGGACCGTCGTGCCAACTCGCCGACATCTACGGCGAACAGGGCTCTGCGGCGGGTTCCTGGTCCTCTGGATCGAGGTGGTCTGACTCTACGATCACGTGCTCGCCATGCGGGCCGGGGGCCTCGATCTGGATCTCTCCCTCGATGGTCGACATCACTAGCCGCCGAGGCTCGCTCTCCTGCCCCGGCATGGTGAGCGCCACCTCGTAGCCGGGCGGCGGCCCGGGCAGCACGGTGCGGTGCTCATCGTCCATCAGCCAGGCCGGAGCAACAACTTCCCCACTCCGCCCCTTCTCCTCGCCGGCGATTACCCGTACTCGGGTTCGGGGCGCCAGTCCTGCTGGCCGCTCGGCGGCGAGCGCCGCCTGCGCAGCTGCGCAGGCCCATCCCGTAGCAACGTCAACCGCGGGCAGGGGTGACCCGCGTCCGATGCCGCGCGGCATGCCGTCACTGTTGGCGAGCGCGGGCGCGGTAAGCCACCGGCGGACCAGCCACGCCCACTCAACGGCCGCGCTCTCGGGATCGGCATCCTCAGCCGACAGCCCCAACTCGGCCCCGAGTTCGTACACCATGGCGGGCCCCCGGTCGAGGTGCCACAGCACGCTGCCGATCTCCACGTCCTCAGCGGAACTCTCCTGCCGCTCGGCCAGGCCCGCCAGGGTCACCGCGAGGACGCCGCGAATCGCCCGCCCATCCCACGAGTCCGCCGGATGATGTCCGAACTCCGCGATCTCGTCGGCGCGCTGAACCGCCGGTGCCCAGGCCACTGGACGCTTCTCCGTCATGCTGCGAGCCTCCATACGTCCGTCCCGCCGAGCCGGGCGGCGTCGTCCCACGGATCGGGGGCCGGTGAGCAAGGGGGCATGGGGTGGCTCCTGCTAGTCGGTGAGTGCGCGGACCTGGAATTCAGCCTCCCCGAACCTACCGGCTCGCGTGGCGAATTGGAGGCAGAGTGCTTCCGGATCAGCCGGCTCCGCTGCCGAGTCGACCACGTAGAACTCGCCTTGAGCACCGGACGGCCGGCCCAGGGCGGTGCGGCGGTTCCCGGTGCCCGCGGAATTCCGGGCAGTGCGAGCCAGCCGGACCGACCAAGACCCAGTGACCTACCGCAGGCGCGACGACGCGCTCTAGTGTTGCGGCATGCCTGCGCATCCCCTTGCTGACCTGGCCGCCAGCCTGCGCTCCAGGACCCTCACCTTCCTGCGTGCCCCGGTGAGCCGCGAGTTCTGGGACATGCTCCTCGACCAGGGGCATGCGTTCGTCATGCCGGCCGCATGGTCAGCCCTGCCCCGCTCTCGTCAGATCGAGGGGCTGCTCGCCGCAGAGGGAAAGCGGGTCGCCGACGGCACCACGTTCGCGATGGCCGCCGACCTCGTGCGAGCGGCACGCGAGGTCGGCCACGACCAGTCGATCCCTCTCCCGTTCACCCCGGATGTCCTGCCCTCACCGTCGGGCATGCTCGTCTTCTCCGAGGACGAGCCGCTGACGCATATCCCCCCAGGGGACCCGGTGGTCGCGGTCACCTGGGGGCCGCCCATGGACGGCTTCTCACCGGGAGTGCATCTGACGTGGTGGGCGGCCATGGGAGAGGAGGAGCAGGAAGAGGACGCCGCTGCCCGCGGCCGGCTGATCCCGGTGGTTCCGGACTTCGACCTCCACCTGTCCTACCTGCCGCTGTTCGATACCCGCCTGCACCTGAAGCAGCTGCCCTCCGGGCTGATCTACTCTGCTGTCCCGCTGCGCACCGTGGTGGCCGCCTGGTACGCCCTCACCGCGGACAGCACCACGCACCGCGAGGAACGGCCGAACGCCACCGTCACGCAAGCGCTGAGAGAGCAGAAGGCGAAGAAGCGCGGTGTCCAGGTCGCCACCACCAGCGGAACCAGTTCCGCCCGCCAGGACATCACCGAGCGCGCCGCGCAGAAGCTGCGTGAGGTGAGCGACGGCGACATCTTCGAGCCTGCGCCGGAACTCGCCGCCACCCCGAAGAAAGCCGATCACGGCGTCTTCGACGCAACGCTCGACCACCAGCTCGAAGCCGGCCACCGGCGCCTCGCCCACATCTACCGGGAAGCAGCCGACCACTGGCACCGCCTGGAAATGCAGGCCGCCCAGCGCTACCCCGGCGTCTTCGAGAGCCTGGAAGAACTGCGCGCGCAAGAGGGCTCGCAGTGGCAACCGTGGTGCTGGATGCCGACCGTCCGCGTATCCAGGTGGCTCATCACGATGTACGACGCGCCGGTCGACCAGGCCATGTGGGACGGTCCCCGCATCGCTGCGCTGGGGGCCTGGCGCAGCGCAGGACGCCACAGCGTCCTGACCACGCTCCCGCTACAGGCAACCGCCAGCGACCGTGTCCCCGCAGAACTGACCGAGACGATGCCCGCTCCCGGGCTTGGCCTGATCATCGACGACAACGGCACCGTCCACCTGCTGCTGACCTACCTAGACGAAATCGGCGACCGCGGCACCGCGGACGCCGAACTCGTCCTCATCTCCAACTACGGCGAGCCGACCCGCATGCTCGAGGACATCACCAAGCTCACCGTGTTCCTCACCGGGGACAACCTCCTCGACGCCGTGAAGGCCACGGAGGCGTACTACGACCGCGCCGCGGTCCAGAACGGCACGGAACCCCATCCCACCGATGAAGCCCTCTACGCCGAACACGCCTACGCCGTTGGCCTGTTCACCGGGCTGCTCGCCGGCATCTGCGCACCCGGGGCCGAACTGCAGGACGCCGGAGCGCTGACCAGGCGCAAACTCCCCGCGCCGTGGCCGCCGGAGCCGAACGTGCTCTCGGAAACGACGCTCTGGCTCCTGACCGGTACTCCCATGGCGCACTGAGACGAGGCAAGGCGGGACACGGTGCCGGTCGGTGCCCTAACGCGGCGGAACCGGACCCCGGAGAGGAAGTGCTCATCGTGACGGAGATACCCGAGCCCGAGAAGGCAGAGCTGCGGATCCCCAAGGCCGCCCTGGAGGCGCTGGCGGCGGCTATGGAAGTGCGCACCGTCGCCACCGTGAAGGATGCCGGCGGCCTCGACTGGTTCTACCCCGTAGGGACGAGGGAGGAGGACCACGTCGAGTTCGCCCTGATGCCCGGCGGCGAAGAGGTCTTCCTAAGGATGTCTTCGCAGCACGACCAGATGCTCGTCGTGACCATCGAGCAGTGGCACGACCTGGTCGGCCGCATCACCCCGCCGGGTGTGGATCGCTGATTAGCCGACGGATCCGGTACGTGAGCGGTGCCACGGCGCCGCCGGGCCCGGCTCGGCGAACGCGGTGGCTCGCCGTGCTCGCCGAGCCCGTTGTGGTCGCAGCCGGACAAGCGGTACAGGAACCAGATGAAGCCGAGCCATGCCCCGATGATCAGCAGGAGGGCCGCGCCCACCACCAGGACGGCCTCAAGGAGCACGCATCCTTCGAACAGGAGGCGACCTTCCGGGGAGCCTGGCCCATCGGGCGGGTAAGCAAGCCCAACATCGTCACGCACACACCCGAGCCGGAGCTCCTCCCGGCGGCCCATCTGGGCCCATGCGCACGTAAGGGTCGAGCTCAGGCCGTGAGGTCGAGGAAGTCTGCGACTGGGTGTGCGCCGCGGTAGGCAGCGAGCTGCTCCCGCAGGGCGCCGAGGGTGCTGCTGCCGCGAGCAGAGCCGGCGCCGCCAAGCTGTTCGATGGCCTGCCAGGCGATGTCCACAGCAGCGTCCACGTCGCCCAGTTGAAGGTGCGCCCCGGCCTGGCGGGCGAGGTAGATCCCGGCGCCGCGGGCCTCGGTGTTCGTGTCGTAGGGGTCCTCGTGCCGCAATGCGTCCGCAAAGTGCCGCAGCGCCCGCTGTGGCTCGCCGAGCGAGAGGGCACAGCTGGCCGCGACCTCGTGGACTTCGCCGTGGTTCATCCAGTACATCGACGCCAGATCATGTTCCCCGGAGCGGTCATTGGCGGCGAAGGCAGCGTCGAGGGCCCGGTAGGCGGCGGTCGGCTCACCGGCCTTGGAGTGCGCGCGGGCCCGTCGCGCGTGGAGCATGGCCAGGACCCGGCCGGAGGTGATCTTGTGACGGTCGTCGAGGGCACACTCGATCAGCCCGAGGGCGCCGTAGGGGTCGTCCTCGCTGTAGCGGAGGTTGGCCCAGAAAGCGAGCGTGCTGGCACCGAGGGTGCTGTTCCCGCCGGTGGCGGCGGCGCGCAGGGCGACGACGAAGCGGCCCTCGGCGTCGGCCAGGCGGCCGCTGTCGTACGCGCACCAGCCGGCCAGCCGGGATGCCTCGGCCTCGGCCGCGTACAGCCGGGCCGCTGTGCTGCTGCCGTACGACTTCGTCTTGAGGGTGTGCCGGATCAGCTTCAGCTCGGCGCGGGCGGCGTCGTAGGCCGTGGTCGATCCGACCTTGTCGTCCAGGCGGCGCAGGGTGTCCAGGCGGGACTCGAAGAGGGTGGCTGTGCTCGCTCCGATGCGCCGGCCCCGGGTGGCGGCGACGGCGTCGGGAGCGGCTGTGATCCAGTGCGCGCCGGTGCCGGCGAGTGTGCCCAGAGATGCGATGACGAAGCCGCGTCGGTCCACTGGCCCTCCTGGATCCTCCAGTGCTTCCACGGTACCCGCGGCACTCCAGGGCAACTCCCCAACCGCACGATGAACTCGTAGGCGACGGGGCCTGGTTGCCCCAATCGGCTGTCACGGGCCTGGCGAGCACCGTAGTTTGGCTGGCGTTCCACATCAGGGAGGGGACGGGCCCATGATCGACTACAGCGAGGGCGACCGGGAGCATCTGGCCCGCGACATCGGTCAGGAGCTTCGTACGCTCGCCCCGGCCGACGTCGAGGGCGGGCAGTACATCACTCGCCTGCTGGCCCAGGACGGCATCACCGAGTCCATGGCCGAGGACCGGAACCTCACCGTCGGGACGCACCGTGAGCGGATCGAGTACGCCCTTGCCCGCGCCCTGGCGTATCTGAAGTCCGTCGAGGGCCGGGTGGGAGCGGTGTACGACCAGGAGACCCTCAACTGGCACACCATGGTCCTGGCGCACGCCGCGACTCCAGTCCCGCAGGTCTGTATGTGCGGTCGCCCAGCACGGGAGTGCAGCGACCGCCGCCGGACGGGGCAGCCGATCGAACCGTACGAGCGCCTGGAAAAAACGCTGCCCGCAGCCCGAGGCGCGGGGTGAGCGACACCGCTGACGAGACCTCGCTCGGCGCTGCGCTTCAGCCGTCAGCCGACGTGCGGCGGGCGCGGTGGCTGCTGACGGGGCACTTCGCTGGTCAGGGCGTCGTGATGGCGACATGGGCGACGCGCCTGCCAGCCGTGAAGGAGGCGGCCGGCCTGATGTTGAACGGCCCGAAAGAGTTCAGTCGCGCACGCGATAGTTCAGTGGCGCGGTGAGCTGTTCAGTTCTGGGCTCCTGCTATGCGCGCTCTCGGGTGCCTTGCTGGCTGAAGCGAACACCCCGCCCTGGGCGCCGTGTTGCAGTTGCGCGAGGTGCCTCCGTACGGCGGGGACACGATGTGGGCGGACATGGCGGCCGCGTACGACAACCTGCTCGACACCGTGAAGGAGCGCATCGAGGGCGCGCGGGCCGTGCACGACTTCATCCCCGGCTTCGCCCGCTTCTACGGTCCCGACAAGCTCGCTCCGCACCAGGACCGGTTCCCGCCCGTCACCCACCCCGTGGTGCGCACCCACCCGGAGACGGGTCGGCGGATGCTCTTCGTCAACACCTCGTTCACCACCCACATCGTGGGTATGGAGCAGGCGGAGAGCGACCGGCTGCTGAGCTTCCTCGTGCGCCAGGCCCGTGTGCCGGAGTACCAGGTGCGGTTCCACTGGCAGGCGTGTGACGTCGCCTTCTGGGACAACCGCGCCACGCAGCACTACGCCGTCGACGACTACGGGTCGCGATCGCGGGCGACCGCCCGTACTGATCCGGCGGCGTACGCGGGGAAGCGGAACCTGGGGCGCCGAGAGCGCCCCAAGGTTCCGCCGCCGCGCTCGCTATCCGGTGAAGATCACCGCATGCGGAACCGTGGCTCCGCCGTAGGCGCCGCTCCCGCCGGGCGCCAGCGCGTCCTGCGGGACCATGCACTCCGTGTCGCGGAAGAGCACGGCCTGGGTGTCGGTGCCGTTGTCGGCGATACCCGCCCCACCGTCCAGCGGGACACACGTGTCGTCCGGCGGATCGGCGATCGGGACCCGGAAGCCCGTGTCGGCCCGGTTGTAGAAGAAGGTGCCCGACGCCGCCTGGGCGCTGGTCGACACCCCTGTCACCAGCACGAACGCCGAGCCTGCGACGACGGTCATCCTGGCGAGCCGTTTCCACATGTGCATAGAGGACCCCTGTTTTCCCGAAACCGGATGATTTCCACTGTGCCTCTTATGAGGGCTATGCCCAGCACAGCAGGGATGAAGGCGGCATGCCGCCGTCATGCAGACGAATCACCTGTGCGGTGCGGCGAAGCGGAAGCTCGGACGACGGGGAATGCGCGGGCGGCGCTCCCGCTGGCGGCCAAGGAGGACCGTGCCGAAGGCGGGGCTGGACAGATCGACCACGGCCTTCCTTGCCTCCAGGGTGGCCGCGACGGGACTGTAGACGGCGATCGCCTTGCCCTTGTGATTCCGTCAAGTGCGGGCTGGTGCGACTACTTTGGCGCCGAGAGCGAGGGTCGCGGCCAGGGCCACCGGCACCGTCAGAGCGAGCGGCAGACTGGCGACGGTGGCGATGCCGCCGATGGCCGCCGGGCCCGCCAACAGGCCGACGTTTCCGATGGTGCTGACCGCAGCGACCGCGCGTGGGCCACACGAGCCAGCGGCGGAGTAGAGCAAGGGGACGACCGGGGAGAGCCCGAGCCCAAGGAGCGCCCACCCGATCAGCGCGGCTGCGGGCGCGACACCGGTGCCGGTGACAGAGAGGCCGGCTCCGAGACCGGCGGCAGCCATCAAGGCTCCGGTCCGCAGCAGCACCACGGGGCCATGGCGCTGGGTGAGACGGTCGCTCAACAAGCGCCCCGTGGCCATGCCGCTGCCGTAAAGGAAGTACGCGCAGGCCGCGGTCGTGACCGAGGCACCAAGAGACCGTACGTGGACCGCTGCCCAGTCCAGGGCGGTGCCTTCCGCGATGAGCCCGAAGGCGACCATGACGCCGAGGAGCCACACGCTCCGGTGCCGTACGAGCGGACCGTCAGCCGCAGCCGCCGCGTCCGGCTCCGCGAGGGAGAGGGTCACAGACGCGGTCAGGAGCGCCGCCATGACCACGACGCAGCCCACCACGCTGAACACCATCGTGTGGGAGAGCTGAGCGGTGACCGTGGCAGCGCCTGCGGTACAGACCGCACTCACGGAATACGCGGCATGCAGCGAGGCCATGATCGGCCGCCCGCACTGACGTTCGCACTCTCGGCTCAGGGCGGCCCCGGCCGTGTTCAACGGCACCAGCAACATGCCCTGTCCTGTACCGAACAGTGCCGCCACCGCGACCATCGGACCGAAAGACCGCACCTGGCCCACCAGCACCAGTGCCGTCCCCAACGCGAGCGCCGCTCCCAGGAGTAACCTGCCCGTGCCGTGGGGACGTTCGGCTAGCCGTCCGCTCACCAGCAGCATGGAGATCATCGCTGTGGATGCCGCGAGGAGCGCGAGGGACAGGGCGCCAGGCGTGAGGCCGGCGGCCTCCTGCACCGCGGGCAGCCGGGTCGCCCAAGTCGCCATGGCCACCCCTTGTATTACGAAATAGCCCGTCAGTAGCCACCGCGACCTACGCACTTCCGCCGACAGCTGCGCAGGCCCGGCGAGCGGGGCATCCTCCACGGTGTCACTCAACGCCTCATCCCCCTGCTGATAGTGAACATGGAACGTCAGGACGACGGCGGAATCGGCCGGATCCTCGGCACACATCTCTTCCTCGGCCTGGACGGCGCCGTCCACGATACGGGCGTGCCATGCCCCTGGCAGCCCGTCTATGCGCGGGAGTTGGCGAGTCCACGTGCCCCGGTGATCGACAGTCGCCCTCCGCATCGGGTATCGGCGTCACTCACTGCTGAACATCCCGGTAAGAGACGGCATCCGGTCCGCAGCGATACTTGTCCGTTCAGCTTCCGCTCCGGCGCGGAAGAAGCGGCAGCGCGTCCTCGCGCGCGAGGACCACGCCGCTCTCGTGCCCGCTTGCCCATCCTCGCCATCACCGCTTGACCGCCTGGGCGACGCCCTACCGTGCTCAGAAAGGACTGGCATGCCTCCGCCGACGCCCCGCACCTTGCGCCCCGTCCGGGCTGCCCGTGACTGGATCTACATGCGCTACTTCGATCCCGGCGGCACCGAGCGGCTCCTTCCTGTCGACGACGCCGTCATGGTCGCCTTCGAAGAGGCGCTGCCCGGGAGATCCCTTCGTACGCCGGCCAGCATCACACCCCCGGGCAGTAGTGGTCGGCGACAGGAGGCGGCGTCGAAGAACCGGCCTGCGGACCTGATCAACATCGCGCTGGAGAAGGTGGTCAGTGGGTGCAACCGTGGCCGTCGCAACACTCCTCGCCGCGCCGACCACACTCAAACTGCCCGACCCACAGACCTCGGCTGACGCTCCCGAAACACCCACCATTCGCGGGAACATCTGGCTACTCGGCGCCATGATCGCCGCTGGCCTCGTCACCGAGGGCACCGCCATGGACTGGTCCGCAGTCCACGTCCGCTCTCTCGGGGCCAGCGCCACGACTGCGGCCGCCGCGTACTGGCTGTACGGCGCGGGCATGGCCACGGGCCGGCTGATGGGCGACGCCCTCACCGTGACTCTCGGTCCCTCCAAGCTGCTGCGCACCGGCGCCACGGCCGGTCAGCGGGGCCAGGGGTAGCGGGGGGCGAGGATCGTCAAGGTCGCCGCCACCGTCCCGCGCGCCACGTCGGGATACGACGCCGGAAAAAGACGCCGGGCCGGAAGAGACACATAATCGTGGACCTCAAAGAGTTCCCGCTGTTCGTGTTGGTCACCCCGGCCGACATGCACGACAGCGTCGCCGCCCGCGAAGCCCTCTTCCGGCTCCGGCTCATACACCCCGAAATCGCCATCGTCTGGGGTACACCGCGCAACACCCCGCTCACCCCAATGGACAAGTCGGCACCGAGACGATCTTTCGCAGGCCGGGAGAATGCTGGTTCCACAGGTCCTCGGCGGGGATGAGCGCCGCTACCCGCTGCGGAGCAAAGGGGGGTGGGCGGGCACGACGAACGTGGTCCGGCGCATGCACCGCATGGCCCGGAAAGCTCTGTACGGGCCGCGTAGAGACGCTGGGGCCTGTCTGCGGTTGCTGGATCAGCCGAGGGCGCTGCCGAGGCCGGCCAGCAGTACGCGCTCACACTCTCCCGGCCCGTCGACCCGGTCCACGAAATCGGCGATGAGCGCGAGTGCGCACGTCATCGTGCGAGGTTCACTGTCGGGCACCGGCCCGGCCTGGTCCCGCCAGGCCACCGGGTCGCGTCCCTCGAAGGCGGCCTTCACAACGTGGCGCACCATGGGGAAGTCGGTCGGCTCCACGACCTCGTCCCACTGGCTGACCTTGTCCAGCAGCACCTGGGTGAACCGCTCGGTGAACTGCTCGCCTCCGGGACGGCCAGCGCCAATCTGGTTCAGCGCGCCATCGATCAGGAGCACCGTCCCGCGCAGGAGTTCACCAGTGCCGTAGAGGGCCGTGGCTGCCGCGATGCGCTCACTCAGGACGGGCTCCTCTGGGGCGTCCCCCGATCGCAGCATGCTCGCTTGGTCCCACGCCGCCTGAACTGCGCCCACCTTGACCTGTGCACCGCGCATCGTCATGACGATCGAGGGTAGTCACGCGGACCGGCCCAGCGAGTGGCGATTGTGAGATCTGGCCCGAACGGAGGCGCGGAGCTGCTGGCCGGGGTTCAGAGATGAGTTCTCACCTTCCGGTCATCTAGTTTCGGTTATGGCTGGACCGGGTCGGCGGCATCCGCACGTCGCGAGCAGCCACCGGGGATGCGCTGAGGGGCGTGGTGTGCGCGTCAACTCGCATCAGATAATCGAACAGGCTTACGCTTCGGGAATGAGCCCTTCCCTCGCTGACGCCTCCGGCGCCCTCTCCGAGCCGAGACCGCTCACCCCGTTCCAGCAGGCCGTCGCCGACCTCCAGGCCCTGGGCCGGACCCTGCCGTGGAGTGCCGAGCCGATGCCCGGCTACACCAGCCGCCGCCCCGGCGGGGATGTCGTTTTCCCCGACTCCCCCGGGTACACCCCTGAGCAGGCGACCGCACTGCGAGCGGCGTGGGACCGGGTCCGCGCCCTGTCCAGTCATCCCGATGCCTGGGCACCGGCAGCACCGGGAGCCGAGCGCGAGGGCTGACCCCAGACGGGGGGCTGCTGTGCAGACGTCCGAGCCGCACGACAGGACCACCCTGACGGAGCTCACCCCCACTCGTGCGGGGAGCTGCATGCCGCAAGCGGTGGCCTTCCCGGTCGGTGCCGTCATGACCCAGGGTCACCACGGTTCGAGCTCGACCTTCTTCGTGTCCTTCGGGCGCATGAACTCCTGCGCGGCAGCGAGGTTCGGCACCACCGTCACGAGTTCCCACGCGGTACCGCTCCACCGCACGACCACGCGGGGCAGCTCGGGATCCAGGTGCGCGGCACGCGGCGGCCCGGGGCGCTGCGTGACCGCCCGCATCCGGCCCGTCCTGTACGTACGGGCCAGCAGCCGCTTCCCCCACCGGCGATCGATCTCTGCCCGCCGCTCAGTCATCGCCGTCGTCCTCCTGGCCGTCGCCGGGGTCCATCGTGTCGAAGGGCGCCATCTGGTCGCGCTCCTCCTCGGCGACCTCGCCGTTTCCGGGGGCGTCCTCACGCGCCATGCCCCGAGTGTGCCGCACCGGAACCCGCAGCCGCCACAACTCCCCAGCAAGCGCCGCTTGTTGGGCTTCGGCGCGGTCAGAGCCGCCGACTGACGTCTGACGTGAGCTCCCCTCACCCGAGAGTGTGGTCCATGCCCGCACCGTACGTCCCGCCTCTGACAACCAGGCCCCGGCCCTCATATGGGTGATGCGGAGCTGTTCGTGAGCTTGCACGCGGACACGGGCGCTATCTCTTGACCCGTGATCACTTCTCGCGGGTGGCTGCGCGCCGCCATCGCCCTTGTCGGTTTCTCCGCCGTCCTTGCCCCTGCCGCTCCGGCATCCGCCACTGCCCCCACCATCACAGCCCAGCCCGCCCCGGCGCTGCGGCGGCTGCCGGAGCCGCCTCCAGCCGATGTCGCCCGCACCGAACTCGAGGACCTGAACGTCGAGGCTCCCCACGCGATGACCGGCTACAGCCGGGCCAAGTTCCCGCACTGGGCCAGGCAGTACGGGCAGTGCGATACGCGCGAGGTCGTCCTGCAGCGCGACGGCAAGGACGTCGTCCAGGACGATCAATGCCGTGCGGTGTCAGGGACTTGGTTGAGCGAGTACGACGGCAAGACACTCACCGCCTCCGCACAGGTCGACATCGACCACATGGTGCCGCTCGCCGCCGGCTGGCGGGCCGGCGCGGACCAGTGGGACACCGACAAGCGCAAGGCGTTCGCCAACGACCTGGTGCACTCCCAGCTCATCGCAGTCTCCGCCGCCTCCAACCGGTCCAAGGGCGACCAGACCCCCGACCTGTGGAAGCCCCCGCTGAAGTCGTACTGGTGCACCTACTCCCGCGCCTGGATCGACGTGAAGCACGTCTACGAACTCAACGTCACCGGACCGGAGAAGGCCGCGCTCGGGGAGATGCTCGACACCTGCCCGGACAGCTGATGCACACCCCGGAACCGGCGGTGTGCGACGACCAGGTCACCGCCGGCCCGGGCGGCGCGATGACCGACGACGTCGGCGTCATCACCGGCGATCTGACTGTCCGCACCACCCGCCAGGCCGACCATCGCGTCGCCATCGCTGTCCAGTACACCGGCGCGGACGAGTGGTACACACTGACCGGCAGCCCTGCTGCCGTCCCCGACGGTGAACTGGAGGACTACCACCACCGCGTCCTGGACGCCGTCGAAGTCGGCGCAGAAGCCATCGCCCCTGCATGACCACGGACCGGTACCCGATGACCACGGGCACCGGTCACCCGGCAGGCGCCGTCGCCATCCCTGGGGCTCTACGTTAATCACGGCTGCGACGGCCGTCTTCTTCACAGCCGGCGGCCCGCGCCCACGGGGCCAGCGCCCACTGCTAGAGCCAGGCCCGGCTCGCCCCACACTTTGTGCAGCGCGGCGCGCATCTTCTCGTTCATCGCGGTGTTGATGACGGCGCTGTGCTCCTCGGGCACCTCGCGTCGGTCCGAGACACCGACCATGGTGCCGTGGCGCGTCCCGTTCTCTGGGGCCTCAGCAGGTGTGGTGTGCCGTGGTACGAGGGGGGTTCGTTGTGCCTCTGAGACTCGTTCTCAAGGAGTGTGGCTCTGTGGCGGGTTGTTGCACTGACCGCCAAATCACGGAGTTGTACATGCGGGCATTCCCTGTGGACCTGCCTTCAGGGCGGCGGTACTGGACCGTCGTCGACGGTGACCTTCGGGTCGTCCCCATCGCCGATCAGTGGCTTCGATTCCTTCGCCTCGGCCGGAGCCGGGCCGAGCTGACGACGAAGTCGCACGCTGGCGGGGCGGCCTTCTACTTCCGGTGGTGCCTGGCGACCGGGCGGGACTGGACGACGGCAGCCCGTGACTTGGGCCTTTTCATCGTCTGGTTGAAGTACACGCCATCAAAGCCGGCTGACAGCTCCACGACCGTGGTGTTCGGCCTGGGAGCCAAGCCCGTACGGCACGAGCGACGGATCAACGTGATCGACGACGGGATCCTGACTGTAGTGACCGGGGGTGACTGTCTGCTCGATGGCCCAGAACACCGTGGCCTAGCACAAGAATTGCAGATGAAGACGGACTTCGGGAGGAGGTCACTCGAAAGGGGAGCTGCGTGCTGGTGCTGTCTTCGCTGACCTGGGACCTTGTTCATCAGTGCAGAAGCCTGCACTGGTGTCGCTGGGCTGCTTCGGTGTTGGATCGCTTATGGCCAACTCGCTGTCCCAACCGCCTGCTTAGGGGTTTAGCAGCACCCCAAGCGCAAATTGGAGTCTTCGATCGCCGTGACTGCGTGTGTCTTCTCAGGTCACTGGCCGGGCGCGGATCGGCGCCCTGGTCGGTGGTGGATTTGGGTACGGCTGGCTACGGCTGGACGGATCTACCGGCGGGGGCGGCGCTGATGGGGAAGGCGAGCAGGAGGAAGCGCTCTCCGGGCGTGGGGGTCGGCCCGGGCAGTGGCACGAGCGCCGAGGAGATCGTGGCGGAGCTCATGCCTTACCTCGCTGAGGAGGGCATCACTGCAGACGGACCGCCGGTGCCGATCGCGCAGTTACAGGAGGCCATGACTCGCGCCATGGCCCGGCGCAACGCCGCACTGCCCGGGCGTGAGGTAGTGAGCGAACATGCGCACCCGGACGCCGTATTCTCGCTGGACCGGCTAGCGGGCCTGTGTGTCGAGCTGGTCGACGCGGTCGCTGCCCTCGGCGGGGCTGTGGATCGGCAGTGGGTCTCGGAGCATCTGCATGCGTTGCGCCCGCATGACGACGAGGTCGCCAACTTGGTGGCGTACCGGCAGCCGATGTGGCTGCTGACGAATTGGATGATGGGAATCGGATCGCTCACCCCGCCCGGGGAAGCGGCGCTGCGCGCGGTCGGCTGGGTGGAGCGCCACGCAGGAGCCGCGGCAGCGGACCTGGTCGTGGCCTACGCCGATGTGGCCGGCCACCCGGACGCCCCCGGGGGCTCCCTAATTCTGGACCAGGATCGGACCGACCACATCCCCGCATGGCTGATGCTCCTCGCTGGTGTCACCGCGACTCGCGGTGAGCCCAGTGCCGCGTGGCTTCGCAGTCTCGACCCGCCCGAACCGGACGCCTCCACCCTGGCGTGGCTGGAGGGGCGTACTGCTTCCGAGGCGGAGACGCCAAGGCCGTCCTGGCCGCCGGATCCGCGGCTGCTGCCCGACATCCGGCGCAAGCAGATCGCCTTCGCCACGGAACCGGCGACGCGCCGCCTCACCGCGAACTTCCTCGAGGACGGTAGCCTCGCTCTGAGCCCGGACGTCGGCAGTTGGGATGTGGCCAGCAGCATCCTGTGCGACCAGCAGGCGGACCGGCTAACGCAGTCGTGGCTGTACTTCGTCGATACGGACATGTGCACCGTAGCGGTCAAGAAGGCCATGCGTGCCCGGTCCACACCCTTGGCGGCCCATCGGGTCCCAGCACCGTACGGCCTGCTGGTGTTCGCCGAGCCGATCCCGCTCCGGCTGCCACGCACACCGGCGCCCCGCAGCAGGGGCAGCCGGTCTGCTCCCCAGCTCACACCTTCCAGCATCAGGGACCTCGTCGCGGTTTCCTGGGGCCGCTGGTCCCCCGACTCACCCAACACCGGCTGGAACAAGTTCGACGAGAAGACGCAGTCCCGCCTGCCCATCACCTTCCCTTCCGGGGAGCACTGGTGGCTGACGCTCTACCACCAGGCGATGGACGACGGGTACTGGGGCGACGCCCCGGCCCCGCCACTGGAGTCCTCGGACGAGTTCGTCCTGACGGCCGGACGCGTCTTCGACCAAGCCCCGGACTGTGAGCCGGAGTACGGGGCACGGCTCCTGATCGCCTGCTGGGACCTGATCACCCAGGAGGCCGTGGGTAAACCCGTCACCGAGTCCCGGACACTGCCCCGCAAGCCGACCAAGGTACGGGCCGACCGGCGGCGCGGCATCACCGACGACGGAACGGTGCGACTGGTGACCATCCTCGGCCGCCGCGTCGCCGAGCAGGCGCAGCCCGGCGACGCCTCCGCCCACGCCGCGGTGCACTACAAGCACCGATGGACCGTCCAGGAGCACAGCCGCTCGCACTGCATGAACCCCCGCGTGCACAGCGACGGGCAGTGCACACACGAGGACATTACGATCATGGAGTTCGTCAAGGGGCCCGCTGGCGCGCCGCTTCTACGGCAGGACATCGTCCGCCTCCTGCAGCAGCGAGAACGGGAGCGCTAGCGCCTCTGGTGACCGTGTCCCGTGTAGCCCCCCGCCGCACAAGGAGCGGGCTGGTGCCGAGCAGCGAGGGGCGCGTGTTCTTGGCCTGCCTTCGGTGTTCGGACAACAGCCCGGCCTGGGGGGGGACATCGTCCGCTACCGGACTTTCATCCGGGCCATGGGGCTGGAACCGGTCGTCTGAAGCGCCGGAGCCGAGGCGCGCCACGTCGCCCTCGCGACAGCACCTGAAGAACGCCGCCGGCTTCCCGAGCCTGGCCGGAAATGCCGCCGCAGCACAGATAGAGTGCCGACGTGACTCCCAGTGTGTCCCGTGTTCAGCGCCTGGCTGGCCTCTTGGAAGACGAGTGTCGCCAACGTGGGGTCGACCTTGTTCCCGGGCAGGCCGGTCACGTGCTACGCCGCCAGGCCCGGGTGGTGGCGGCCGCACTGCACATCAGCGAATCGTGGGCCCTGCGCTCCTACCTCGATGAGGACGCGGTGCGGGGGCTCGCGGCGAATCTGGTCCGAGAGGTGAATGCCGCTCGCCCCGTGCGGGAGTTGGTGCTGGACGTCCTGGCGAAGGTCGGCGGCTGGGCGAGGGACGATCGCCTGGCACGCGAGTGCGCCCACCCGCAGAGGCCGGCAGAGGGCCCTGAACTGGGACCGGCGCTCGGCGCGGACCTGCGGGCACTGGCGTCGGTGACGGCCCAGCAGATGGCGTGGGATCTGTACACGGACGCCGTGCACCTCGGAGACCAGCCCTACGCCTACTACGCCGACGAGCGGGACGGTGTGCTTCTGCGGCTGCCGCGGGTGTGCGACGGGATGGACGCCGCCTGGCGACTGCGGTTCGCCGGGATTCTTGAGCAGGTGGCCCAGCAGCTTCGAGCCGATACTGAATTCGCCCCGGTCTGCCACGCCTCGACCGTGGCGCTCGCTCTCGCGGTGACCGCGGCTCCCGAGCTGATAGACGACATGGACGAATCCGAGGCTGCGGAATCCGTAGGGCTTGGCGAAGACTGGTCACCACATACTGCGGACCTCCGGATCGGTAGGGCACTGAGGGCCATCGCCTGGAACAGTCCGGCGTTGATCGCCTACGCCCCGGAGGCGACCTACAGCCTGCCGCCCTCCACCAATGGCATTCACGACGGCGATGACCTTCGCCCCGAGGCCTGGTTCACGCCATTCACCGATCTCGGGCCGAGGCCGCCATCACCTCCTGGCTGGGTGGTCGATGCCCTGGCCTGCGGGCTTCCTGCCCGCGAAGACCCGCCGCCTTTCGGCGCGGATGAGACGGAGCGTGCGGCGCTGGCCGACCTGGCGACCGGCATCGTCGAGCGGGAGGCCGCATGGCGGCGCCACTGCGACAACTCCGGCGACGTGGAGGAGGAGGAGGAGGAGGAGGAACCGGCAGAAGCCGTCATCCTGCTGCGCCCACAGCAACTGGATTACATGACGCGGAAGAAGGCCCGGGCGGAGCAGCAGGCTCTGATTGTCGAACAGAGCGGACAGCTCGTGGACTCTGCCGCTACGCGCTACCAGGTCGAGCACGACCTGGACGACGCCCACGACATGTTCGACCCTCTGTGGTCGCCTGCGGAGCAGGACGCGGCACGGCTGTGGGCGATCACGCTCACGCTGGAGGACCACTCCGGCACGTCAGCGCTGCTGGAGCGGCTGCCGAGCCAGGGCCTCGGCAGCCCGTATACCGACGGAAACAACTGGCAGTTCACCTCTTCCGCCCAGCTGGCCGACCGGATCGCAGGCGCCGCCTTCTCCCAGCCGGTCGAAGGCATCATCGTGCACGCACCGGAGAGTCACGGAGACAGCGTCCACGCAGCTCAAGCCTGGGGGTTGGTCGTCACTCGCAGCGGCCACACCTTCTGCACGGGATGCGCTCCAGGGGGAGCCGAGGCGGCCCATCACGGCCTGATCACCGCGCTGACGCACGCACTGCCGCAGCCCTGAGAAGTGGGGGGGGGGCGGGGGGGGGGGGGCGCCCCCCCCCCCCCCCCCCCCCCCCCCCACTTCTGAGTAGCGTCACACCCGGCTACGACGTATAACACCCCTGGCCACAGACGTGTGACCTCTTCAGAGGCAGCAAAATTCAGGCGTCAGACAGTGCACAGGGCCGCGCATCCGTTGTCTCCCTGATCAACGAGGCGCCATCCCGGTGCGCATGATGCGTCCGGCCCGGCTTGGCTGGTCAACGTCTCGGCCTAGAGGGTGCTCACGACTGGCTTCCTCCGAGGGGCACTTCGGCCAGCACGTCCCACATGATCTCGCGGCGGTCATGCCATTCCGCGACCAGGGTGAGAGTGGTGACCGGCACCGTCACCTCCCGGCCAGGCGCGTCGGACAACAACACCTTGAGCCTGGTTCGGTCGGCCAGATGGGCTTCGCCGCCGGCGTAGGCGTGGGACAGGTGCGGATAGGCTGCCTTGGGGATCAGCGGCCACCGGTCACCGACCACGGCTTGCTGCGCCTGCCACGTCATCTCCCACAGAGCCCTGTGTGGGGCGCCCGGATATCCCTTGGATTCGATCGCCACGGTCCCGATGTCCGGCCGTGACAAAGTCACCTCGAACGGCGCGATATCGGCGGCCCGTTTGGTGACCTCGGCCACCAGCTGGTCGACCTCGGCGCCGGTCGCACTGTCCTGCGGACCGGAGTGCAGCACCGTCATGTGCATCCACTGCGGCTGCACCGGGTACAGACCGGGCTGCTCGGCGAGCGTGCGATATTGTAGGTCCGCAATTGGAATGTCCCGTTCCGTCGTGACGACCTGCATGTTCTCGCGATGTCTCATTCGTATGGCCCGGCATTCTGTCTCACGATCTTGGCCCTTCAGGCTCGGTCGAGGGATGCCTCGGTCTAGGTCGAGGCGCCGGCGAGCGGGATCGTCGTCAGGGTTTCCCAAGTAATGGTCTTCTCGGCGTCGTTGGCGACGACATCGACGAGCGCCACGGTGTCGATCCGCAGGGGCGCGTGGCTTGGGCGAACCCGGCGTACCCGGCGGTGGATCTGGTGGTAATGATCCAGGTCCACTTCGGCCGTGGCGTACGACTCTGTCAGGTGCAAGATCCCGGTCTCGTACTCGGTGGCTTCGGTGCCGAATACGACCTCGAATGCGCGGGTCGCGGCCGTTCGCAGTTCGTTCAACGGCTCGTCGGGCCCAAGATCAAAAATGAGACCGGTTCCGTACGCGAGGGTGCTCCCCACGGTGATGGTGAAGGGTGCAATGTCCTGCATCTGGCGGGTGAGTTCGGTTGTCAGGGCCTGCCGTTCGGCCACCGTGACTTCGGCGGCCGGCTTGGAACTCAACTGGTAGAGCGTGATGTGGAGCCACTCGTTCCCGACGTGGGTGAGCGGGTCGTCCTTGGTCGCGGCGCGAACGCTGTGCACGAGGTCGGCAAGTTCGGGGTTACGCCCGAGATCTACGGGGACGTAGGCGTGGGCGAGGGACGGAGCTCTGCCTTCTTCCCACACGTCTTTGCCCTGCTGGAACGTGAACGGCTTCATAGCTGGCCAACGTACCGAACTGGACGCGAACAGCGTTCAGGATCAAGCGAGTTGGCGCTGAGTCGGTCATCGGTCTGCCTGTATGCGTCGCTACGGACGGGCCAGCGGGTCCGGGAGAGGAGCCGACGGCTCGGCGTACGGCCGGGCGTGGCAGGTCTCGCAGACGGTGACGATCCAGGTGCGGGTCTGGTCTCCGTGGAAGCGAGGGCGGCCCGGTTGGCCGCACATCTCGCAGGTCGTCTCGGAGGCGGCTTCAGCGGCGTCGACGAGGGCGCCGGCGCGGTCTGCGAAGTCACCGTCGAACTCACCGTCCTCGTCGAAGCGGTCGGCGAGGTGGATGCGGAGCCCGCCGAAGCGGCTGGCGAGGGAGTCGAGTTGGTAGTCCGGCGCGAGATCGAAAAGGTCCTGGTGCAGGCGCTGCAGCAGGTAGTGCCAGCCGGGTCCCGTACCGGAGAGCCGGGCTGGAATCTGCCGCTCTGCTTCGGTGCTGTCGCTCGTCGTCCGCGTACTCATGGCGCCCACCATGCCGCACGCCACTGACAACGCCTTCGCCGCGAGCTGTGCCTCTGGTTTCTGCGAGCTTGCGCTGACCTGCCAGAACCGCCTCACCGGGCCAAAGTCGTGTGATAGACCGGTGGTGGATGGCAATCCCCCTGCCGTCCACCACCCCAAGGGCCCCGGGCCCGCGTACATCCCACCCCGTACGCGCCACCCGGGGCCCTCGTGGATTTACGGGGTCAGTTATCTCGGGTGCAGATTCGTAGTCAGGCATGTCGGCCATGGGGTCGTTTTCGTATGTGCCTTAGGTATCCGAGGGGTCGTCAGGCGCGTACGCCTTATGGCCTCCCTCAACTTCATTTCGCACGAAACGAAGTTGGGGGCCTCGGTTCGACCGAACTGAGGTCGCAAATCGGGCACCCCTGTCCAGTCGCGGACAGGGGCGCGACGATGCCACTCCCCGGGCCTCCCTGCTGCTGCTCCAGCTCGGCCTCAGAGCCGCCGGTTGCCGGAAGTGTCTGACACCGGATCGCTCTGGCTGACCTGCATGGAGTGCTGGGAGGTCTAGATAATGCCAGCGTTGGTGTTCAGCTGGTGGCGTCCTTGGTGACGCGGACGCTGCTGACCTTGCCGGCCAGCTGGCTGCTGTCCCTGTGGCCGTTCGCGCGTACGCCGGGAGCGATCTCCGCGCCGATCGGGACCCCGTATGCCGCGTCGACCTTCAGGAGCGGGGTCGAGTCCATCAGGAACGGGTTCGGGTCCGTGGGGAACGGGCCGGTCAGCTTGTAAGAGGCCCACGACTCGTCTTCGGATCCTTTGCCGTTGTTGTAGATGGTGATGGTGTAGCCGGGCTGCGGACGCTGCACCTGGAAGGAATAAGCGACGTCGTTCGGCATCGAGTTGTACGCGAAGTCGTGCAGACCGGGGGTCAGGTAGAATTCGCCCTCGTAGTCGGTCTCCCCGTTCCTCCCGTAGAACTGGATGACGGGCGTCGGCTCGGTTTCGGGCATGATGTCGCTCCCCATTTTGTGTAGGCGGCCTGGCCTGTGGTGGCGGCTCCGGTGGAACAGCCCAAGATCAAGATCAAGACCACGTGGACGCTAGCAGCGGACGAGGCAGGGCCGCTGCGGTTCCCGTCCTGCACCACCACAACGGCTGGAAGTGTTCGCTCAGGCTGGAGCCTCACAATCCTGGGCCCGCCGTCCACCAGACAAGCCGGACGGCACCGGTGTTTCACACGGTCGACGCCGAGGTGCCGGGCACCTCCGACGACACCGACTGTGCGCACCTTCGATTCGGGGCCCCTACTGACAAGGACTCTGCCGCCTCACTGTCAGGGCTCTGCCGTTGCCGCCCACAGCGGAGCCGCTCATGCGTGCCTAACGTGCCTCACATAGCTTCAACCCGTTGACCTGTAGGAACGCTTGACAGCACTAGATAACATCCGCGGTGTGCGCGGACCCCCCGGCATGACCGTGCGCTGAATGCTCAGGTGAGGGTGGCCGACCAGCCCTTGCGTGAGAACGTGGCGGTCCCGTCGGGGGCGATGGTCACCGTGGCGCCGCGGATGGGGAGGTCGCCGTCCACGGCGAGCCAGGTGCGGATGCGGTCCAGGTCGTCCCACAGCCGCCGGGGCCCGCTCTGGTGCACGGTCGGGGAGTCTCTGCGTCCGGCGGCCGTGGCGCGGGCCCAGGAGCCGTCCGCGTGGAGCATGTAGATGGTGCGGGTGCCGTCGTCCGCGGTGTGCTGGCGGTGGTCGATGCCGGGCACCCGGAGTTCGAGGGTGGAGCGTACGTCCCAGGTGTCTGGTACGTACATCAGCGGGTAGCGGCTGGTGGTGACGGACTCGCCCTCGGCGTTCTGAGCGGCCTGCCACACGGGAGGGTTCTCGGGGAACGTGTCGTCGTAGTCCTCGCCGTGGCGTACGGACATGAACCCGGCCGCCTCCGAAGCGACGTACCCTTTGGCGCCGCCGTCGGAGGTCTTGTCCGCGACGATGACCAGTCCGGTGTCGGCGATCGTGGTCACCAGCCGGCCGCCGGGGGCGAGCGCCTCCAGCCACGAGACGGGCACGGCGGGCACGGCCACGGTGGAGATGATCCGGTCGTGGCGGCCCTCGGGCAGGTCGCCGGTCAGGTCGCAGACTTCGACGCGCGGGTGGTGGCCGGCCTCGGCCAGCCGCTTCCGTGCCGCCTGCACCAGATACGGGTCGATGTCCACGCTCGTGACCTGCTCGGCGCCGAGCCGGGCACAGGCCAGGGCGGTGCCGTAGCCACTGCCGCAGGTCACCAGTAGCCGGGAGGTGTCAGTGATCCACGCCGCCCGGTACATCATCAACACCAGCGCGGGCAGCGTGGAGGACGAGGTGGAACGCCGGTCCCTTCCCCGGGCGAGGCTCTGGCCCACCTCGGCGTGGTCGGCGTGGAGGGTGCCGACGCGGGTGACGAGCGTGGTGTCGGAGTAGACGTCCCGCAGCCACGCGTCGGTGTCGCTCGCGCCGTCGCGCAGTTCCCACACCTCCTTGCTGTCGCTGGTGGTGGTCCTGGTCCACCACCGGGGCACGAACAGGTGCCTCGGCGTGGTGGCCAGCGGCTCGTACCAGCGTGATTCGGGCCGGATCATGCTGGTGGCGGCGAGCCGTCGCGCGGCTGGTTCCCAGTTCATCAGGGGAAGTCCTTTCGGCCCGCGGGGCTCGGGATGACATCGTCGGAGGCGGGGTCGCAGGTTCCGCCGCCCTTGCAGGTGTCGTCGTTGGGGCCGCAGTCCGGGGCGCACGGGTCGTTGCGGCTGGCTGGGATGCTCGCGGCGATCTGCTGCCACCGTGGTGAGGTGAACACCCGCTCCAGCGGAAGGCTTGGACCTGTCCGGCCGGGAGGAACCGGCCCAGTACGCAGGGGGTCACGGTGCCGTCCGAAAGGACCGCGGCGATGTTGGTGGCGCACCGGCCGCACAGCTCGGATGTGGACGGCAGCCCGGCGCCCTTGGCGGCGTTGCCGACGCCTCGGACCCGGTCGATGTGCACCTCGGTGATGCCGAGCTCCGCCAGCTCTACGCGGGCCTCTTCGACGCGCTGACCGTCGAGGACGTCAACGATCCCTACCCGTAGGCGGATGCCGCGCCGGAGTGCTTCGATGATGTTCGCGCGGGTCGCGGCGTGGGAGCCGGTGCGTCCAGTTACTTGGTCGTGTCCCTCGTCGGTGTCCGCGTAGTACGACGTCGCCAGGGTGACGCCGGGTCGGGCGAAGAGCGTCCAGTGTTCGAGGCGGACGCGGTAGAGGTTGGAGTAGACCTGAAGCCCGAGTCGTTCGGCGAGAACATGTTCCGCGATCTCGACGAAGTCGGGGTGGAGTGTGGCTTCGCCTCCGATGATCTGGATGGTCTTGACGCCGAGGGCTGCGGCCTCGCTGATGACTCGCTTCCAGTCGGCGACGCTCAGGGTGCCGTGTCCCTGGGTCGGGCCGGCTTCGGCGTAGCAGTGCGAGGCGCAGGTGAGCTGGCAGCGGCGGGTGATTTCCAGCTCAAGGAAGCTGGGGATGACGGGGGTTGTCGTCTTCGGGGTTTCGGGTGCGATCGTCACGAGCCGTTCCCTTCGGTTGTGTTCCACGGTGGACCAGCCCCGCTCTTCGCAGAAGGAGGCCGGCAGATCTTTCGGCGCCTGGAGAACCGCGCGCCGTCCGGCGGGCGCCCGCCGTCCCGGCACTTCCGTATGCCGTGCACGCACGGATGGCCATCGGCTCTGAGGCGCGGGCACAGGCCCGGCGAGGCTCGTCATGGGCCTGCTTTCCCCTCTCCACCGGGCCTGGCCCGTGTCGTCTACCACCGCTCGGTGGACGCGCCGGAGCCGGAAAGGACGGCCTGATGGGGGTCGGGCGCTCCGAGGTCGGTCAGGGGACGGCTGCTGGTGACGACCTGAACGCGGTGGACGCGCGCGTAGGCGGCCAGCAGCAGGGAGAGTTTCGGCTCCCCGGCCGCCTCCCGCGCGGCGTGGTCGAGGTAGTGCAGCAGCCCGGGTGTCACGCGCAGGCGTCCGTGGAGGAGCCGGAGACGGGCGACGCCGTACTCGGCCTGAAGGCGGGCCGCGTGTGCTGGGCTGGGCTTCTCAATGAGAGCGGTCATCGTCTGCACAGGGCCGGTGCCGGTGCAGACGATGACGCCGTGGTGGCCCGCGGCGGCCGGGTTGAAGGGGGCGGCTAGGACCGCCGGCGTGCCCGGGGCGCTGTCCGTGGCCAGCGCGGACAGCGCGGTGTGCGTGGGGTCAACGTTGTCGGCGAAGACCACGTACAGCTCCTTGGTGCGCAGATGTTCGGCTCCGTTGAGCACGGAGGTGACATCCGCGTACCGGCCGTGCTGGGCGACGAAGTCGAGGCGCAGACGTTCGGCGGGCGGGGACTGGCCGGGCGGCTGCGCGGCGAGCGCGTGGTAGCGGGCCAGGGCTCCGGGGGCGAGGACCTGGCGGGTCCAGTCGATCAGGGGTGTGTAGTAGGGGTGGTGGACCACGACCGCGCGCGTGCTGCCGAGGGCGGCTGCTTCGTCCACAATGTGCGCGAGGCCCGGCCGTCCCCCGACCGGGCGAAGTTCCTTGGGTAGATACGGTGACCAGTTCCCCACGCGGGTGCCGAGTCCGCCTGCGGCGATCACCACCGGGGCCGCGGCGGGGGTGGACGGCTTTGTCATCGGTGTTCCCTTCGGGACGGTGCTGAGGGCGGTAGCGTCGGCGGATGCATGTACGCGTGACGGGCATCGTCATCGAGGACGACAAGATCCTGCTGCTGGACCAGGACACGGACTCCTCCCGGTCCTGGTCCCTTCCCGGGGGCAAGGTCGAGGACGGGGAGAGTCTTGAACAGGCCCTGGTCAGAGAGATGATCGAGGAGACCGGCGTCGAGGTAGAGGTGGGCCGGCTGCTGTACCTGTGCGACAACCAGAAGGCTCACGTCACTCACATCACCTTCGAGGCCCGCCGTGTCGGTGGGCAGCTGGGGGCGGTCAAGGAGGGTGCGGACACGAGGCCGATCCGAAGCGTCGAGTTCGTGGCCCTGGAGGAGCTGGTGAAGCTGGGGTTCAGCGATCTGTTCGTGAAGCTCGCCCGGGACAACTTCCCGGGCGCTGGCTCGTACATGGGGCCCAAGACCGCGATCGGTCTATGAGCCCAGCGCGCTGAGCAAGAGACGGTCGAGGCCGCCTGGTGTGGGCTGGTCGCCGCGATCGGCGGCGTCGGCCCACTGGTTGAGGCGGTGCGCCAGCTCCCACGCCCCGAGCCCGGCTGCGTCCGTTGTGCCGGGGTCGCGTACGAGGCGGATGCCGACGCCCCGCGAGGAGCCCATCAGGTAGCGGGAGCGCACGGCGGTCGCCGCCTCTGGTGTGCCAGGTGTGTTCCAGGCGGCGCCGAACAAGTACCGCTGCACCGGCTGTGCTCCGGGCTGGTCGGGTCCGTCGCCGCACCAGATCTGTACGTTGCCGATGCGGTGGTGGATCTCGTGGTCGCCGAGCCCGGGTTCGGCGACCGGACAGCAGTCGCCCACGCGGTAGTCGCTGTTGTACGCCGTCACTCCGCGGGTGGCGGTGAGGGCTTCGGCGCGGGTGGGCAGGCGGGCGCCGTGCCAGGCGGCCATGAGGGCCGCCCCGATCCAGGTGACCCAGTACGCGGGGTGCGCCTCGTAGCCGGGGCTGACCCGCCACCGCCGCGTGGACGGCTCGTAATGGAGGCGCCCGCCGCGCTCGTGGGGCATGGGGCACACCAGAAGGCGGGTGCCCAGGCGGGAGTTGGGTGCGCCGCCGGCGTGCAGCAGGGTCAGCAGCTCGGCCATCTCCTCGTTGGTGACCAGCAGGTTGCGCCACCATGCCCCGCTCACCGGCGTGTACGCGGGCCGGGGCACCCCCGCACGGTCCGCCTCCTGCCGGACGGGCCTGGGGTGGCGCGATGGCCGGGAAGTGGGTTGGTGTACCTCGTACAGATCGTCGCTGGCGAGCCAGGGGGCCGCTGTCGCCGTGACGGCGGGGTCCAGCGCCCGGCGGGCCCGGTGCAGGGTCGCCGTGACCGCCTCGGTGACCAACTGGGCGGTTGTCGCGTCGAGTTCGGCGACCAGCGCGTCCTTGTCCGTGGTGGTGGCGAACGTGGTGTCCGCTACAGCGGCGTCGACGCCGGTCCGGGCCACGGCCTCGGCCTCTGGCAGGGTGATGCCGAGGAAGCGGGCGAGTTCGGTCTGCGTACGGGTGCGCTCGGCGACGCGCCGTTCGTAAGAAATGACCAGATGGGGCCGCTCTCCTGCCCCCTGCCCGCTCAGGGCGCGGGCCAGGAGGAGGGCGTTCACGGTGATCAGTCGTCCCAGTGCGGTTGCCCAGTGGGGATCGTCCAGGTCGAGGAGCCCGGCGAACTCGCCGCGCCAGCGTGGTGCGCGGGCGGTGGCGGCGACCTGCCGGTACCGCTCGCCGTAGTGCCATCGCTCCCAGAGCCGGCCGCGGGTGAAGGAGGACGCGATGCCCAGCGGGGCCCGGGTCAGGACGAGGGCTGGGGAACGGGGCAGCAGTCCAAGGACGGTGTCGGTGGCGAAGAAGAGGTTGGTCTCCTTGACCAGGTGGCGGGGTAAGCCGTCGGCGGCGTGCAGGTCGCTGAGCGCGCACAGCAGGTGGTGCAGGCCCAGGCCGCCGAGGCCGCATCCCGCGAGGCTCGGCGGGATGCGGTCGCTGGGCGAGAGCGGGTGTTCGCGGCCGAGCTGCTGGCGGAAGGGCTCGTTGTGCTGCGGCATCGCCTCTCGCAGCGAGTCACACAGCCAGTTCGAGCCGACGCGCTCGAAGGTGCCCAGGGCCAGCACCGGTGCCACGGCCGGGCCCCCGCTCTGCTCGGCCAGGCGGTCCATCCGCGCGACGACGGATGCGATCGTGCCGTCGAGCGGGACCCTGCCCGGCTTGGGGCGCGGCGATCCCGGCCGGTCGAAGTCGGCCAGGTCGGTGGTGAGGTTGGTCGGGGTGTGCACGCGGTACCTCCCGTTGAAAAGGGGCCCGGCGGCGGCCGGGCTCCGCCCGCCCCGGAGTGGGACGGGCGGTGTGGTGGTGCGGGCGTCTACCGGTCTTCTGCGGCCTCGGTCAGCTCGGCCCAGGCGCGTTTGCCCCAGGTGAAGGTGTCCGTGCCGCTGTCGGTGGCGAGGGCGGCGACGACGGCCAGGCCGCGCCCGTTCTCCTCGTCGGCCGAGGCGGTGCGCCGGGCGGGCAGCTTCACGGATTTGTCGATGACAGCGATCCGTACGCAGGTGGGGGCGAGGCGGATGACGGTGACCCGCAGGTTGCGGCAGTCGGTGTGCTCGCAGGAGTTGGCGACGAACTCGGAGACGATCACCTTGCCGTCCTCGACGAGCGCGTCCAGATCCCACGCGGACAGGGCCAGCGCGACGAGTATGCGGGCCTTGCGGGCACTGGCCGGCTCGCACGGCATCGTCTCGGTGTAGGCGGGGCGGCCGGTCGCCGCGGCGTGCACGGCGTTCGTGGTGGTCGTCATGTGGGGGGCCTTTGGCCGGAGCGGACATGCGTGACCGGACGTCAGTGAGTGATCAAGGATTGACGAACCGTCACTTTCCTGTCCCGGCAGAATGCACCCGTGGGGCACGGCTCTGCAATGTTGGGGTTGAAATCCCCAAAAGAAGAAAGTTTGTTCCATCGACTTGCACCCCCGGATGGCGTCAGACTGCCCCCGTAAGGCGCTCACCAGCGCCCGGATGAAAGGGAGTTGCACCCGCGGCCGGAGCACGGACACCCGGCAGGGGGCAGGCGGTACCCAACCGCCCGCCCGGACACTCACAGGAAGGCACACCCCACACCATGCCTACCGTTCCTCTGGTTCCCACGGTACGCAGACGCCGTCTCGGCAGCCTGCTGCGGCGCCTGCGAAGCGATGCGGGGATGAGCCTGGACGCCGCCGCGGCGGCGATGAGCTGGGATTCCAGCAAGCTCTCCCGGATCGAGAACGCCAAGGCGCACATCCGCGCCCAGGCGATCGGCGGACTGCTCAAGGAGTACGGGGTCACAGACCCCGAAGTGGTCACCGCGCTGGAGGGGCTGGCCAAGGACGCCTCCAAGACCGGCTGGTGGCAGACCTACAACGGGGTCGTCTCCCCAGCCTACTCCGACTACATCTCGCTGGAGTCGGACGCCGAGTCGGTGCGCATCTACGCCCCCCTGCTCATCCCCGGCCTGCTGCAGACCGCCGCGTACGCGCGCGAGACGATCGCCGCGAACGCGATCACCCGTACCCCCGAGGAGGTCACCGCTCTCGCCGAGGTCCGCCTGGCCCGCCAGGCCGTCCTCTCTCGGCCCGAACGCCCGCTGAAGCTCTGGGCCGTCATCGACGAAGCGGTCCTGTACCGCCGCTTCTCCGACCGCCCGCACATCATGCGCGACCAGCTCCAGCGCCTGCTCGATGCCTCCGAGGTGCCCGGCATCACCATCCAGGTCATGCCGCTGGACGCCACCCCGCACCCGGGCGGGGCGGGCGCTTTCGACCTGGTCTCCTTCCCGGCTCCGATGCCCACGGTCGTGCAGTTCGAGAACCTCAAGGGCACCAGCTATGTCGAGGGCACCGACGACGTGAAGCTGTACGACGACGCGTTCGGCCAGATCGTCGCGGCGGCCCTGCCGGTGAGCGACTCACTGGCCCGTATCAACCGGTTGAAAATGAGCGAAGGAAGTACCCCGTGAACGACAACACGGCCAAGGCCGACCTGTACGCATACGACCTGACCGGCGCCGACTGGCGCAAGTCCCCCTACAGCGCCGGCGAGGGCCAGTGCGTGGAGATCACCGACCTGCCCGGCGGCGGCATCGCCGTGCGGGACTCCAAGAACCCCTCCCGCCCCGCCCTGTGCTTCACCGCCTCCGAATGGTCAGCCCTCCGCAAGGGCATGATTGACGGCTCCCTGTAAGACAGGGCCAAGCCAAGACCGAAAAGGGCCGCATCCCCCAGCCGGCAGCGGGGGGATGCGGCCCTTGCCGTTCAGACGTACCCACCTCGGCCCTGTCGCTACTCCTCGCCGCGAGGCAGGGGACACGGCGGTGCGCCCAGGCCCCGTCTGCCGCATGGGTGCGCTCAGGTCGGCCCGGCAACGCGCCGGGGGTCATCGAGTAGACCCGCAAGTGGACGGGCGGCGTCCACGACCTCCTGGCCGAAGTCCGTCAGGCGCATCCGGTGCCCGCGCTGACCACGAATCAGGAGCTCCTCCAAGAGGTCATGTTCCAGGTGCTGCAGCTGCACGCTGATCGACGACGGCGACCTCCCGACCGCGCGGGCATAGGCCGAAAGCGACGGGTACTCCACGGCCTGCAAGAACCTTCGGAGTCGTCGGCGCCCGCCGAATGTCCGCACGGCAGGCTGCAGAAGGGCCGGGAACGCGTCGGTGCCTGGGGCATCGGCCGGGCGCCGGCGGGGTTTGCGCTTCTTCTTGTGCGGGCGGCGTACCGTCGCTCGGTCCCAGGTCTCCCGAGGCTGGTCGGCCAGGGTGTGGGCCCACTGCTCGACGGCTTGGACGACCCTGTGGCCCAGTTCCGTGAGTTCCGTCTGGCGACCGCGCCCCGCCCGGATGAGCAGCGGACCGCCGAAGTCCTCTTCCAGGCGTTGGAGCTGCACGGTGAGGGTCGGTGGCTCCATGCCGTGCGTCCGGCACGCTTCAGAGAGGGTGGGGTAGCGGACAACCTGGATGAACACCCGCAGCCGCCGGATCGCATAGGAGTTGCCCAGGGATGGCCGCAGCACCGGCGGTGCCGTCGCGAACTCCTGCTGCGGGACCCTCGGCTGCCGGTTGTACCGCGTCGGGATGCCGAACTCGCGTACGCGGGCGCCGACGCTGGTCCCGCTCATGCCGATCTCCTGGCCGATGTCGTTCAGCGTGCGGCGCTGAACGACGTACTGCTCGTGGAGCCATGCCCGGCTTTGGGTTCCGCGCGGGCGGTGAGTGCGCCGTGGGATGCCGTACTCATCAGCGAGCGCGGCCAGCGCCTTTCGGTTAAGGCCCGTTTGGTGCTGGATCGCGAGGAAGGGCATGTCTTGCTGTACGTAGAGCTGTTCGAGCCGTTCCTTGGAGATCATTTGCCGGGCGGCATGGAGCCCTTTGAGACCGCGTTCCATGCCATGGGCGGTCGGCTTCAGCGCCGGGGCGGGGTTCCGGGCGAGGATGTAGCGCAGTGTGCGCAGATCTGTTCCCAGATCGTCCGCGATGCGGCTGCTGGTGTGTTCGGCACGGACACGGCGGTGGAGATCGGCAAGGTCGATGGTGCCGGGGTCTGCACGGGGCAGGTCAAGGCCGTCGAGCAGTTCGGCGGGCGGTTCCCAGGTCAGAGGTTCGTCGTCGATCCCGTGATGTTCCAGGAACGCGCTGCCGAGCTGGTCGAGCCCGGCGGACATCTCCGGGGTCAGGACGTAGGGGAACCGAACGCGGCTGTTGCGCAGGCTTTGCCGGTCAGGCGGTGGGTCGGGCATTCGAGGGTGGGGCAGTCCGCTGATCTTCTCGAAGAGGTGGTTACGGGCGACCTGGTAGCGCGTGCCGGCTCCGGGCTCGGTCAGAGTGCGGCGGCACAGGGCGATCCACTCGCTCTCGGGCAACAGCGAGGCGTAGTTGAGGCGCCGCCGCCGGCCGTAGTCGATCGGCACCGCGTGCGTGTCGAGATACCCGGCGAGCCGGATCAGGGCAAGCTGGATGCCCTCGTAGTGAGGATCGTCGCGGAGCGCCTGGAGCACGTGCGTCAGAACGGGCTGGTTGATGAGGTCGCCGACCTTCTTGACCGCGTCGGGGAGCTCGAGCCGGCTGTTCACCAGCATGAGGCCGGCCGAGAGCGCGGCGGCGAGGTTCTCGCGAACCTGCGGGACGGGGTTGAGGCGTACGGCCCACAGGGGCCAGATGATGCCGGGGATCTTCCGGGCCCGGGCGGTCAGTTGTACGGGCGTGGTGGTGGGCAGCGACGGGGTCGGCAGCGCGGTGCGGTAGCGCAGGGCAGAGTTGGGCCACATCGTCGGCGCGATGCTCTTCAGGTGGACCGCCTCGAGCAGAGGGCTGTTGTGGCGGGCCCAGTTCCTGGTCACCGTGGGGCTGGTCCACTGGCCGCGGTCCACGATCGCGCCGTGGAGTTCCCGCATGAAGGGGGCGGCGCGGCGGCAGTCGGCCTGTCCGAGGATGCGCCAGGCGGCGACCGCTCCCGCGGCGGCGGTCGCCGCGTAGGCCGGGGCCGCCCGGCCGGGATCCACGGGCGCCCGGCGCTGGGAGTCCGTCAAGGAGCTGTTGTGCTCCCGGGCCCGGAAATGGGCCGCCACCAGCTCCTCGGGGACCAGACGCTCCATGCGCGACGCGGGCATGTGGATCAGGACCCGACGTGCGATCGCCTTCATGTCGGCGAGTACGGCCACGGCGGATTGCGGATCGTGGGCGTAGACGCCGAATGCGCCGACACCAGTGGCGATCACATCCAGCAGCGCCTGCTGGGCCAGCAGTGCGGGGTGCCCGGCACCGAGGCGCATCGTCTCGGTGCCGGCCAGCGGGTGGAGGCACCGGCTCCGCGAAGTCGACGCGAGTGGACGGCTGAGGCGATCGCAGTGGCCGGGCTGTGGGATGAGGTGGCTGGGATGCGGGCGTTTACGGTGCCGTGAGTCGCACTGGGGGCAGAAGTCCGCGAGTAGCCGACGGTGGGTGATGCAGGCAAAGGACCAGCCGAGCCGCCAGGCCAGGGGCCAGCGGCCTTCGCTGTCACCCAGGCAGTCCGGGCAGAACCGTGATCCGCTGCCACCGCCGCGCGGCCCCCACATGAATGATCCGCCGATCTGGAGCCGGTCGCGGTCTCGGTGGACGATGAGGGCTCGCTGATCGAGGTGCTGCAGCGTCATGGAGTGCAGGACCTCTGGTGGGACGCCGGTGACGAAGGAGATGCGCTCGGCCTGATGCGGCCTCAGCTGCGTGACCCAGGGCGCCCAACCCGACGGAGGTGTGTACTCCTGGCGTAGACCCAGCGCCACCAGCAACGCGCCCAGAGGAACCCTCAGCTGCGCAGACATCGCCTCGAACCAGGAGTCCAACGCCTCCCCGTCGAACGGCGCCAGCCGCAGCGGCAGGGTACGGGGTCCACTCACCCGTCCGTCTTCTTGGGCTTCGCCCTACTGGGACGCGGCTTGGTCGTCATCGTCCCGCGGGCGAACTTCTCCGCGAGGCCCTTACGTGCCTTCTCCGCCGCCGCGTCCAGCTTGACGTGATCGAGGAGTTTCTGGTCGAGGACTTCGGTGCCCAGGCGGGCGGCGCGCTGGCAGCCTCGGTTGATGAGCGTCATCAGGGAACCGATGTGCCCACTGCTGCGGATGTAGAGGTAGTCGGTCAGCTCCTCGGCGAGCATGCCGGGGTATGCCTCGCACAGCACGATCCGCTGTTCCAGCCCCTTCAGCAGCTGGCGCCACTGGATGCGGTGCCTGTTGTTGCTGACGGTGAAGGGCTCCATCGACAACGGCGTCGTACGGCGGGCCGTCTGAGCGAGGGTGATGTTGCCGCGGGCGTGGGCCTCGGAGTACAGGCCGCGGTTGGCCAGGTCGACGCCGATGAAGATCAGAGTCACCGGGAACTCGTTCGCGATGTACTTGAAGTGGTTGCTGACCTCAGTGCCGGTTTTGTCCTGCCATTTGAGGAAATGCAGGTCGTCGATGATCAAGACCCTCGTCTCGCACTCCAAAACGCAGTCCAGGGCGCGCTGCGCGAACAGCGCGGCGGTGCCCGTCTTACGGCCGGGGTGCGCGTAGTACTCCAGCAAGGACCGGTTGAATTCCTTCATGCCGATATTGCTGGTCAGCCCGACCCGGCAGACCGGCCACCGCTCGTGCCCGGCGGTGGTGAACGCCCCCTCCCGCGCGATCACCTGCCGGTGGTACTTCAGCGCGAAGTTCAGGACCGCGGTGGTCTTGCCGAGCCCTGGATGCGCGTCCACGGCGATGGCTCCCTTGGCCTTGTCGCCATCCTGCTGATTACTCGTGATGATGTCCCACAAGTCTTCCTGCAGCGCCTTGAGTTGAGGGGTGGCGAGCGGCCCGATGTTGGCGTGCCACACCGACCGCTCGTGTTCGTACTCCAGCAGCGCCGCCTCGCTCAGGTCCGCCTTCTGCTTGCGGGTGAGCAGCTCCGGCCGCTTGCGGGGCGGCGCCGTGGCCATCGCTCCCAAGCCCTCCTTCCGCGAGAGTGTCAGGTTGTCCAAGTGGGCGTTCTCGGGCGTCTCGGGCGGCATTATGCGTCCTCCATGGCGTCGTCGTAGAAGTCCTCAGCGGTGTCAGGGCCATCGAGCTCGTCGTCCTCGTCGTCATCCCCGGCGACCGGGCCCTCGTACGGCTCGGCCTCGACCGCCGCCGGCTCCGCCGTTCCGGCCTCGTCCTGGTCGTCGGTGGCGGTGAGGATCCGGGCGACGGTCGGCAGCGCCCGCACGTCGCTCTCTGCGGTGTCCGGCAGATCGAAGGCGGACTGTTCACGGGCCTGACGCAGGGCCAGCCGCCGCTCGACCATGGTCAGCCCGAGGCCCAGGTGCCAGCGTTCGAGGAGTTCCGCGACCGCCGTCTCGTCATCGGGGTAGGGGTACTTCTCGCCCGCGACCTTCCGGGCGATCTCGATGGCGCCCTCGCTGATCGGGAACTTCTGAGCCGGGGCGTGCTCCCATTCCAGGGTGTGCCACTTGCGGGTGTCCGGGCGGCGGAAGTAGACGTAGTTGATGTTGTCGGGGTCGACCTGGATGGGCCACATCCCCTTGGCCTTGGGGCCGGTGTACGGGCTGGTCTCGCCCCTGTAGCCGTCCAGGCCGTCGCCGTTGTAGCGGCACTTGCGCATCTCAACGCCGTAGTGGTGGATCGGCTTCCACTCGGTCTTCAGGAACTCGAAGCCGAGCGCCGGATCACGCGGCACCTCGATGTAGCCGGCCCGGGCGATGCCGTGCTCGAACATCTTCGCCGGAGACAGGCGTACACCCGGCGCGTACGCATCCACGAGACCCCTGTGCGGCCTGTGGTGGTAGACGCAGGCCACCCATTCCCGGATGATCGCTTCCAACTCGTGGAGGAAGAAGAACGCCTGGTCCTCCGGGTTCTCTCCCCGCGAGAACAGATCCGGGCCCTTGTAGCCCGGCAACACCTCAAGCGGTCCCTCGCGCAGGGTCTTGAAAAAACGTTCGATCGGTCCCTTGTCCCGGCCCGTTCGTAGCCGGGCCGGTTGGATCGACACGCCGAGCCGCTGGCAGACGGACGTGATGTGCTCGGAGATGTAGGGCTTGCCGTGGTCGACCACGATGGTCTCCGGCACCAGCGCCGGGCTCGCCACGCCGCGCTTCTTGACCTTCTTCGCCTTCCCTTCTTCCTCCTCTTCGGGTTCGAGGGCCTCGTGCTCGACGAACACGGTGCGGGGAATGCCGTGGTCGGGCCACACTGCGAACGCGGGCCAGTCCTTTCCGGCCGGACGGGGCCGGTAGGTCTGGAACATCACCGCCGCGACGTCGATCGACGATGTGGACACCGGCGTCACCCGGATCCCCGTCACACACCTGTCGTACCAGTCCATCGTGACCGTGAGTTCAGCCTGTACCCACTTCAGCGTGATCGGGTCCATCGCGAAGACGTCGAGGCGGGTGGTGTCCATCAGCAGGTACTCGCCCGGCCTCGTGGGCCGTAGCTTCCCGTACGCACCCGGAGGCCGGCCAGCGATGTCCCGGTTGCGCTTGGCGCTCAGGCGGAACGTCGGCAACCTGCGTTCGAGTTCCTCGAGCCACCGGTAGGCCGTCGCCCTCGACGGCGACTTCACCGCGCCCTTGCCGTGCCGGGCCACCAGGCGGGGGCCGACACGGCGGATCACTGACCCGCGGGACGGCTTGGAGTCCTTGGCCTCTCCGTGCTCGGCCATGATCTCCAAGGCCATCTCCACCCATCGCGGATCGGCCCGGCCCAGCCCGCCCATGTCCCCGCTCCCGCGGTCCGGGCCGCCGTACACGAGACCTGCCTCCCGGTCGGCTTGGAAGGCACTCACCCACCGTTTGATGGAGCGCACACTCACGCCCAGTTCCCTGGCCTTCGCCTCGTACCGCTGCAGCTTGGGCACGGTGGACTCGTACTGCGGCCGGGGTTCGCCCGCTTCCGGGAACTCGGCGCTGCCCGAACGGAAGCCGTAAAGAACCTCGTTGATGTGGGCCGCACGCTCCCTGACCTCGGCAAGCGCCTCATCGGTGAGCTGGGCGAACAACACCGATGCCGTCTCGGCGTCGTCGTCGGCCGCCGGCCCCGGCCCGGCCGCGATGACCGAGGCCCGGCCGGAGGCAAGAACTTCACGCAGCGACAGCCGGAAACGGCGGTCCAAGCGGTCGCGGACCAGAACCTCGTTGCCTGCCGCCGAGCCGAACATCTCCTCCACCACAACGGCTTCCCCGTCATACATCAGCCGCGTGCCCACTCCGACACGCACAGCGGCTCCGCCCATGCGCCCCTCCCTCCGTACCCTCTGGAACAGATGGACCTGCGCGCCCTCTTCGTCATCGGGATCGGTCTCTTCCGGGCGCGGAAGGTCGCGTCGCCCGGCCCCGATCACCGAAGCCGGCCCCTGCCGCAGCACATGGCGCTCGGTCAGGACTTCCGTCAGGTCCGTGACGAAGTGCTGACACCACAACAGCCGCAGTACAGCGGCCCGCACCCGCCACTCCGGGTGGCGGGGAAAGGCGCGAAACGCATCACCCAGCGACGCCCCGTACAGGTCTGCCGCCCGGATCTCGGCGAGCAGGTCCTCGTCGAAGAGCCAGTCGCGGCGATAGCCCGCGAGGAAGCGCACGTTCGCCAACTCGGCTTCCGGAGGCTCGGACCACACCTCGAAGTCCCAGCCACGCGACAGGACGACCTCGCGGGCCCATCCGAGGGCGAAGTTCACCTTGGGGCGGGTGAGCAGATGGCGCGGCTTGACATCGACGACCAGCGGCACGCCCTTCTCGCGCAGCACCAGGAAGTCAGGGACGTGCCGGCGCCGACGGTCATCCACGGTGGTGGTCAGCAGGAACGGCTGCGCGAAGACGGCCGTCACGCCCTGGTCGAAGTCGGCGTAGAGCAGGCGCGTCAGCTCTAGCCGCGACTCGTACACGACGTGGTCGCGCATCGTGGAAGACCAGTGCGTTCCCGAGTAGTGCTTCTGGCCGTCCCGCCACCGGAACGTACGCCACGGCAGCGAGGGTTCGAAGACGTCAACGCCTGTCGTCGACCAGACCAGGTCCTCGTCGATCGCCCCATCGAGGAGACGGAGACTCATCGTGACTTCGCCAACCACGCGCGCCATGGCCCACCCCCGAGCAGCGAGAGCGGGTAGCAGAAATCCCGGCCCCGATCAGCAGCGACGTCTCCACGATCAGGTCGGAGAGGGGCGCTGCATAGTTCGAGGCCGGGACAGCACTACGACGAGTGAACGATCGGACAGGAGTTCGTCTCACCGCGGTGTCCTTTGGGCCGGACAAGGGCCACGGTCAATGAGAAAGGGACACCCGAAATGCGAACCTACAGATATGGCGCATACAGCTGGTCGCGGGCGATGTCCGGGTCCGGAATGATTAGCCAGTGCAGGTCCTTCCGGCCGGGCGGCCAGGCGTGCTCGCGGCTCTCCACCCGGGAAAAGAAGTTCTCCACGCCAATGCCCCCTGCCAGTTGGTCACTTCGTCGCCACGCTACCGGCCGTCGATCTCCTTCACGGGCAGACTCAGTGAACCGCCCGTGCCCCAGGGCTGGTTGGCTCTGTGGGGATTCACCTCAAGGTGGTGCCGTAGAGGCAATATCGCTCAGTGCCCCACCCGATGGCGTCATGCACACCGCGCAGGAGCAGGGAATCACCGCGCCCGGGGTAGGTGCGCAGGAGGTCGGCTAGCCGCGCGGTACCGAGTCCCTGGCTGTAGTGGTCCACTGCGGTACGGCGTGACGCGGCCGCCTGAGCGGTGGCGGTCAGCGTGCGTAGCCTCGTGTGGGCTGGGGACCCGGTGCACCGTCCTGACCCGATGGTGATGTCGCCCAGTTCGGCGCGCAGTAGTTCATGGCCGCGCGCGATGTCGCTGTGCAGCAGGTGCGCTCCGAACACCGTTACGGGAACGGGGAGGTGAGCCGTCGCGTGCCGCACCGCCTGGTGGATGAGGATGTGGTCGGGGTGTCCGGTCAGTCCGTCGGCCCCGACGGTGAGCACGATGTCGGGGTTGACGTCGGCTATGTGCTGGCCGATGGCGTCGGACAGGTCCTCGACCCGTGCGCCGGTCAGGGACCGTGGAGAGGGGTGGCCGGCGGTGTCGATCCAACGCCCCTCGTCCAGCCAGTCCCAGTGATGTACGCCGAGTGCTGCGGTCGCGCTGGCGAGGCGGTCCGCCCGATGGGTGCGTGCGGCAGCCTCGGTCTGGCCGGGCTCGCTGGCCTCTCCGCCAGAGGCCACGCGTAGGTGCACGGTGCAGCCGAGCGCGCTGAGCGTCGAGAGCGCGGCCCCGGTGGCCCACGTCTCGTCGTCGGGGTGAGCGTGCACGGCCAGCACGGTTGTCCCGGGACCGGCCATGTGGAAGACCGCCCGTGCGGGGCTCCGCCTGGCGGTGTGGGGCCCTCTCATCGCTGAGTCCCGAAGCCGATGCAGGCCAGCGCCTTGTCATCACTCACCTTGTAGCGGGGGTGCTTGATGCCGTCCGGATCTTCGGTGTGCTCGTAGACGTCGATGGTCTCGACCACCTGCTGCGGCGCGAGGGCGGTGCAGGCGTCGGCGAACGTGTCCCAGGACCAGAGGCCGTAGGGCTCGATGCCGGCCAGGGCGCCGTCCGTCATGACCCACATGCGCGTGACGTCCGAGACGGGCCAGGAGCGCACCACGGCCTGGTGGGCGGCCTGCGGGGTTGCCTCGGCCACCCAGTAGGCCAGCGGGTCGCCCGGCTCGTTGATGTGCTGCATCTGGTGATCCCGCAGCTGCTGCACCACCTGGCGGTGCTCGCAGGACTGGAACCCGCGCCCGGCGTGCAGTTGCTCGAACATCACCGCCCTGTCCGGCGAGAGGCGGACGAGGGTTTCGAGGCGCTCGTCGCGCAGCACTTCGACGCCGCCGCGGTGTTCGACGACGACGGGTGTGTCGCACAGTACGAGCGCGTCGACCATGTGGTCGTGGGGGCGGTGCCGCACCATCGCCACGGTGGCCGCCGGTGAGGCTCCCGGGACCAGGTCGTGTTCGCCGGCCACCGTGGTGAGGGCTTCGTAGAGCGTGGTGCGCAGGTCGAGGTGCTGGGCGCGCTCGTGGGAGGCGAGGATCTCCTCGCCGAGGGTCTGGGCGTACCAGCCGCCGCGAGGGTTTTCATCGGTGAGCGTGGAGACGCCGTCGAGGACGACCACCAGGGTGGAGTCTGTGTTGATGAGGATGCGGTCCTCGGACGGGCGGCCGCCGCCGGACAGTTCACCGGTCGTTATCTGCACAGGGTTGCCTTTCATCGTGTTCGTGCTGGGGCTGGAGGCGCCGGCGCGCATGGTGCGGCTGGCGGGCAAAGGGCTACGGCTGCGTCGTCTTTGCCGACGTGCAGTGCCTTGTCGGGATGGCCGTGATCATGTACGTCGTGCGGGGGGCTCTGACCCAATCCGGTCCCGGCCCCTGACGGCCCGTCGGGCCGCCGTACGTGCGGCGTGGGGTAAGGCTGCCGGTTGCGGAACTCCGGTCCTCAACCCTGCACTCCAGGGCCAACGTCCCGCGAGTTCCCCCAGTTGAACCTTCAGAATTCGCGATCCCTCCGACGATCTCGGAGGGGGCAAAGCCCACGTAGGCCGGAAGGTGGTCGGACGCCTCCTGGGCGGCGGCACTGCGCTGAGCGTGATTGCCGGTCGGCGCGGGGGCGACGGGGCGGCTGGCCAGGATCAGGTCGATATGCCTGGCCCCCCGTGGGTCAGGGTCGAGAGAGGTGGACGGAGACGCGATGGGCGCCGTCAGTGCAGCTGGCGCAGCATGGTGGCGTAGATCGGGGCGTCGGGGAACGGCTGCTGGCCGCCGATGTCGTGGTATCCCCAGGACTCGTACAGTGCCTTGACCTTGGGATGCTCGGGATCGACGAGGAGTGTGACGCGTTCTTCGGCGCGATCGGTGAGGAGTTTCTCGTGGATGCGCTGGGCGAGTCCGGAGCTCCGCCAGGGGGCTCGGACCATCAACTCGAAGAGAGCCAGGGTGCGTTGGCCGGTCTCGCGGGTCTCGACCTCGGTGAGCGGTTGGAGCATGTGGGTCCACCAGCCGGTCTTCTCGGGAAGGCAGGAGGCGTAGGCGTAGCCGGCGGCTTCGCCGCCGTCGTAGGCGACGACGGCCTCCCAGCTGGGGCGGGAGGCGTGACCGGCGAGGCGCTCGGTGAAGCGTTCCACGGAGAAGAACGGGTCCCGCTCGATGTCCGCGGCGTACACCTCGGCGTACAGGGCGACGAGGGTCGGGCGGATCTGTTCAAGCTGGTCGATGCCGTAGCGGTGCAGCTTGATGGTGCCGGTCTCGGTCACGTGGTCTCCGATTCATGGGTCAGGCCGTGCGGGCGAGGGTGTTCCAGGTGCGGGTGATCTGTGCGCCGGGGGCGCGCTGGTTGAGGTTGGCGGTGAAGCCGCCGAGCAGGTGGGAGACGCGGCCGACGCCCGCACCGGGTTGGGGCAGGACGCGTTCGGCAGTCGCGCAGGCCATCTCCAGTTCCCCTTGCTGGAGTTGGGACAGGGCTGTCTGGGCGGTGTAGTACGCGCGGTTGCGGTTCTGTTCCGGGCGCAGGGCCGCCAGGCAGCGGTGGGAGTGGTATTCGGCCTGTTCGCCCTGGCCGAGCCGGTAGTGGGTGATGCCGGTCAGGCCGTGGAGTTCACCGAGGGTGTAGAAGTCCATGGAGGCTGGCCGCGGCCGGGCCGGGTCGGCGCGGCCGAAGGCGTCGGCGGCCCGGCCTATCGCCCGCTGGGCGCGGATCCGGTCGCCGGCGCTTGCGGCGGAGAGGGCCAGTCGGGCGTGGCTGAGCGAGGCGTACATCGGATCAGTACGGTGAGAGCGGGTGTTGAGAGCGGCTTCGGCAGCAGCGATGGAGTCGGCATGGCGGCCGCGCTGGTCTGCGAGCACCGCGGCGTAGCGCCAGATCTGGTGCTGGACCTGGCCGTCGCCCGAGAGCGCGGCGAGGTGGATCGCCTCGTTGAGGTGCCTCTGGGCCTCGGTGAATCGGCGGGAGTCGACGGCGGCCCACATGGCGGTCGCGGTGAAGGCCGCGGCGAGCGCGTACAGGCGGGAGCGGGTCTTCTGGGTGGCGCTGCCGTTCTGCTGCAGACCCCGGGTCTTCTCGACGAGGGCGACGGCCTTGGCCTCCAGCTCGGCGCTGCCGCCGGAGGTGTCGTCCAGGAGCCACAGGGCGGCGAGTTGACGGCGCAGGCCCATCACGTCGGTGGTCCCGACGGTGGGCCGGGCTGCGACCGGGGCCGTGGCGACGGCGAGGACGGTTGCGGTGGTGCCAGTGACGAAGGTGCGTCGGCGCACGGGGTCCTCCTGTGATGCGGGGCCGGCCGTGTTCCGTGCGGGGCGGACGAACCCTAAGTCGCTGATGGGGCGGCCGGTGACCCGCTCCAGGACCACCTGGTACTTGCCCTGCGGCCACTGGTTCTCGCCCGACAGCCAGCGGAAGACGGTGCGCTCGGTGAGCTTGCCGCGACGGCCGGTGAGGTCGGCTAAGGCGTCGTTGAGGTCCTCGGCCAGCTCGTCGGCCGCCACCGCGTGGGCGTCCATCCAGGCGGCGAGGTCCTGGTTCTTGCTCCCCGGCATATCCACACCGTAGAGCCCCGGCCGCAACCGCCGACAGTCAAGGAAGTGTCAAGTCGTCAGTTCTGCGGCGAGCAGATCACGGCGGGTTCGTCATGACCAACTGGCCGCCGGGTGCGGTTAGTTGATGCACACCCACCGTGACCCCATCTCACGTCTCGCAGCTCCCGGCGAGGGAGGCCCCTCATGACACAACGGTTCAACGTCGGTGACCGGGTGCTCGATGCCGAGCATTCCCGCATCGGCTTCATCGAGCAGCTCCCCGACTCCGCCGCGTTCAAGCGTCTGATCCTGCGCGCCGCGCATGGCAGTGAAACGTGGCCCGCGCGGATGGGCTCCCTCAGCCCGGCGCCAAAGGATTCGGCGAAGGAGGCGGTGCAGTGATCACGCACGCCACGTCCCGCCAGAAGGACATCTCCTACGACCCCAAGACGCAGGAATTCGTGTGGCCCATCACCGTGCACCAGCTTGACGGCACCACCGAGGACACCCGCCTCGTCATCAGCCCGGACCAGTTCGCACTGCTCGCCGTTCAGGTCGAGCGGGCGGAGGACCGGCGGCGGGAGCACCTGAGCGGCCCCAGCACCTTCCGGGAGGGCCTGTGATCCCCGTCGTTGACGCCAGTGTCCTGTCCGGCTTCTGCGCCGCGCAGATGTAGATACAGCATGCCGCTGCCTCATTATGGCCGGGCGAGCACGCCGTTCTTGGTGCGCACACGTCGAGCGTCATCGGGTACGTCCAGCGGATCGAGGTGGGCGGCCAGCCGCTGTTCGCCAAGCACAGCCTGCTCGGCGTCTCACTCGTCTCGGTGATGCGCGGCTCCTGCGGAAGCTGGGCGAAGGTGCAGGCCGAGCAGTCGCGTGAGCTGCTTGCTACGGCTGCCGCCTGCCGCGCCCGGGGCTCGCTCATGTTGCAGCGGCGTTAGCCAGGAGGATGCGCCAGCGCTTCGTCGAGCAGGCTTAAATGGTCGGAGATCTCCTGAAAGGCCGTGTGGTGCAGGGTCCACGCCGTCCGCCGGGCTGCGTCGGCGGGCGGCGGGTAGTGTCCGAGGGGCTGGGCTCCGTCGAGGTCGAAGAGGGCGGAGAGCAGGGCCAGCCGCGGCACGGCCGTCACCTCGGCCGGGGTGAGCCCCGATCGCTCCGAGCGGTAGGCGTTGATCAGCGAGACAGCGATCTCCGCCCAGTTCTTGCGGCTGGTGACGGTCAGGGGGTCGAAAGCGGCCTGTGCGAGTTCCCAGGCTCGTGGACCCCACCCGGGTGCGAAGCCCACGATGGACTGGACGACATCGGTGACCACGAAGCGGTTGGCGCGTGTGAAGTCGCCGTGCAGGGTCTGCGGCGGCAGGTCAGGTATGGCAGAGAGCAGCGAGTCCGCGCTCTGGTGCAAGTCATGGCGGCGCTTTTCCAGTTGGGCGGCAAGCTGCGGCTGCGCTGCCCAGGTCTGGCTTCCGGTCTGTGTGAGCAGGGTGTCGCAGTGGTGGACGGCCTTCGTGACACCGCATGTCCAGGGAGGTCGTCGGGCGGGCGCTGGCTGCGGGTAGGAGGCGAGGGACCAGTGCAGTCGGCTCAGCATGATGCCGACGTGTTCGGCCTGGGCCACGGACAACGGCCCGGGGTTGGCCTGTCCCAGGACGGCCTCTTCCATGACCATCCATGCTCCGGTTTCCGTGACGGACACCAGGTTTCTGTTCCGGTCCGAGAGGACCTTGGGGATCGGGAGCTTGAGCAGCCCGGCCCGGGCGTGCATGGCTGCGTCCGCTGCGACCCTAGTCCGCGGGACGTGATGGTGTGACTCCCATTCCTTGACGAACAGGTGTTGTCCGGTGTTCGTCAGGACGCGCCATCGCAGTGATGTATCCGCACCGGGCAGTTCCTCCACCTTCGCCACGGTGAGCGGGTACTGGCACTCAAGGGCTTCTCGTACCTGCCGCTCGTCCAGCTCATCAATGCCGTCGCGCTCCTCCCAGTCGTCGTCCATGTCAGGTGTTTGTCCCGGCGGCCGTGCCGGTGTGGATGTGCTCCAGGATGGCGAGTGCTTCCTCCACGGTGTCGAGGTGACTGTGCTGATGGCCCCAACGCAGGTTGCGCGCAGCGTCGATTGCGGCGAACACGGCGCAGGCGTGGTGCTCGTCCGAGGTGAGGCTGCGGCCGTATCCGTCGAAGAAGGCGCTCTTGAGGTCGGGCCGGCCTCTGAGCGTTCCGTGGAGCAGGCGGGGGAGTTCTCGTCGCAGGGGAGATTCGATGCCCGACCGGCCGAATCCGATGATTCTGAGGAAGCGTTGCCGGCTGTCCCACAGCCAGTGCCGGGGGGTGTAGTCGCCATGGACGACCACCGGGTCCGGGAGGCTGGGCTGGTCGGCCAGGAGCGCGCGCAGGGCGGTGGCCAGGTGCGCGGGTACGTACACGTTGATGAGGTTCAGCAGGCCGTCGGTGAGCGCGTCCCACGGCTCCGCGGGCAGGACGCGTGCCCGGTCGCCGTCATGCGGTGCGGCGTGCAGCTGGGCGAGCAGGGTGCCGGCTTGGTGGAAGACCTCCCACTCGACGCTGCTGTCCAGCCGGTGGCGCTGGTCGGGGACGGTCCGGCCGGCCAGCTTGGTGAGCACGGTGGTCTGCGCGGTGTCGCTGCTGGCCACCAGCCGCGGCGCCCGGTCGGCGCCCAGGGAGTAGACGGCACGCCGGTACGCGTGGGTCTCTCGCCGCAGGGACTCGGAGCTGCGATGCCGCTTCGCCACGAGGCGCTGGCCGCGGGAGTCTTCGGCCTCCCAGAGGTCGGAGCGGCCCTGGCTTGGTGGTCTGAGCTGGGTGAGGACCGAGAAGTTGACGGTTATCGACCCGAGGAGAGCTTCGACGTCCTTGGGCATGTCGATCACTGAGCGCGGCCTCCTTCGTGAGTGCCACCGCGGACGCGCCTGGCGGTGTGCCCGAACATGATGTGCCGGGGCGTGAGGGAGGTAAATTCCATCCGCAATATGACAGTTGTCATTGGCGGTCGGACGGTGCCGGCGCGAGGATCTCCGCGAGATGGGGAGGCATGCAGTGACGGCGCAGGACGACCAACGGTGCACCCGGTGCGGGACGCGGACCAGCCGCTACAACAACTCGTCTACCTGCGGGCCCTGCTCACGGTCCGCGCAGCAGGTAGACGCCAGCAGCATTCCGGAACAGGTGTGGCAGCACCCGGAGGTGGCCGGCGCCTTGCGGGCCTGGGACTTCGCCATCGCGCTGCAGCGGATCCGTGAACTGTCCGGGCTGCGCCAGACCGAGATGGCCACGCTCACCGGCTTGAGCCAGAGTCATCTGTCCCTGGTCGAAACCGGCGAACGCCGGCTGGTCAACATCGAGAAGATCGCCCGGATGCTGTCGGGGATGGGGGTGCCGCCGGAGATCTCGCCGATCGTGCTGCCCGGCACGGTATCCCCGCTGTCTCCGCACCCCATTCCCCAGCCCTGGGAAAGCCCCCTGGAGATCGCGCAACGCCTCGCCGTGGCAACGGGATCCAACGTCGAGCCCGCGACGTTGAACCTGCTGGAGCAGACGGTCACCGACCTCGTGGCCCGCTACGAGACAGAAGGTCCGTACCGGCTGGCGCCCGAGACCGTTGGACTCCGCGGGTTCGTCCAGGACCAGCTCGATGGCCGACAGCCGCCCCGCCAGCGGGAGAAGTTGTTCCGGTTGGCCGCCCAGGCCTCGGGGCTCCTGGCCTACATGGCCGTCAACGCGGGCCACGAAACCCTGGCCGAGGCCTACTGCGCCGAGGCCCTCGCCCTGGCCGGCCACATCGAGGACCGGCCGCTGATGATGTGGCTCCACGGAACCCGGTCCCTGGCCGCCTACTACGCCGGCGACTTTCCGCGGGCGGCCCAGGCCGCCGAGCACGGCATCGGACTCGGCCCGGACGATCCTCAGGCAATCCGGCTGCTGTCCAACGGTCTGGCCCGGGCTCGCGCCAAGCTCGGCGACACCACGGGGGCGCTGCGCGCCATCGGCGAAGCCGAAGAACTCACCGCACGGCATCGCGTTCCCGACGGGCTGACCTCCTGCATCGCCTTCGAGCCCTACAGCGCGGCGCGGACCCTGGCCAACGCCGCGACAGCCCACCTCGCGCTCGGCCATGCCCGTGAAGTCCTGTGCTACGCCACGCAGATCGACACGTTGGTCAATGGGTCCGACTCCGCGTGGAGCCGGGCCCTGGTCCGCCTGGACGTCGCCACCGCGCTCCTCGCCGGCTCCCGGCCGGATGTCGAGCAGGCGATGGTGCTGGGACGGCAGGTCCTCAGCAACGGCAGCGGGGCTCCGATCCGCTCCGTGGTCCAGCGCGCCGGAGAACTCCAGGAACACGCCTCCCCGTGGAAGGACATGGCGATCGTGCGCGACTACACCGACGCGCTGCGCGCATGGCGCAGCACACCGGCCGTCGGTGCGTTGACGGCCTCTGGGACCATGACTGCACCGAGGACCCAGAGGGAAGGAGCAGGGAGTGCTGCTCGCGCACGATCCGAGAGTGTTCCCGCCGACTCCGCCGCCCAGCACCACTGACGGAGCCCGGATCGCCGCCTACGAGTGGGCTGAGTTCAGCCGCATCCGGGAGATGACCAACCACTGGGACCGCCCCGGCTGGGCGCCGGCCACCCGTGCCTACTACTGGATGCTTACCGTCCCCGAGACAGTCCCGCTGGTCGACCTCGCCGTGAAGTGCCAGCACCACCTGGGGCCCCTCCGCTTCGATTCCATCCCCGCCGACGGCCTGCATCTCACCCTCGGCAGGATCGGGCTGGCCAGTGCTGTGGACCGACACCAGCTCAGGGCGCTCGCCGGCGCGGCCGCCGACCGATTGCCGGCAGCCTTCACCCTGCAGGCCATCCCCATGACCGCATCCCGCGGCGCCATCCGGTTCAGCCTCGCCCCGTGGGACCCCGTGGTGAGCCTGCACGCCACACTGGCGCAGGCGAGCACGGACAACGGCCTGGCCCTCAACAGCGCAACTGCCTCGCTACGGCCTCACATCGGCATCGCCTACTGCCCCATCGCAACGGACGCGCAGCTGGTTAGGGAGACCATCGCGCCGCTCCGCAGCCTCGAACCGGTGGACCTGGCCGTGGACCAGGTCCACCTCGTTGAGCTACGCCGGGAGAACCGCGCCTACCGGTGGGACGTCATTCACTCCCTGCCGTTGGGCTGAGCAGCGCGGCGGCAACCACGTTCACCGACTCGTCCACCACGCCGTACTTCCAGCCGAGCGTCACGAGGTGCGCGTTGCTCTCCGCTCCCACCGTGAACTTCAGATCGCTGAGTAACCGGCGTGCGGCTTTCACCGATAGACGTTTGGCCGACTTGGCCGACGCGTCGGAGATGGCCCTCGCCGACGTCACCCCACTCGCGACATAGCGCCACACCTCTCGCTGTGTCTCGGACAGGTCAGCCATGAGGACGGCGCGAGCGGGGCGTGGCAACTGCTGCGCGCGGTACAGCGTGTGGACGATGGCAGGCCCGCCGATCACGCCCAGTTGGCGGCCGGCCCTGCGCAGCATCGCGTTCAGGCTCACTGCCTCGCTATGGCACGACGTGGTGCCCTGGCGGGCGGTCCGGCCTTCGGCGAGGAGACTGGCGGCCAGGAGCTGGCGGGGAGTGAGCTGCTGGACGGGGATTGTGCTGATCGGGATGGTCACTGGCTCGGTTCCTTCAATGATTTCGGTCGCGAACACGTCGGCGGATGAGCCGGTGGGGCCGGCGAAGGTCAGGCCCGGGTGAGCCAGCGGTCCCGCTCGACATCGGTGACATGCCGGCGGTGGTGTTCGATCTCCAGCAGGGCCAGCTGGGCGTAGTGGTCCACGACGGGCCCCTCGAATGCCCTCTGGGCGATCGCGCTGTTCTGGAAGGCCGAGCGGGCCTCCTCCAGCGTGGTGGGGATCAGGGGCGCGTCCGCCTCGTACGCGCTGCCCGTGCAGGCCGGCGGGGGAGGTGTCTTGTGCTCCAGCCCTTGCACGATCCCCGCAACGGTCGCGGCGACCGCGAGGTGCGGGTTAGCGTCCGCGCCCGGTGTTCGTACCTCCAGGTGCAGGCCATCGCCGTGGCCGACCACCCGCACCGCACAGGTCCGGTTGTCGAAGCCCCACGTCATGCGGGTGGGAGCGAACGAGCCAGGCACGTACCGCTTGTAGGAGTTGATGTTCGGCGCGTACAGCGGTGCCAGGCCCGGCAACGCGGACAGCAGCCCCGCGACCGCCCGCTCCCCGATCAACGACAGCTCCCCGTCCGGCGTGGGGAGCATGGCGTTGCCGCTGCGGGTCAGGGAGATGTGTACGTGCAGGCCGCTGGCGACACCGGTTGCCGGGGACGCCATGAACGTCGCGGTCATTCCCGCCCGGCTGGCCAGGGTGCGCACCGCGTGCTTGAACACGAGATGCTTGTCGCACGCGGCCAGGGCTCCGCCGTGGGGGAAGGTGATCTCCACCTGGCCCGGGGCGCCTTCCGTCTTGATCGCTTCCACCGGCATCCCCGCCCTCGCCAGGGAGCCCTGCAGGCGGCGGAAGTACCGGTCCATCGCCGGGGGGTGATCGAGGGCGTAGTCCAGGTTGTCCTCGGCCACTGGCACCAGCCCGCCGGACCCTATGCGGATGGCTTTCGTGTTGGTGCCGCGGTAGAGGACGAACTCGGTCTCCAGACCCACCTGTGCGTGAAGGCCGTGCGCGGCGAGCTGGGTGAGCTGGTCGCGCAGCATCTGCCGCGGCGCTACGTCCAGAGGATGCTCGTCCGGTCCGATCGCATCCCCGAGGACCAGTGCGGTACGCGGTAGCCACGGCAGCATGCGCAGCGTTGAGAGGTCCGGTACGACGGCGACGTCCTCGTAGCCGGTCTCCCAGGAGGTGAGGTCGAAGCCGTCGACGGGGGTCATGTCGATGTCGGTGGCGAGGATGTACTTGCACATCTCCGCGCTGCCGTCGGCGACCCGGTCGATGAAGTGCCGGGCTCCGTAGCGTTTGCCGCGCAACTGGCCTTGAAGGTTCGGCAGCGCGAGGACCACTGTGTCGATCAGCCCAGCCTTGACGGTGCTTCGCAGTTCGTCGACATCAAGCCTTCCCACCGGGAGCTTCCGGGCTGCTGACGGGTTCTGGACCGACTCGGCGGACGGTGTGCTCAGTCGGGGGAGCTTCTTGAAGGAGGGGGGTGTGGTGGTCATCAGACGACCCCGTCCTGGATCTTGGCCATCTCGGTATCGGCGGCCACGGCTGGTATCTCGTAGTCGCGTCCGGCGATCCGCCACCACACGGTGGCCAGTGCCAGCACGGCCACGAGGGCGACGGGGGCGTAGTTGAAGGTGTCCACGGAGACCCATGCGCCGGTCTCGGGCCGGGTCTGGGGCAGGCAGAACAGGACGGTTACGAACGCCACCCAGGCCACCGCGACCACGCCGACGGGCATGCTCCACCGCCCCAGGTTCCACTGGCCCTGCGTGAACCGGTCCCGGTGGCGCAGGCGCAGATAGATAGGAATGGCATACGCCGGAGTGATGCCGATGACGTTGATCGCGACGACCGCGTTGTAGGCGGTCGGACTGTAGAGCGAGGGCAGCGCCAGGGCGGCTGCCACGCCGACCGACAGCCACACGGCCGCCCGCGGCGTGCCCGTCCGCCCGTCGACGCGCCGCCACAGGTGAGAGCCGGGCAGCGCCCCGTCCCGGGAGAATGCGAACACCATCCGCGAGCAGGCGGCTACCTCGGCGTTGCCGCAGAACAACTGCGCGATGATCACCACGAGGAGCAGCGCCTTGGCACCGCCGGTTCCGAGGGCGTCCAGGAAGATCTGGGCGGGCGGCAGCCCGGTCTCGCTGCCCTGCACCGCCGCGTAGTTCTGGATGGAGAACGTGAGACCGAACAGGAGCACGAAGCCGGCCACCCAGGACCAGGTGATGGCGCGCATGATGCCGCGCGGCGCGGACACTGCGGCGTTGGTGGTCTCCTCCGACAGGTGCGCGGAGGCGTCGTAGCCGGAGAATGTGTACTGGGCCAGCAGCAGCCCGATGAGCACCACGTAGGTGCTGTTCGACCAGCCCGTCGTGTTCACGAACTCGGAGAACACGAACCGCGGAGAGCGGTGGTGCACCGGCGCGAACGTGAGGGCGCCGACGATGACCACCACTCCCACCACGTGCCACCAGACACTGATCCGGTTCAGCAGGGACACCAGGCTCACACCGAACAGGTTCAGGCCGGCGTGCAGCGCCAGGATCACCAGATAGATCACAAGGATCTTCTGCGGGGTGGGCTCGAAGCCTGTCTGAAGATTCAACAGGGCGCCGATCGACACGGCCGCGCCGTAGTCGATACCGGCTATCGCCCCCAGCAGACCCAGGAGATTGAGCCAGCCGGTGTACCAGCCCCAGCGGCGGCCGCCGAGCCGGTCGGCCATGAAGTAGAGCGCGCCCGAGGTCGGATAGGCGGAGGTGACCTCGGCCAGCCCGGCGCCGACGAACAACACCATGAACCCGACGATCACCCAGCCCCACAGCATCACCGAAGGGCCGCCGGTGGCCAGGCCGAACCCGTACATCGTTATGCAGCCGGACAACACGGAGATGACAGAGAAGGAGATGGCGGCGTTCCCGAAGCCGTTCATCCGACGGGTCAGGACAGGCTCGTAGCCGAGCCCGCGCAGCAGGTCGCCGTCCGGCCGCGGCGGGGAAGCGGATACGGATGGGCGGGGGTGGGACATGAGACTGCCTCCAGTCCGAAGAAGAAAGAGGGGGGTCAGGCGAAGCGGGGACGGTGCGCTGATCCGCGGGCGGACCGTTTACGGGCCGGGCTCAGGCATTCCGCGCGGGCCCGCACGAACAGGGCCCGCGCCAGGTCCGGACGGCCCGGCTCGTCGGTGAGATGAATCCACGGGGCCTGGGTCGCGAGATCGCCGAGACACTGGAAGACCTCGCCGGCCTCCACGTACTGGCAGGCCGCCCACAGAGCGTGAGCCAGGTAGTTGCAGTCACCGACCGAGCGTGCGCTGGCGGGCTTGGCGACCCAGCCCTCGTGGGCGCGCTGGACATCCCAGATGACGGGCTCGTTCGCCCACTGGCGGTCCGTCAGAACATCGGTGCTGCCGCTCTCACGGCGCTGGCGGTAGTTCTCGACCCACGCGTACAGCGGCAGGATGCGCAGCGGCGAGCCCGGATCTGCGGTGCTCGCCGCCCACTGGGCGAACGACAGGGCGTCCGCGTTCGAAGTCCACCGGCACGAGTACAGAAACTGCAACATCCGGTGGTAGGCCTCACGGTTGACCGGGTGGCGCTGATGCACGTAATACAGCAGCCCCCACGGGCCGCCGGGCAGCATCTGCTCCCACGGCCCGCGCCAGTGCTCGGTGAAACGGGTCTCCCGGTCGACCTGGGCGAGCGCCATCAGGCCGACCCACGGAACAGGGTCGGCGGGCGCCGCCTCGCCGGCGCCCCGGCATGCCTCCCGGGCAAGCGACGCCAGTTGATACCGCTCGTCGTGCCCGGAGCGGTGCGCCTGCAGTGCACGCTCCACCAACACCCGCGCATGCAGCAGGAGTGCCTCGGGGCTGCGGCGGTCCTCCGACAACCACGCCTCCGCCACGTCCGAGCGCGCGGCCGCGGCGGCCAGCACCTGGGTCCGGCTGGTCCGCAGCGGCCAGTCGGTGCCCGTGCGCAGCAGCAGATCCCGGGTGGCCCACCAGTGGCCCGCCTGCAGATCCTCCAGCGCGCGGCGCAACGCACCGTCGAAGCCCGCCGGATGGTAAATAGGCTCGAAGTCGCGGAGCCGCTGCGCATCGCGCATCAGGCACTCCCCTCACACGAAGGGACGGCCGAAAGGGAGCCGGCCGCGACGTGATGGCGCACTGCCGGACGACGTGCTCGCGAACAATAGGCGGGGCGCAAAGTGGCCTCCGGGGACGGGGATTGCGAGGTCGGACGCACTGAACCGGGCTGGAAGGAGCCCCGCGAGCGGGCCGGGGTCGGCGAGCGCGGCGCTGCGGTTCCCGACCAGGGACGGCTGCGGCACTACTGTGATCGCCGCACACCGCCTTGCCCATTCCAAGTGCAATATCACAGTTGTCATAGAGGCACTGATGGCGGGAATTAGCGTGTCTCCAATGCTGCGAAACGACACCTATCGGATGCACCGCCGAGGCCAACTCCAGCTGGGTGCAGGCGATTTGCGGAATGCGGCCTACTCTTGTCATTGCGCGAATGCTGGCCAGAATGAACCTGGAGTGGTGATGGCGGACCGCTTACGGACGTGTGCGAGCTGCGGCTGCCGACTCAGCCAGTACAACGCCAGCGAAAGGTGTGCGGCCTGCGCCAAGAGGACGGCTCTCCCCGCCGATCCACTGGTTCCGCCGGGCATCTGGCAGGACCCGGACGTACAAGGCGCGCTGGCTTCGGCTGATTTCGGCGCGCTCAGCAGACTGATCCGCACCCTGGGCGGGGTGAGCCAAGTGCAATTGGCGGCCGCGACCGGCCTGAGTCAGAGCTACCTCTCCCTCCTCGAATCCGGGAGAAGACACCTCACCAACATCAACAAGATCAACCGGTTCCTCGACGCCGTCGGGGCGCCCAAGGGCACCAGGGACCTCCGCCCGGCGGCCGCCCGCCGGACAGCCAGGGTCCAGGCCGCCACACCGCCAATCGCCGAAGCCGACGCCGGACTGGCCAGCCGGGCAGCCCAACTCTCTGCCCGGTTCGCGGCCCGTCACATCGGCACCAACGTCTGTGACGACGACCTGGAAGACCTGAGCGTCGCCCTCGCCAGGATTGCCCGCGACTACGTCCACACTCCGCTGCAACCGCTGCTCGCGGCGCTCCTGGACACCACCGGCCGCGCCTTCACTCTCCTGGAGGGGCGCCAAGCCCCCGCCCACAGCAGGGAGTTGTTCCGTCTCGCCGGCACCGGCTGCCTGCTGCTCGCGCATGCCTCACAGAACCTCGGCGACGAGAAAGCCGCCATGACGCAGGTCCGCACCGCCTGGATGTGCGCCGAACGAGCCGACCACCACGGACTGCGCGCCTGGACCAACGGCACCGCCGCCCTCATCTGCGAATGGTCCCCGCTGCGGACCTCGATCGACCGCTACACCCAGCGCGCCGCCGCCTACGCACCACCCGGCGAATCCCGGATCCGGATCGCAGCCGTCGAAGCCCGTGCCGCGGCCCGCCGAGGAGACCGGGACCGCGCCGAGGCCGCCCTCGCCGTCATGCGCCACGCCCGCGACGAGCACGCGCAACCCGGCGGGCTCGGAGAGTTCGGCGGCATCCTCACCTTCCCCGAGGCCAAGCAGGAGTACTACCTGGGCGGAACGTACGCTCTGCTCGGTGACCACCGACGGGCCGAACAGCACGCCGCCGCCGCGATCGCCCTGTACGAACGGGGCGCCCAGGAGGACCGCTCCTACGGCGACGAGGCACTCGCCCGACTCGACATCGCGACGGCCCGGGTTGCCACCGGCGAAGTGGAAGGCGCCCGAGCACAGCTCCAGAAGATCCTCGACCTGCCCGCCAACCTGCGGATCCGCCAGCTCGGCAGTGCCGTTCACCGCATCGGATCCCGCCTTGAACATCCCCGGTACACCGGCAGCACACTCGCCCGGGAGCTCGCCGACGCCGCGCGCAGCTACCAAGCGATAGACACAACAGCGAAGGTGCCCCTCCCATGACGAAGGCCCCCGCGGAAACAGCCGCCCGCCACGCCTGCCGCAACGCGGGCCTCTCAGACCGCTCCCTCATCCCCCTCGGCAACCACGCCACCGCTGTCTATCTGCTCCGCGAACACCAGGTCGTCGTCCGCGTGAGCCGGGCCGAGCACCACGAACGCCTGGCAACGTCCATCGCGGTGACACGCTGGCTGGTCGACCAGGGGTACCCCGTAACGGAGCCGGCCGACCTGCCCCAGCCCGTCCACCAGGACGGATTCGCGGTGACGTTCTGGACGCACTACCCGCAACCGCGCACCGACCGGCCGGCAGCACGCCATCTCGGCGAACTCCTGCGCGCCCTGCACGACTTGCCGGCCCCGCCCGTCGAGCTTCCGCCCTTCCAGCCTCTGGCCTCCCTGTTCGCGACCCTCACCGACAGTACGAGTCTGCGGCCAGACCAGCGCGCCTGGCTGCTCCAGCGCCGACAACAGCTCCTGGAGGCTTACCGGGGCCTGGACTTCGCCCTGGGAGATGGTCTGCTCCACGGTGATGCCTACCCCGGCAATACGCTCTGGGACGACCAGAGGGTCCTCCTGGGAGACTGGGACGAGGTGGCGATCGGCCCTCGCGAGCTCGACCTGGCGAATACTTACCAAGGCATCAGGTTCGGACGTACCCAGCGAGAACTGGATGAGTTCGGCACGGCCTACGGTTACGACCTCAGGGCTTGGCACGGTCTCCCCGTCTTGCGCCGCATGCGGGACCTGCACACCCTGGGGTCCTACGTCAGACGTGCGGACCGCGGCGACGAAGCGGCCGCCCGCCAACTCGCCCACCGGGTCGAGACCCTCCGTGCCGGGCGGGACGAAGCCTGCTGGTCGGCGGCCTCGTGAGCAGCGCTCCCGGTGCGGGGCGCGGGCGTCGGCGACGGAGGCTCAGTGAACACGCACAACCGCAACGTCGATCTCCGCCGCGGATCGGTCGACGAGATGCTGAACCAAGTCGCCCTCTCACGTGCGACCCGGGGAGTAGGCCTGACTGATCCGCAAGCGTCGTACGGCCGGCTCCCGCACCAGCAGCGGCACGTGGGTGCGCATCGAGCGGCGCACCGTGGAGCGGGCCGCGGCCCAGGGCTGGCATGGCACGGACACGGCGGCCGGTGGCAGCGGACCTCGGGCCACGAGACGGGCCCAACTAGCGGGCCTTCTTCTTGTCGAACAGGATGGTGGCCGCTATGGGCACGATCCCTGCCCAGAACAGGAGGCGCGGCACGGGCAGGTCTGTCCAGGGGGGCCCGGCAATCAGCACGGCGCACAGCATGGCCCAGCCCGATTGGGCCAGGACAACGCGGGCCCAGCGGCCGCGGCGGATCAGGGAGCGGACGTTGAGCTGTACGCCGGCGCGGAGCTTGCGGTAGCGGCGCCAGGCACCGAAGCCCCAGATCACTGCCATGATCACCATGGACCAGAGGCGCTGGCCGATGGGCAGGGGCAGTTCGGGGGCGGGTTGGTCGTCCGAGGGGAAGAGGTTGATCATGCCGCCTGCCAGGACCAGGCAGAGCAGAGCGAGCCATCGGGTGCCGCGTAGAAGGCGGTAGGTGGCGCGGTCGAGTTGCTGCTGCATGAATGGGTGGTCAGGCTGACCGGCGAGTGCGTCCGCGTACAGTTCGGCGGCCCGGCCCGCGCCTACGCCCGGCGCCTGTGCGGCCTTCTCCGTCTGCCGGGCGAGGGCCGCCGAGTGCGTGGGGTCGATGCGGAGGATGGCCTCGTCGAGTTGATCGGAGACGGTGCTGTTACCGGAGGTGCTGGCGATACGTTGGGCGATTTCGTGGGCGTAGATGTCCTCGGGGCCCAGGCGCAGTGCCTCCATGGCCAGGTCGGCCGCCTCGCGGGTGACGCGCTCGGTGTCGCTGAAGCTGATTTTGCCGCCGCCGCCGGTTTCCCGGGCGTATCGGACCAGGGAGACACGCCATACGGCATCCGCGAGCATGGCACGAGCGTAGGACTCCTCCGGAGCCACCCGGACCGCCTCACGCAGTACGGGTTCGACGTCGAGCCAGCCCCCGTTGCGCACCATCGCCTGGGCACGCAGCAACAGTGCACCGTAGTCCTCGGGAGCCAGTCTGAGAGCCTCATCGGCCGCTTCCATCGCCTTCTCGGGCTCGTCCGCGTGCAAGTGGCAGTAGCTGAGCTTGACCCAGGCGCGTATGTCGCCGGGATCCTCCGCGAGATGGCGGCCCAGCAGGGCCAGGGCCTGGTCATGGCGTCCGAACTCGATCAGAGCGTGGGCCCGTTCGAGGGTCGGGTGCAGCGCGGTCACAGCTTCCGCCTCTTCTTGAGGTAGGCGACCAGGTCGTCGTACACGCCGTCGTTCGCGTACATCGCGACGTTGCGTGCCGAGGCGAACCACGGTTCGGTCGAGGGCACCGTCTGCTTCGCGGCATCCAGCAGGTCCTTCATGCCGATCATGCGGACGACCCCGGTGCGTGCCGAGTCGAGGAGGGCCGTCTCGGCTGCGGACTCGCACAGGTGGGCGAGGTCGGCGCCGGACAGGCCGTCGGTCAGCTTGACGAGCTTGCCCAAGTCGACCTTCTCGATGGGGCGTTCGCGCAGGTGGTAGCGGAGAATCGTTTCGCGTGCCGGGGCGTCGGGCGGCAGTACGAGGAGGGTGCGGTCGAAGCGGCCGGGGCGGCGCAGGGCGATGTCGACGTCCCAGGGGACATTCGTCGCGGCGAGCACGAAGACGCCCTCGTTGGCGGCGGCGTTGATGCCGTCGAGCTCGGTCAGGAGCTGGTTGACCGTGTTGCGCATGCCCGCGCTCTGCGTGCGGCTGCGCTTGCCGCCGAGAGCGTCCAGTTCGTCGAGGAACACGACGCAGGGTGCCTGGCGGCGGGCGGTCTGGAAGAGTTCGTGCATGTTGCGCTCGGAGTTGCCGATCCACATGTCGAGTACGTCGTTGACCGACACGGACAGGAAGCTCGCGCCGAGCTCGCCCGCGACGGCGCGCGCCACGAAGGTTTTGCCGCAGCCGGGAGGTCCGTACAGGAGGAGGCCGCCGCGCAGGCTCTTGCCGTACAGCTTGCGCAACTCGGGGTTGCGCAGCGGGGCGAGGAATGCGGCTTCCAGGCGGTCCTTGACCTCCTGCATGCCGCCGACGTCGGCGAGGCGCACGGTGCCCGGAGTATCGACGTCCCAGGCGGGGGAGTCGTCGGGGTTGCCGCTGCCGTCGGTGGTGAGGGGTGCTTCGACGAAGCGGGGCGGAATCACATCTTTGAACTGGTCAGCGGCTGCGCCCCAGTTGAATTCGTTGTCGAGTCCGGGCTCCGTGGGCGGGGTTGCCGGGGCAGGCGGAAGGGCGGGAGCCGGTGTTTCCGCGGGGGTGTGCACACCCATGGCGCGCGCCATCAACGCTTTGGCCTGGCTGTCACCCGGTGCGTGCTGCAGCGCGATGGCCACCTCGGTGACCGCGTCGTTCTGCTGCCCGGCGTCCAGCAACAGGCCGGCCAGGTGCAGCCGCAGCGGTACGTCACCGGGTGCCGCCTCGACGGCCGAGCGCAAGCTACGTATCAGGGGAGAGGCCTCAGGCATGCGGCCACTTTACGGACACGACGACACCATCCCATTCGCGGGCCCTGCCGAATGCTGACGAAGGTGTTGGGCGTAGCGAGCCACACCCAACGCAAGTGTCCAACTACTGGCCCAAACGGGCCGCACATCACACCTGGCCTCAACCCACCCTCTCCGGCATTCGAGCGTCCTCATTCCGCAAGCCCGTAGAACAACAGGGCACGGGCGGCGCCTCTCGTCGTCAGCGGGAGGATGACGAGCACGCTAGTCAGCAGTCCGGACAGTGAGCCGGAATCAGGACGAGGAGATTCGGAACGCCGGAGAGGCTGGCAGAGTGCGTCGTCTTCGGACGCTGTCGGCTGGCTGTCGCTGATCGCAAACCTGATCGACCAAAGCCGACTTGTCGGGAAGGATCCCGTCTGGATTGGCCCATGATGTTGAGGAGACCCCTGTGATCACGCAAGGAGTGCACGTCATAGGCCGGTGCGATGCCTGCGGAGGCACCACCATCTGCGATGTCGGTCAGTTCTTCGAGCGCGGCATGCTCAGCTGGGGCACCGAAGGACGATGCACGAGCTGCCAGAGTGGGTGGTGCGAGGAAGACAGCGGCCCCGTCACGCCTGAGAACATTCGACAAGCTCTGCTGCAAGAACACGGGCCCGCACGGCTTCGTCTGTCTGCAGACCCGCCGAAAAACCTGGTTCCCGTCCTGCAGGCCCTCCGTGGTGCACGGGAACTGTCCCTGGGCGAGGCACGAGAGCAGGCCACGCAACTCGTCGAGACCGGTCTCACCGGCACGCTCGTCGAAATGGAGGTCCTGGCGGTTCACCTCCGCGGCCGCGCCGTCGCGGTGACCGTTGAATCAGCTGAGTAAACCCCGCCAGACAGCATCTGGCGCGGCTTGACGCCAGCATTGACAAGGGTGCTTGAGCGGTTCCGCAGGGATGGCCCCCCTTCCTTTCGCTTCTCGGGCGGTGCCGTCACGCTGTGGTAGCAGCCGTGTGGGCCGCCCACGTTGCCCGGGCGAAGGTGATCATGGGTTCCCATGGGCCTCCGGCCTGGGGCCATCGGCCCGTGGGGTTGCTCTGAAGACGTACCACACCGCCTTGATGGGTTGTGGTGTATGCGATGGCCGCGATGGTGCGCAGATCCATCCATGCGGCTGTGCAGCCGCTCTGTGCAAGGAGTCGGCGGAATCCGTCTGCTTTGCTTGCCAGCAGCTGTTCCAACGTGACCTTCATAGAGTCGGGCCGCGCTTCAGCAAGGACCTCCGCAACGGTGGCCGAACCGGCCTGGTGTCCCTTTCCGTGCCTGCTGCCCACGGCGTGTGCAGCCAGGACCACGGCGAGGGCATTGTCGTGAATGATCTGCTGCTCACCTTCATGGTCGTCAGGCAGCGGCAGCTCGGCATCACGCGCTGCCGCGTAGAGGACGATCGGGTTCACGTTGAGGAAGTGTCCAGATCCGGGAGTGCCTTTCGGCTTTCCCCATTGGCTGGCGTGGTTCGTCCAGCGGCCCCCTGCCGGTACATTCTGCGCCAAGTGCGCGCAGAGGATCTGCAGGTACGTCTCGTCGATCACTGATCGTCTCCGCCCGTGGTGTGGGACATCGGCGTGAAGGCTGTGAGGGCTTGGCCAAGCAGGCTTGTCCGTCCTTGGTTGAGTCCGCTGCGCAAGTGCTCCTCGAAGACCATCTGACAGAGTTTCCGCAGGTGCGGCTGGTACACGCTGGAGTTGCAGGCCGCGGTCCGGCCCAGCCAGTCCAGTCCACGATGCACGTCGCGCGAGTACTGCAGCAGGTTGACGTGCCGTATCAGGCCGAGCCCAGCAGCAGCGTCACGCCGAGGGTGGGGGTGGATCCACCCCTCCTTCGTGTCCGTCCACAGGCTCTCTACCGCGTTGTCGAGAAGTCGGTTGAGCTCGCCGTCGAGACGCGCTTCCGGATGCCTCTGGACCGCAGCGCGGATGGTCTCGGCCGCAACGCGCCCGGCGAACAGCGGTGTTCCGATGTAGGCCCGCAGCGTCTTCGAGCCATTGCCACGCAGTGCTTGGCTTCCGCAGGACAGCACGTGCCGAGCGACGGCATTCTCCAGGTCAGCCGAGACTGCTAACGGCCCTTGAGCCTCATGGATGGCGGCCAGGAGGAGCAGTTGGGCTGCGCTGTATCCGTCCAGCCGGTTATGACGGGGCGGTCCCGGGTTCACCCAGCCTTCTACGTGCGCCAGATCACCTGCGGGCAGAGAGATGTCGAGGAGGTAGGAGAGCCTCTCGGTGCCGGTCATCATTCTCCTTGGCCGCTGCTGGCGAGGAAGTCTGCGGCGCCCTGTTCGCCGAGGACGGTGATGAGGGCCAGGCGGACTTCCTGGTCCTGCGCCGCGGTCGGCCGCAGGGTCGAGGGGTCGGCTTCCTCGGAGATCTGATCGAGTGCTGTGTCGGTAAGTTCGGCAATCTCCCGCTCCAGCTCCTTCTTGCGCTGGGCCAGGGTGATGACCCGGCCTGCTGCCCGGTCGGCTTCGCGACTGCCGTGAACGGATCGGCCTTCCCGCAGCGCCGTAAAGTACCGGACCCCGCCCATCAGTTCGCCGACGTCCCTGTCCTGGTTCTCCTTTGCTCGCTGCTGAGCTTCAGCAACGAGCTCGGGTGCAAGATCCTCGAATGCCGCGTCTCCGCGCAGGCGCAGTTGGGTGAGCTGCCCCGCCACCATCTCCAGGCAGTGGACAGTAACGTGGTTCGGCGCATGGGAGACGCGCAGCGGGCCGTCGTAAGTGTCGACCGTGCCGCGGCGCATGTCCTCCGCTTCCCAGTGGAGTCGCGCGGCCAAGGCTTGCAGGCCAACGTCGTCACCCGGACAGTCCCGCAGGCGTGCCGCGAGACCCTGCAACACCATCTGCTCCAGGCGGAGTTCCTCTGCCCTGTCCCCTTTGCACCGGCGCGCTTCCGCTCCGGACCGGCTGGCCAGCACGTCCAGGACGTCGGCATAGCCGAGGATGTCGGGGAAGTGGCCTTCGGTTACGGCCGGTACCCCCACACCCGCCGCCTCGATGCGTTCGATGGTGGAGCGCGCCAGCCGCGTCGCCCGGTGGACCTTCGTCACCCCACCGTGCGCTGGAAACACCCGGAGGGCGCCGCGGACCAGCGCATCTCTGCGCCGGTCACTGTCGATTCGATCGAGCCACCAGTCCAGGAGCGCGTCGTACGCGGCCTCGTGATCGTCGAAGTAGACGGCCGGATCGAGGGGCAGTGTTCCGCTATCGGGGAGAACCTTGTCCATGCACCGCAGACTACCCACCAATTGCATCGCGCGATGCAGTTTTAATGAATCGCACGATGCAATCTTCGTCGGTGGAGCGGTAGCCGGTCGCCCGATAGTTGGCCAGCGCCCGGGTTGATCACCGTCAGAACAACGCCGCCTCAACCCGCCGGCCGCGGTGTACCGCTGCCGGACGCATCGTTGCTGAGCGCGTCGCCTTCCTCGTCGCCCGCTCCGTACGGGCCATGCGGTCCGATCGTCCGATCTTGCGTGCGCGGTGGAGCCGAGCTGCACGGTGCACGGCCGCATGTTCTGGAGGGCAGTGCGGGCGGCCGCGGCGAGCTGGTCGAGCTGGACGGGGGTGACGCTGTTGTAGTGGCGTGTAGCCACCGCTCGGAGACGACCCAGAGGTGGGGGCCGTGGGTGCGGACGTAAGCCTGGTTAGGCGGGGTGTCGGTCGAGCAGGGGCGGCGTCGGCGTCCAGGGGTGGGGGCGCACGGTTGTCACCGTGGGCCTGCGAGGGAGAGGCGGGCGGTGTTGAGGGTGATCGATGCGGCGCAGTGGTCACTGAAGCCGCGGGTGACGGGCTGGTCGTGGACCTGGTAGTCGACGGCGGCCTCGGCCAGTGCGGGGCTGAGCAGGAACAGGTCCTGGCGCCGGGGCACGTCGCTGGGCCCGAAGCCACCGGTGGGCCGCTGATCGCCGAACCGGTCCGCAACGTCGACGAAGCCGGCGTCCTGCAGGAGCCGTATCGCCCTCCGGTCGGCGCAGGCCGCCGCCTCGGTATGCGGGGCGAGCTGGGCGGCGCGGAGGTGGGCGGGCAGCGGAGTCCAGTCCGGTTCAGGGTGGTTGATCCCGAGCGTGTTCGCGTCGCCGATGAGCGCGGCGAGGCGGCCGGGCGCGGCCAGCGTCTGAAGCGGTGCGACCTCGTTGTGCCGGTTGGCGGGCGAGAACGGATCGAGGTGGAGGTTGCGGATGTCCCAGGTGGTCGCGGTGTCGTCGAGCTGGACGGTAGCCCAGCCCAGGACGTGGTGGTAGCGGGCGCGGTCGCTGTCCTCTGCCACGATGTTCCACCTCCGCCCAAAGAGCATCGCGGTGTGAAAGGCGTGCCCGGTGGTCGTCTTGTTCGCCTTGGCTAGGAAGGCGCTCGCCATGTCCAGCGCGGCGCGGGCCTGGTGGAGGCGGCGTTTGCCCAAGTGGTCCCAGTAGTTGGCCTCTTGGAGGAGGTAGGCGTCGCCGTCGAGGGAGCGGAGGAAGGGAAACACCTTGCGCAGCCGGCTGTCGCTGCCCAGGCCGTTGTCGTCGCAGCCGCCGAACTGGAGGTTGTAGGTGACGATGCGGAGCAGGGGGTTCATAGGTTCCTCGAGACGGTGGAGGACAGGGAGTGGTCGGTTACCGGGCGCTGGAGCCGGTGAGTTCGGTGACGGGCTGGCGGGCGGCCCGGGGGAGACCGAGCTGGCGGCGGGCTTGATGGACCGCGGCGAGTTGCTCTGCGGTCGCCGGTCCCCAGTCGAAGAGTTCCGCGGCCTGTTCGGGAGCTGCCAGGATGCGGGTGTAGGTGTGACCGGTGGCTGGGTCCGGCTGGGCGGGACCGACGTCCGCGAGTGCCGCGGCGTAGCGCAGGTATCCGCGCCGCGCGGCGGGATCGGTGACATGTCCCAGGAGCAGCGGGCTCCCGATCCGGGTGGCTGCTTCTTCTTGGGCTTCGCGGCGCAGGGTGGCTACGAAGTCGCCCTGGTCCTGCTTCTCGGGTGTGCCGCCGGGCAGGATGGCGAGTCCGGTGTGGGGTTCGAGGAGGACGAGGACGCGCCCGTCCGGCGCGAACAGCCATGCCCATACCTGGGTGACGGTCAGGTTGTGCGGGGCCGGTCCAGGATGCCAGGGGTAGCGGTAGGTCGGGCGAGCGGTCCGCAGAACGCCCAGACGGTCCAGGGCAGTGGGAGTGATCGGGAGGCCGTTTTCCAGAAGTACGGTGCCTCCGGCGTTGATCCGGGCACGCAGCGCGGACAGGGCGCGGCGGGCGTCGAGTGGGGAGAGCAGGTCGGGCAGTTGTGCGGGCTCGACGAATTCGATCGCGGTGACCTCGCTCGGGGGCAGACGGATCTCGCCGATCCGTGCGTCGTCCCAGGTGCCGCCGTCGAAAACGTGCAGGATTTCGCCGGGAAACCGCATGGCGGCAGGCGCGCTGACGCTGTCGGGGGAGACCCAGTCAACGGCCAGGCACCGATCGACGCGGGCGGCGACCCCGAGTTCCTCCATGAGCTCGCGGGCGGCCGTGTGAGCGGGGGACTCGCCCTCGTCGACGGCACCGCCCGGCAGGAGGCATGTGTCGCGATAGTCGACGTGTTGGACCAGGACCTGCCCGAGCGGGTCGGTGATCAGCACGGACGTTCCGGCCCACAACGCGGCCGAGGCTCGCAGAGCACCGTATGCCTCGTCGCTCATTCGGGGGCCAGGCATCTCGCCGGGAACGGATGTGGTCGTCATGGCTCTCCGATCGAGAACGGGCAGGTCGGGTCCGGGAAAGGAGGGAGGTGGTGGGCCGCCGTCAGGCTGTGAGCAGGTGGGGGTCATCCGGGACGGGCCCGGTCGCGAGCCGAGTGAAGTACTCGGTCGCGATGATGTTGCGCCGGGTCTCCTCAGACAGGCGGGCGAGGATGCCGGGCAGTGGCCGTTCGCGGGCGACTTCGCCTCGGTGAGCGAGGATGGCGGCCCATTTCTGCTCCAGCCACAGGGTGACGTCGACGGTTGTGGTGGCGTACGCGTCCGGGACCGCGAGCACAGCTTTGCCGACGGCCTCCAGGAGAGGTCCGAGCTCGCCGACACCGGACTCGGGGTGCGTGGCGCAGTACACGGCGCGCGGTTGCCAGGGCTGCCCCGCTTCGGGGTGAAGGTGCGCGAGTCCCGCGTCCTGAACGGCGAGGAGAGCGGCCTGGTGGGTGCGGCGGTGGTCGGGATGACCGGTCAGCTGGCCCAGGGCGTCGTGCGTCACCACGATGTCGGGGCGGAACGAGCGGATCTGGCGGACCAGGGCGGCGATCACGTCGTCGAGCGGTGCGTCGACGAGCCGGGGACGGCCGGGGGCCGCCTGTGGGTTGCGGGCATCGCCGTATCCCAGCATGCGAGGTGCGCCCGCACCGAGTGCCCGCAAGGCGTCGGCGAGTTCGGCGGCTCGCGGGCTGTCGGGCGCCCACGTCATGGTGACGACAGCGGTGCGTGCGTGCGCGGCGGCGTGCTGGGCGAGTACACCGCCAGCGAGGAGGCTTTCGTCGTCGGGGTGCGCGAACACGCCGAGCAGGGACGGCAAGGCGGAAGCCGCCCCCTTCGCGGGGGTCAGCTCGTCGGAGTCAGGCACGCTGGCCACCCGGGGCCGAGAGGCTCTGTGTGCCGGCGGGGGTTCGACCCGGCCACTGAAAGACAAGCCGTGCGCTGGGCTTGTCGAGCACATCACCGGGCGGCAGCTGGTTGTCGGGCGTTGTGGCCGGGTGGACGGTCATCGCCGGATAGCCGCTCTCGCGCACCTCGCGGTCCCAGACCCGGACGCACTCGGCGAAGTCCTCCGCCGCCGCCTCGGCAGCTGGGCCGTAGGCGTGGATGAAGAACTCCGTGATGCGATCGGCCGACTCCGGGGCATCTTTGACCTGCCGGTAGGTCAGGTAAGCGAGCGAGCCGTTCGCCAGGATCGCGGCTGCGTCCTGCTGCGCCACGAGCGTGGACCCCTTCGGCGCGGTCAGGCGGCAGAACCCCGGCAGCGTGGTCGCGGCATAGACCTGCAAGGTCTCGAAGTTGAACATTCCCCGGACGACGAGGCCGGTGGAGCGCTCGTGCCGGGGCCCGCGCAGAGCCTCGTCGAGGCCAGCGGTGTCGCCGGGCGCCCCGTCGTCCCACCGCACCGTGATTTCGCCGTCGTCCAGCCGCACGGCCGGGGCGGTACGGGCTGCGGCACCGCGATCCCGTACGAAACCGCAGTACGTCCAGTGCTCGCAGTGCAGCACGTCGCCGTGCCGGACCAGGGTGAGGGAACGGGTGTAGCCGCCCATCTCCAGCGGCACGACCAGCCGGGCCCCCTCGGCGAGCTGCTCCCGCCAGGCCGGCGCGATGTCGGACACATTGTGCGTGATCATCATCCCGTCGAACCCGGTAGCCGGGACATGGCCTGGCGCGCCGAGTCCGCCGTCGCCGAGGACGGCGGTGACCCGGCCGCTGCCGGCCTCCGCGCACAGCCTGCGGGTGCGGTGCACCACGTACGGGTCGACGTCCACGGTCACCACCCGTCCGCGCTCACCGACAAGGTGCGCGAGCAGCTCCGCGTTGTACCCGCCCGACCCGACTTCCACCACCGTCATCCCTGGCTCCAGCCGAAGTTGCTCGGCCATGTCGGCCTGCAACCAGGCAGCCGAGACGGAGCTGAGCGCGGTCTGGGGGGACTGCCGGACCGTCACCACGGCGAGGTCGTCGTGATAGGCCTCCGTCAGCGAGGCCTCGGGGATGAAGCGGTGGCGCGGGACCTCAAGTAGCGCGGCCTGGACTCGCGGGGAGGGAGCCCAGCCTTTGACGATCACGGATTGCGTCATCCGTTCGCGCAGCCGCGCGGCCTCCGCCGGCTCACCGGGCACCGGCGGCACAGCGGTGTCGCACGTATAGGAGTGGACCGACGGCAGCCCGGGCAGCACCCCGGGCCACACCGCGGCCAGGGCCTGAGCGCTGGGCGCGAAGATCCGCCCGAGACTGGCCAGGGTGTGCAGGTCGTGCCACTCCCAGCGCAGGAAGCGGTGCGGCTCCGGCAGACCCAGTTCACCGTCCCAGCGGGTCACGCGGACCACCGCAGTGACACGACGCACGTCCAGCCGATCGTCGTGGAGCACGGTGATGACATGAGCGTCCGCCTCCTCCGTCAGCAGTCCGCTCTCCTCCTCCAGCTCCCGCACGGCGGCGGCCGGGGCGGCTTCACCTGTCTCGATCCGGCCCCCGGGCAGCTCCCACATGTCCCGGGTCGAGCGGCCCAACAGGACCCGCCCGGATGCGTCGGTCACCACCACCGCGGCGCCGAAGACCGCCTGCGGGTCGGGCCGCAGCTTCTCCTCCGCGCTGAACGACCCGCCCGGTCCGCGGAAGACCAGCACCACCAGGCCCTCCGTGTCGAACCGCTCGACGCCATCGAACCCATCGGCGAGCGCCGTCAGTTCGTCCGCGCCCAGCGTGATGTGGCGCCGCTCCTCGGCGGTGTGCTCCGCGACCGGCGTGAGGACGACGAGCACCCCGCCTGGGCGCAGCCGCGCGGTCAGACAGCGAAGCACCCGGCCGCGATCATGGATACCTGCGACGAAGTGCCGCAGGGTGATCAGGTGGTAGTCGTCGGCGAGGTCTGCCAGGTCGTCGTGCTCGATGTCCAGGCACAGCCAGCGCACCCCCTCCACTCCGGGATGCTCCTGGCGGGCTCGTTCCAGGACATCCTCGGCGAAGTCGGCGGCGTCGACGGTGTATCCGAGGGAGGCCAGGTAGGCGGCCATCTCACCGGTGTCGGGTAGGACCACCGCATTGCTGCGGCGGTCCCCCCTCAGAACCGTGCGTGCCACTCGTCGCGGCACACGGCTCAAGCAAGTCCTAAAGGC